>NZ_JBKFEE010000006.1:0-280452 GCF_046503825.1 Asticcacaulis sp. W401b
GATGGGAGCGCATATCGAGGCGTTGAACCAGCATGTGGCGGCGTTGGATGCGCAACTGCTGGCTCTGCATAAGACCAACCCGATCAGCCAATTGCTATCGGAAATCCCGGGTGTTGGTCCGGTCGGAGCCATGACAATCGCGTTGACGGTCCAGCCAGAAAATTATACCAGCGCCCGTCACTTCGCCGCCTGGATCGGGTTAACCCCCAAAGAGCACTCAACCGGTGGCAAGCAGCGCCTCGGCAAAATCAGCAAGGCCGGAAATGAAAGATTGCGACAGTTGCTGGTTGTCGGCGCCATGTCCGTCATTCGCTTTGCCAAACCGGGCAGAAAATCTGCCTCGGCCTGGCTGTTACAATTGCTGGAGCGTAAGCCGCGTAAACTCGCCGCAGTCGCTTTGGCCAACAAGATGGCCCGCATTATCTGGGCCATGATGTCGCGGGGTGAGGTGTACCGGCGTCAGCCGGTCACCGCTTAAGCCGCGCGTCTGCCGGGAGTTCAAAAAGGGCAAGCACAAGATGGCTATCGGTCGAGCCGACGAGCGAAAAATCCGTTAATACCAATGGCCGACAACAGGTCGCCACCTTGTTTGGATATCGCTCGCGGATCCTATCTAGGCCAGCGGACACAACCCGCATCAAACGCCGGACACATGAGCGCACTCGAACCTAAGTCAAAATCTTGCGATACCCCTCTTGAACTCTACGGGCCGTCCACACATGGTATTATCCCGCGCTGGGTCTCTGACGGGCGCGGGCTTCGGCCACCGCCTGAACCATGTCCTCGCGGCTCTGGAACGCGCCCGGATAGACGGCATTGCCGACCACGAAGGAGGGTGTGCCCCGAAAACCAAAGCCCATGGCCTGCGCGTCATTGCGCAGCAAAAGCGCCTCATAGGCCTCGGCCTTTTCGCGATAGGCGGCCAGCGCCGCCGCCGGCGTCAGACCGGTCGCAGACAGGGCGGCAAACACATCGCCTTTGCTCAACTGACTGCCCGTCGCCATCAGCGCCAGATGCACGTCGAGATACCGCCCCAGCGCCTGCGCCCCCAGGGCCACCTGCGCCGCGTAGTGCGAGCCTTCGCCGAAGATGATCCAGTCGCGCATGACCAGCCGGATCTGACCGTCTTTTGCCACCACATCGAGCAGCAGCGGGTGCATCCGCTTACAGACGCCGCACTGATAATCGAAATATTCGACGATGGTCACATCGCCCTGCGGATTGCCCAGCACGGGCACCAGCGGATCATAGTGCACCTCAGGCAGCTTCGGCACAGGCGCCGGCTCTTGCGCAAAGGCGGGGGCCGCCAGAAGCGCCGGGGCGGCGGCCAGCAGATGACGACGGGAAATCATGGACGCGGACGCTCCTGAAGGGCGGGTATGACAACGGTAATGGGGATATAGCACAGGCCGTCTTCCTGACAGCCGCGATAGGTGAGCCGAACCGGCCCGGCATGGCGGAACGAGGCCCGCGCCGTACCGTAATAGACCTCGGTCGGCCCGAAGGTCGGGTCGGGTTTGATCCGCCCGGCAGGCGTTTTAACGGGCAACGAACGCCCGCTGGCGTCCTTCGCTTCGATATGGGCGCGATAGAGATAATAGCCCTTCGGCATCCGCCAGTTCAGCCGCACCTGATCGCCGTGCCGTTGCCAACTGAACGCAAAGGCCCTGTCCGGCGGCAAGGGGGCTTCCCGCGCCGACGCGGAGGTCAGCACCAGCGGCAGGCACAGAAAAAGGGACATGACGCGCATGTCCCTGTCTCTATCAGCCCGATCGTCGCCTGACTAGCTTTTGGGCGCAAACAGCTTTGCTACCTCGGCCTTCTCGGCATCGGTCATCTGAGACTGGATCGACTTGAGCGCC
This sequence comes from Asticcacaulis sp. W401b, assembly GCF_046503825.1. NCBI lineage: Bacteria > Pseudomonadati > Pseudomonadota > Alphaproteobacteria > Caulobacterales > Caulobacteraceae > Asticcacaulis > Asticcacaulis sp. W401b. The sequence continues at coordinate 1,863 of NZ_JBKFEE010000006.1, forward strand.
GTTGTGGCGTTTTCATGCCCATGCACGCGCGCGGCCATAAACCACACATAAGCCTTGACCAGATCCTTCGGACCGCCCTCGCCCTTGGTGTACATTACGGCCAGGTTAAAGGCCGCGTCCGCTTGTCCATTACGCGCGGCGACTTCGAACCACTGACGCGCCGCCACATCGTCCTTGGGCAAGAGGCCGCCCTGATAGAAGTAGGTGCCGATGGCGTTCTGAGCGTCAGGATTGCCGCCGACCGCCGCCTCCTTATAGAAGACCAGCGCCTTTTGCGGGTCGGCCGCGACGCCTTCGCCGCTGTCGTAGGCCACCGCGATCTTGTACATAGCGCCCGGATGATTCGCCTTGGCCGCTTCACGGAACCAGCCCAGCGCCGTATTGGAATCGGCCTTGATATTGCCTTCGCCGTATTCGAGAATCTGCCCCACGGCGTATTGCGCCGGGGCATAGCCGTACTTTGCGGCTTCGCTGTAGTTCTTATAGGCCTTGTTTAGATCCTTCGGCACGCCATTGCCGTAGTAGTAGATGTCGCCGACGATTTTCGAGGCCGGGATGAAACCGATGGAGGCGGCCTTTTCGAACCATTTCAGCGCCTCTTTCGGATCGCGCGGCACGCCGAAGCCGGTCAGATAAATCTTGGCCAGCGTCATGGTGGCTTCGGCCCGCGTCTCCATATAGTCCGGATTTTTGGGGTCAAACGGATGCGGCCGGCGCATGTTTACCGGCTGTTCGGCGACCTTGCGGAACCAGAAAATGGCGTCCTTGGGGCTTTTGGGCGTGCCGAGCCCTTCGAGATACATGCGGGCGATATAGAAGGCCGCGTCCTCATAACCAATCTTGTTATAGGCGGTTTTGAACATGGCCAGCGCTTCGGGGTACTTCTTCTGATCGAAGAAATCGAAGGCCTGATAGATGGTCTTGTCCCGGCGCAGAATGGTGGCGCGACCGGCAGCAAAACGACGATCCGTATCGGTACAGCCCCCTGTGCCCGTCTCCGCCCCCGACTCATCTGTGCCACGGTCCTGACGGTCAAAGAAGCCCGTTCCACTGCTCTCCCGCGACGCGTCGCCCAAGGGGCTGTTTTCGCTGAAATTATTGGGGTCGTTGATATCGTAGGTGCCGGTCGTTTCGCGGATATAGTCGGCGATGTAGTCCGAGCTGCCGTCGCTGCCGATAAACCCGCACGAGGAGGCGCTGCGTGTATCGATGCGCATATTCTGCTCAGGGACGCTGCTCTTTCTTTTGAGGAAGACGGTGACGTCGGTGACGTTATTCGCGCTCTCACTGGCAGCCGGGGCCGGGGTTTGCGCCGGCTTCTCTGTCGTCTGGGCCCATGTGCTTAAAGGTGCGGCCACAAGAACCAGCGCACACATACCGGCGTGAAATTTCGCAATGCCCTGACGCATCGTCTTCCCCCTCTTTCCCTGTGACAGACCTTGGACGGCCCTTGGTTATCTGCGTTTGATACGGCGCAAGGACCGCAAATCCTGCGCGCGATAATGAACTTCGCGCAATTTGCGTCAAGTTCAATCGTCAATTGTGCCATCTTAATTGCGCGAACGCGGCTATCCGAACACAGCCTTGAGAATGGCGCTGGTGCGTTTGGCCGGATCGGTGCGGATGGCCGTCTCTTCGGTGCCGACATAGTGGAACAGGCCGCCCAGCGCCTTACCCACGGCGAATTCGCTTAAATAGACCTTCGGCTCTTTCTTGATATAGCCATTCAGCCCGTTGCGCTTGATGGCGCGGTCCAGCGCCTGCACCGCGCCCGTCTCCTGCAAGGCGGTTTCTATCGGTGGCGTGAACAGGGTGGTCAGGCGCGGCGTCGTCGCCTTTTGCAGATACTGCGTGCCGGAGGTTGGCCCGCCCTTGACGATACCGATGGCGTCCTGAATGGTCAGGGCCTTGATGGCATCAATAAACAGCCCCTTGGCCACCGGGGCGGCGGTTTCGGCAGCACGGTTCATCTTCAGGTGCACATCGTCCAGCGCCCCGGACAGGCCCAGCGGTTTCAGCGTCCTTTGCACCTTCGACAGGGTGTCGGGCAGCGGAATGCGGATCAGGCTGTCGCCCCAGTAGCCGTCGGTCCTCGCCACCCGCGTCACCGCGGCGGCGGCCCCCAGCGACAGGGCTTCGCGCAGGCCACTGTCGGCCTGCGAAGCGGTCAGCCCGCCTTTGGAGGCCGTCACGGCCTTGATCACCTTCGACAGATCGCTTTCGGCGGCGGCCTGCGTGGTCCACCCTGCCGAAATCAGTGCCGCTATCACAAAACGCCTGTCCATCTTCGCGCTCCCCATGGCTTTGGTTAACGATACGATGGCGCAGATGAATTGGGAATGAAAAACAATATCCTCTCTCTCAATAGAAAGAGACTAAAATTCAGGCCATCTTTGGAGAGGTGAAAAATCGACCTTCCACATATCCAATTCAAACAGTTCGCCAAACTGATCGACGTTCAAAACAGCCGAAACAGCCGTACCGTCAGCATCAGAGAAAGATAGTGCGCTGATCTGGTTTGTGAATTTTCTGTCCGGCACTTGCGGAAGTCTTAAAGACAAACGGAGGCCACCCATTCCGCCATCGGACATAGGCTCTACCCATATATCATCCAGAGCATCAGAGTGTGGACAACCAGCCAGCGTATATAGCTCAGCCAGCATAGACTTTTCTTCCGCAGTTGGGCGGCGAAAGCTCATCGCTTACTTCCGCAGCAAACTCACATCGCGCACCGCGCCGGTATCGGCGCTGGTGACCATGGCAGCATAGGCCTGAAGCGCCGCCGAGACGTATCGCTCGCGGTTTTTCGGCGTGTAGGCATCCTTGCCACGGGCTTCTTCCTTCGCGCGACGCTCGGCGATCACGGCATCGGAAACCGCCAGCTTGATCGTGCGTTCCGGGATGTTGATTTCGATAGTGTCGCCGTCTTCGACCAGCGCGATCAGACCGCCCTGCGCCGCTTCGGGTGATGCGTGGCCAATCGACAGGCCCGACGTCCCGCCGGAGAAACGCCCGTCGGTCAGGAGCGCGCATGTCTTGCCCAGACCCTTCGATTTCAGGTAGGAGGTGGGGTAGAGCATTTCCTGCATCCCCGGCCCGCCGCGCGGCCCCTCATAGCGGATGACGACCACTTCGCCGGGCTGCACCTGATTGTTGAGGATGCCGTGCGTGGCGTCTTCCTGCGACTCAAACACACGCGCCTTGCCCGTGAAGCGCCAGATTTCCTCATCAACACCGGCCGTTTTCACGATGCAGCCGTTTTCGGCGATATTGCCGTACAGCACGGCCAGACCGCCATCCTTGGTAAAGGCGTGCTCAACCGAGCGGATGACGCCCGTCTGACGGTTTGAGTCCAGCTCGTCCCAGCGGCGTTCCTGAGAGAAGGCGACCGTCGTGCGCACCCCGCCCGGTGCCGCCTTGAAGAAGGTGGCCACGCGCTCATCGTTCGATTGCTTGATGTCCCAGTGGGCGATGGCCGAAGCGAGCGTCGGGGCGTGCACGGTCGGCACTTCACCGTGCAACATGCCGCCGCGGTGGAGTTCGCCCAGAATGCCGACAATGCCGCCGGCGCGGTGCACGTCTTCGATATGCACGCTGGAGGTCGCCGGGGCCACCTTACACAGGCACGGCGTGGTGCGCGACAGGCGGTCGATATCCTGCATGGTGAAGTTGACGCCCGCCTCCTGCGCCGCCGCCAGCAGGTGCAGCACGGTATTGGTCGAACCGCCCATGGCGATGTCGAGGCGGATGGCGTTTTCGAAGGCCTCAAAGGTGGCGATCGAGCGCGGCAGGACCGAAGCGTCGTCCGTCTCATAATAACGGCGGGTGTTTTCGACGATCAGACGCCCGGCTTCGCAAAACAGGGCCTTGCGATCCGCATGGGTGGCCAGGGTCGTGCCATTACCCGGCAAAGACAGACCCAGGGCCTCGGTCAGGCAGTTCATCGAATTGGCGGTGAACATGCCGGAACAGGAACCGCAGGTCGGGCAGGCGGCCTCTTCGACGGCCTTGACCTGTTCATCGGAGATCGAATCGTCGGCGGCCTGCACCATGGCATCGACCAGATCGAGCGCGTGGGTGCGCTGCACGCCGTCCTTGTCCGGCCACACCACCTTACCGGCTTCCATCGGCCCGCCGGACACGAAGATGCAGGGGATGTTGAGGCGCATGGCGGCCATCAGCATCCCCGGCGTGATCTTGTCGCAGTTACTGATGCAGACCATGGCGTCGGCGCAGTGGGCATTGACCATATATTCGACGCTGTCGGCGATCAGGTCGCGCGACGGCAGCGAATAAAGCATCCCGCCGTGGCCCATGGCGATGCCGTCATCGACGGCAATGGTGTTGAATTCCTTGGCGACGCCGCCGGCCTTTTCGATTTCGCGCGCCACCATCTGGCCCAGGTCCTTCAGATGGACGTGACCCGGCACGAACTGCGTGAAGGAATTGACCACGGCGATGATCGGCTTGGAGAAGTCGGCATCGGTCATGCCGGTCGCCCGCCATAGCGCCCGTGCGCCCGCCATATTGCGGCCGAAAGTCGTGGTGCGTGAGCGATAGGCGGGCATGGGAACCTCAGGGGCAATGCTGGGGAGAATGGCCACAAGATATATTGCGACGTGCGGCCATATAAAACGAACAAGGCGAATTGCAACAGCACCTCAGGCACCCGCAAACCTTCGCAGACGCATCGGGGATTTTTTTGCTCCTGCGAAACTGTTGCGCAAAGCGCGGCGGTTGTGGGGCAATTTTTTCACAGAAACCGCATACCGAAAAAATATTTTCAAAATATAGCTCTTTTTCATCAAGTTTCACCTGATAAATTCCGCCATTCGCCCGCTAAAGAAATTTTTTTTCAATTTTGCCTTTGCAATCGGTAAAGGTTTCAGTCTATATGATCTCACGACGCGGCCATGGTGGCCCGCCGAATGGAGACGCTTAAGGTGCGCAAGGCTATTGCCATCGCTGCCCGCATGGACGTTCAAGGCGCTGCCCTGAACCTGTCCGCTGCTGCGTCCGCCATTATCGTAGCCCTGATTAACCTACTCATCGTAGGCGTACTTGTACGCCCTATGATCACGGAGTGGTAGCGCAGGTCTGAAACCCGCCTGACGAGGAATAACCATCCTCCCGCTCCCTGACCAGAGCGGGCTTTTTTGTACATGCCTGCTGCCTGACCAACCTCAGTATCCCGCGTAAACCCCTGAAACCGAGATTTCGCCATGAACGCTCACGCTCGCATCATCGACCCGGCCGCCTTACCCGCCTCGAACTTCGTGATTCTGCACGGCTCGCTGTCGCCGGAAGGCTGCGTGATGACCGGTGGCGGTTTTGAGCGCGACCCGCACGAAGCCCGCGCCCGCGTCTTCGCCATGGAATCCGATGCCATTGCCGCCATTCAGCAAGGCCGCGTCGCCCACGGTGAGGCCATCGTCATCGCGGCGGCGGACGAGGCGGAAATGACAGCCATCTTCGGGGCGATCGCCGAGGCCGGTCTGCGCGACATCAGCCTGATCTCCAATGGGCGTTTTGCGGCGGCTTCGGAAGGCATCGTCATCGGCCACGTCGGCAAGGCGATCCGCTACGTCCAGAATTTCGACACCATCACCATCGACATCAAAAACCGCCGCCTCGACATCGACGCCGACATGGTAGCGCGCCGGGCGGATGGGCCGCGCGGTGCAAAGGTCAAGAACGGCTTTGCCCCGATGGGCAAGTACGCTGCCCTGATGGCCGAGGCAGATGCCGAGGCCAGACCCACTTAAAATGTTGGCCGAAGCCGATGCCGCTCAGGCCTGATCACCCTTTCCTTTTTCCTTTCAAAGCGACCGGCAAAGCCGGCACTCAATGGAGCCTCCCAAGTGAAAATCTATACCAATGACGACGTTTCGCCGGACAGCCTGAAGGGCGAACGCATCGCCATTATCGGCTACGGTTCGCAAGGCCGCGCCCACGCCCAGAACCTGAAAGAGTCGGGCGCTGACGTGATCGTCGGCGTGCGCGCTGGCGGTGCGGGTCACACCAAGGCGACGGCCGACGGCCTCGCCACGGCGGAAATCAAGGACGCGGTTAAGGACGCCACCATCATCGCGCTTCTGACGCCCGATATGTCGCACGCCGACATCTACAAGAACGACATCGAGCCCTACGCCCCCAAGGGTGCGGCGCTCCTGTTCGCGCACGGCTTCTCGGTCCTCTATGGCCGCGTCACCGCCCGTGAAGACCTAGACGTCATCCTGGTCGCGCCGAAGGGTCCGGGCGATCTGGTGCGTCGTGAATATCAACGCGGCCGCGGCGTGCCGTCGCTGTTCGCTGTGGATCGTGACGTCACCGGTCAGGCGGCGCGCAAGGCGCTGGGCTATGCCCGCGGCATCGGCGGCACCGTCGGCGGCGTGATCGAAACCTCGTTCCGCGAAGAAACCGAAACCGACCTGTTCGGCGAACAGGCCGTTCTGTGCGGCGGTACGTCGGAACTGATCCTGATGGGCTTTGAGACCCTGACCAATGCCGGTTACCGTCCGGAAATCGCCTATTTTGAAGTGCTGCACGAACTGAAGCTGATCGTCGATCTGCTGTATGAAGGCGGCCTCGAAAAGATGCACTCCTTCGTGTCGGAGACCTGCAAGTACGGCGATCTCGTCTCGGGCCCGCGCATCATCAACGAAGAAACCCGTGAGCGCATGGAAGAAGTGCTCAACGACATTCAGTCGGGTGACTTCGCGCGCGACTGGATACTCGAAAACATGGCCGGTCGTCCGCGCTACAACGCCCTGATGCGTCAGGACCTTGAGCATCCGATCGAAACCGTCGGTCGTGACCTGCGTTCGCGCATGTCGTGGCTGAACCAAAAGGGTAACGGCTAATTGCCTCACCTCTTTTTCCCGGCAAGCCGAAAAAAAGAGGTGGATACCTGAACGGTCAAGGAAGGGCTCGAAGCGGTTCTTCGCCCATCCTTGGCTTTCTGAGGCTCAGTTCCGGCTTCGCCGGAATTGAGCCAGTTAAAAAAGCGAAAAATATCCAAAGGCCGCTATAACTTTCGTGGCCCAAGGCGATTTTTCTCCACACCGAGAAGACATGTGGATTTCGCTTGCGAAATTCATGTGAGGACAACGATATGCCCACCAATAAACCGACCGGCGCGCAACTCGTCATCTCAACGCTGAAGGCGCTGGGCGTAGACGTGCTGTTCGGCTATCCGGGCGGCGCCATCATGCCGATCTATGACGCGCTGGCCGGATCGGGCCTGCGTCACATTCTGGTGCGCCACGAACAGGGGGCGTCGTTCGCCGCTGATTCCTATGCGCGCGCCACGGGCCGCGTCGGCGTCTGCATGGCCACCTCCGGCCCCGGCGCAACCAATCTGATTACCGGCATCGCCAATGCCTATATGGACTCGGTCCCCGTTGTTTTCATCACCGGTCAGGTCGCCACGCACCTGATGGGCACCGATGGCTTTCAGGAAGTGGACTTTCTGGGCCTGACCCTGCCGGTCGTCAAACACTCGTGGCTGGTGCGCGACGCCGCGCAAATCCCGGCCATCCTCGCCCGCGCCTTTGCCATCGCCAAGGAAGGCCGCCCCGGCCCGGTGCTGGTTGACATTCCGAAGGACGTCGCCGCCAGCTTTGTCGAAGCCTCGGAAATGGGCGAACTGCCCGCCTGGATGCCGGCCGCGCCGAAGGCCGACTCCATTGAGGCCGCGAAAGCCCTGATCGAACAGGCGAAGAAGCCGCTGCTGTACATCGGCGGCGGCGTGCACATGGCCGATGCCGATGCCGAGATGCGCGACTTTGTCGAGCGCACCGGCATACCCTTCGTTTCGACCCTGAAGGGGTTGGGGACGGTTTCGACCTATCACGACCTGCATCTGGGGATGCTGGGGATGCACGGCACCCGCGCCGGGAACATGGCCGTGCAGGAAACCGATCTGCTGATCGCCGTCGGCGCGCGTTTCGACGACCGCGCCACGGGTAAGCTGTCGGCCTTTGCCCCGCACGCCAAGGTCATCCACTTCGACATCGACCCGGCCGAGTTCCACAAGAACCGCCGCGCCGATGTGGCCATTCTGGGTGACCTCAAACTGGCCCTGCCCGCCCTGCGCCCGACCATGCCCGACATTTCGGACTGGGTGAAGCTCAACAGGGCCAACAAGTGGCAGCACCGCTTCAAGTACGACGCGCCGGGCAAGGGCGTCTATGCCCCGGCCCTGCTGAAATCCCTGTCGGAAAAGGCGGGTAAAAAGTTTATCGTCGCCTGCGATGTGGGTCAGCACCAGATGTGGGTGGCGCAGCATTGCGAGTTTGAGCAGAACCGCGCCCACCTGACCTCCGGCGGCTCTGGCGCGATGGGCTATGGCCTGCCCGCCGGCATGGGGGCCAAGCTGGGCCTGCCCGACCACCACGTCGTCACCGTCTCCGGCGACGGCAGCTTCATGATGAATATTCAGGAGATGGCGACGCTGCGGCGCTACGGCATCAATCTGAAGATCGTCCTGCTCGACAACTCGTCGCTGGGGCTGGTGCGTCAGTGGCAGGAACTGTTCTACGAAGAAAATTACAGCGAAATCGACCTGTCCGACAATCCGGACTTTGTCGAGGTCGCCAAGGCGTTTGGCCTGAGTGCGTTCCGCATCACCCAGCGCCACGAGGTCGAAGGTGCCATCGACCGGCTTCTGGCCGCCGACGCCCCGACCCTGCTGCATGTGTTGATCGACCCGCGCGAAAACGTCTGGCCGCTGGTGCCGCCGGGCGCGTCGAACGCGGAAATGATGGAGGAGCGCTGGGATGAGCCAATCGATTCATATTGAGATCGACCGTCTGGAAGGCACGCTCCTGCGGGTGCTGGGCCTGATCGAGCGTCGCGGCTTCCACATTGATGAGATCGACCTGTACGATCTGGGCCCCGACACGCGCGGCCTCAGCGTCAGCGTGCGTCCGCGCGATGCGGGCCGCAATATCGACATTCTGGGGCTGCAAATCGACCGCCTCTATGGCATCAAGCGGCTTGAGCAGGCGCCGGAACGGGCGCAAACTGTCCGCCCTAACGCCGAAAAACTGAGCGCCTGAGTTCCATCATGAATGCCATCGTCCCCAACGACCCCAACCGCGTCATCGTCTTTGACACCACCCTGCGTGACGGCGAACAGGCCCCCGGCTTTTCGTTAGGCGTCAAGGATAAGCTGATGCTGGCCCACACGCTCAAGGACCTGGGCGTGGACGTCATCGAAGCCGGTTTTGCCGCCTCATCGCCCGGCGATGAGGAAGCCATCCGCACCATTGCCCGCGAAGTGGTCGGCCCCACCTTCTGCTCACTGTCGCGCGCGCTGGAATCCGACATCGACGCCGCCGCCCGCGCGCTGCTGCCCGCCAAGCGCAAGCGCTGCCACATCTTCCTCGCCACCTCGCCCATCCATCGCGCGGCCAAGCTGAAGAAGACGCGCGAGCAGGTGGTTGAAATCGCCCACAAGGCCGTCAGCTACGCCTCGACCATTTTTGATGAGGTCGAGTTCTCGCCCGAAGACGCCATCCGTACCGAACAGGACTTCCTGCACGAGGTCTGTATCGCCGCGGCCGAGGCCGGGGCGCGCACGCTGAATATTCCGGACACGGTCGGCTACACCACGCCGAAGGAAATCTATCAGATCTTCAGCGACCTGAAGGCCGCCCTCAAGGACCATCCGCAGGTCATCCTGTCGGCGCACAATCACGACGATCTGGGGCTGGGCGTTGCCAATACGCTGGCCGCCCTCGAAGCCGGGGCGCGTCAGATCGAAGTGACCATCAACGGCATCGGCGAGCGCGCGGGCAATGCGGCGCTGGAAGAGGTCGTCATGGCGCTGCGCACGCGGCCTGAGCTGTTCAAGCTGCACACCGGCATCCATACGCCGCTGCTGAGCAAGGCCAGCCACCTCCTGTCGCGCGCCACCGGCACCATCGTCATGCGCAACAAGGCGGTCGTCGGCCGCAACGCCTTCGCCCACGAATCGGGCATCCATCAGCACGGTATGCTGACCGATGCACGCACCTATGAGATCATGCGCCCGGAAGACGTCGGGGCGGAAAAGTCCAATCTGGTGCTGGGCAAGCATTCGGGCCGCCACGCCATCGCCAAGCAGGCGGCGGCGCTGGGCTTCGACCTTGATGAGCTGTCGCTGGGAGACCTGTTCGCCGCCTTCAAGCGCCGGGCCGATGAAATCGGTGAAATCGACGAGTTCGAGCTGATGTCGCTGCTCACGCGCGACAATGCCGACAAGGACGATGCGCGCCTGTTCAAGGTGTCGAGCGAAGTCACCAAGGACTTCGTCACGATCACGCTCGACCTGTTCCGCGACAACGGCGAACCGTTGAAAGTGACGGCCACGGGGCTCAATGCCTTTGAGGCCGGGTTCCGCGCTCTGGTGGACGCCTATCAGATCGAGGCGCGCGTCAATGACTGCGAAATCATCCAGTCGGGGTTCACCTTCGACGGCGGGGCCTTTGCAGAAATCAGTTTACAGATTAAGGGTGAGGCATACCGGGGCCGTGGTCGCGGCCCCGACCCTGTATGGGCCGGGCTTCGCGCCATGTGCGACGCTTTTGAAAAATACGTCTTCCTGCACGACCGGAAGACTCATGCCTCAAACCTGAATTCTGAGAAACAACATGAAACCGCTCGCTGAAAAAATCTGGTTCAACGGTGAACTCAAGGCGTGGGAGGACACCAAGGTCCACGTCATGACCCACGCCCTGCACTATGGCACCTCGGTGTTCGAGGGTGTGCGCGCCTACGACACGCCGAAGGGCCCGGCGGTGTTCCGCCTCACCGAACACACCCAGCGCCTGCTCGATTCGGCCCGCATCTATCACATGCCGGTCCCCTACACGCTGCAACAGATCAACGACGCCTGTAAGGAAACCCTGCGCGTCAACGGCCTGAAATCCGCCTATCTGCGTCCGATCGCCTTCTTGGGCGAATGCGGCATGGGCGTGACGCCGAAGCCGGAAAACGTCCGCGTCGATGTCGCCATCGCCGCCTTCCCGTGGGGCGCCTATCTGGGCGACGAAGGCCTGACCAAGGGCGTCGATGTCATCGTCTCCTCGTGGAACCGCGCCGCGCCGAACACCATCCCCGTCATGGCCAAGGCCGGCGGCAACTATCTGTCGTCCTACCTGATCGGCCGCGAAGCGCGCTCGAAGGGCTATGTCGAAGGTCTGGGCCTCGGCGTCGATGGGCGTCTGTCGGAAGGGGCCGGTGAGAACCTGTTCCTGATGATGGGCGGCAAGATCTACACCCCGCCGGTCTCGGCCTCGATCCTGGGCGGTATCACGCGCAACACCGTGCTGACACTCGCCCGCGAAGAGGGCATCGAGATCATCGAGCAGGACCTGCCGCGCGAAATGCTCTACCTCGCCGACGAAGTGTTCATGACCGGTACGGCGGCGGAAATCACGCCGATCCGCACCATCGACGACATTCCGACCCGTGAAAACGGCCCCGGCCCGATCACCAAGCTGCTGCAGGCCCGTTTCCACGGCCTGTTTAATGGAACCACCGAAGACCGCTGGGGCTGGCTCGACTATGTCGATGCCAAGACGCCAGCTTAACTAAAATCGCCTTTCCGGTATCGAAAAGGCCCCCACCACCATCTGCGCCCTGCGGGCTTGATGGTCCCCCTCCCCCGCACGCCGGGGAGGTATGAACATGACCCGATCATACCTCCCCAACTCGCTTGGGGAGGGGGACCGCACGAAGCGTAGCTGAGATGCGGTGGTGGGGGCTTTGCAGGTCCCGCGAAAGACGCATGTAACTGAGGCTCTAGGACGACCATCATGTCAAAACCCAAATCATTGTTCGAGAAGGTGTGGGAACGCCACATCGTTGAGGAAGAAGGCGCGGACAAGCCCGCCGTCCTCTACATCGACCTGCATCTGGTTCATGAGGTGACCAGCCCTCAGGCCTTTTCCGAGCTGGATGCGCGCGGCCTGAAGGTCCGTCGTCCCGATCGCACCTTTGCCACGCTCGATCACTCGATCCCGACACTGGCCCCCGATGCCGATGGCAACCGCCCCTATGTGACGGCGCAGGCCAAAAAGCAGGTCGAAACGCTTGAGGCCAATGCCGCCAAAAACGGTCTGCGCCTGTTCGGCTATGAGGCCGAAAACCGCGGCGTCGTCCACGTCATCGGGCCGGAAATGGGCCTGACCCAGCCGGGCTTTACGGTCGTTTGCGGCGACTCGCACACCTCGACCCACGGCGCCTTTGGCTGCATCGCCTTCGGTATCGGCACCTCGGAAGTCGGCCACGTTCTGGCCACCCAGTGCCTCGCTCAGCGTAAGCCCAAGACCATGCGCATCAACATCACCGGCGCGCTGCAACCGGGTGTGACGGGCAAGGACGTGGCGCTGACCGTCATCAACACGCTGGGCTTCTCCGGCGGCACGGGCTACGCGCTCGAATATGCCGGGCCGGTCATCGAAGCGCTCGACATGGAAGGCCGCATGACGGTCTGTAACCTGTCGATCGAAGCGGGTGCCCGCTGCGGCATGATCGCCCCTGACCAGAAGACGGTCGAGTGGCTGCGCGGCCGCGAATACGTGCCGCAAGGCGCGGCCTTTGACGAAGCCGCCGCTCATTGGCTGACGCTGAAGTCCGACGACGGCGCCGTGTTTGATAAGGAAATCACCATCGACGGTTCGGCGATTGAGCCGATGGCCACCTGGGGCACCTCGCCCGATCAGGGTGCGCCCATCGTCAAGGGCGTGCCCGTGGCCGCCAATGAAGACGAAGAACGCGCGCTGAAATATATGGGCTTCACCGGCGGCGAGGCCCGCGAGGTGGAGAAGGTCGATGTGGTCTTCATCGGTTCGTGCACCAATGGCCGCATGGCCGACCTGCGCGCCGCCGCCGCCATCATGAAGGGCCGCAAGGTGGCGCCGGGCGTGCGCGCCCTGATCGTGCCGGGTTCGGAATGGGTGCGCGTCGAAGCCGAAAAGGAAGGCCTGCATCAGATCTTCCTCGAAGCCGGTGCCGAATGGCGTCTGCCAGGCTGCTCGATGTGCATCGCCATGAACGGCGACTTCGTGCTGCCGGGGCAACTGGCCGTTTCGACCTCGAACCGCAATTTCGAAGGCCGTCAGGGCCCCGGTTCGCGCACGGTTCTGGCCTCGCCGGCGACCGCTGCGGCCTCGGCCATTGCCGGTCATGTGGCCGATCCCCGTCAATTCATGCAGCTTGAAAGCGCCTAACTTTTCGCCTCCCCTGCACAGCGGGGGAGGACGGGAAAAAGAGAACCCAATGTCCAACCAAGAACCCGTCAACAGCTTCTCCTCACGCATCGTCGTCCTGCCGGAAGCCAATATCGACACCGACCAGATCATTCCGGCGCGCTTCCTGACCACGACCACCAAGGCCGGTCTGGGCAAGGTCGCCTTCAACGACTGGCGCTACAATGCCGACGGCTCGAACAAGCCGCACATCCTGAACGAGATCGACCCGACCGAGCACCGCGTGCTGGTCGCCGGCAACAATCTTGGCTGCGGCTCGTCGCGCGAACACGCCCCTTGGGCGCTGATGGATTATGGCTTCAAGGCCGTCATCTCGACCGAGATCGCCGACATCTTCAAGTCGAACAGCCTGAAAAACGGCCTGTTGCCGGTCGTGGTGTCGCCCGAAATCCACGACAAGCTGACGCAAAACCCGCAGCAGCGCGTCACCATCGACCTCGAATCCTGCACCCTGACGCTGGAAGACGGCACCACCGTCACTTTCCAGGTCGAGGCCTTCGCGCGCCAATGCCTGCTGGAAGGCGTCGATGCCATGGGCTGGCTGTTGAAGCGCCTGCCGGAAATCGAAGCCTACGAAAAAACAAACGGAAAGGCCGCTTGAATTCAAAACCTTCGGCCTTGAATTCAATTTTTTACTGGTCGCGCTTTTGAGTCCAAAAAGTGCGTCCCACTTTTTGGAAAGCGCTTAAATGTCCACCTTCAACATCGTTGTGCTGCCGGGTGACGGCATCGGTCCCGAAGTCGCCGCCGCGGGCGTGTCCGCGCTGAAGGCCATCGGTGAGGTCTATGGCCACACCTTCAACTTCGAAGAAAAGCTGATCGGCGGCATCGCCATTGATGAGCGCAACGACCCCTACCCCGCCGATACCGACGCCGCCTGTCTGGCCGCCGATGCAGTGCTGCTGGGGGCCGTGGGCGGTCCGAAGTGGGACCTGCAACCCAAGCGCCCGGAACAGGGCCTTCTGGCTGTGCGCAAGTCGATGGGCCTGTTCGCCAATCTGCGCCCGATGGACGTCCCGGCCTCGCAGGCCTTCCGCTCACCGCTGAAAGAAGAGATCGTGTCAGGGGCCGACATGCTGATCGTGCGCGAACTGACCGGCGGCCTCTATTTCGGCAAGCAGACCCGCACCGAAGACCGCGCCGTCGATGAATGCGTCTATACGGTCGAAGAAATCGAGCGCGTCGCCCGCGTCGCTTTTGAAGCCGCCCGCAAGCGCCGCAATAAGGTCACCTCGGTCGATAAGGCCAATGTTATCGAAACCTCGCGTCTGTGGCGCGAAACGGTCATCAAACTGCACAAGGCGGAATATGCGGATGTCGAGCTGGAGCACGCTCTGGTCGATTCGATGGCCATGCACCTTGTCACCCGTCCGAAGTCGTTTGACGTGATCGTCACCGAAAACATGTTCGGCGACATCCTGTCCGACCTCGCCTCGGTGCTGCCGGGGTCGATTGGTCTGCTGGGCTCGGCCTCGCTGGGCTCCGGTAAAGGCCTCTATGAGCCGATCCACGGCTCGGCCCCGGACATTGCGGGCAAGGACCTCGCCAACCCCATCGGTACGCTGAAGTCCGTGGCCATGATGCTGCGCTTCTCGCTCAATCTGAGCGCCGAAGCCGACGCGCTGGACGCCGCCATCGACGCGGTGATCAAGGCCGGGCAACTGACCCGCGATCTGGGCGGCACGCTGGCCGGTTCGGAAGTGACCAAGGCGATTGTGGCGCAAATCCACGCGGCTAGATCATTATGATTTCTGGTAGAAACATAATGATCTAGCTTTTTTAGCCCCTCGCCGGGCGGTGGCTCCGCCACCTTGGCCGCCGCCTCAATGGCGGCTTGAGAGGAATGATTCCTGTAGAAATCATTCCTCTCTGGGGTCGCAGCATAAGCGCCCCGGACATTTGCAAAGATCAAACCCCGCCGGAGCACACCGGCGGGGTTTTGTTATGTCAGGGCCGCCTTCAACGCCGCCTCGTCCAGACCCTCGACCTCGATCTGCTTGAGGCGCGATGTATCTCCGGCCAGCAGAGACAGGCGTGATTTGGGCAGCTTTAACCGCTTGGCCAGAAAAGCGATCAGCGCCTCATTGGCGCGCCCTTCTATCGGTGCCGCAGTGACGCGCACCTTGAGATAGGGCCGCCCCTGCTCATCCCTGTCCCAGCCATCGACGCGATCCGCTGCCGCCTTGGGCGTCAGCCGCACGACCAGCCGGGCCATTAGCCGATCAGCATGTAGAGGTTCGGTGCCACCACATTGCGCAGCAGATGTTGCAGGCCCTGAATGATCAGAATGGCAATGATCGGGCTGATGTCGATACCGCCCAGATTGGGGATAATACGACGGAAAGGCTCCAGAATCGGATAGGTCAGGCGGTCCAGCATATCCAGAATACGATAAACGCCCGGATTGCGCGTATTGATGACATTAAACGCCACGAGCCAGCTCAAAATCGCGCTGATGATGATGGTCCACATGGCGAAGGACAGAAGACCACCCAGGACGATAACGATGAAACCGGTCATAAAGACTCCCAAAAGCGAAAGACCACTCAGTCTTTTGTAGATATAACGGTCCGGGCCGCTATAACAAGTCAAACCCGTCTTGACAGTCTCAGGCGTTCGATTAAAAGACGCCTTCCACAAGGAATGGGGCTATAGCTCAGTTGGTAGAGCGCCTCGTTCGCAATGAGGAGGCCAGCGGTTCGAATCCGCTTAGCTCCACCATTTCTTGTCTGACCTTACGCCCGCCGCGCTTACCGCCGGCGGGCGTCGGGTTATCCGCCGCCTCACAAATCACGCCGCCAGATAGCTTTTGAGGAAGGCCTCGTGCGTCGGCATGGCCTCGACCGTGCGGGCGATATTCGTCTTCAGGCCATCCAGCGCCTGACGCAGTTGCGCCTCGCTCATCAGTTGGCCAATGGCGTGGTGTGATTGCGGCTCAAGCCTTTGGCCCAGCAGCACCTGCACCCACGAATCGACGCGGAACAGGTCATCGGCCGCCTGCCAGGCGTGGCCGTGTTCGCGGAACATCTCCAGCCGCTCGGTCAGGCTGTCGGGCACGCTCATCTCGCGCCGTTCGCGCCAGAAGGCCGTGTCGTCGCGTTGGGTCAGCTTGTAATGCAGGATCACGAAGTCGCGCACCTTCTCGATTTCACGGCGCGCAATCTCATTATAGTGGTCGCTGACCGCCTCGGTGATGCCGCCGAAGGGGAACATCTGGATCAGGCGCGTCACGGCGATCTGGAACAGGTGGATGCTGGTCGATTCCAGCGGCTCGATAAAACCGCTCGACAGGCCGACCGTCAGGCAGTTCTTGTTCCATATCTTCTTGCGCCGCCCGGTGCGGTAGCGGATCAGGCGCGGCTCGGTCAGGGGCTCGCCATCGACCAGCGACAGCAGGCGTTCGCGCGCCACTTCGTCCGTCAGGTGCCCGCTGGCATAGACCAGCCCGTTGCCGACGCGGTTTTGTAGCGGGATGCGCCAGCGCCAGCCTTCGCCGTGTGCAATGGCGCGCGTATAGGGATCGAGCCGCCCGGACGGTGCCGTCTGCACAGCCAGCGCCCGGTCGGTGGGCAGCCAGTGGCTCCAGTCCTCAAAACCGGTCTTCAGAGTCTCTTCGATCAGGAGCCCCTTAAAGCCCGTACAGTCGATAAACAGGTCGCCGTCGATGACCTCACCCGACTCCAGCGCCAGCGCCGTGATAAAGCCGGTGTCGGCGTCCTGACGCACCTCACGGATGCGGCCTTCGATGCGCCTGGCCCCGTGCGCTTCGCTGAACTGCCTCAGGAACCGCCCATAAAGCACGGCGTCGAAATGATAGGCGTAGTTGATGCGCGCCGTGTCCGAGGTGAAGAACTTGCCCTCTTCCGCCGCCCGCAACTCGAAGCAATAGTCGCCGAGATCGCCGCCAAAGCCCTTGTCGCGCGCCGCCATCCACACGTGATGGAACGGGGCCATCCAGTTGGATTTGCCGATCTCACCGAAGGAGTGGATGTAGCGGTCGCCATCGCGCGCCCAGTTTTCAAAGGCGATACCCAGCTTATAGGTGGCATTGGTCGCCTTGAGGAAGGCGCGTTCATCTATACCCAAAAAGTGATGGAAGGTGCGCGCCGTGGGGATGGTCGCTTCGCCCACCCCGACAATGCCGATCTCTTCCGACTCGATCAGGGTGATGTCGATCAGGGTCCCCAGCAGCTTCGACAGGGCCGCTGCGGCGCACCATCCGGCCGTGCCGCCGCCGGCAATGACTATCTTTTTGACCGGTTGCATGTCTCTTCCCTCAGCGATTCAATTTTTGCAGCAGTTGCGCCCGCAGGCGTCTGGCCGTCATATCGTTCAGCGTCCCCAGCGCACCGCGCGCCGCTTCGGGGATGTGGGCGCCCGCCTGCTCGGCGGGGCCGAAGATATAATAGTCGAACAGGGCCTTCCAGGCGTCCTTTTCCGGCTGGGGCCGGTCGCGCAGGCTCAAGAGGCCGTGCAGCAGGGTGTTCATCGGCGTGTCCATAAAGGCCGGTGACGTGTTCCACCAGTAGTTCACCAGAATGTTGAACGGTGCCAGCGCCTCAACGTGGTGCCACCACAGGGCCGGATAAAACAGGACATCGCCCGCTTCCATATCGGCCACCTGACCGGCGGCTTCGGCCTCGCGGAAGCGCGGAAAACGATCATAGTCGGGATCACGGAAATCGACCAGACTGACCACCTGACCGCCGGGCGTCGGCTCCAGCGGGCCGGGATAGAGGTTGGCGACCTGATCCGGCGGGAACAGGGTAAAGCGCCGCTGCCCGGCGACGCAGACGGCGATATTGTGCGACATGTCGAAATGGCAGGTCGCCGTGGTGCGGTTGCCGATCCAGATACTGGCCAAAGGCGGATTGGCCACAAACATGGGATGGTTCAGGCTCAGGTCATTGCCCGCCTCACGCAGGCCCGGCAGGTACAGACCCAGATCGGTCGAGCCGATATAGAAGGACGGCGGCGCAGGGTCGTCGAGATGCGCCGCCACCTCTTCGAGAAACGCGCTGAGGTCGGTGCGCGCGGCGGTGAAATTGAGCCCCGCCATATCGTCGCGATAGAAGAAGCGGCCGCCAATCTCCGGCGCGCCCGTATAGGCGGTCACCGGCCGCCCCTGATAAAAGCCGCGCAGATGATCCATGGCCGCCGCCGCATTGTTCAAGCCCTCACGCACCAGAGGCCAGTCGCGCGCCACGCCCTTGAGGATGACCGGCTTTTGCGCGGCCATCAGTTCGTCAAACGGAATAGCGTCCGGCGCAATACCGGTCACGACCTCGGTACGGCGGGTAATCTCAGCCATCAGAGCGCGGCCCGCTTACGGCTCTTCAGCTCAATAATGCGGGCCATATTGCCCATGGAGCCCGCAACCTGAAAGGCCAGCGCCAGAAAACCGGCGCGGTTCAGCCGCTCCAGCGCCTCCCCGCTGAGCTGCGACAAGGCCTCCTGACTAATCGAGAAAAGGTCCGGGATCTTGTATTCGGTGGTGTCGTCGAGGCGGATGGCGATTTCGACCGGTGCGATCAGGCCTTCGGCCTGAAACGCCGCGAACATCGGCGCATTGAGTTCGACACCCTGATGGATGGTGCGCAGCGCGCGCATATGGCGCTCCAGAGCCGGCGCGTTGCCGCCGTGCGGCAGGAAGACGGGTTCGCCCTCGCTGCGGCTGAGGCGCGGGTGATCCAAATCGACCATAAGCATGGGCTGATCGTCATTCATGCCGATCAGGAACGGACCGCGATGGCTCATGGCCGGGACGTGGCGTGCCTGCCACTGACCGTCTGCCAGAAAGAGGTTTTCGTCCTTATCGAGGCCCAGCAGGGCATAGGTCTGAAAGCCGCCCTTTTCCGTCTGACGGAAATAGAGCGGATAGTCGCGCTGAAGCTCAGCAAATTCGGGAGCAAAGACGGGAATTTCATTCACCGCGTCGCCAAACGCCGGGCCGTGACCGCCGATGACCCTCAGGTCGTGATGCTGAACATTATCGAGAAGGACGGCGTTGGGCATGGAACAACTTTCACAGAGACACGGAGAACTTACCCCACCTGTCTCAAACGGCAAGACAGGCAGAAGGCAGGAAGGGCCGCGGTTGCCCGCGGCCCTTCCCCTTTACACTCTACTAAAGGATCAGAACTTGTAGCGGACACCGATCTGATAACGGGTATCCAGTTCCTGAGCGAAGTAGATGTTGGAGGTGTCACGTCCGTACTGACGGATGTGCTCCTTGGTCAGGTTCAGACCTTCGAAGGTGATCTGAATGTTCGGCGTCACAGAGTAGTTGACCGAAGCGTCCAGAACGCCGAAGGCTTCGAAGTACTGCGGGTCACCCTGCGCGCCAACATTGGTGTTGGCGATGTACTTGTCGCGCCAGTTATAGGCCAGACGACCCGACAGCGGACCCTTATCGTAGATCAGGGTGACGTTGTAGGTATCCGACAGACCCAGCAGTGGGAACTGAAGCGTACCCGGCGCCGCCGAATTGTCGAAGCCGATGTCGCCTTCAACCGTCGTCATGCTGCCCGACACACCCCAGCCGCTATCACCGAAGAAGTGCTGGAAGGCCAGTTCGAAACCGTGAATGTTCGCGGTCTTGTTATTGACCGGAATGGCGGTGTCGAAGTTGAACAGCGGATCGCTCGAATTGGCGGTGATGTCATAGGCGGCGAGGATCTGATCCACGAAAGCCTGATTGAGGTTACCGTTGGTCGAGTTGGCCGTGTACTCGTTCTTGGCCGCCGTGGTGTTGCCGTTGTTCTTGATGACCAGGGCGGTCATGGTGAACAGGTTGACGTCGGTCGGCGACTGACCCAGTTCGCCCAGCGCGGTCTTGGCCGTACCGGAGCGCGAGCCTGCCGTAGCGGCGGTCGGGTCACGCAGGCTGAACAGGTTCTGCGTTACACGGCCGGTGCCGATGAAGTTGGCCACGTCCTTGTTGTAGAAGCCGAGCGACACGTAGTTGGCCGGGCCGTAGTACCATTCCGCCGAGAAGTCGATGTTCGACGATTCCAGCGGCAGCAGGGCCGGGTTGCCCGAAGAGGCGGTCGGGTTGGTGCCGTTGGCGGTCGGACGCGGCGGCGTGTTGACCGTCGTCGTGGCGAACATGTTGCCATAGGCCGCACGCGCGATGGTCTTGGAGTAGGACGCCCGCACCGTCACGTCATCACGCACATTCCACGAGATGTCGAGGTTCGGCAGCCAGTTGTCGTAGTCCGCCTGGCTGCTGAGCGTGGCGACGCCGGTGCCGAAATCGGTGGCGAAGTCGTTGTCAGCGGTCCAGCGGATGGCCGTCGGGACGCTTTGCAGGGCCGAAGCCGTGACATTGGTCTTTTCATAGCGCAGACCGGCCACGATGCCGACCGGCTTGCCCAGGAAGTCGCCCTTCAGGGTCAACTGACCATAGATCGCCTTGATTTCTTCTTCGATGGTGTTGGCCGTCAAAGAGGTGGTCGGCAGCGACTGGTTGTAGCCCTTGGCCAGAGCGCGGTAGATGTCGAGCGCGTTGCCACGGAAAGCGACATTCGACTGACCCGGCGTGAAGTCCTGGAACAGGCCACCCAGATCATAGGTGGTGATCATGCCCGGTGCGTATTGCGCCACGTCACCCGGACGCGAGATACCCCAGTCACCCAGCGCCTGATAGGTCGAACCCGTCGTCGTCGTCATTTCCGACTTCAGCAGGTCGATACCCCCGTCGAAGCGGCTTTCACCGTCGAAGTCATAGGCAAAATCGACCTTGAATTCGTCGATCTTGTTGGTCTGGCTATTGGTCCAGGTACGACCAACCTGAGAGCCCAGATCGCCGGCATCCAGACGGCCATTGTTATTGCCGCGCAGCGCGTCATTGATGGTGTACTTCTGGAGCGGAATGTCGCTGCGGAAGTCCACCGAGTGCGACGAAATGACCGGCGCACCGATGGAGATGGCAACCGTGGTCGAACCATCCGGGTTGTTCGGCAGAACCTCGCCTTCGGACGAATGCGCGTCGAAGGTCAGGCTCATCTTGTCATTGATGTCCCACTTGGCATTAAAGCCCAGCGACTTCAGGGTGCTCTTGAGGCTGACCAGTTGCTGTTCGAAGCCGATGTCCTTCACGCCCGACAGGTTTTCCTGCAGGAAGACGGCATTATAGATGCCCGAAGCGCCCTTTTCGAAGATGATCTGATCGAACGGACGGTTGAACCAGTTGGTCTGTTCGGCGCGCAGTTCGGTCGCTTCGTTCTTGACGTACAGGGCATCCGCCGTGAACAGCCAGTTTTCGACCGGACGCCATTGCGCCGTAGCCACAAGGTTGCTGCGCTCATTGTGCGTTTCGGACAGGGCGTAACGGCTGTCGTTCGGGTAGGCAACCAGCGCACCGGCGGGCGGCGCATTGGTGATTTGCGTCAGCAGCGTGGTCTGGTTGGAAGCATAACGCAGACGACCGCTCGACGGGCTGTAGAACTGGTCGCGGGTGTCAAGGTTCCAGCTGTTCTGGGTCGCCTGACGGGTCGCGACGTCCTTTTCAGCAAACTGACCGAACAGGGCCACGCCGAAGGTGTTGTCTTCGTTGGTCCACTTGTAGGTACCCGCGATTTCCGGCGTCCAGTCCTTGCCGTCGATCAGGTTTTCACCGTGCACCGCCTTGGCCGAGATCGAGCCCGAAGCCCCGGCCTTGCCAATCGGACGCAGGGTCTTGATGTTCAGCGTCGCGCCGATACCGCCCGAAGCGACATTGGCCTTACCGGTCTTGTAGACTTCAAAGCCCGACACGCCATCCGAAGCGATGCTGGAGAAGTCAAAGTTACGCGAACCACCGCCGGCGGTGCCGTTACCCGAACCCACGGCGTTGATTTGCGCCGCCGGCATGACGCGGCCGTTCAGGGTCACAAGGTTGAAGCCCGGACCAAAGCCGCGCACCGTTACGGTCGAACCTTCGCCGTTGGTGCGGTCGATCGACACGCCCGGAATGCGCTGAACCGATTCGGCCAGGTTGGTGTCCGGATACTTACCGATGTCTTCCGACGTGATGGCATCCACCACACCCGTGGCGTTGCGCTTGATATTCATCGAACGTTGCAGCGAGCCACGCACACCCGTGATGACCACGGTTTCGATATTGTCGCCCGAAGCCGGCGCAGCGTCCTGTGCGTAGGCGGCACCGGCCAGCATCGCCATACCCGACGCGCTGCACAGGACCATGTTACGGATCACGCGGCGCGCGCCACGCGAAGACACACCGTTAATCGGTGAAGTCATGATTTCCTCCCAGAAGTTGGATCTTTTTTACTAATAAAAACGCTTTTTGAGTGCATGAATTCGCCGTCGGGTTTCCCTTTTGCGGTCGAAACACGGTACTGAGTGACACATAGCGGCGCGACTCCGCCTTTGGGGCAGGACCGGCTCAGTTATCGGCAAGGTTTGAAACCCTACGCGTTTTTCCCTGTTTGCGACTTGAGTCGCTTATTGTGCGATAGCGCTAACATGACAACGCTGTCCGCGCTATCGATCTTTTACATATTTTTTCAAAGAGGACAAGCTCGTGGCCTTATTGCCACAAATGCGCCACACGGACTAGGCGCCTGACGCCAGATTACAGCCGCCCATAATTTAAATTTATCCAGACTATAAATATTATAGATTTGTCTTGTGCGCCGAAATGGGGAATACAGCATCGTCCATTTCATGAAAGGATTTCCCCAATGGCCCTCATCAATACCCCGATCAAGCCCTTCAAAGCCACCGCGTACAAGGAAGGCAAGTTCGTTGATATTTCGGATGCCGACACCAAGGGCAAGTGGTCGATCTTCTTCTTCTACCCGGCCGACTTCACCTTCGTCTGCCCGACCGAGCTGGAAGACCTGGCCGGTATCTATCCCGACCTGCAAAAGCTGAACGTCGAAGTCTATTCGGTCTCGACCGACACGCACTTCTCGCACAAGGCCTGGCACGACACCTCACCCGCCATCGGCAAGATCAACTACTACATGGTCGGCGACCAGTCGGGCACCATCACCAACAATTTCGACGTGATGCGTCCGGGCGTCGGCCTGGCCGACCGCGCCACCTTCCTCGTCGATCCGGAAGGCATCATCCAGTTCATGGAAATCACCTCGGAAGGCGTGGGCCGCAACGCCACCGAACTGTTCCGTAAGGTGAAGGCGGCTCAATACGTCGCGTCGCACCCCGGCGAAGTCTGCCCGGCCAAGTGGGAAGAGGGTGAAAAGACCCTGGCCCCGTCGCTGGACCTCGTTGGGAAGATCTAACTCCGCGCATGGGGGGAGGCCCGCCTCCCCCCATGTCCCCCCAAGGTACCCTCACAGGGCCTGCGCCAGCATTATTTTCCATATCCGGGCTTTGCGGAGCCCGCATATAGACAATGATTTTCACGACAATATACGGAGTACGCCATGCTTGACGACGGCATGAAGGCCCAACTGAAGGCCTATCTCGAAAACCTGCGCACGCCGATCGAACTGGTGGCGCACACCGATGATCAGCCCAAGTCGCGTGAACTGGTCGATCTGCTCGAAGACATCGTGGCCGCCTCGCCCAAGGTGACCCTGACCGTCTCGTCTGGCGGTGAGCGCGTGCCGTCGTTCGACATCGTGCGCAGCGGCAGCCCGGAGGTCGCCGTGACCTTTGCCGGCCTGCCCATGGGCCATGAGTTCACTTCGCTGGTGCTGGCGCTCCTGTGGGTTGGCGGCCACCCGCCCAAGGTTGAGGCCGAAGTAATCGAGCAGGTCAAGGCGCTCGATATCGACGGCGAACTGCGCTTTGAAACCTACTTCTCCCTGTCGTGCCAGAACTGCCCCGACGTGGTGCAGGCGCTGAGCCTGATGAGCGTCCTGAACCCCAAGATCACACACGTCGCCATCGACGGCGCCCTGTTCAAGGACGAGGTCGAGCAGCGTCAGGTCATGGCCGTGCCGACCATCCTGCTGAACGGTCAGCCCTTCGGTCAGGGCCGCATGGGTCTGGAGCAGATTCTGGCCAAGCTCGACACCGGTGCGCAATCGCGTGAAGCCGAAAAGATCAGCGCCAAGTCGGAATTCGACGTGCTGGTCGTCGGCGGTGGCCCCGCCGGAGCCTCGGCCGCCATCTACGCGGCGCGCAAAGGCATCCGCACTGGCGTCGTGGCCGAACGCTTCGGCGGTCAGGTGCTCGACACCATGGATATCGAGAACTTCATCTCGGTGCCGCACACCGAAGGCCCGAAGCTCGCCACCGCGCTGGAGCAGCACGTCAAGGACTATGAGGTCGATATCATGAACCTCCAGACCGCGACGCAACTGATCCCGGCGGCGACCCCCGGCGGCCTGATCGAGGTCAGGCTGCAAAGCGGGGCTTCGGTGAAGTCGCGCACCGTCATCCTTTCGACCGGGGCCCGCTGGCGCAACATGAATGTGCCCGGCGAAACCGAGTACAAGAACAAGGGCGTGGCCTACTGCCCGCACTGCGACGGCCCGCTGTTCAAGGGCAAGCGCGTGGCGGTCATCGGTGGCGGCAATTCGGGCGTCGAAGCGGCCATTGATCTGGCCGGCATCGTTGCCGAGGTGACCCTGCTGGAGTTCGCGGCCGAACTGCGCGCCGACGCGGTTCTGCAACGCAAGCTCTACAGCCTGCCGAACATCAAGGTGTTGACCAATGCCCAGACGACCGAGGTCAAGGGCGACGGCAGCAAGGTGACGGGCTTGAGCTATAAGGACCGCCTGCACGACGTGACGCACGATATCGAACTGGAAGGCATCTTTGTGCAGATCGGTCTGGTGCCCAACACCGAATGGCTGAAAGGGACGCTGGCCCTGTCGAAGCATGGCGAGGTCGAGGTCAATGCCAAGGGCGAAACCTCACTGCCGGGCGTCTTCGCGGCGGGCGACTGCACCACCGTGCCGTATAAGCAGATCATCATCGCCATGGGCGAAGGCTCCAAGGCCTCGCTGTCGGCCTTTGATCACCTGATCCGCAGCACGGCCCCGGCCGACGTAATCGCTGCTTAGAGCCTGCCACCCGCACACTAGGCCGTAGACTCATAACGCTCTGATCCAGATGCGAGAGGCTACGATCTTGACGGCGCCTAGGAAGTTGAGGGGATTTTTGTCATATCGCGTGGCAATTCCCCGGAACTGCTTGAGCTTATTGAAGAAGCGTTCGACCAGATTTCTTTGCCTATAGACCCAGCCACTGAAGGCAAAACCGTCCTTTCGATTGCTCTTGGCCGGGATATTGGCCCAGGCCTTCTTTTCGCTGGCGGCAGCACGCAAGGCGTTTGTGTCGTAAGCTTTGTCGCCCAGCACAATGGTGCCTTCCCTCATGGCGCTCAGCATGGTCAAAGCCATTTGGCTATCATGAGCCTGCCCGGCAGTCAGTTCGAGGGCGATAGGTCGCCCTTCGGCATCGACGACGGCATGGATCTTGGTCGTCAACCCGCCACGGGAACGTCCCATGCAGCCATCGTCAAGGCCCCCTTTTTTGCCGTCGCACCATGTTGGTGCACGCGGACGCAGGAGGAGTCAATCATGATGATATCGCCGTCAAAGGCCTTTGATATATCTGCTAAAATCCGATCCCAAACGCCAGCTTTGCGCCACCGGACGAAGCGATTATAGCAGGTGGTCGAAGGCCCGTACCGCTCCGGAATATCCGCCCATGGCGAGCCTGCCCGAAACCTCCATAAGATGCCGTTGATGACGCGGCGATCATCAACACGAGGGACGCCGCGAGGCTTGTTCGGCAGTAGCGGCGAAATAATTTCCCATTCTGTCTCGGTCAGCTCATAGCGGCGACGGGTCATCAAAAAGGCCTCCAAATCAATGGAAGCCTTGAATCACGCGTAAGACAGATTGAAAACCCGTTTTATGAGTTTACGGCCTAAAAAGCCGCCGGATTTACTCCGGCGGCTTTTTTATTGCGCCTTGCGCTCGGCCCGCACAGTTTCGACCACGCGCGTAATGGCGTCGATAACTACATCCGGTCGGTTGCGCTGGATGAAATGTCCTGCATCGGGAAGATAGTGAAACTCGCCGCGGTTGGAACGATTGGCCAGAAGTTCGTGCCCCTTGCGCCAGTCAGCACTAAACTCCGCAAAACCCCGATCCGTCTGAGACACGTCACGATAGAGCCTGCCTCCGGACAAGACAATGAGGGGGGTGTCTCCGTAATGTCTTCGCGTTAACCGCTCCTCCCGCCATATCACGCTCTCTGGCGCTTGCGCAGAAGGAAAATAATTTAAGGACTGGCTAAGCTCAGCTTCATACCAAGCGGCCCTGATCAATGCCTGCAACATGTAGGTACGTTCAAAGTCCGACCAACCACCCGGCAGCTTGAAACACCCCTTGAGGTCATCATTTGAAAGCTGTCCCTCACGGGCTTTTTTCGCACAATCGGCCAATTCCTGATTGCCTCTATCCAAGCTGGCAAGCAATAGTTTTCGGTCTTCTGGATGGGTGGGATTATTCTGCATTGCGAACCCCGGATCGACCAGCACCATACCCGCGACGTCTTGCGGAAAGCGATTGGCGTAGAGAGTCGCATAGAAACCGCCAATGGAATGCCCAGCGAACACCACGGGCAGGGTTTCGCCTCTCGCCTTAAGAAGCGCGCGCAAATCATCCGTCGTTGCCGTGCCGGTCACAGGTCCGTCGGGCGCATCGCTGAGGCCGAAGCCAGCGCGATCATAAACGCAGGTCCGCGTT
Source organism: Asticcacaulis sp. W401b (assembly GCF_046503825.1). Classification (NCBI taxonomy): domain Bacteria; kingdom Pseudomonadati; phylum Pseudomonadota; class Alphaproteobacteria; order Caulobacterales; family Caulobacteraceae; genus Asticcacaulis; species Asticcacaulis sp. W401b. Next base: position 28,801 of record NZ_JBKFEE010000006.1, read on the forward strand.
AGTTTGGCGATGACCGGCTGAACCTGTCGCCAGTTCGGAATGGCCCCTTCTCCGCCCTGCTGAAAGACGACGGTCGGATAACCGCCCCCCTCACAGGCCATGTGCAGCCTGCGACCGCCACCGACATCGGTCAACTGAGGCTTAAACAAATCAGGATTGATATGCTCGGCCTGAGGCGGCTGTGCTGAAGCACCGCCTGCCCAAACAAACAACACTGCCAAAAGATAACGTCTGAGCATACCCCCTCCTTTTTGAAGAGAGTGCCACACTCAAAAATTGCAAACAAGCGCGATCAGATCGCTTCCGGGCACTCGATATGGCAGATCGACAGGGCACGGGTCAGGGCCACCTGAACGGCTTGCGTGATGATCAGGCGCGCCGGGTTGGCCACGCCGTCGCTGATCACCGGCACGCGGGTGTAGTAAGAATTGTAGATCGCCGCGACGTCCATCAGGTGACGCACCAGCAGCGACGGATTGGCCGCTTTGGCCGCGGCCACCACCTTCTGCGGGATCTGCTGCACCTTCAGGAGCAGGTCGGCTTCCTGCGCGTCGATCTCATAGGTCACACCGTCGATATTCGCCGTGCCACCGCCGTTTTTGCGCAAAATGCTGCGCGCCCGACACGCCGCATAAACGACGTAGGCCCCGCCTGAGCGTTCAAACCCGGCGATGGTGGCATCCATATCTGAGGCATCGATTTCCACCGCGCCTTTCAGGTCCTGCTTGAGGTCATTAAACACGATGGAGCCGATGGCCAGTTCCTGCGCCGCGCGGCTCAGTTCGGCCTCATCCGAATCCACCCGGTCAGACAGGCGGTTACGGAAATAGACCTGCGCCGCCGACAACAGCCCGATGACGTTTGAGACCGACTGACGCGACGACAGCTTCTTGCCGGTCTTCGCATCGACATAGAAGCCGAAATAGACGTGCTGAAACGCAGTCTTTGCGGCATCGGCAATCCCCGTCGCATAGGCCGAGCGGAACAGGCGGTTGAAGTGCACCTGCTGCTCCTGACCCACAACGTAAAAGACGTCGGTGGGGTCGAACATCTGCGCGCGCAGTTGGATGGCGCCCATATCGCGCGTCGAATAGATGCTCTGCCCGTCGGCACGACGCACCACGAAGCGCTCATTATTATCGAGCAGGACCACCGCCGCGCCGATATCCTTGCGGATCGACTTTATGAGGGTGTCGCGTTCGATTTCCCCGATGTCGCCGGCGGCAAAACGCGCCTCTTCGATGGCGATGGCGGCTTCGGCATCGGCCTCACTGAACACCACAGCCTTACCCGACGCCAGCGCCGCTTCGACCACGGCGTCGCCCGCCTGATAGTAGAAGCTTTCGCCCAGGACGAGGTCGAAATGGATGTTCAAGGCGTCGTAGAAACCTTCAAACGACTGAAGGCTCCACTTGACCATGTCAATCCACAGGGCGACCTCTTCGGCGTCGCCCTGCTCCAGCGCCCGGAAGCGCGCATCCGAGGCCGCCACATAGTCGGTGAAGGCATATTTCAAGAGTTCGAGATTTTTCGCATCAGGGAAATACCGCCCGGCAATGGCGGCGTCTTCGGCGTCCCATTCATCGGGCGACTTGCCGCCTTCGAGGATGCGTTCGACCGAGCGACGGATCTTGTAGATTTCCAGCAGCTTGTCGTTATCCCCGAAATCCGCCGGGAAGACCGAGCCAAACCGGCGATAGCCTTCCAGCATGAAACCGAAACCGCCGAAGTCATTGATATGGTTGACGCGAAAGGTATCCGCCCCCGACCGCTCCCACAGGTTCGACAGCACGTGCCCCACAATGGTCGAGCGGATATGCCCGGCGTGCAGCGTCTTGGCGACATTGGGTGACGAATAATCGACCACCGCCGAACGCCCCTTGAGCGCGTCGGAATCGCCGAAATGCGCGCCAATCGCGGTCACGGCCTGTGCCCCGCTGAGCATCCAGCCGTCCGACAGGGTCAGGTTGATATACATGCCCTTGGTTTCGAGTTTGGCAATGGCGTCAGCAAAGTCCGGCCCGTTGAGGATGTCCACGATCCACGGCAGGTGGTTGGCCATAAAGCCCTTCGGTCCGCCGTCCTTCAGCAGTTGCGGAAAGCGCAGGGCAATATCACCGCCCATCTTGGCGCGGTCGATCAGATCGAACTTGATATCGAGCGCATAGCCCACCTTGGCCGACAGGGCGTCGGTGATGCGCTTTTCCAGTTGCGGCAGGGGATAGGCCTCAAAAGCCACCGAAGCCGCGGCCGCGCGCTCACGGCGGTAACGCGCGACAAAGGCGTTGACCTCCGACAGGCGTGACGAATTGACCTCAGCGAGCGCGTTCATGGGGAATCCCTTGTACTGAATAATGCCAACGTCCGAAGGTGCTGACCGCACCCGGCCGTTGAAGACACGAATACCAAGCGTCATTTCCAATGACCCTTGGTATAGGGGCCTGCATCTATGGCAAACGCGGCCCAATATCAAGGATCACGCTTATTCCCTCTTTGCGTGGCGACGGCCCTTGCCTCTCTCGTCTTTACCCGTGCGGGGTTAGGGTCGGGCTTCAACGGAGGTGACCCATGATCCAGACCATACGCATTGTCAGGGCTTTCTGTGACGGTTTCCTGCACCCGACACGCTCATTGAAACGCTGTCAGCGCGAAGACCGCGCCGTGCGCGATAATCTGGGCGAAGATCAGGTAGATACCATGGTCGAAGACACCTTTCCGGCTTCTGACCCACCCAGCACCTATTGAAGGGCTAGGAGCGAATCTTAAAATATTTTCAATAAACGAAGCCAGAAAACAATTCTATTAGTATAGATAGTTGCTTTTATCGAAATTAATTAAATTTATTCTCGTTACTTCTAAACAATAAAAATTGATAATAGCTGAATTTAATTTTGAATTTTATCTGAAATAGGAATATAAATAATCCGTAAACGTCAATCTATATCATTTTTACCCACCGTCATTGTTTCTATATTTCAAAACACAACGGCTTTCGGTTGCCTTGCCATAAAAAAGGACCTATTGTTTTGCCGGACGGCGCAGCCAGCGTCGGCCGCTTTCCGCGTACCGTGCCGACTTTTGGCACAGGCCACCCGCCTTTGCGGCGGCCCTCAGACGACGCTCCCTGTAAGCCTCAGAGACACATATGAAGATTTTGATCGTCGAGGATAACGAAGCTCTGGCCCAGACGACCGGCTGGATCATCGAGATGCTGGGCTATGACTATCGCATCAGCCTGACGCCGCAGGCGGCGCTGACCGAGGGTGAAGCCTATGCCCCTGACGTGGTGATGATGGATATCGGCCTGCCGGGCATGAGCGGCTATGACCTGTGCCGTGAAATGCGTCAGAAGCCCGCCCACGCCAACGCCATCTTCGTGGCGCAGACCGGCTGGGACGAGCGTGAGCACCGAGAACAGTCGGCAGAGGCCGGCTTCGTCCACCACCTGACCAAGCCGGTCGATCTTCAGACCCTCGAATCCGTGCTGAACGCCATTGCGGCGGACATGCGCGTCTGATCCTCCACGCTTACCCCAAGGCCGCCTGCTTATGTCTTCGAATGGTCCGCTTCACGCTTTGAAGGTCTTTCTGTTTCCCGGAAAAAGCCATGCCGCCGGCAGCAGTCTGGGCGTGCTGTTGTCACTGATCTTCGTTGCCGCCTTCTTCCTGATCAGCGGCTTCATCTCCTACACCAATATCAGCACGCTGCGGAAAAACAGCGAAGAGGTGACCGAGACGCACAAGACCATACTGGGCCTGAGCGAACTGATCGCCACCCTGACCGACGCCGAAACGGGGCAGCGTGGCTATATCATCACGGGCGACGAGGCCTATCTGGTGCCCTATGATAACGCCACCTTCGTCCTCAAGGAGCGCGCGAAGGTCCTGCAAACGCTGCTGGCCCAGTCGCCCGAGCTGAAGCCACAAGTCGATGCCATCGAAGAACGCATCAATCTCAAGATGGCGGAACTGCATCGCACGATCGACATCCGCCGCACCCAGGGGATGGAGGCGGCTGCAGCCGAGGTCAGCCGCCACCTCGGCAAGAACCATATGGACATCATTCGCCGCGAGATCAAAGAGATTGAGGCCGCGGAAAACGCGCGGCGTCAGGCGGGTATCCGTCAACGCGCCGAAGCCTTCAATACGGCCATCCTGTCCACCACGGCGACCGCCATTCTGGGCATTATCCTGACCGTGATCATCGCCGTCATTGTGCGCCGTTCGACCGAAAGACAGGCCCTGCAAAACTGGCTGTCCAATGGCGAGGTGGGTCTGGGGGCCGCCCTGTCGGGCGATCCGGCGCTCGATGAGGTGGGTAAGCGCGCCCTGTCCTTCCTGTGCGACTATCTGGGCGCCCAGAGTGCCGCCTTCTATGCGCGCGACGGCGGCATACTGAAACAGGCCGCCACGCACGGTGTGCCCGCCGAGACCGCCCTGCCCCTGACGCTCAAACTCAATGAGGGCGTGGTGGGTCAGGTGGCGGCCGAAGGCAAGATCGCCGTCCTGTCCGACCTGCCCGCCCCCCTGCTGAGCGTCGGCACGGCGCTGGGGCAATGGCAGCCGCGCCACGTGGTCGTGGCCCCCGCCGCCACGGACGCGCAGGTTGATGCCGTGATCGAGCTGGGCTTTATGGCCACGGTCGATCCGGCCACGATGACCTTGCTTGAGCGTTCTTCCGACATCATCAGCGTTGCCGTGCGTTCGGCCAATTACCGCGCCACGCAGCAGAACCTGCTGGAAGAAACCCAGCGGCAATCCGAGGAGCTTCAGACCCAGGCCGAGGAGTTGCGCGTCAATAACGAAGAACTTGAGGAACAGAGCCGCGCGCTCAAGGAATCGCATTTGCGTCTGGAGCAGCAACAGGCCGAGCTGGAGCAGACCAATGTGCAACTGTCCGAGCAGGCGCGCGTACTGGAGCAGCAGAAGGACGACCTGAACCGCAGCGCCGCCGACATCGCGCTGAAGGCGCAGGAGTTGGAACAGGCCAGCCGTTACAAGTCGGATTTTCTGGCCAATATGAGCCACGAACTGCGTACGCCGCTCAATTCGTCGCTGATTCTGGCCAAGCTGCTGGCCGACAACCGCGACGGCAATCTAAGCGAAGAGCAGGTCAAATTCGCCCGCACCATCCAGTCGTCGGGCAACGACCTTCTGGCCTTGATCAACGACATTCTGGACCTGTCGAAGATCGAGGCGGGTCAGATGGACATCAATGCCGAGCCCGTCTCCTTCCGCCGTCTGGCCAGCGATATGACGCGCATGTTCGAGCCTCTGGCCGGCGAAAAGGGCCTGACCTTCCGCGTCGAAGCCGATGAAACCCTGCCCGACCTGTTCGATTCCGACCGTCAGCGTCTGGAGCAGGTACTGAAAAACCTGTTGTCCAACGCCCTGAAATTCACCGAAAGCGGTTCGGTGGTGCTGCGCATGTCAGCGGCTGATAACAAGGTCCACTTTGCCGTCAGCGATACGGGCATCGGCATTTCCGCCGAGCAGCAACAGAGCATTTTCGAAGCCTTCCGGCAGGCGGATTCGACCATTTCGCGCAAGTACGGCGGCACGGGTCTGGGCCTGTCGATTTCGCGCGAACTGTCGCGCCTGCTGGGCGGGCATATCGAGCTGAAAAGCGAACCCGGCGAAGGCTCGACCTTTACCCTTATCCTGCCGCTGATCTATGACCCGCAGCAGGTCGCCCCACGCGAAACGCCGCGCAGCCCTGAACCGCAGATCATCGAAACCTTTGCGGATACACCGGCGGCCCCGATCCTGCCGACCCGCACGCGTGTTCCTGACGACCGCGACCGCCTCAGCGGCGACAAGCGCCTGCTGCTGGCCGTCGAGGACGACCCGTCCTTTGCGCGCATCCTCTACGAACTGGCGCAGGATCTGGGCTTTCAATGCCTGATCGCCAGCACGGCCGAAGACGCCATGCTGATGGTGCGTCAGTACGTGCCCTCCGCCGTGGTGCTGGATCTCGGCCTGCCCGATCATTCCGGCCTGTCGGTGCTCGACCGTCTCAAGCGCGACCCAAAGACGCGGCACATCCCCGTGCACGTCGTGTCGGCCAATGATTACATGCACGCCGCCCTGTCGATGGGGGCCATCGGCTACATGCTGAAACCCGTCAAGCGCGACGAGCTGGTCGAAGCCTTCACCCAGCTTGAGACGCGTCTCGAAAAGCGGATGCGCCGTGTACTGATCGTCGAAGACGACGCCGTGCAGCGCGATTCGGTGATGGCGCTGTTGAAGACGCAGGACGTGGAGACGGTAGCCGTCGGCACGGCGGCAGAGTGTCTGGCGGAACTGAAGGCGCAGACCTATGACTGCATGGTGCTGGACTTAAGCCTGCCCGATGCCAGCGGCTATTCGCTGCTGGAAACGCTTTCGACTGAGCAGGACTACGCCTTCCCCCCGGTCATCGTCTATACGGGCCGCGACATCTCGGCGGCGGACGAACAGAAGCTGCGCCGCTATTCCAAGTCCATCATCATCAAGGGGGCCAAGTCGCCGGAGCGCCTGCTCGACGAAGTGACCCTGTTCCTGCATCAGATGGTGTCGGACCTGTCTCCCGAACAGCAGAAGATGCTGCACCGGGCCAAGGGGCGCGACAACATGCTGGAAGGGCGGCGTCTGCTGGTCGTCGAAGACGATGTGCGCAACGTCTATGCCGTCACCAACATCTTCGAGCCTCTGGGGGCCATCGTCCAGATCGCCCGCAATGGCCGCGAAGCGCTCGACGCGCTGGAGGTGGCGCAGGCCTCAGCCGACACCGCCATCGACCTGGTTCTGATGGACGTCATGATGCCGGAAATGGACGGCCTGACCGCCACGCGCGAGATCCGCAAGCGGCCGGAATGGAAGAAGCTGCCCGTTATCATGCTGACCGCCAAGGCGATGAAGGACGATCAGGAACGCTGCCTCGACGCAGGGGCCAATGACTATATGGCCAAACCGCTGGATGTCGAAAAGCTGGTGTCGCTGGTGCGCGTCTGGGTACCGAGGTAACTAACGGTTCAACCTAATTTGTTGCCGATGCAGTTACTGATTTTATTTTTATACGCGATAACCCTAGAGTGACTTTCCTTTTAGCGGCTGGCGTGCGTGACGTGTTGTGCATAACAAGATCGAGGATATAGAAGTCCGCCTTTTCCTTGAGGCGATATATCTCAAATATCACTATGATTTCAGAGGCTACGCCATGGCCTCGATCAAACGCCGCCTGTTGCAGGCGCGCGACCATTTCGGCTGCCGCTCGATTTCGATGCTTCAGGACATGGTCCTGCACGATGAGGCCATGCTGGGGGCCCTGATGAGCTATCTGACGGTGCAGGTATCGGAGCTGTTTCGCGACCCGGCCTATTTCCGCGCCATCCGCGAAAAGGTGGTGCCGCACCTTAAAACCTACCCCTCTTTGAAGGTGTGGATCGCCGGCTGTTCGACCGGTGAGGAACTTTATTCCTTCGCCATTCTGTTCCGAGAAGAAGGCCTTGAAGAGCGCACCCTCTTCTACGCCACCGACATCAATCAGGACTCGCTGCGCAAGGCCGAGGCCGGGGTCTATGATCTCGACCGGATGCGTCTGTTTACCGAAAACCACCGCCTGTCGGGCGGCAAGACCTCTTTGTCGGACTACTACACCGCCGCCTATGGCGCGGCCACCTTCGACAAATCTTTGCGTAAGCACGTGGTGTTTTCCGACCATTCGCTGGTCACGGACGCCGTGTTTGCCGAAACGCAGTTTGTGTCGTGCCGCAATGTGCTGATCTATTTCAACCGGGACCTTCAAAACCGCGCCGTGGCCCTGTTTGCCGACTCTTTGTCGCGCAAGGGCTTTCTGGGGCTGGGGGCCAAGGAAACGCTGCGCTTCACCGATCATCACGCCACATTCGACGAATTTGCCCGCGATGAACGCCTCTATCAGAAGCGGGAGGCCGCATGAGCACCCTTCCCCGCAAAGCGGTAGTCATAGGGGCTTCGGCCGGCGGCGTAGAAGCCCTGTCGGCCGTCCTGCCGCACCTGCCGCCCGACCATTGCCCGGTTTTGGTGGTCATCCACCTGCCGTCGAACCGGCACAGCGTTCTGGCCGACCTGTTCAGGGACAAATGCCTCATGAAGGTTGTCGAAGCCGAAGATAAGGCCCCAATTGATGCTGGCACCATCTACTTCGCCCCGCCGGATTATCACCTCATGGTCGAAACCGACTTCACCGTTGCCCTATCGAACGAAGCGCCGGTATGGTTTTCGCGCCCGTCGATCGACGTGCTGTTTGAAACGGCCGCGGATGCCTATGGGCCAGGTCTGACCGGTGTCATCCTGACCGGCGCCAATGAGGATGGCGCGGAGGGCCTGCGCGCCGTTATGGCGCAGGGCGGGCGTGGCCTGATCCAGTCGCCGGAGACGGCCTATGCGCGCCTGATGCCGGAAACCGCCCTGTCCCTGTGCCCGGCGGCGGAGGTGTGCCCGCTTGAGGACTTGGCCGCCGAACTACTGGTGGAGGCCGCCTGATGAACACGCCCGCCCCCATCCTGCTGGTCGATGATCTCGAAGAAAACCTGCTGGCGCTCGAAGCCCTTTTGCGCCGTGACGGCCTGACCATCCTCAAGGCGCGCTCAGGCGTTGAGGCGCTGGAAATCCTGCTGCGGCAGGAGGTGGCGCTGGCCCTGCTCGACGTGCAGATGCCGGAGATGGACGGCTTTGAGCTGGCCGAAACCCTGCGCGGTGCCGAACGCACGCGGCGCATCCCCATCATCTTCCTGACCGCCGGGACCACCGACCGCGATCGCCGTTTCCGCGGCTATGAGGCCGGGGCCGTCGATTTCCTGCAAAAGCCTATCGACGGCGATATCCTCAAATCCAAGGTCGAGGTCTTCGTCGAACTCTACGCCCAGCGTCGTCAGATCGCGCATCAGCGCGACGCGCTTCAGGCCCAGCGGGACGAGATTCAGCGCGCGGCCGAGGCCCTGCGCGAGGCCGATCACCGCAAGGACGTCTTCCTGGCCACCCTGGCGCACGAACTGCGCAATCCGATGGCCCCGATCCGCAACGGGCTCCAGATTCTGCGCATGGCTCCGGACAGCCCGATGGCGGCGCAGGTACGCGACATGATGGACCGTCAGATGACGCATCTGGTGCGCCTTGTCGATGATCTGCTGGACGTGTCGCGCGTCAGTCAGGGCAAGATAGAGTTGAAGCGCGATCACCTGACGATGCGTTCGGTGGTCGAGGCGGCGGTGGAAACCGCGCGTCCCGTCATCGACCTCGCCGGGCACGCCTTTACGCTCGATCTTCCGGCGGAGGAGTTGTGGGTCGATGGCGACCTGACGCGGCTGGCGCAGATCGTCGCCAACCTGCTCAACAATGCCGCCAAATATACGCCCGAACGCGGTCGCATCGGCCTCAGCCTGCGCCGCGATGGCGCGCAGGCCGTGATCCGCGTGAGCGATACCGGGCTGGGCATCGACGCCGACATGCTGCCCAAGGTGTTTGAACTGTTCACGCAGGTGGACCGCAACATCCACCGCGCGCAGGGCGGGCTGGGGATCGGTCTGGCGCTGGCGCAAAAGCTGGTGGCCCTGCATGGCGGCTCGATCCATGCCGAAAGCGCCGGAGCCAACAGGGGCTCGACCTTTGAACTGCGTTTGCCTCTGGCAGACGCGCCGCACGCCACGGCGGACGGTCTGACTGAGGCGCAGGCGGCGCGGTCACTGAACGTGCTGGTGGTCGATGACAACCGCGAATCGGCCGAAACGACCAGCTGGATGCTCGACCTGATCGGCCACCATACGCGCACCGTGCACGATGGGGCCGCGGCTCTGGCCGCCGCCGACAGCGAGACGCCGGACGTCATCCTGCTCGATATCGGTATGCCCGGCATGAATGGCTATGAGGTCTGCCGCGAACTGCGCAAACGGCCGCAATTGCAGGACACGGTGGTGATCGCCCAGACCGGCTGGGGGCAGGACAGCGACCGTCAGGCGGCGTTTGAGGCGGGCTTCAACCACCACCTGACCAAGCCGGTCAATCTCGACAGCCTCAGCCGCCTGCTGGCCGATATCCGGGCCTAAGCCTTCAGGCGCTTTTTCAGGAAGCCGAGTACCATCACCTCATCGGGGTCCAGTTCCGCCGCCTCGCTCAGTTCGGCGTCGATCTCGTCCACAATCTGCTGGCTCAAAGCCCCGTCCAGATAGGCGCTGATCACCTCCGGATGCACATAGCCCTTGCGGCAGACGGCGGGCGTATTGCCGAGCCGACGCGCCACGTCTTCGATGGCGGCCTTGAGATTGCGCTTGGCCTCTGTCTGGGTCTCAAAGGCATCAAAGGCCTGAAGCGCCAGCGCCGCCAGCACCGTCCCCGTAAAGGTGCGGAAGTCCTTGGCGGTGACGACCTCGCCGCTGATCTCTTTCAGATAGGCATTGACGTCCGACGAGGTGACATCGTGCACCCGCCCGGCCTCATCGACCCAGGCGAACAATTCCTGCTCGCCCAGGTCCTGAAGGCGGCGGATGACGGCGGCAGCACGGCGGTCGCTTAGTTTGAGGTTCCACGCCTTGCCCGACTTGCCCATAAAGCGAAAACGCACGCTCTGGCCTTCGACCGAAACATGCTCGTCCTTCAGCGTCGTCAGGCCATAGGATTTGTTGGTGCGGGCATATTCGTCATTGCCGACGCGGATCAGCGTCTTTTCCAGCAGATAAACGACGGTGGCCAGCACCTTTTCACGGCTTAAGCTCCGTCTGGCCATGTCGGCGCGCACAGCAGCGCGGATGCGCGGCAGCACTTCGCCGAAGCGCAGGATATGGCTGAACTTGGTGGCGTCGCGCACGCTGCGCCAGTCGGCGTGATAGCGGTACTGCTTGCGGCCTTTGGCGTCCGTGCCGGTCGCCTGAACATGGCCATTGGCGAAGGGGCAAATCCATACGTCTTTCCACGCCGGGGGAATGGCCAGCCGGTCGATGCGGGCGCGCGCCTTTTCGTCGTCGATCCGGACACCCCTGGTGTCGAAATAGACGAAGCGGCGACCATAGCGCCGGCGCGTAAAGCCGGGTCGCCGGTCATTAACGTAGCGCAGGCCACAGGCCTTCGCCTGTTCCGCAGCGTCCGCCGCAGCCTCCATGACGGGCAGGCTGCCGTCCATCAGAAGGGCCGCAGGTGCTGAAGGATGTCATCGACGTGCAGCGAGGCGAAGCGGATCGAGGAATCGGCCACGCCATAGGGCAGCAGGATCCAGTCGCCGTGTTTCAGCGCACCGCAGCTATAGACGACATTGGGCACATAGCCTTCCCGCGTGTCTTCGCCGGGGGCCAGAATGGGCGTGCGCGACCGGCCGATCACCTGACGCGGATCGGCCTTGTCGAGCAGCACCGCCCCCAGACAGTAGCGGCGCATCGCCCCGACGCCGTGGGTAAAGACCAGCCACCCGGCGTCCAGCTCAATAGGCGAGCCGCAATTGCCCATCTGCACCATTTCCCACGGGTGTTTGGGCGAGACGATGCGGTCGCCATAGTTCCACACCATGCGGTCTTCGCTTTCGAGATAGAACAGGCTCTCGTGGTCCAGCCGCCCGATGGCCGCATAGCGGCCGTTGATGCGGCGCGGGAACAGGGCCAGCCCCTTGTGCGTCGCCGCCAGCCCGCGCAACGGGGCCAGATAGATGGTATCAAAATCCTCGGTTTCGAACAGTTCGCAGCCGATTTCACGCCCCGAATAGGCGGTGTAGGTCCCAAGATAGGTGGTGTCGCCGTCGTCTTCCGTAAACTGCACCAGACGCAGGTCTTCGAGGCCGTTCGACTGGGCACGAGTTACCGGAAAAATGACCGTGCCCGACACGGAACAGGCCTTATGCCGCATCAGGGTGACGGGCCCGTCGGTCGCCCCCTGCGCCGGTTTGGCGGCGACGATAAAGTCGGAGTCGGGCTCAAGATCGACCGCGCCGTCGGCATGGAACACGCCTTCGCGGAAGGAGATGGTCGAGATATGCCCCTCCCCGACCGTGCGCACCGACATCAGGAAACGCACCGCCCCTTGCGGCACATGTGTCTGTTCGGGGTGGACAACGACGGACGGGTTCATGATCGCCGCCGCTTCGAAGGAATATTCCTGACAGAAATAGGCCCCGATCAGCGCCGCATGGTCTTCGTCGATCTCGTCCATGCCGTCGATGCCACGGCCGATCATCGCCTTTATCGCCCTGAAACGATCGAGGAAGATGGCGCGCGCCTGTAGGTGGCGACCACTGAAATCGCGGCTGACGCTGTCGAGTTCGGCGCAACATTCCTCGTGCGTCAACTTAAGGAGCGAGCGGCAGATGCGCTCGGCCCGCGACATGGTCCCCAAAGCCGTATTGTAGGGTTCCACCGAAATGGTGAAGGGGCGTAGCACGACGCGCTCAGGGTCGGCGCGCAGCACGATGTCGCTGTACTTGATCTCTTTCATAGGCACACTGTCAAAAGCGCATTCCGAAAAGTGTGAAGCGGTTTTCGGACCCAAATGCGCGATAAAGCAAATTAAAGACCGGCATCTTTCAGGGCGCACCAGCTCAGGTGCAAGGCCAGCACCGACTCCGCCCCCTGATTTTCGTTGAGCCCATGCAACGTAAGACCGTCGCAGCAGCCGCCGTCCTCGCTCATCAGGCTGAGGCCGTGATCATTGTCACCGCGGAACCATTGCCAGACGCGCAAGGCCTGCGCCTTCCAGCTCGCTTCGCCCGTCACGCGCCATGCCGTCAGGCAGGCTTCGATGGAGGCCTGCGCCTCCAGCGGCTGCTGATCGAACAGGGCTTCCCGCCCGCCGGCGTGCGATTGCCCGGCGGCGAAACTGCGGGTCGGGATAGGGCGGAAATGACCGGCCTCAGCGGTTTGCAGGGCCATGATGCGCACGCTGGCGCTCAGGGCATTTTGGACCATCCGGGCATTGCCGAGGCGCTTCCCGGCCAGCAACAGACCTTCGGGGAGGCGCGCATTGTCGTAGGACAGGGCGGGCTCAAACCACCCATGCGCCGGGGCGTTGTGGCAATAGGCGGCGTGCAGCGGTTCGGCCAGCACCTCCATCAACCGCAGGACCTCCGCCGCCTCGCCCACATGATCGACCGCGGCATCCAGCGCGCGCAGGCTCACGGCGCGGGCGCGCTGCGACGGCCAGTCGGCGACGTGCGGCAGGACGCGCTGGCTAAGTTCACGCGCCCACTGCCGCAGATCGTCCGGCAGGGGAGAACGCACCACCTCGATCAGGGCCTCAAAGGCACGGGCGCAGCAATCGTCCGACCCGCCCTCGTCCAGCCACTGCCGGGCAAAGCTCATAAAGTTGCGAAAACGCCCCATCTCAGGGTTCCAGGCGTGGTTGACAAAGCCCGCATAGCGGTAGGCGAGGTCTGTGCGCTGCTCGTCAAAGCGCTCGAACTTCGCCCGCCGCGCCATCAGCATCAGGGCGCGGGCATTGTCGTCGGTGCAATAGCCATGCGCGCGATCGGGCAGGCGGTAGCGGCTGTGCTGGGCCATGCCGCAATCGTCCGACAGCCGCAAAACGGCGCGCCAGGCCGGGGCCGATCCGATAGACGGGACCACAGACAGCACCCTGCCCTTCGTCGTGATGTCGGCGCGGGCGCGCCCGGTATAGGCGGCGGCCACCGCGCTCCAGCGCGACGGCAGGGCGGCCTCATAGGCGCGTTCGCTCATGGCTTCCCGTTTGGCTTCATCGGTCAAAAGGTCGATAATCGCCTCGGCAAAGGCCGCGCTGTCACGGAAGGGGCAAACGACACCCACCCCGTCGGCCAGAGCCTCAACCGCGTGCCAGTAAGGCGCCGAGACTACCGGCTTGCCCACGGCCAGCGCATAGCTCAGCGTGCCCGACGTGATCTGCGTTTCGGTCAGATAGGGCGTCACATAGACGTCGGTGGCCTGAAGCACGTCGATAAGGTCGTCATCGGACATGAAGCGGTTGATGAAGCGGATATGGTCTTCGACGCCCAGCGCCTCAGCGCGCGCCATCAGACGCTCGCGGTAGGCTTCGCCCTCATGCAGGATCAGATTGGGGTGGGTGGCCCCCACGACAAAGTACAGCACGTCGGGGCAGGCCTCGGAAATGGCCGGCAGGGCTTCGATGATCGTCTCGATCCCTTTATTTGGCGACAGCAGCCCGAAGGTGGACAGCACCCGCCGCCCTTCGGCGTCCAGCCCGGCCTTGAAGTCAGCCGTGGGGCGCAAGGCCCGTGCCGGGGCCCCGTGCGGCACCACCAATATCTGCGAGTCCGGCACGCCATAGACGCGCTTGAGGATGTCCGCGCCCTTATGGGCCATGGTGATCAGGGTCGAAGACAGGCGGATCAGCCCGTCCATCACGCGGCGCTGATCCGCATTGGGGGTTTCGAGCACCGTGTGCAGGGTGGTGATGACCGGCATATCGACGCGCTCAAGGCATTCCAGCAGGTGTGCGCCGGACGGGCCGCCGAAAATGCCGTATTCGTGCTGCACGAACAGCACCTGCATGCGGGCGGCAGTGAGATCGGCGGCCAGTTGCCGATAGGCCGCTGCGTCGTCCTGCGGCAGGTGGCGCGTCACTTCGGGCGGGTAGGCATAGGGCCCGGCGTGATCGTCCATGGCGATCACCTCAAAGCGCGCCGACGGCAGGGCTTCGTGCAGGCATTTATAGATATCGCGGGTAAAGGTGGCCAGACCGCACTGACGCGGCGGGAAATTGCCGAGCACGGCGACGCGCGACAGGCCCGCTTCGGGTTTGAGACGGGCACGGCTGAGAATATCATCAAGGCTGTGGGCCTCGGTTTCGACGGCAAAATGCTTATCCTGAAGCATGGCGAACCCTTCGCGAAAAAAACCAGCGTCGGCGGATCGGCTCCGGCGCAAAATACCGCCGGAAGGCTGCTGAAAATCACAGGTCGGAAAAGAATAAGGCGTGGGACGATCCGTCCGCAGAACCTCACAATGGGCCGCTAACGGATAAAGATGCAGTCAGGAAAGCGAAAGCCGCCATAAACCGGACATGATCTTGACACCGGCTCTGAGGGATTTAGCTTCATTTGAAACTGATCCCCGAAGGAGCCCCGCATGTCTTTCCGACCCGTTATGGCCGCCAGCCTGCTGGCCCTCACCTTGTCCGTTCCGGCGCTGGCCGCCCCCAAGACGCCTGAGATTTCCGGTGCGCGCATGTCCGCCGATGTTAAGGCCTTGTCTGACGACAGCTTCGAAGGCCGTGGCATCAACACGCCCGCCGAACCCAAGGTGATCGACTATCTATCGAAGGGTTTTGCCGCGGCGGGCTTTCAACCGGGCGGCCCAGACGGTCAGTGGACGCAGGCCGTAAAGCTGCGCCAGTTCACGGTACAAAACCCCACCCTCTCGCTCAGCAGCGGCGGCAAGGCGACGGCGCTGACGCCGGGCACGGACATCGTGGTTTCGACGCGCGGCGCGCTGGGGGATGTCAGTTTCAAGGACACGCCGCTGGTCTTTGTCGGCTATGGCGTCACGGCCCCGGAACGCGGCTGGGACGATTTCAAGGGCGTCGATGTGAAGGGCAAGATCGTGGTCGTGCTGATCAACGATCCGGACTTTTATGCGCCTGAGGCCAACACCTTCGGCGGCAAGGCAATGACCTATTACGGACGCTGGACCTACAAGTACGAAGAGGCCGCCCGGCACGGTGCGGCGGGCGTGCTGATCATCCACGACACGGCGGCGGCCTCCTATGGCTGGGGCACGGTGAAAAATTCGTGGACCGGGCCGCAGTTCGACATCGTGCGCCCTGACCCGTCAAAACAGTTTACCGGCCTCGAAGGCTGGCTGTCGGCCGAAACGGCACAGAGCCTGTTTGCTCAGGCAGGCCTTGACCTGGCGGCGCTGAAGGTCGCGGCGCGCACCAAAGACTTCCGGCCGGTGGACCTGAAGACCACGCTCAGCGGCGGCTATCAGGTGACAGCGAAGGAAATCGTCTCGCACAATGTCATCGCGCGCCTGCCCGGCACGAAACACCCGGATGAGACGGTCGTCTATGGTGGACACTGGGACCATATCGGCATCGGGGCCCCCGACGCCAATGGCGATAAGATCTTCAATGGTGCGGTCGATAATGGCACCGGGATTGCGGCCCTGCTGGAGCTGGCGCGTGCCTTTGGCAAGGCCCCCAAACCCGACCGCAGCGTGGTGATGATCGCTTTTACCGGCGAAGAAAGCGGCCTTCTGGGCTCGGAATACTACGCCTCAAACCCGGTCTATCCGCTGGAAAAGACGGTGGCGGGCATCAATATGGACGCGCTCAATGTGTTTGGCGCGACGAAAAACATCGTGGTGGTCGGCAATGGTCAGTCGTCGCTGGAGGACGATCTCGGCACCTTCGCTAGGGCGCAGAACCGTATCCTGTCGCCCGACGAAAAACCCGAAGCGGGGTACTTCTTCCGTTCGGACCACTTCCCCTTCGTCAAACGCGGCGTGCCCATGCTCTATGCCAAGGGGGGCAAGGACCTGATCAAGGGCGGCATCGCAGCGGGCACGGCCAAGGAAGCCGACTACCGCGACAAGCGCTACCATCAGGCCGATGACGAATGGTCGGCGGACTGGGATATGGCGGGCATGGTCGAGGACGTGACGCTTTATTACCAAATCGGGGCGAAGCTGGCCCATTCGCGCGAATGGCCGCAATGGCGCGCCACCTCGGAGTTCAAAACCGCCCGCGATACCTCCGCCGATCAGCGGAAATAAACGGAAAAGCGCCTACCCTGATCCTAGATCATTATGATTTCTGGTGGAAACATAATGATCTGGATTTTTGTTTAGCCCCTCGCCGGGCGGTGGCTTCGCCACCTTGGCCGCCGCCTCAATGGCGGCTTGAGCGGAATGATTTAAAAGAAATCATTCCGCTATAGGGGGAGGCTCTATCGGTGATAGTCGCCCGTGCCGCGGTGAAATACGCGGTCGGTGGCTTCGATGCGGCCCGGCGTCAGGTCGGGCAGCCCGGCCAGCGCCTCATAGATCGGCCCGAAGTCCTTTTGCGCCAGCCCCAGAAGCGTATCTATCGACGGCAGGACGAAATAACCCTCCTGAAAATCGTCGATGCGATAGACGGTGCGCATGACGCGCTCCAGATCGAAGCCGATACGGTTCGGGGACGGGCTTTCCAGCGCAAACTGCGTCTCGGTAAAGGACGACAATATGCCGGCACCGAAGATGCGCACGCCGCCACCCTCTTCGACCAGTCCGAACTCCACCGTGTACCAGTAGAGCCGCGCCAGCCGGTCGAGCACGCCCAGCTTTTCGGCGCGCAACCCGCCTTCGCCATAGGCCTGCATGAAGTCGGCCATGACCGGATTCATCATCATCGGCACATGGCCGAACAGGTCATGAAAAACATCGGGCTCGACCAGATAGTCCAGTTCGCGCCCGTCGCGGATAAACTGCCCCGCCGGGAAGCGCCGGTTGGCCAGATGGTCGAAAAAGACGTCATTGGGCACCATGCCGGGCACGGCCACCACCGTCCAGCCGGTGCGGCGGTAGAGGACCTCGCTCAGGGCGTCGAAATCGGGGATGGCTTCGGCTGTGATCGGCAACTGGCTCAGGCCGTCCATATATTCGGCGCAGGCCCGACCGCGGATGGTCTGCATCTGCCGCTCGAACAGGGTGCGCCAGGTGGCGTGCTCGCTCGGCGTATAGGCGTCCCAGTTTTGCGGGATGGTCCAGTCGGGACGGTCAGGCACATAGCCACCGACAATACCGTGGCGCGCAGGCTGTGTTTGCGTATCCATCCCTTACCTCGCTCTAGCCGCGTTAAAACGGGTGGCTGCGGCGTCGATCGCTTCGGCCAGCGCCACATCGCGATCGCTGAGCCCGCCCGTGTCGTGGGTCGTCAGGCGGATCGACACGCGGTTATAGACATTGGACCATTCCGGATGGTGGTCCAGACCCTCCGCCGCCTGAGCCACAGCGCTCATAAAACCAAATGCCGCGGTGAAATCCGCAAAGCGCAGATGGCGCTCTATGGCCTTGTCCCCCGCCTCGCGCGTCCACAACGGCAGACGCTGCGGCAGGGCCGCGATCTCAGCGGGCATCAAAGGCGTAGCCGGGGGCAGGTCAACGGGCATGACGGGTCCTCTTCAAGAAAGATGATCCCCCCGAAGGTCGAGAAAATCTTTCTTATTTTCCGTCCTGCCGCCGGTTTCGCAAAATGGTTTTCTGCAAATCCGGCAATACTTAGTCGGCCTTGCTTCGGCGACTGGCGGCCCCGGCACTGCCGCCGCCCCAGATAAAGGACAGGCCCAGCAGGAAGCCGAAATCGTACCAGCCGCCCGAATTGGGCACGGCATAGATGCGGATGCTGTGATCGAAAATATGCCCGATCAGGGCAAAGGGCGCGATGGCCCCGTGGATCAGCCCCATCCAGAAGCCCGGCACGGACGGTTCGGGTGCCGCCCCCTGCGTTGCACAGGCCGTCAGCAGCAGCATGATCCCCACAGCCATCAGCGGCAAACGCAAACCCTGGTTCACAGTCATGGTCACATCCTCCCGCGTGTCAGGAAACGACCGGAACGCCCTTCTGTCAATCGGACACGCATCCGTGTACGACAGGAAACGGAAACAATTTTGCGGGATCGTGCCCGAAATTTGCCTATTTTTAGGGCTTGATCACGCAACTTGTGATGTGCGGCGTTTTCGCTATGATGCGCCGCACCAGAACTGACCCTATCCTCGTCTTTATCGATAGAGCCCTCCCATTCGTATCCCGTCCTACCTGCCGCATGTTGTGACCTGGGCCCGTCGTCTGCTGATCGTGGCAACGCCGTTCCTGCTGTTCAGCCTGTTCTTCCATATCGAGATCCTCGACCCGACCCGCATCGGCTGGCTGCTGGATGAGGACTGGGGGCAGCACGTGCTGGGCTGGCACGCCTTCCGCAACGTGCCGTGGGCGTGGCCGTTCAACTATCAGAACCTGCTGGCGTGGCCGACGGGCGTCAGTATCATCTACACGGACTCCAATCCGTTCTTTTCCTTTATCTTCAAGGCACTCAGTCCGCTCCTGCCCGATAATTTCCAGTTCATCGGGCCGTGGTTCCTGCTGTGCGTGGTGATGCAGTTCTTCTTTGCGTGGAAGCTGGTGCGCCCGCACGCGCCGGGGCCGTGGTCGGCTCTGGCCGGGGCGATCATCATGTCGCTGCTGCCCGCCCTCTATTACCGGATGCGCCACGACACGCTGGTGGCGCACTTTCTTATCCTGTGGACGCTGTGGATCTTCTTCAACGTCAAGGATGAGCGCAAAAAGAACATCTGGTACGCGACGGCGCTGGGCCTGACCGGCTTCCTGCACCCCTACATGCTGTTCATGATGGCCGCGGTGTGGGGCGCAGACGTGTTGCGCATTTTCGTGCCGGCGGCGAAGGCCATGGACCGCAAGCGGGTGCTGCTGATCCTGCGCGATGCAGCGCTGGTGTTTATCTGCCCGTTTATTACGCTTGGCATCTCAGGGGCCTATTCGGGCTCATCGGCGCAGGCGCGCGGCTTCGGCTTCTACTCGATGGGACTGGATGCGCCGTTCAACCCGGTTCAGCCCGACTTCTCCTTCTTCATCAAGGCCCACCCGCAGGACATGGGGCAGTATTTCGAGGGCTATCAGTATATGGGCCTCGGCATTCTGGGCCTGCTGCTGGGGGCGCTTCTGCTCTATCAGATAACCTTCTCGGCCCGTCAGGCGCGTCCCTTTATCGATAGCGCCAAGCCGCTGATCATCCCCTTTATCTGCCTGTTCGTCATCGCCGTTTCGCACCATGTGCAGTTCTACGACATCGTGTTGTTCAAGCTGCCGCTGCCGAAATACCTGCTGGATAAGCTGGCGGTACTGCGGGCTTCCGGCCGCTTCTTCTGGCCCATCGCCTACACCCTGATCCTGATCGCGCTGGTCATTGTCTATAAGTCGCGGCCCAAGGTGATGAAGGTGGCTCTGCCGCTGGTCATTATCGTGCAACTGATCGACCTTCAGGGCTTTATCGCCGCCATGCGCAAACAGACCGAACTGGCCACCAGCCCGGTCATCTTCGATCAGGCCCCGGATCCAATGTGGGACAAGCTGATTTCCGGAGCGAAGGGCGTAGACTTCTATCCGGCGCAGGTGCACCTGAACGACAAGCTGTTCTATGAAATCGCCTGGCGCGCTGTGTCGAAGCAGCGCTACGTCAACACCATGTATATGGCGCGCGAAAACTATGAACAGCGCGCCATCGAGCTGAAAGGCCGCGAAGCCTATCTCAACGGCACTATCAATAACGACAACCTGTACGTCTTCCTCAACCAGTGCATCGCCCCGGCCAATCTTCAGCCGCTGATGCGTGAGGTGGACGGCGTGTGGATCATCCCGCCGCAGTCAATGCGCAACCTGCCGCTGGCCCTGCCCGAATGGAAGCCGATCAAGGCGCGCATGGGCTTTGGGTATCTCAATCAGGGCTCGTGCCTGCTCGACAAGAACTGGGCGGCGCCTGAGGCCGACGGGGCATGGACGCTGGGCAAACGTTCTGAGCTGGTCATCCCCATTCAGGAGGTGCAGTTCGAAAGCGGCGAACGCCCGGTCAAGCCGTCGATCCGGCTGGTGGCCAAGAGCTTCTTCCGCCCGATGACGGTCGATGTGCTGATCAATGGGCGCAAGCGTGCCACGATGGAGCTGGAAAAAATCCGCTCCTATCAGGATATTCCCCTGCCGCCGTCGGTGTTCAACCGCCCCGACATGAAGGTGTCCTTCATCGTGCGCGACCCGCTGTCGCTCAAGGAGCTGGGTCAGGGCGACGATGAACGCCAGTGGGGCATGAAGCTGTTCCGCCTGACCATCGAAGACGCCGCTGTGCGTGAGAAGGAAGAGGCCGAGAAGAAGGCCAAAATCGCCGAAGCCCAAGCTGCGGTCAAAGCCCAACCGGTCGGCGTCACCGCCGGCCAGCAGGCCCCTCAGAAACCCTAATCGTCTCCTTGAAAGCCCGGCTTCGGCCGGGCTTTTTTTGCACTGCCGTGCTTGTTTTCAGCCAAACCCCTCTTTAAGGTGTGCAGTGCCGAAGGGGGCGGTCATGTCCGGACTGACAAGACATTACGCGCGTTGCTAAGCGTGCAATGGCCTCCCGTTGACAGACCGAGAGAGGCATATGCCAGACACGACACAACGCACCCATTATCGTTTGGCACTGTTTGGCGCGCCCGTTCTGCTGTTTCTGGCCTTTTTTAACCCGGCGATTGTGGACCCGACCAATATCGGCTGGGTGATGCACGGCGACTGGGCACAGCATTTTCTCGGCTGGCACGCCTATCGTAACGGGGCAGATGGCTTCAACCATCAGGACCTTCTGGCGCACCCCACCGGTCTGAGTGTGCTTTACACCGACTCCAACCCGCTCCTTTCACTGCCTCTGAAGCTGATCAGCCCGCTTTTGCCGGCGAATTTTCAGTTCATTGGACTGTGGTTCCTGCTGTGCCTGTGTTTGCAGTACGTCTTTGCCCTGCGTCTGATGGAACGCTACGCACCGACGGCGTGGAGCGCTCTGGGCGGTGCCCTGCTTCTGTGCCTGCTGCCCACACTGTATAACCGCATCGGGCACGACACGCTGTTTGCGCACTGGCTGATCCTGTGGTCGCTATACATCTTCTTCGCGGTCGAAACCCCTCGCGGCAAGGCCATAGGCTGGGCCGCCAACCTGACCCTAGCCTCGCTGATCCATCCCTATCTGCTGATCATGTGCCTGTTTATCTGGGCCGCCGATCAGTGGCAGGCCTTACAGACTATCCGCCGCACGCGCGACCCGAAGGCCCTGATCGGGCTGGCCGGCGCTGCGGGTATCAGTGCCACACTGTGTCTGATAGCCCTGTGGGCGGGGGGCGCGTTTTCCGGAACCAGCCCGGCGGGTGATGGCTTCGGTATCTATTCCATGGGGCTGGACGGACCGTTCAATCCGTCCGGTCTGCCGTCCTTCCTGTCCTTTTTACCGAAGCAGGAGCCCCGTCAGGCCTTTGAGGGCTTCCAGTATCTGGGAGCAGGCGTACTGGTGCTGATCGGCGCCGCGTGGTGGCTGACCCGCCGCGCCCGCAAGCTGAGCCCTCAGCCGCAACCACAGCCAGAGGCGGCAAGCGACGAGCGCGATACGCGCGAAGTGACCACACAGGCCTTCGAGCGGGCGCGTGGACTCAAATGGGTACTGATTTTACTCACCGTGCTGGCCATCTCGACCAAGATCCAGATTTTCGGCAAGACCCTGATCGATATCCCCTTGCCGGAGGCAGCCCTCTCCGTGGCTGGCGTGATCCGCGCCTCAGGCCGCCTGTTCTGGCCGGTGGCTTATACGCTGGTATTCCTGAGCTTGCTGGTTATCTATCGCACCCCCAGACGTAACCTGTGGCTGGGGGTGATCGTCGGGCTTCAGCTTATGGACCTCGGCGCCTTCTCCAGCCATGTCAAGAGTCTGACCGCGCGGGCCTCGGACCGCGCCGTTGTCAAGGTCGCCCAAAGCCCGCAATGGAGCCAACTGATCGCCGCCAGTTCGCAGGTCAATTTCGTCCCCCCCAATGCCCTGGCCAATCAGCCCGTCTTCTATGAAATGACCTATCGCGCCGTTTCAGCTAAGGTGCCCATCAATACCATGTACGCGGCACGCCCGAACCCCAAACAGGAAGCTCTGGAGTTTTCGGATTACCAGCACTTTTTGCAGGGCGTGCGACATCCGGACCAGCTCTATGTGTATATCAATCCCTGCCTGCCGCACCCTTCGCTGAGGGGGCAGTTGCGAGAGCTTGACGGCATCTGGTTCCTGCCACCCGTCAGAGCGGATGCCTCGATTGGGCGCGTCCCGGCCCCGCATCCCTTCCCGCAAAACGTCATGCAGCCTGTGGCGCGCGACAAGCCCGCCGCCTGCCTGCTGGATGGCGACTGGGCTCTGGGCGAAGAAGGCGGTGTCTGGACCCGTGGGGCCGAAGCCAGTCTGACCCTACCCGACTCAGTGACCATTGCCCCCGGCTCAGAACTGCGGTTCACCCTGAATACCGCCCGCCCGGCACGCGTGTCGGTACTGATCAACGGACAGGTGGCTCAGGATTATGAAATGTCAAAAAAGGTCAAAGAGATCACCGTACCTCTTCCGGTGACCTCAGGCACGCGGGGACCGCTACAGGTCCGCTTTGTCATCAAAGATCAGGCGCCCCCGGCAGAGCCGATCCCGCAGGGTATGAAGCGACTGAAAATTTCTCAACTGGGGCTGTTTACCGCCTCTTGAGTGCCTATCTGAAACACAGTTTGTTTTTTCGCGCGTTTTGCGCTATGAAGCGTGCCCCGTCCTGCAAGGGTGCTCTGCAAATAGCGTCCGGCGCGCGGCTTAAGTTCCAACACAGGTTTTCCGGCCGGTCGCAGGCGCCCTCGACCGTCGTCGGCTCTATTGTCTTTCACTCAGGGCGTTTCAGAAACAATCGCACATGGAAAAAGTGCCGATGACCGTCGCGGGCTACCAAAGCCTTGACGACGAACTCAAGCGTTTGAAATCGGTGGAACGTCCCGCCGTTATTGCGGCGATTGCCGAAGCGCGTTCGCATGGTGACCTGTCGGAAAACGCCGAATATCACGCGGCTAAGGAACGTCAGGGCTGGATCGAAGGTCAGATCGCCGAGATCGAGGACAAGATCAGCCGCGCCCAGGTGATCGACGTTTCGAAGCTGTCCGGCAATCAGATCAAGTTCGGCGCGACCGTCACCGTGGTCGATGAGGACACTGAGGAAGAAGGCCGCTATCAGGTCGTGGGCGAGCACGAAGCCGACGTCAAGGCGGGCCGTATCTCGCTCAGCTCGCCTTTGTCGCGCGCCATGATCGGCAAGGAAGTGGGCGATGTGGTGGAGGTCAACACCCCCGCCGGCGTCAAGGCCTACGAAATCCTCAAGGTCGAGTGGATCTAGCTCTCATCATCCGACAGGCTGCGCCTGCCGGATGATGGCACTCAATAAGGTCAAAGACTTGCTCGGGACGGCCCGTCGCAAGTCTTTGGCTTTTTTCATACCTCGCCTTTGGCGAGGAAGGTGTCCGCTGTGCTCAATGCACCCGTCACAACCGAAGAGTCGCTGAAGATTCCCTCGGACCGCCCGCTGATCGTCTGGGCGGTGTCGGACGGTCGCGCCGGTATCCACAATCAGGTTCTGGGGCTGGCCGAAGCCATTGCCGCCCTCACCCCGACCCAGATCGTCGTGCGCCATATCCGCTATCGCCGTCTGTTCGACCGCTGGCCCACAGCGCTGCGTCTGTGGCCCGATGTGATGCTGAAGCGCGATTCCGACCTCATTGGCCCGCCCTATCCCGACATCTGGATCGCCGCCGGACGCGCCACCCTGGCCCATTCGCTGCGCATGCGCCGCCGCTCTCAGGGCAAGACGCTGGTGGTGCAGCTTCAGGACCCCCGCCTGCCGTCCGCCCGCTTCGACATGGTCATTGCACCGAAGCACGACGAGGTGAAGGGCGACAATGTGCTACCGCTTCTGGGCTCCACCCATCGCGTCACGCCGGAACGCCTCAGCCGTGAGGCCGCCCCGTGGGCTGAAAGCCTGTCGAAGTTCAGCGGCCCGTTTATCGCCGCCCTGATCGGCGGGCGCTCCAAAAGCCACGACATATCGCCGGCGCGCGCCGAAACCCTCGTCCAGCAGATTCGCGCCGCGGTCAAAGGCAAGAAGGCCACCCTGCTGCTCAGCGTGTCGCGCCGCACCCCCGAAGCCGCCCGCGCCATCCTGACCGAGGGACTGAAAGACCTCGACGGCATCATCTATGACGGCAAGGGCGACAATCCCTATTTCGCCTTCCTTAACGCCGCCGACCACATCCTCGTCACCGAGGATTCGGTGAATATGGCCACCGAAGCCGCCGCCACGGGCAAGCCGGTGCACGTCCTGCCCATGGATGCGCGCAGCAGTGGGACCAAGTTCGGGCGCTTCCATCAGGGGCTTCAGGAATACGGCGCCGCGCGGCCGTGGTCGGGTGAGCTGCGGACGTGGAAATATACGCCGCTGAACGAGACGCAGCGCGCCGCCGAGGCCGTACTGGCGCTCTATAATCAAACGCATCCCGACGAAAAACGTTAACAGCCCTTAACGGAGGGATGACAAGGCCGCGGCCGGTCATTATCTAAGGGGCCAGTTTACCCCAAGATAGAATCGAATCTGCCATGACCACGCCCCGTACTGTTCGTTGCGCCATCATCGGTTCCGGCCCGGCGGGCTGGACAGCGGCCATCTATGCCGCGCGGGGCCTGCTGCACCCGGTGGTGTTCACCGGCCCGCAGACGGGTGGTCAGCTCACCATCACCACGGACGTCGAAAACTATCCGGGCTTTGCCGAGGTCATTCAGGGCCCGTGGCTGATGGATCAGATGAAGGCGCAGGCCGAACATATGGGCACCGAGGTCATCACCGACATCGTGGTCAAGGCCGACCTCAGCCAGCGGCCCTTCCGCCTCGAAACCGATGCCGGGAACGTCTATCTGGCCGAAACCGTCATCATTTCGACCGGCGCTCAGGCCAAGTGGCTGGGCCTTGAGTCGGAAAAGACCTATCAGGGCTTCGGTGTGTCGGCCTGCGCCACCTGTGACGGCTTCTTCTACCGCAACAAGACGGTGGCCGTGGTCGGCGGCGGCAATACGGCGGTCGAAGAGGCCCTGTTCCTCACCAAGTTCGCCTCAAAGGTCTATCTGATCCACCGCCGCGACTCGGTGCGTTCGGAAAAGATTCTGGCCGAGCGCATGTATGCCGAGCCGAAGATTCAGCCGGTGTGGAATTCGGCCATTGACGAAATTCTGGGCGAAACCAATGAATTCGGCGGGGCCAGCGTCACCGGCGTGCGCCTGAAAAACGTCCATACGGGCGATACCCACGAACTGCCGCTCGACGGCGTGTTTATCGCCATCGGACACGCGCCGTCGTCGCAACTGTTCCAGGGGCAGCTTGAAACCAATGCCGGCGGCTATCTGAAGGTCGAACCCGGCACGCCGAAAACCGCCATCAAGGGCGTCTTTGCGGCGGGCGATGTGACGGACGACGTCTACCGTCAGGCGGTCACGGCGGCCGGTATGGGCTGCATGGCGGCGCTGGAGGCCATCCGCCTGCTGGCCGAAGAGGATCATCACCGTCAGGATGCCAAGATCGGCGCTTGGTAAGATTTGGCCGCAGGTTTTAGCCACGAAAAACACGAAAAGCACGAAATCCGTTATATTGAAGCCTTGCGCGAAGCGTCCTTGATAGTCGCTCACAAACGAGGCTAACAGCCCTTCGGGCAAGCACCGCCCGATGTTACGCTTTTCGCGATTTTCGTGTTTTTCGTGGCCAAGCCCCCCAGACACTGCGCGTGATTTGACTCACGCGGGCTTTTGCGCTTTTAGCTGCCGCACAAGAAAAGGCCCCTGTCCGTGCAGATTCAGTTCACCCGTCGTTTTTCCATGGCTCACCGTTTGCGCGCCGACCGTTCGTCGAAGTGCGCGACCCCGCATGGGCATAATGAATTCGTGCGCGTGACGCTGAAGGCCAAATCGCCGGATACGGTGAAGTGGGGGCAATCCAACTACGCCCAGAGTTTTGATGCGCTCAAGCGCGACTGGCACCGCTTTGTCGATGACGCTCTGGATCACGCCTTTCAACTGGGGGCCGATGACCCGCTGATCGGCTTTTTTCAGGCGCATGAGCCCGATCTTCTGCCGCGTCTGCTGATCATTCCGGGCGATCCGACGACCGAAGCCGTAGCACTCGCCCTCTATCACAAGCTGAACGCCATCTTGTCCGCCCACGTGCCGGATTTTGCGTGCGTGCGCTTTGAAATCGAAGAAACCCCGACCAATACGGTCATACTGACGCCCGAAGACCTTAGCCACGGCCCGCATCTGGCCGACTGGTGCCATCGGGCCGATCTGTCGATCAACGATCTCCTGCCGCCTGAAGATTGGCAGAAAAAGAGCGACCCATGCCTCTGATCAGCCGCCACGTCTTTGTCGAAGGCCTGAAAGTCGAGGCCGCCATTGGCGTCTATGACTACGAACACGGCCGCACCCAACCCCTGATCATCGACGCCGATATCCGCATCGGCCTGCATGAGATCAAGGGCCTGAAAGACACGCTGAACTACGAAATGGTCGGCAATCTGGCGCGTGACCTGATCGCGCGCGGCCATATCAAGCTGGTCGAAACCCTGGCCGAGGACCTGGCCGAGGCCGTACTGGCCCTGCCGCAGGCCGAAGAGGTGCGTATCCGCATCTCCAAACCCGAAGCCCTGGCCGATGCCGACCGCTCCGGCTGCACCGTGGTGATGCGCAAATGAGCCATCTGGCGCATCTGGGCCTGATGGCCCGCTATAACCAGTGGATGAACGCCAAACTGCTGGAGGTGATGGCCGCGCATCCCGACGCCGATTTCCACGCCGATACAGGGGCCTTTTTCGGTTCGGTTTGGGGGACGCTCAACCACCTGATCGTGGCGGACCTGCTGTGGATGGGCCGTTTGAGGGGCCATGCGACGGGTGCCGCGCTGTCGGCCGCCAAGGCCCTGCCGCAACCCACGGGCCTGAATGATACGCTGTATAGCGAACTGAGCGCCTTCGCGCCGGTGCGCAGGGAACTGGATGATCTGTGGCTGAGCTATATCGAGGGCCTGAGCGAGGCCGATCTCGACATGCCTCTGACCTATCGCCGCGTCAATGGCGACGCCCATACTAAACCGCTGGGGCTGGTGCTGAGCCACGTGTTCAATCACCAAACCCACCACCGCGGACAGATTACGACGCTTTTGTCGCAGATGGGGCTTGATATCGGGGTGACGGACGTGCTTGTTCTGGTACCCGAACTCGATCTGGACCACTTATGAACACGCCCGCCACCCGCACCAAACTCAGCGACACGACGATCATCCCAATCGTCAACTATCTGCTGCTGTTTTTCCTGATCGTCGGTGGCATTTCGGGCGTCCTCGCCATCACCCTGATCTATTTGTTTCAGGACGACGCCCCCGACTGGCTGAAAACCCACTATGCCTTTCAGAAAAGGACCTTCTGGGTGGGCATCGGGGCCTTTGTGCCGCTGGTTGTGCTGCTGACCTCACCGGTGATGTCGAGCGTGGTGCTGGGCGGTATCGTGCTGATCCTCGTCTTCGCCCTGTTCCTGTGGATCGTGGGGCGTTGCACCGTGGGCTTCAACCACGTCTTCCACAAACGCCCGATTCCCAATCCCAAGAGCTGGCTGGTTTAACCTATTTGGGCTTACCCGGCTCACGCCCGGCCATATCGAACAGGTTGAAACTGACGTCGCCACCGGGCAGGGTCACGTCGCCGGGTTTCTGATCGGCCTTGCATGGGCTGAGGCGCTTTGATTTGATCGTCATATTGACCACGCGGTTCATGTGCGCCAGCGCCGCCCCCGTGGTCTGGGACCGCAGGGTCATGGTGTAGTCGCGCGTATAGTCGCCGGTGATGCTGCCCGACACCTCCATCTTGCCGCCCGATCCCATATTGCATTCGGCGAGAATGCCCCAGGAACCGTCGTCCAGATGGCTGACCGTCGTGTAGCGGCAGCGATTGCCATTAAGGTCAGTGCCCGTAATACCCAGCTCCTTCTCGGTGGCCGCGTCGAGGCAGATGCGCATGGTCTGGGCCTGACTTTCCGAACCCTCCTCGCTGAGCGTTGTTTCCCACAGGCCGGGCTGACGCGCCGGAAGAGGCTCCTGCGGTTTGGGCGGCGGCGCGGCCACAGAGGCCGGGGCCGGAGCGGGCTCAGGCGCAGGGGGTTGTTCTTTCTTGCCACAACCGGTCATCAGCGCGACGGCGGCCAGCCAAGAGAGCGCCACACCTGACTTTACATACGCGGCCATGTCCTGTGCATCCCTGTCCCGAAACGGAAGTCACAGATGTAAGCGTAAAACCCCAGACAGGCGAGTCGAATTATGCACCTTATTGCCGCAGGCCCTGCAAAATACAGGTTCAAAGGCTCTTTTTGGTGACGATGCGCAGGGTTTGCAACGTGCGCGGCAATTCGTCAGCCAGTCGGCGGCTCAGTTCTCGCGCGCCCACCGGATAGGCCTCGCCCCCTTCGGCGATTTCATGCGCCATCTTGGCCGTCGCGTCGATCAGGATTTCCAGCTCGGAAATCTGCTCGCGCGCCAGCGCCTTGGCCTCTTCCTGAAGGCGGCGCACGCGCTGGGTGCGGCTTTCACGCGCCGAAACCGTCGCATCGACGAGCGATTGCAGACTGTTGGCCGTGTTGAGCGGCACAGGCACGACATTGATGACCTCATGGGCCGGTTCGCCCACGCCCCCCATCATCTCGGCTTCGATTGCGACCCCCTTCGTCGAGGGCGGCACCACATTCAATCTGGTTCTACGCATATCACACCCCAACCTCTTCTCTATGCGCCCCGGAATGCCGTCACACAGCCAAATTGAAACGCGACGGGGCCCCAACCAGGGGTTATGCACACCTCATACCAACGGCCGAAGATGCTAACCGCATCCGGCCGTTGAAACATCAAGACTGTCTCATATGTGTCAGAGACTTGAGACAGTCTCGAAAGGCATACCCGAAGTCATTTGCAATGACTCCGGTTATCAGACCACAGAGTGAGGCATTTCGTCGCGAAAATCCAGCCGGTTTCGTTTCAAACTGGCACATTTTCGTAACAGGGGCGTGACGCACAAGCCTCAGTATCGGATTGAAACGCTCGCGAAGCGTTCTGACGGTAAATTTATACCGCCCCGTCCCCGATCATATCCTTGGCGAACTCCAGATCCAGCAGTTTGAGGCGCTTGATCTCATCGCGCAGGCGAGCGGCCTCTTCGAACTCCAGATTGCCCGCCGCCTCACGCATCCGCGTCTCAAGGTCCTTGAGTGTTGCCTGAAAATTGGAACCGAGGAAGGGCTTGGAGTCCCTGGCCGCGACGCCCACCGGCACCTGAACGCGGTCGGCCTTTTCATACGGACTATCCAGAATATCGGAAATACCGCGCTTGACGCTTTCCGGCGTGATGCCGTGTTCGGCATTGTAGGCCATCTGCTTTTCACGGCGGCGGCTGGTTTCGGCCAGCGCCCGTTCCATCGAGCCCGTCATCTTGTCGGCATAAAGAATGACGCGGCCTTCGACGTTGCGCGCCGCCCGCCCGATGGTCTGGATCAGCGAGGTTTCCGAGCGCAGGAAGCCTTCCTTGTCGGCATCGAGTATGGCCACAAAGCCACATTCGGGGATGTCGAGACCTTCGCGTAGCAGGTTGATCCCCACCAGTACATCAAACGCCCCCAACCGCAGGTCGCGGATGATCTCGATACGCTCCAGCGTGTCGATGTCGGAGTGCATGTAGCGCACGCGGATACCCTGCTCGTGCATATATTCGGTCAGGTTTTCCGCCATCTTCTTGGTCAGCACCGTGACCAGAGAGCGATAACCGTTTTTGGCGACTTCGCGCACCTCGGCAATCACGTCATCGACCTGATTGGCGCCGTCGGTCGAGACGGGGCGGATTTCGACCGGCGGGTCGATCAGGCCGGTCGGGCGGATCACCTGTTCGGTAAACACGCCACCCGTCTGCTCCATCTCCCAGTTGCCGGGCGTCGCCGAAACGTGGACGGTCTGCGGCCGCATCGCCTCCCACTCCTCGAACTTGAGCGGGCGGTTATCCATGCACGACGGCAGGCGGAAGCCGTATTCGGCCAGCACCGACTTACGCGCAAAGTCGCCGCGATACATGCCGCCGATCTGCGGCACGGTGACGTGGCTTTCATCCACGAACAGCAGCGCGTTTTCCGGCAGATATTCAAAAAAGGTCGGCGGCGGTTCGCCCGGCGCCCGTCCGGTCAGATAGCGTGAATAGTTTTCGATACCCGCGCAGGCCCCGGTGGCCTCCATCATCTCCAGATCAAAGGTGGTGCGCTGCTCAAGGCGCTGCGCCTCCAGAAGCTTGCCCTCGGCATGGAGTTGATCCAGCCGCAGTTTCAGTTCGGCCTTGATACGGTCGATGGCCTGACGCAGCGTCGGGCGCGGCGTCACATAGTGACTGGCGGCATAGACCTTAAGGTCTTTCAGGTCCGCCGTCTTCTTGCCGGTCAGCGGGTCGAACTCGGTCAGGGCCTCGATCTCATCGCCGAACAAGGACACCCGCCAGGCGCGGTCTTCGTAGTGGGCCGGGAAGATTTCGATGACGTCGCCGCGGCGGCGGAAGGTGCCGCGCTCAAAGGCCGCATCATTACGCTTGTATTGCAGCGCCACCAGATCAGCGCGCAACTGCGCCTCGTCAATGGTCTGCCCCACCTTCAGCTCAAAGGTCATGGCCGTGTAGGTTTCGACCGAACCGATACCGTAGATGCACGACACCGAGGCCACCACGATCACGTCGTCGCGCTCAAGGATGGCGCGCGTCGCCGCGTGGCGCATGCGGTCGATCTGTTCGTTGATCGACGAGTCCTTCTCTATATAGGTGTCGGTACGCGGCACATAGGCTTCGGGTTGGTAGTAGTCGTAGTAGGAGACGAAATACTCGACCGCGTTTTCCGGGAAGAAGGCCTTGAACTCACTATAGAGCTGCGCGGCCAGCGTCTTGTTGTGCGCCAGAATCAGCGCCGGACGCTGCGTCTGCTCGATCACCTTGGCCATGGTGAAGGTCTTGCCCGACCCGGTGACGCCCAGAAGCACCTGATCGCGCTCAGCCGCATTGGCCCCTTCAACCAGCTCGGCAATCGCCGCCGGCTGGTCCCCCGCCGGTTCATAGGCCGAATGCAGCACGAACCGCCGCCCCCCTTCCGACTTTTGCGGCCGGTCGGGGCGGTGCGGCGACCACAGGGTCGGCGGGAAGTCCTGCGCGCCGACATCAGCGGCGTAACGGCGGGGATCTTCGAAAATGAGGCGGGCGATATGAGAACGGTTCATGAACATAACATAGCGTCCTGCAAAAAAATGAAAAGGGGCGACCCGCGGCTTTTGCGCCCTACGGCCAGATTGGCCGTTTTGCGGGCTTCAAGTTTTCGTGACTCCCTCGCCTGAGAGGGATTCATTCGGGATTCCAGTGCCTTGAAACCGCAAATTTAAAATAACAATGTTCTATACCTACCCGGCGCCTGAGTTTCACTTTTGCGTCACGTGAGTAAACTTCGTTGAATTGTAATGATCGCAAAACCGAAAGCCCCCTCCATGAATATCGCAAGAAAAAAGCGGATAAGCTTATCTCTTCAATACTTCATAAAATAAAAAGTCATTGCAGCGCACATCTTGATAAAAAATAGGCATTATATGAGAAATTTTCTCACTCTCACCCCCTCTGAACTGATGCTCCTTTTACGCGATTGGCACTTTAACACATTTTTGCCATATTTCTGGCTATAAGACGGGCTGTCGATAGGCACAGTTATGTGCGTCGTCGGCTCCGGCGCCCCCGGAAGGCTGTGTTTCCGTGTTGTGAAACGGCCTGATGCATTCAGAAGAATGTATGGTGGGGTTGCCCTCTGTCAGGGAGCGCGGTGCGCTCTCGTTACTGAGGACAAGACACCTTTGGGTCTGAACCTGTCTCTTACGCGCCGTCAGATGCGCCTGTTGACCGCCGCCGGCGGCTCCAGCCTCATGCTGACCGCCGCGTTCGGCTCTGCCTGGTTAGGCGGCAAGCTGACGCGCGACGCGCAAATCCGCGAACAGGCCGAAAGCCTGATGAGCCTGAACGATCATTCCTATGGCGCGGACCGTCTGCGTCAGATGAACGGCGAAAAGCATATCGCCGCGCTTCAGGACGATCTGGACCGCCGCGCCATCGCGCTGGTCATGCGTCACGAATCCTATACCTCGCCTGTGGCCACGATGCGCCTGCGTCAGGACCGCCAGCGTACCGACCTGTTTGCGTCTCTGGTTGGCCCGGCCCGCGCGCACAAGGCCGAAGCCGCCTCCGCCCCGGTGCTGAAGGCCAGCCTTGATCTGGGCCTGATGCGCGCACCGTCGCGCACGGCTCCGGCGTCGCCCTTTGATCTGAAGAACCGCTCCGCCTCCGATCTCGATTGCCTGACTCAGGCCGTCTATTACGAAGCGCGCGGCGAAACCGATTCCGGTCAGCGCGCCGTGGCTCAGGTGATCCTGAACCGCGTGCGTCACCCCGCCTACCCCAAGACCATCTGTAATGTGGTCTATCAGGGCGCGGTGAAGCGCACCGGTTGTCAGTTCAGCTTCACCTGCAACGGCATCATGTCCAACCGCGTCGAAAGCTGGGCGTGGAAGCGCGCCCGCACCGTCGCCGAAGACGCGCTGGACGGTTATGTGATGAAGTCGGTCGGCGCTTCGACCCATTTCCACGTACTGGGTATCTCGCCCGACTGGTCGGTACGCATGCAGCGCACCGCCACCATCGGCAACCACGCCTTCTATCAGTTTTCCAGCCGTGGCGCGCAGATGCTGGCCGCCGCCGATCAGGTCCGCCCCTCGGCGGCCCCGACTCTGGAACAGGCGAAAGAGACGACGGAAACCCCTGCCCTGCCTGCGGCCCCGGTGGATACCAAGGCCTCTGACGCCCTCAGCCATCTGCGGGACACCAGCAAGGATAGCGCTGTAAA
Source organism: Asticcacaulis sp. W401b (assembly GCF_046503825.1). Taxonomy (NCBI): domain Bacteria; kingdom Pseudomonadati; phylum Pseudomonadota; class Alphaproteobacteria; order Caulobacterales; family Caulobacteraceae; genus Asticcacaulis; species Asticcacaulis sp. W401b. The sequence goes on from NZ_JBKFEE010000006.1 coordinate 62,332, forward strand.
GGCCATCGCCCTGTCATCACAAGTCAAGGGCGAGGATGCTCAGGCGCTCACGCAAGCCGCGAAAACGGCAACGCAGACCAAGCCGTAACCGGGCGATTTTCTAAACGAAAAAACCACACCATAGCGCCTGGGTTCACTCTTAGGCGCTGTTTTCATTAAGGTTACCCGCGTTTTATTATAAGACAAAAAAAATGACGGATGTTAGGGTTTCAACAACTATGTTCTGACACCCTGCCTGACAATCCGGGGTTTGCGGACGCGTGATGAGTCGTGCCTGTAGTTGGATCACGCACCAAGACCCCAGAAAACCATTTCTCCGGGCGGCCCCGCAAACGCCGTACCGGAAAAGCAGACACTAGATTGTCAGGGGCCATAATGACTAAGTCGAAATCTGCCGGCGGCAAGCTGAGCATCTCCAACCTGTCCTTCACGCTGAAGTTCATGACTCCGGCCGCCGTTGCCACCGCGCTGATCGTCGCGCTGGCCTTCGGGGCCGTGACCGTAATGAACACGCAGGGCAAGGCTATTGAAAACATCAATACCCAGAGCCTCCCGGCCGTTCAGGCCATGGGCGACATCAAGTCGGCCATCAAGGAAGCCAATGGCCAGCTGTTCCGCGCCATGACCGATCAGGCGTCGGGTGCCGGCACCAATGCCGATCAGAAGGTCGCCCTGGTCGTGCAGGATCTCGGCAAGATCGAAACCAGCATCAAGGCGATGGCCGGTGCCACCACAGACGCCACCAAGAAGAAAGACCTCGAAGACCTCGGCAAGGAGGTCAAGACCTATAAGGAAGCCGTCGAGTTCGCCGGCTCGGTCATGACCGTCGATTTCCCCTCCGTCGCGCCGCTGATGTCGCAGTTCGACGAAGGCTACGCCAAGATGTCGCAAATCTCGGACAAGATCATCGCCGGTCAGGTCGCTCAGGCCAAGGCGGACGCCGAAGCCGCCCGCACGGCCCAGACCGCCGGCATCTCCATGCTGACCGTCTTCGCCGCCATCATGGCCGTCCTGTCCTGCGGTATCGCCTTCGTCTTCTCGCGCGCTACGGTGACCGGCATCAACCGCATCGCCAAGACCACTGAGGAACTGGCGCGCGGCAATCTGAATGTGGACATTCAATCGCTGGCGCGTGGCGATGAACTGAAGTCGGTCGTCGATAGCCTCAATGTCTTCAAGGCCAATGCTGAAGAAAAGCTGCGCCTCGCCGAAATCGAAGCCGCCACAATGAAAACCCGCGAAGAACGCGCCCGTCAGATGTCGGAACTGGCCGAACGCTTCCGCCACGAAGCTCAGGACATGCTGGACGCCCTGTCGGCCGCCGCCTCGGACCTCGACGCCAACGGCCGCACCCTGCTCACCATCGCGCAGGAAAACGAGCGCCGCTCGCAATCGGCGGTCTCCTCGATCCGCAACTCGGCCGACAACGTGCAAAACGTTGCTTCGGCGACCACCGAACTGTCGGCGTCGATCGGCGTCATCGGTGATCAGGCCGTCCGCTCGGTGGAAATCGCCGCCGAAGCCGTGTCGGAAGCCGACAAGACCAACGACTCGATGGTCGAGCTGAGCCGCGCCGCCGATCAGATCGGCGAAGTGGTTGACCTCATCAACGCCATCGCCCAGCAAACCAACCTGCTGGCGCTGAACGCCACCATCGAATCGGCACGCGCCGGTGAAGCCGGTAAGGGCTTCGCGGTCGTGGCCTCGGAAGTGAAGTCGCTGGCGCAGCAAACCGCCAAGGCTACCGACGAAATCCGCGAGCGCATCAAGGACATCCAGACGGCGGCCCAGAACGGCGTTTCGGCCATCCGCGGTATCGGTGCCACCATCAAGCACATGAACGAAATCGCTTCGTCCATCGCCGACTCGGTGCACCAGCAAGGCGACGCCACCAACGAAATCGCCCGCAACGTCAACGAAGCCTCGGACGGCACCACCACCGCCTCCACCTCCGTCTCGCAACTGTCGGCCTCGGCCGCCGATACGGAAAAGGCCTCGACCGAGATGCTGGGTGCCGCGAGTCAGCTGACACAACGCACGGAAGCCATGAGCGAGAATATCCGCCGCTTCCTGGCCGAGCTGACCGCCGCCTAAAACCGGCTAAGGTCTTGAATTGAAAACCCCTCCGGAGCTTCCGGAGGGGTTTTTTGTGCGTTCAACCGCATAAAACCAATTTAAGAGGTGAAAAAATCCATCGCGCCGCACAATAGATTCACCGGCAATTAAACACTCATAGGTATATTGAACTCGCGCCCAACAACGCATCCCGTCCTCCTCCCCGTGGGCCGAATGCCCAGTACCGATTCAGAAAGAGTTTTACGCCGTGAAAGCTGTTATCTTTTCCGCTCTTGCCCTGACCGCCCTTGCCGCTCCGGCCTTTGCCGAGTGTGACGAAGCCCAGGAAGCCGCCGCCGGTAAGGCGATCGCCGCCGCCACTGCGGCCGCCGTGTCCAAGGCGGTTGCCGTCGAAGGCAAGCAGATGGTGAGCATCAACACCTGCGACGCCGCCGGCAAGAACGCTACCGCAGAATTCAAGTACAACTTCCTCGGCGCCGGCGGCCTGTACTGGGTCGAAGGTACGGCCAAGTACAATGGCTCGGCCGTGACCGAACTGAAGCTGAAGCGTCTGAGCCCGAACCTGGCTGCCGCCGAAGCCAAGGCGGGCATCAAGCTGGCCTCGAACTAAGACATAAACGCCGCCGGGCACGATCTGTCCGGCGGCTTTTTTCATTTTTTTGCTTATTTTTTCTCGTCTCCGGACGCCATTAAGATTTACCCCCTTGTATTTCAAGTGTTTGAAATAACGGAGTTAATCTCCGTAAAAATTTCCTAACGCCCTGTTTAACTTAAGATTATTCATTATCAGATAGAGTGTAGTCATCCTGAAGAAACTCAAGGAGCTACAAAGAGATGATCAAGAAAAGCCTTATGATTGCCGCCGTCGCCGTTCTGGGTATGACGGGCGCCGCCCAAGCCGCCGAGTGCGATGACGCCCAGCAGGCCGAAGCCGGCTCTGCCCTCGCCGGTCTGGCCAAGGCCGCTGTGTCGAAGGTCGTTCCCGTCACCGGCAAGCAGATGGTCAACGTCAATGCCTGCGACGTGCGCGCCGGCACCTACTCCATCGAATTCAAGTACAACTTCCTGGGCGCTGACGGCCTGTACTGGGTGGAAGGCACCGCGCGCTTCGGCGCTGGCGGCTCGAACCCGTCGGTCAAGATCACCAAGGCGTCGCCGAACATGGCCGCTGCGGAAGCCAAGGCCGGCGTGAAGCTCGCTTCGAACTAAGTCGTTTCCCGGCTGTTGAAAAAAAACCCTCCGCGAGTGATCGCGGAGGGTTTTACGTTTTGGGTTTGCGTCACGCTGGTATTACTTGCGGCCAAACGGCCTGAAATCCTGCGGGCGGCTTTGCACCGGCCCGGATTTGGGCTTTTGCCCCAGAAAGACTCCGCCAAACAGGGCGAACGAAGTCATAGCGTGTTGTTTCTTTTCATTGTCGTTCATCACAATGCGCCTCCTTTTTCATGACAAGATGAACAAGAAGACGCGTCGCAAACTCTCAGGGGACTCTCACCTCTCTCAGCCGTCGTCGCGTCGGATACCAATGTGCCACAAACTCAAAAAACGCGCAACAAATATTCCGTAACCGGAGTAAAAATCGAATTATGAATTGCACAAATAATTGATTTTATGCGTTATTTTAGAAATCAAAATTTCATTTTCCAATTCAATTTCATCCGAACACACCGCATTTTCGCCGATTCACGATAAAAAAACCTTATCCGCATAGACTGTGACCAACCGGAAAAGACCGGTGGCCCGGCACGGGCAGCCCGAAAGCGGTGGTGGTGGTTTCGTTATGCTGAGATCTGCGTTTATTCTGGGATGCGCCATCACCAGTGCGGTCGCCACCGGCCTGCTGGTGGTACGGCACGAAGGCTTCACCTCCAAAGGCGATGAAACCGCGACCGTGGTGCAAACGTCCCAGACGCACAGCGTCTCTGCCCCCAGCACCATCGGCGGCGTCACCGCCATCCCCAAGGCGGCCGACGGCCACTACTGGGCTGAGGCAAGGGTCAACACCACAACGGTCAAATTTCTGGTCGATACGGGGGCCTCTGTGGTCGCCCTGACGCCGCAGGACGCCCGCCGTCTGGGCATCAATCTGAACACCCTCACCTACGATCAGGACGTCACCACCGCCAGCGGCAATACGCAGGCCGCCCGCGTCGTTATTGACCGCGTGCAGATCGGCCAGAGCCAGATGGACGATGTCGAGGCCCTGGTCATCCGCGAAGGCCTGTCCACCTCTCTACTGGGCATGAGCTATCTCGGTCGCCTCAGCCGCTTTGAGGCCACGCAGGGCAGCCTTATCCTGCGTCCGTAAGACTCGCCTCATAGGCCTCACGCCGCGCCTGTGACGCCGACATGGCGTCGCGCACCGCCTCGATGGCCTGATCCAGCACCTCTATACCCGCGCCGGGACGGATCGATTCCACGGTCAGAATACGCCGGAAGGCCCGCGCACCGGGCAGGCCGTGCATCAGCCCCAGCATGTGCCGCGTAATGGCCGGCAGATGCACACCCGCCGCCAGTTGCGCCTCCATATAGGGACGATAGGCCTCCAGCGCCTCAAACGGCCCGACATCGGCCTCGCCGCCAAATATACGCCGGTCCACCTGCCCCAGCAGGGCCGGCTCATGATAGGCGGCGCGGCCCAGCATGACGCCATCGACGTGTTTCAGATGCGCTTCGGCCGCCTCCAGCGTGCCGATCCCGCCATTGATCGAGATCGTCAAATCCGGATAGGCGCGCTTCAAAGCATAGACCAGTTCGTAATTGAGCGGCGGGATGTCACGGTTTTCCTTAGGCGACAGGCCCTTAAGCCACGCCTTGCGCGCATGCACGATAAAGGTACGCACTCCCGCCTGGCGGCAGGCTTCGACCAGCGCAAACAGGGCCGTCTCTTCGTCCTGATCATCGACCCCGATACGGCACTTAATCGTCACAGGTAGCCGGGTCGCCTCGCCCATGGCCTGCATACAGTCAGCGACAAGCTGTGGTTCGCGCATCAGACAGGCCCCGAACGACCCCGACTGCACGCGATCGGACGGGCAGCCGCAGTTGAGGTTGACTTCGTCATAGCCCCAGTCTTCGGCGATCTTCGCGCAGGCCGCCAGTTCATCCGGCTCAGACCCGCCCAGTTGCAGCGCCACCGGATGCTCGACCTCGGAAAAGCCGAGCAGCTTCTGACGGTCGCCATTGATGATCGCCCGCGAAGTGACCATTTCGGTATAGAGCAGCGCCCCCTTCGTCAGGGTCCGGTGAAAAGCCCGACAATGCCGGTCCGTCCAGTCCATCATCGGCGCCACTGAGAATTGAAAACTGCGATTTTTCTGAATTATTTGTTCTTTTTCAATCATATTTTCACTTATCCACAACGCTGATTTTTACCCGTTATAGGCGATTAAGGCCTATTTTCTTGCCAAAAGTACAGCAATGCTGTACTTTTTAGGCTCATGCTGTACCGCGAGGGAATGACATGGGGACGATCGTTCCAAGAAAACATAAGGACGGTTCGACCGGCTATCACGCTCAGGTCCTTATAAAGCGAGATGGCAGGATCGCCTACCGCGAAACGCGCACCTTCGATCGCAAGGCCGCGGCCAGCGCCTGGATCGATAAGACGGAGGAGGCATTACTTAATCCGCAGGCGCTTGACCGTGTTCGCCGGGATGATCCCACCCTTGGCTTCGTCATCGACCGATACATGGACGAGTCCAAAAAGGAGATAGGGCGAACGAAGAAGCAAGTCCTGAATACGCTGAAGAACGACTTCGACATTTCCAACATGGCCTGCAGCACGATTGATAGCGCGACCATAACGAGCCTCGCCAAGGAACTGGGAAAGACGCGGGGCCCCGCCACTGTTGCCAATTATCTCTCGCACCTGGGCGCTGTCTTTGCCATCGCCCGGGCGGCCTGGAAATACCCGCTTGATCCTGCGGTGATGAAAGATGGCAATCTCGTCGCCAAGAAGCTCGGCTTAACGGGTAAGGGCAAGGAGCGGGACCGACGCCCAACCCTGGCCGAACTCGACACGATCATGAGCCACTATCAAGCGCGTGAGCAGGAAGTTGAAATGCTTCCGATGACGAAGATCGTGCCGTTCGCAATCTTCTCAACCCGGCGTCAGGAAGAAATCGTCACCATAACCTGGTCCGACCTTGAGGAGGCACACAGTCGCGTCCTGGTCCGGGACATGAAAAACCCTCAGGAAAAAGCGGGCAACCACGTCTGGGTGGACCTCCCTCCGGAGGCAATGACAATCATCCGGTCAATGCCAAGAGTAGATGATCGCATCTTCCCGTACACCACCGACGCCGTGAGCGCTTCATTCACCCGAGCCTGTCAATTCCTTGGGATCGAAGACCTGCACTTCCACGACCTACGTCATGATGGCATTTCGCGCTTGTTCGAACTCGGGAACAACATCCCGCATGTCGCCACCGTTAGTGGGCACAGATCCTGGCAAAGCCTGAAGCGCTACACACATATTCGCCAATCTGGGGACAAATATAAGGGCTGGAAGTGGCTGAAGGTCGCGTCGGCGCCTCTGACCGGGAAGAGAAAGGGCTATTATAGCCCCAGATTCAAGCCGACCGAAATCAAGCCTCCGGAGCCGGCTTCCGCAACCCTGTCGGCACGTCGCGCAAAACAGGCCTCCGAGCCCCCCAAGAAACGTGGCAGACCCCGAAAAGTACCCGCATAGCCCGGGCCCAATTGCCCGTCTGGCCTTCTAATTGACTTTTAACCCATTCAAACTGATAATCTGCGGTGAAAGGATCGCGTTCGATGAATAAGTTTGCTCCGACACACAACGCGAATGCCTTGAATTTTCGCATCAAATTTCGCCAACAGCGTTTGTCTGAGCGGTTACTTGCGGCAAATCCCGCCAAGTTCACCGGCAAGCTGCCTGTGCGACTTAGTGCGGTCAAGAAACGCCAGGCTCGCCTGAGCGTCGTGCTCAGCAATCTCGACAAATATGCTCCCGCCTATCGGGCGGAACTTCAAGCCTTGTCAGAGGTTCCGGTCGACACGCAAGCTCGAGGCACCGTCGTGCTTAGCGGTCCCACATCATTTGAAGAGTTCGTTGGACTGCTGAAGAAATAGTATGTCCCCCGGAAATCTGCTGCACGAGCCCCGCCTGAGAGTCGGAGTGCGCCCGGTTATTTTCTTGCCAGACATAACTAGGCAGTTACTCGCAATGTTAAATTCGGGTTCCACACTGGAGGCAACCTACGCCAGGATAATCTACAACCTGTCCCAAACCATCGGTAACGGCAGAAAGGTCGACAATAGGTTCTACCGGACATATATCGACGTCGACGTGGACGAGGCGCTACGCGACTACGGATTTATTCACCTTCATTTTATTCCGAAGTCCACTCGGGACGGAAGACTACTCCTTCTGAAACAGTATGAAGATGCGGTCGTCTTCTGCAAAGTGACAGGCCATGAAATCTTTGCGCCTCCACCCGGCAAAGCGCTTCAGGAAGCACTGGAAGCGGACATTCAGGCCGCACTTTCAACCAAAACAACTGTCAGCAAGTAGCAGCGAATGGACTGGCAGGCTCACCCATGCCTGCTCCACCCCAGATGGCTGAGATGCGTCACGAACCCTCGCCCCGAGGCCGTGAACACATGAGTATGTCCGGGGGAGCCAGGGCCTCCCGAACCTTGGCAGGGCATATACCTCGTACGTGACGAGAGTGAGAGACGTCGTGGGGCTTTGCGACGGGTTGGAGGTCGAGAGAGAGGCTCCCGGCCGCCCGTCGAGGAATCGAGCCATGAATGCTCCTGTTCAGAAGATTACCCTGTCGTCGTCACGTGACATCCCTTTCTGTAAGCTGGTCCTGAGCCAGTCGAATGTCCGGCGCGTAAAGTCCGGGCTTTCCATCGAAGACCTGGCCGCGTCTATCGCCCGGCGCGGCCTCATTCAGAGCCTGCATGTGCGTCCGGTGCTGGATGAGCGCGGTGGGGAGACCGGCATGTTCGAGGTGCCGGCCGGCGGCCGGCGGTTCCGCGCACTGGAGCTTCTGGTGAAGCAGAAACGGCTGTCTAAGTCCTCCCCAGTCCCCTGCGTCGTCTCCGATGCCAACGATGCCGTCCTGATCGAAGAAGTGTCGCTGGCTGAGAATATAGAGCGCACTCCGCTTCACCCAATCGACCAATACTGAACCGCGCTGAGTTTGCCGGAGCATTTAGCTCGTGAGTTGCTGGCGAGTGGTAGTCCCACTGGCGGCCAACAAGGGGCTTAACCGCTCGACCTCGCGATATCCAGTAACGAGACACTTCGGTATTTGCCTAATGACCGCGTAGGGCCGAAAACCTGCGCTTCGCCTTCGCACTCATAGCTCTCATTTATGTAAGTCCTGACATCTGAAAGCGGTCATTGGGTCAGTCAGGTTCGCTGTAAAAATGCTCGGAATATTGGTCTAACGTCACGATCGGATTTATTATCCCACATTTTCATATGGCCGTCGTTCTCGTGACTTTCTTTCTGGTCGATATTAGAATGATTCCATGGCCGTTGCTGCGGGCGAAGGTCAGGTGGCCGGCTTGCGGCTGGGTTTCGACCGTCGCCTGAAGCGGGAGTTCTATGGTTCGAGGGTCACCTCGGATGCCGGGCTGCTGGTCTTTCGCGAACTCGACGATGCGCTCGGTTTGAACGAGCTTGCGTGTCAGGTGCTCGCCAATAACCGTTCCGGCAAGAACAGCCGCCATGCCTTGGAGGCCCAATTCCGGCAATCCGAGTTTGGGCCTACCGTCGGCCACGAAGACGTTAATGACGCCGATCGGCTCGCTCATGACGCGGCCATGTGCTGGGTTGTCGGCGGCAGGGCCACGAGTGCAACGGCAGCATCAACGAGCCAGATGGGGCGCTTTGAAACGCAGGTTTTGACGAGTCCTGACAACCTCAGAACATAGACCGACCTGTCAGGAAAGTGGATCGACCGGGTTATCGATCGTCGCCACGTCGAGGTTCTGGTTCTGGATATGGACTTAAGCATCAGCCCAACCCATGGTGATCAGGGGGGCACGGCCTACGATGGTCACTTTGGGTGCGCCTGCTATCACCCGCTTTTCGTGTTCAATCAGTTCGGCACCTTGAACGCGCAAGTCTTCGTGCAGGTAACGTCCATAGCGCGGATGGCTGGCGTTCTGTCCTCGAGCCTGTTGTTGAACGCTACAGGGACATGGCCAGCCGGCGCTTCTTTCGGGGCGATGCGGCCTTTGCCTTGCCCGACCTAGACGATTCCCTCGAAGCCAAAGGCTACGAGTACATGACCCGCCTGAAGGCCAACACTGTCCTCTAGCCCGGTTCATTCATCGTAACGGCGTTCTTCCTTCCGTTCAGGTCGGCGGTTTCATTGACGCGATTGTTCGCGTCGTGTTTTCCGCCACGCGCTAGGTTTGATTTTTCTCCGATGGGGTTGATGGTGATGGCGGCGGTTTCGGGGGCATAGCCCCGTCGTTCATGTGGGGGCGGGTTTGAGGCCGGCCATTAATTGACGGAAGAGAGAGGCCTCCGGGCAAGCCGCGGCGAAGGCAATCCTTACGCGATGTGCGGTCTCTTTGATCCGTGCCCCGATCTTCAGAAGGCGCAAGCGGATGGTATTGAACTCAGCGGTCGCCAGCTTATGGGCCCTGGGGATCTGATCCCGGACAGCCAGCATCAGCCAGTAGGCAGCCGTGTGAAGGATCAGGCGCATCTGGTTGGCCAGAGGACAGCGGCAAGAGGTTCGATCGCTTTTGAGCTGGGTCTTATGGAGCTTGATCAGATTTTCAGCATTGCCTCGGGAACAATAGAGTTTGGCGTAGAGGGTTTCCGGATCGGGATCGGTCAGGGATGTCACAACGAAGCGATTGTCGAGGCCGAGCGGCGTGGCTTCAATGCGGGCAATGACACGACGCTCACACCCCCAGGATTTGGCTCCATGACGGACTTCGGTGTAACCGCGCACGGCCGCGGCGTCCTGTTCGGCCCGAACGACACGGATATGATCGGCAAACGTCTCAACCCTGGCATGCAAAGGCTTTGAGCCTGGCAGTCCGAAGATATAGTCAACGCCCTTGCGCTCAGCCCAGGCCATGACTTCGGGTCGGGCATAGTGGCCGTCACCGCGCAGGGTAATGTGGGTTGTGGGCCAGTGTTTGCGGATCTGGCGCACCATCCTGCGGACCCAGCCACGCACCTCCTTGCCTGACGGTGTTTTGCCGGGTCGCAGGATGACGACGACCGGTCGGCCTGTGCTCACATCGTAGACGTGGATGGGCTTAAAGACATATTCCCCTTCATGGGCATTGAAGAGCGAGAGTTGCTGGCGTCCGTGAACCACGTCGACCGTGTCGTCGATATCGAGAGTGACAGCGGCGGGAATGGCCGAACCGAAACTGGCGCAGTACTGGTCGATAAGACCGTAGGTCAGCTTGATCGCGCTACGCAGGTCCGGCGCATTCTCAAGGCGCGACAAGGTCGGTTGTGAGCACAGGTCCTTGCCGCCTTCAGGCAGTCGCCCGCATGCCAGCTTGAAGGCCGGATCGGTGCGCAGGAAAGCCAGATCGTTGCCATCTTCGTAGCCGCAGGCGATGGCGAAGACCCGCGCCTTCAGGATCGAGGCAAGGGAATGGGTCACCAGGAATGGATTGCGCTGATCGGGTATCAGCCGCCAAAGCCGATCAATGATCCCGATCCGGCGTTCCGCGGCAGATAACAGCATAACACCGCCGTCTGAACTGATACGTCCGCCATCAAAGGCAGCCGTGATTTTCTTGCGGGAAACGCTTGGCAAATCGAATGGAAGATCGGTATCCTGGTCCATGGCGGGTGTGGCTCCGCGTGTCTTGGGTTTAGGTCAGGTGTGGTAACCAGAATCTATTCCAAAACAACGCTTTACGCTACACCCGCTGCACTTTTTTGCCCCCGCCGTGAATAGGATGGGCTAGGAGCGCATTGCCCACTTGCTCAAGCGCCCCGCGTCAACTGTTCAACGAGACCCCCGACCTGATCGACGAACTGCGAAGGTGGGAACCAGCCACATGGCAGTGGCAAAGCCAGCCCCGCACTTCCACGACCAGCTGGCAGGACAGGTGCCTTCAAACCCTCCCCAAACGACATCGAGCGGCTACGTTCGAGGCGAAACGCACATTCGGCGCCTTGGAAAAAGGGTGACGAAGGCCACCGCACCATCATACCAGCTTCACACCAGCACGGCTAACGACTATCGTGCCATCGGTCGGCCGCCTGCAGGGCGTTCAAATGGAAAATGTCAGATGAATATGGTTCGCGATAACGCCATGCGCGCATCGAATTGGTTCGTCGCAGGCCTCTTGGCCGTCAGCCTCCAGGCCGCCCCGGCACTGGCGGTCCCTGCGCCTGAGGACTATATTTTTGTCGCCGCGTCCGACGGCTATGCGACCTCGTACTGGATCGAACGCAATTCGGTAAAGGCCGTCGCCGATGGACAGTTCCGCGCGTTGGAACTGGTGGTCTATAAGCCCGGCCTCGCTCCAGGCACATACTCAAAGCAGGTCAAGGAATACAATTGCAGCGACGTTTCCGCCGCTACGATCAACAGGACATTCCACAAGCTGACGGGCGACGTCATCGCTGAGGACAAGAAGCGGACGACCTTCCAGCCTTACCCCGCCAGCACCGCCGGCGCCGCAGTCGTAGAGGCGGTATGCAAGTTCGACGGCCTTAAAGACCGCCCCGCCATGAACGCGGAGAAAGCCGCACTCAAAAGCCTAACGCTGTGGCGTGAGGCGACCGTCGCCGAAATGCGGGCAAGGCGAAAAACGCATAACGACGATTGACGCGTAGCCGGTCGCCGGCCCCGCGATCGTACCTCACCTAGGCTTGAACGACGGCCCGGCATAGATGCGCACTGGGTCACCGCGTTCCAGGCTCCGATGCGCCCAGCGCTGGGCATGGCGTGCATCATTACTGGCCGCAACGCGGCGCTCCTCCCGCAGCACGGCCAGTTTCAGCATGGCTAGCCTGCGATTAGCGTGCTGGGAGCGCTGTTCTAGGGCGATCACCATTAGTAGACATGGAGTGGCTCCCCTATTTATCACATCGACAATCTGTTGCGCCATGGAAGGAGCTAAGCACCTGGCTCAGGGCCTGCTCGAACAGGACCTTGCTGCCTCCATTCAGCTGCGGCTTGTCCGTTCGCACTATGTCGGCTCAAGGATCTCTCCTTCGTAAACACATGCGCGGCATGCTCCGCTGAGACCATTCCGCTCTATCACGACGGCTCCGCGCCTACAGAGCCGCAAAGGCTCCCTCATGATCGATGACGCTAATTCGATGCCTGCTAAGGTAGCTCCCCAATGTCCTTACGGCCAAACGACCGTCTCATTTCATTCTGTGCTGAAGTGCACGCGTTTCAAGGCGCATGCTTTCGGAACATAGGGCCGACATCGTTGAAATAGGCGTTTGGTCGGACGTAGAACTGACCGGCGGTGGAAGACGTTGTTGAACCGTCCTTTGGCCCCCATACCGATCACACCGTCGGCTCCGCCGAAGTCTTCTTTTGCCTTGGGAGAGAACAGGGTCCGTGGCCCCACTATCGGAAAGCCGCTGATTTCCAGTGACTTGGCATGGATGTACCGCATCTTGACCTTGCCGCCGTGAATACCGGACGTCAACGTCACCCGGTCTTACTGAGTCTGATAAGCGTCCCATATTTCATGTTTTTTTTACAGACCCCGACGGACCGTTGCCCGGCGTGCTTAATTCGCAACACTATATAAAAATGCAAATCGTTTGCAAATTGTCGCATTGCGCACATGAACACACGCGGTTAAGGGCTGCGAATAATTCGCATAAGCGCTTCCCTGAAAGTTAATTCATGTCACGTCCCAGCCGAATCCGATCAGCCATCCTTCGTTCAACAGCTGTTGTCTGCACGACGTGTCTCTCGCCGTTCGTCGCTTTCGCCGACGAAGAGCCAACCGAAGTCGTGGTCTCTGGAAAACGTCAGAATATTGAAGCGCGCAAGGACTCCACAATAGCCAAGAAGGTCTACTCCGAAGCCGAGATCGAGCGCTATGGTGACGCTACCGTCGGCGACGTTCTGAAGCGGTTACCGGGTGTTAGTTTCACAGGACCGGCTGGCGTCGCAAAAGATGCCCGGTTGAGAGGGCTTGACAAAGGCTACACGCAATACCTGATCAATGGCCAACCTGTTCCTGCAACCAATCAGGAACGCCAGATGCAGGTGGACCGCCTGCCCGCGGACATGATCGAACGGATCGAGATAATTCAGGCACCATCAGCCGAATACAACTCAGAGAGCGTAGGGGGAATCATCAACATTGTTCTCAAGAAAAGCGCCGCAGATCAGGTGCGCCTCCGGGCGGGCTACGGCCGCAACGGCGACATAGACGTTGGTGATGTAATCGCGCAATGGAGCCATACTTTTGATCACTTTGACGTGGTCATGCCTTTTTCATACACGGTTGGCGGTGAGGACGTCATTGAAGACAAAAAAACCCTGAATGCCGCCGGTGTCGTGACCCAGAGAGAGTACAAGCCCAAACCTGTCCAAAAGACAGAACTCCTTTTCGCTCCGATAATTACTTGGAAGTCCGGCGACGATCGCCTGTCCGTATCCCCTTTTATTACCTCTGGAACGGAGGAGAAGGATGAAAGGGCTACCGTTTATAACAGCAACGGCATCGTGACAAAGACGACGGCAGCCCTGGAGAACAAAACGGACGAAATCGCCCGTCTTGAAGTCGACTACAAAGACAAGACGTCGTGGGGGGAACTGAGTTACACGTTTGGGTATCAGTCTGGTCTGGGCGACAAAGACAAGTATGCTGAGGAAAAAAATGCAACGGGTGTCGTATCTAAGCGCTCCCAGGAGTTTGAAAAAATAGAAGAGACGCAGGGCTATGGCAGTGTCCGCCTAACCCGAAAACTTGGCGAGACACACGTTATAAAGGCTGGCACAGAACTGCGGTCGGGCGACTATCAAAAGCGCAAAACCACGTATGAGGCTGCCAGTCTGGCGGCCGCCTTGGTTCAAAAGTCTCCGGGGCAAAATGACCTCTATCAAATAACCGAGAAGCGGAAGGCCGCTTATCTTCAGGATGAGTGGCATTTCGCCAAAACACACTGGCTGACTGCAGGGATTCGTTATGAAGCCGCCGATCGGATAGCCACGGATCGAAACGGGCTGCGCTCAACAGGAAGCTTTGACGCGTTCAATCCGTCCGTACATTACAAATGGCAAATCTCGCCTGACCTCGTGCTGCGTTCAAGTGCCGCGCGTACCCAGAAGTTACCCAAGTTTGACAATGTCAATCCGCTGATTGTGCTGGCAACCGGTAACGGCGCGGGAACAATAAACAACCCGGACAAGGCGGGCAATGCTGACTTAAGGCCCGAAGTTTCGACGGGCCTGGAGTTTGGCCTCGATAAATTTCTGAAAAATGATCGCGGGTATTTTGGGCTCAATCTCTATCACCGGGAGGTGGAAGACTTCGTTGAGAAGGTCTCCCACCTGGAAGGCGCCAGGTACGTGCAGCGGCCATTCAATGTCGGAACCGCAACCTTCTGGGGGGCCGAGCTTGACTGGAACGTCCCCGTACTTCGGGAGGGGAAAAACAAACTGTCTCTCACGGGAAACCACTCCGAAATGCGGGGGGAAGTCTCAAACACAAATGCGAAAAGTGTAAACGATGTGAAAGACATGCCTCCCCGTATAACGAATCTGGGGCTTGATTGGGTCAATCGACCGATCAGGATGTCAGCTGGACTTCAGGTCAATTACACACCTGAGTACACCACCCGGTCTCTTAACGATGACGGTGTACTTGAGGTGAAAACGCGGAATGAAGCGACTATGGTTGATTTCTATATTTCGCATACCGTGGCACGCCGTACAGAGTTGCGATTGATTGCTAAAAACATTTTGTCTATCGAGAAGGCGGAGTATAACGCGAAGTACAAATCCGATGGGTCGATCAACACGATCGAAGATAAGGTCGAAACCTCGGTTCCAATGATCATGCTCACCGTCGAGAAAATTTTCTAAAATGGCTTCAAAGAACAGAACCCTTCACAACTGGATCAGCGTGGGTCTTGGTATCCCGCTGATCCTCGTAGGCTTGACGACATTCTTCATCGCGCATTCGGATGTATTAGGCACGAAAAAGGTCGAGTTGAACGGGTTCACAGGGCAAATTGAACCGCTCGATATCAAGACCAGCGCCCAATTGGGTGGCCTTACCGTGGTTGGCACAAAATACGGTGCGTTCGTTCTCACCGATGGGCGGGCCGAACCTCTTAAAGGGGGACCCAAGGATGACATTCGCGCCATCAGTGCCGAGAACGGCGAGACGCTGTTTGCCGGCAAGAAGGGTATCTGGCAACTGAAGGCCGATAAGAGCCAGCTCGTTTTCAAAGATGATTGCTGGGACATCAATCGCTCAGCGGCTCTTTGGGCGGCAAGTTGTAAAAAGTCAGGACTTGTAACGAGCCTCGATCTTCAGTCGTGGTCTGCCGAGAAAGTAACCTTCTCTCCCGAGGTGCTCAAAAGGACGCAACAGCCAATGACCCTCGATAAGCTGATTATGGATATTCATACAGGTAAGCTGTTCTTCGGGAAAGCTTATGAATGGGTTTGGATCGACCTTCTGGGCTTTGCAACAGTGGCTCTCGGCGTTACGGGCCTCGTTATGTGGATGAGAAACCGGCGCAAAGCCACCTAAGCTTGGCGGGGCATGACCTTACTTCTGTTTTCCCTTTTGGTGGCGTCGATTGGTATTTGCGCCGCATGCATTTTATTGCTGTTGATTGGTGCGCTACATATACCAGACAGACCGATGTTGATGGTTATTTGTGGGCGAAAAGACCATGAAAATGGATGGTTTACCCTTCAGCTGAGAAATCCTGTCTGGCGCATTTGGCGTCCGTTACCGGGTTTCGAGGCCGGACAGGCCATATCGGTTGCACCGCCAGGCTCGCGTATGGCGCGCCGCTATTCTCTGGCCAATTGGAAACCTTTTCCCCTGGTCTATGAGATAACAATAAAGCCTGAGCCGAACGGCAAGGTTTCCAACGCGCTAAAAGAGACCGCACTTAAGGGGACGCGCCTTACCGTTCGACGCCCAACTGGACAGTTTGTCCTACACGCGCATCGCAAAGATTCGCCCCTCGTTTTTATCGCCGCCGGAGTGGGAATTACGCCTCTTCTTGCCATGCTGCAATCCGCAAGCGTGAGGCGATTATTACCTGACCGAGTGCATTTTTACTGGCAGGTCAGGCGTCCCTTCGAATGGGTCTATCGGCAAAGCCTTGAAGCGATCGCTAAAGATAACCCGAAAATCAGACTGAATTTTTTAGCCTCCGCACACCCCCATTCCCCATCCCGCCTGACTGTGGGCAATATCCTTTCAGATGAACCCGAACTCGCCAAAGCGGCTATATATATGTGTGCAAGTGCCTCTATGATGGAGAGTTTCGCCGCAGGACTACTTAATCTCGGCGTCCAGCGCGAGAACATCCACTACGAGCATTTTGGTCTTGGATCCACGGGCGGCAGCGGGCGCTACAATATCAATTTTCGTGGTCAGGCAGTCGAATTCAACGGGCATCGAACGCTCCTCGACGCGTTAGAAGACGCCGGCGTGATCATTGATGCCGACTGCCGAACAGGTAGTTGCGGACGTTGTCAGGTCAAGGTCACGTCAGGATCGATAAGCCGTCTAATCGACACGGAATTCAAAACGCCCGCTGGATTTGAACTGGCTTGCTGCACAACGCCAACAAGTGATGCCGCGTTTGAATGAGAATACACTTGTGCCGGCCCAGACCAAATGCGGCACACGCACACTTACACTGTTACGGAGTTGCAAGTCTGTCAAAGTTGAAAGCGCGCGCGTAACGCTGGGAGACAACCTCCCAATTGATGTTCTTGAAAAAGGCGTCGACATATCTGGCCGCAGCCGCCCCATAGTCCATCTGATAAGCATGTTCGTACATATCCATGACCAGAAGCGGTAGGGTCGCTGCGGGCGCGTGGGCGTGGTCGGCCATCCAGTAATTTTCCATCTGGCCCGTGTGGAGGTTGAGGCCCAGCATGACCCAACCAGAGCCGCCGCCGAGCCCTGCCCCCATCGCGCGGAATTCAGTTTCCCAGATATCGAATGTGCCAAACGCCGTCCCTATGGCAGAGCGAATACCGGTACCGGGCGCGCTGGCACCCAGATTATCGAAATACAGTTCGTGCAATACGACCGAACCTGTCCGAACGAGGTGCTCTCGCTTCAGATCATTATAGATGTAGGGCGGAACGTCCTTGGCGGTCACCATATCGTTCAGGCGGGCCTTGACGACGCCAAGGGCCTTCAGAGCGCCACTGTAGTTGTTTTCCCAATGCGACTGGATCAGCTTTTCTGAAATACCGTCCAACTTGGCCGCATTAAAGGGCAAGAGTTTGGGGGCCGCCGGTGCCCGAAATGACGGCGCAATGGGCATTGCGTCTGACTTAGCCGCGGACGGCACGGGTGTCTGGGCGCTGGCCAGGGCTGCCGCCGTTCCTCCAGCAAGGGTGACTGCGCCTCCAAGGAGACTGCGGCGCGTGGTTTCAGGCAGGTTAGTCATGGCGAAGTCTCCGGGAATTGGGGCAAGGAAAAACTATAAACTGAGGTGAAACGCAGACAGAACGAGCCCTGCCAGCGCGCAAGCGCCGATCACCAGGACGACGTTGGTTTTGAACCGAATGAGGGCAAGAGCGGCGAGGACGGCCATGCCCATCGAGATCCAATCGAACATACCTGTAAAGCCATTGGGCCACAGGACATGATAGGCAAAGAACAGCGCCAGATTCAGGATCACACCAACGACCGCCGCGGTTATGGCGGTGAGCGGGGCGGTGAATTTGAGATTGTTATGTGTGGTCTCGATCAGCGGCGCGCCGACAAAAATGAAAAGAAACGATGGCAGGAAGGTGAACCAGGCCACCAGAATGGCCGCAATAGCCCCGGCGGCAAACACAAGGTCTGGACCAAGATAGGCCTGCGTCCAGCCGCCGACGAACCCAACAAAGCTTACGACCATGATCAGAGGGCCAGGCGTCGCCTCGCCAAGCCCCAGACCATCAATCATTTGCGGCGCCGTCACCCAGCCATATTGCGTCACCGCCCCTTGATAGACGTAAGGCAGAACCGCGTAGGCCCCGCCAAAGGTCAGCAAGGCCGCTTTTGAGAAAAATACTGCCATTTGTGAGAGCGGGTGTGATCCACCCAGACCGTAAATCAGCGCGGCCATGGGCCCGACCCACAATAGCCCCCCGATCGCTGCGATCGTCAGCACTCGTTTCCCCCTGAAACAGGCATGCGGGGGTGTGGGCGTGTTGTCATCAATCAGGGCGCGACCGTAGCGCTTTCCCTCTGCGCCATGTCCACCACCGCTTGTGAACGCATCGGGCGACAGCTTGCCACCAATAAAGCCTGCTATGGCCGCGCCTAAAACAATCAACGGGAACGGGACATGTAGCGCGAAGATGGCCACGAAAGCCACCACAGCTATGCCCCAAAGGATCGGGTTTTTCAGCGTCCGCCCGCCGATGCGAAGCACGGCCTGAAAAACGACGACAATGACGGCGGGTTTAATCCCGTAGAAAAGACCGGCAACCAAAGGCACATGACCGAAGGCCAGATAGACCCATGAAAGCGCGACCAGCAGCACAAGAGACGGCAGGACAAAAAGTCCCCCGGCGATAAGACCTCCCCAGGTCCGGTGCATCAGCCAGCCGATATAGGTGGCCAGTTGCTGGGCTTCGGGCCCCGGCAAGACCATGCAATAGTTGAGGGCGTGAAGGAAACGCTTTTCGGAAATCCAACGTCTGCGTTCAACCAGTTCCTGGTGCATGATTGAAATTTGACCCGCCGGGCCGCCAAAGCTGATCAGCCCCAGTTTCAGCCAGAAGCCGGTAGCCTGACGCAAAGATACCGGCGCCGGCGCTTCATCAAGGGGCTCAGCCATGGTGATCACCTCCTTGGAAGGAGGACAGTAGGCCGTCAAACACCATGCTGGCCGCAGCCAGCAATTTATCGTCGTCGTCAATAGTGTCGCGCAGGCCCTTGAGTACGCTTTCCACCCCAGTGGCTTCGGGCGGTTGCAGTCCTCCGACATCAAGGAAGCGCACAATGCCGCCGATGCGGCGCAAGGCTTCCTCATTGAGACCAAAGCTTTCCACCAGGACTTCAAAGGTCACTCGCGCCCCCACGTGCGTAAAGGTCGCCCCGTCGAAGTCAAAGCCCAGCGCCTCGTCAGGGCATTCGGCCGGCGCCGTTAGCCACAGCACCTGGGCGCTTTCATCAATGAACCGGCGAATAAGCCAGGCGCTGGCCAGTCGATCAACCCAGGGCCTGCTGCGTGTGGCCCAGCCCCGGCCCCTGTAGTCCTCACGGCGAAGCGCTATGATGGTATGGTCAACCGAATGGGGTTCATCGGGCGACAGGGCGCGCGCCACTTGCAGTTCGAGCGCTTGAATGGCGGCGTGCGCCTGATCGCGCGCCTTAGCGGGAAAATAATCGATGGCGACGATACCGCTTAAGCTTTTCCGGAGTTTGCGTGCCGCCTTAAGAACCTCCCCTGCGGAGTCAGGTGTCAGACCAACTAGAGTTTCGTTGATATCGAAAACCAGAGTCTCATAGGCTTCACGCCGGTCAAACATGGTGACAAACGCATCGTCCGATGCCTCTACGGTCAGAACATAGGCCGTGCCGTTCGACGCATTCACTTCATCGGCCATGCCGTCAAACACAGAGCGGCATTCGGGCATATCCGGGAGCAGATAGACGCCATCGCGAAGAGCGGCTGCCCCTACCCCTTTCAATGTCCGCCACAATCGCATTCTCAGGGTGGCGTTCTCAGTTGGCAAGGAGAGGATAAGGGCGAGATATCTCATGGAGAAACGATTAAAACATTTTTGTTTTAATCTCTACATCAATTTCTACCGCACACTGGCTTATGTTTGAGAAAGCGCCCCCTAACCGTGACATGAAAAGCGCTGAATACGGCGTTGCCGCGGCATACGACCCTCGGTTTCGGAGTGTGCGGTAGATGACGCGGTGAGGCGGTTTGCTAGGGGCGAAGGGCTCGTGACAACCTGCTTTCGCTAAAAACGTACGAGGGTCGCAGAAACTGGGGTTCGCCTCTTGGCCCGGCACCAAGGAACTGCCAACGCCGCGTCTATCACATGCCGAGAGGTGACGGAGCGCAAACACAGCTTGCGGCTGGGTGGCGGCATCCTCTGCACACCTACTGTTGTCCTGCTGTTTACGATAGTCCCGTTTACGACCCATATCGCCCGCACGTTCCGTCTATCGATATCCATTTTCGTGAAAAGGGCCGTGCCCGCGCCGACTGCAAGGCCTCTACACGACAAATCAGGACCGGCCAGGACAATCTCCGCTAACCCTAAAGACGCACCAATCATCAGCCTTCAGATTATTTACCGCCGCACGAATCTAAAACTTCGCCAGGCCCCTACGCCCCGCATTTCCCAGTTGCCGTTCCTCCGTTTGTCGCTGTCACTGAGCTCTCCACACGCCGCCTATGGCCCCGGAGACGAACATGGCAGACGGACAAAACAGCATGCCTTTGGCACTGTCGCGCAGCGCCCTCATGCTGCGCACCGCGCTTGGGTCTGACATCACCGCCTTCATGGAAGACCCGGAAACGGTCGAGGTGATGCTGAACCCGGATGGCAAGCTTTGGGTCGACCGGTTAGGAAGCGGTCTTGTCGATACGGGCTGCAGTCTCGGTGTTTCAGTGGGTGAACGCATTATCCGGCTTGTCGCCGACCATGTGGGTGTCGAAGTCCATAAGGCGTCACCGCGCTTATCCGCCGAACTGCCCGAGAGTGGTGCTCGTTTTGAAGGCCTCCTGCCACCACTGGTGTCTGGCCCCACCTTTGCCATTCGCAAACCCGCAGGCGTTGTCTTCACGCTTAGAGACTATGTCCAAAAAGGCATTCTGACAGAGGCACAGGCTGACCTCTTGCGCTGCGCCATTCAGGCGCGTCGGAACATCCTCGTGGTGGGCCCCACCTCTTCGGGCAAGACGACGTTGACCAATGCCCTTTTGGCAGAGGTGGCTACTCAATCTGATCGCGTCATCCTGATTGAGGATACCCGTGAACTTCAATGCGCCGCGCCCAACTGTGTTGCCCTGCGAACCCGTGAGGGCACAGCGGGTCTCGCTGATCTCGTCCGCTCCTCTTTGCGGCTTCGTCCAGACCGCATTCTCATCGGCGAGGTCCGCGGCGCAGAAGCCCTTGATCTTCTCAAAGCCTGGGGCACTGGGCATCCCGGGGGCGTCGGCACCTTGCATGCCGGTTCGGCTCTGGGTGCGTTGCTGCGTCTGGAGCAACTGATCCAGGAAGCCACGGTCACCGTTCCCCGACATCTGATCGCCGAGACCATCAACCTCATCGCGGTTCTCGAAGGCCGGGGCCTTGAACGCCGCCTCTCAGAGCTTGTCGAAGTCCGTGGGCTTGGACCCGGCGGCGAGTATCAGCTTTTCCCCCTCCCTCACCCCACTGAAAGGATACGTCATGCGTTCATGTTCTAACCTCGTAACGGTCGCGGCCACGACGCTGGCCATCTCAGCGGTCTTCGCCGCCCCCGCACTCGCCGCCGGTTCCGGTATGCCGTGGGAGACGCCTCTGCAAAACATCCTGCAATCCATCGAAGGGCCCGTGGCCAAGATCGTCTCGGTCATCATTATCATCGTTACGGGGCTGACGCTGGCCTTCGGCGAAAGCAGCGGCGGATTCCGACGCCTGATACAGATCGTCTTCGGACTCTCTATCGCCTTCGCTGCCTCCTCCTTCTTCCTGACCTTCTTCTCCTTCGGCGGCGGGGCGCTGATCTGATGTCGATCGGTTCCGCAGACAACGGCGTCCCCCCCGCCTACGCGGCACCGGTCTACAGGGCTCTGATCGAGCCCATCCTGATGGCCGGCGCCCCGCGGGCGCTGGCCATCGTCAACGGCACAGTGGCGGCCGCCTTGGGATTGGGTTTGCGCCTGTGGGTCGCAGGCCTGGTTCTGGGCCTGATCGGCCACGCACTGGCCGTCTGGGCGGCACGCAAAGACCCCGATTTCGTGGAGGTCGCGCGCTGTCACATCCGACTGCCTTCCTATTTCGATGTGTGAGACATGTTCAATCTCTCAGAATACCGCCGGCGCCAGACCCAGCTCAGCGACTATCTGCCCTGGGCCGCGCTCGTCGCGTCAGGCATCGTGCTCAACAAAGACGGCTCGCTGCAGCGGACACTCCGTTTTCGGGGGCCGGACCTTGATAGCGCCATCGCGGTTGAACTCAGCGCCATCAGCCAGAGACTGAACAGCCTCTTTCGGCGGCTGGGTGAAGGCTGGAGCCTGTTTATCGAAGCCCAGCGTATCGCCGCTTCCGACTACCCTCAAAGCGTGTTCGATGATCCCGCCTCAGCTCTGGTCGATGCCGAACGCCGCGCTGCCTTTGAAGCGTTTGAGGCCCATTTTGAATCCCGCTACTTCCTGACCCTCGTCTATCTGCCACCCCAAGACCTGAAGGCCAGGGGGCAGACCTGGCTCTTCGAAGGTGGGCAGAGCGGCGATACCGCCGTCTGGGACCGGGTGTCCGTCTTTCAGGATCAGTCCGAACGCGTGCGCAAGACGATCGAAGGCCTGATGCCCGAGTGCGACTGGCTCGATGACACCGGCACGCTCACCTATCTGCATTCGACCCTTTCAACGCGTTCACACACGGTGGCTCCTCCCGAGGTTCCAATGCATCTGGACGCCCTCCTGGCGGACCAGCCCTTGACGGGTGGCCTGTCGCCCAAGCTCGGCGACCATCATCTGCGCACCCTCTCCATAACAGGCTTTCCAGGCGCAACCGTGCCCGGCCTTCTTGATGACCTTAACCGCCTGGGCTTTGCCTATCGCTGGTCAACGCGGGCGCTCCTTATGGATAAGGTCAGCGCTGGCAAGGCCTTAAGCCGCATCCGGCGTCAATGGTTTGCCAAAAGGAAAAGCGTCGGCGCCATACTGAAGGAGGTAATGACAAATGAGGCCTCGGCACTGGTCGACAATGACGCAACCAACAAGGCCGCCGATGCCGATGCCGCTTTGCAGGACTTAGGCGCCGATCTGGCCGGCCACGCCTATGTCACGATCACGCTCGTCGTCTCAGACGCCGACGCAAACCTCGCCGATGAGAAAGCGCGCCTCCTCGAAAAGACGATCCAGGCCCGAGACTGCGTTTGCGTCAACGAAGGGCTCAATGCCGTCGACGCCTGGCTGGGCAGTCTGCCCGGCCATCTCTACGCCAATGTGCGCCGCCCCCCGATCTCCACTTTAAATCTCGCCCACCTCATGCCGGTATCCGCCGTCTGGGCAGGCCCCGATCACAACGGGCATCTGAATGGACCCCCGCTGTGCTTCGCAAGGACCGAGGGCAGTACGCCGTTTCGTCTGTCGCTGCATGTCGGTGACGTGGGCCACACCCTTGTGATCGGACCTACAGGTGCGGGCAAATCCGTTCTTCTGGCCCTGCTCGCCCTGCAGTTTCGACGCTATGCGGGTGCGCAGGTTTTCGCCTTTGACTTCGGCCGATCCCTGCGCGCCGCCGGGCTGGCCATGGGCGGTGACTGGCATGATCTCGGCGAACCGGAACAGGGGAATATCCGGCTCCAGCCCCTTCGTCGCATCGATGAGACCGCTGAATGCGCCTGGGCCTCAGACTGGCTGTGTGATCTTCTCGCGCGCGAAGGTATTGAAACCACCCCGGACGTTAAGGCCCACCTCTGGTCGGCACTCTGCGCACTGGCATCGGCACCTGCTGATCAACGTACCCTCTCAGGAATGTGCGCCCTCATCCAGTCATTGCCTCTAAAGCAGGCCTTAAAGCCCTATTGCCTTGAAGGCCCAAACGGCGCGTTGCTTGATAATGACGCCGATACCCTCAGCCTGAAGCCCATCCAGATCTTTGAAACGCAAGGTCTGGTAGGCACACCGGCGGCGGCCTCTGTCCTCGCCTACCTCTTTCATCGAATCGAAGGCCAGCTTGATGGCCGCCCGACGTTTATCGTCGTAGACGAAGGCTGGCTGGCCCTCGATGACCCAACGTTTTCCGGGCGCCTGAAAGAGTGGCTGAAGACGCTTAGAAAGGCCAATGCCAGCGTTCTTTTCGGGACGCAAAGCCTCGCCGATATCGAACGTAGCGCAATTAGCGCCGCCCTTATCGAAAGCTGCCCGTCAAGGCTCTTCCTGCCCAACGCCGCCGCGCTCGAGCCGGGCCTTAGCCCCCTATATCGACGCTTTGGTCTGAACGACCGGCAGATTGAGATCATTGCCCACGCCCAGCCGCGCCGGGACTATTACCTGCAGTCCCCGCTCGGAAACCGCCTGTTCGATCTCGATCTCGGCGAAGTCGCCTTAAGCCTGTGCGCCTCAGCGTCCAAGGCCGATCAGACCGACATCGACCGCATAGTTCGCGACCACGGACGAGACGCCTTTTTGCCCGCGTGGCTTCGCTTCAAGGGCGTCGAATGGGCCGCCGCTCTCATCTCTCCCCCCGCGCAACCGGAGCCTTCCCTATGACCTCCCACCCGTCACGCCGGTCTCTTCTCGGCGTTCCTCTTTTGGGTTTGCTGACAGGCGGTCTTTTGCCGTCGCTGGCATCGGCTCAGATAGTGGTCTTTGATCCCAGCACCTATGCCCAAACGGTTCTGACCGCGACCCGCGCCCTGCAGCAGATCAATAACCAGATCGCATCGCTGCGCAATCAGGCGCAGTCTTTGATCAATCAAGCCCGCAATCTAACAGCCCTGCCCTACTCGGTTCTGTCTGAATTACAGGCCACGCTGGCCAAGACCCGCGCCCTGATCTCACAGGCGCAGAACATCGCCTACGAGGTCCGCTCAATCGATGAGACCTTCAAAAAACTCTACAGCCTTGAGGCCCTGACGGGCACCGACAGGGCCCTCGTTGAAAACGCCAAGGCACGCTGGAAGACGACCGTTGGCGGGCTGCAGGATGCGATGCGATTACAGGCCACCGTCATGGGAAACCTGTCTGCCAACCAGACACAGATGGCGGCCCTTGTTACCGCTAGTCAGTCGGCCGACGGCGCCTTGTCGGCCACGCAGGCCGGCAACCAGATCTTGGCCTTGCAGGTCCAGCAGCTCAATGACCTCACCGCCTTGATGGCTGCCAATGCGCGCGCTCAAAACATCAAGGCCGCAGAGGACGCCGCGGCGGCGGCGGAAGCGCAGGAGAAGCGCAGACGCTTTCTGCAGCGTCGCAAGGGCTACGCACCAGGCTCAGCCAAGATGTTCTACGAGGACTGAGCCATGACCAATACCGGCGTCATCGACCAGTTTCTGGAAGTCTTCACCCGCTACATCGACAGCGGCTTCGGACTTGTGCAGGGCGATGTGGCCTTCGTGGCCACGACGCTGATCGTCATCGATATGACACTGGACACGCTCTTCTGGACCTTCGATGGTGCCGCCGAAAACGATATTCTGGCGCGCCTGATCAAAAAGACGCTGTTTGTCGGCGCTTTTGCCTATCTCATCAGCAACTGGAACCACTTAGCAGCCATCGTCTTCAACAGTTTCGCAGGCCTCGGACTCAAAGCTGCAGGCACCGGTTTCTCGGTCGCCGACCTGATGCGACCCGGCAAGCTGGCCCAAACGGGGCTTGACGCCGGCGCCCCGCTTCTCGAGGCCGCCTCAGATGTGATGGGGGCCTCCACCCTCTTTCCCGACTTGATCCAGATCGGCTGTTTAGGGCTCGCCTGGCTCTTGGTGGTTCTCGCCTTCTTCATTCTGGCGATCCAGATGTTCGTCGTCCTTATCGAGTTCAAGCTGACGACGCTTGCAGGCTTTGTCCTGATCCCATTTGGTCTTTTTGGCAAATCCGCCTTCATGGCCGAAAAGGTCCTCGGCAACGTCGTCTCGTCCGGCATCAAGGTTTTGGTACTGGCCGTTATTACCGGTATCGGCTCAACGCTCTTCGATACGTTCGTGCGGGACTTCGGAGACGCCTTGCCCACCATCGAAGACGCGATGGCTGTGGTGCTGGCCGCCCTCACCCTCCTAGGGCTTGGCATTTTCGGCCCCTCGATTGCCAATGGCCTGGTCTCTGGCGGCCCCCAACTCGGCGCAGGTTCCGCCGTTGGCTCAGGCCTCGCCGCCGCAGGCGCGGTTGGGGCAGGTGTTGCCGGTATTGGCATGGCGGCCCGGGGCGCTATGGCGCTTGGCGCCGGGGCGGCGGGTCTGGCACGCGGGGGCGCGGCGGCCGCTGGCGCGGCCCAGGCCGCCTATGGAATGGGGGCCATGGGCCGAAAGGGTGCCTCGGCCGTGGCCGGCGGTTTGAGTAGCGTGGCACGGGCCGCAGCCTCCCCTCTCGCCCATTCGGTTGAAGCCACCACGAAGGCGTTTCGCGACAGCTATGCGCAAGGGGTGAAAGGCGGATTTGAGGCGAGCGGCGGCACCGTCGGCCAGGGATCCGCCTCGGGGGTCCAAACACCTTCCGCCAAGACTCCCCCGCAGTGGGCACGGGATATGCGCCGCAGCCAGTCCCTTCACTCTGCCTCCAACGCATCCATCCACGCCGTGCGCTCAGGGGATGCCGCAGGCGGGGGCCATACCGTCGATCTCAATCAGGGTGAATAGCCATGCTGAAGTCCACCTCATCTCGATACAGCGAAACCCCCGCGCCGATCACGCCCTATCAGGCGGCCGCCAAAGCCTGGGATGATCGCATAGGCTCCGCGCGCGTTCAGGCAAGAAACTGGCGGCTAATGGCCTTTTGCGCGCTCGGTTTAAGTGCGGGCCTCGCCTCTGCCCTCGTCTGGCAATCCGCCCGCGGGCATATCGTGCCCTGGGTGGTAGAGATCAGCCCGCAGGGCCAGGTACAGGCGGTCGCCCCCGCCCAGGGTGACTATACACCGACTGACCCGCAAATCGCGTTTCAGCTTTCAGAGTTTATCTCGCAGGTGCGTTCGGTCCCCGCAGATCCCGTCGTGATGCGTCGCAACTGGCTGAAAGCCTATGACTTTACCAGCGATACCGGGGCACAGGCCCTGAACGGATACGCCCAGAGTAACGATCCATTCGCCCGCGCCGGCGCTGAACAGATCGACATCGAAATCACAAGCGTCCTTCGTGCCTCTCCGACGTCTTTCCGCGTCACGTGGCTCGAGCGCCGATACGTCTCCGGCCAACTCGCGGCAACCGAGCGCTGGCAGGCGATCTTGACTGTACAGATCATACCGCCCCGCGATCCGGAGCGCCTGCGCAAGAATCCCCTTTGCCTTTACGTCACCGCCCTCACCTGGACCCGGGAGCTAAACCCATGACCCCTTCCCGCTTACTTACTATTACCCTGGCGCTCACCCTCTTCGCCGCCGCCGCCGCTGACGCCCGGCCCAAAGGTCGCCTTTCGCCAAGGCCCGCCGTCGCTCAGGATCGGCCCGCAGATGAGGTGCGCAAAGCCAATGAAGCGGCACGGGTTGAGCCGGCGAGTGATAGCTTTGCCAATGCCGTTCAGGTCTACCCCTACACACCCGGCGCGCTTTATCGCGTCTACACCTCCGTGGGCAAGGTGACCGACATCGCGCTGCAGCCCGGAGAACAACTCACGGGCTCTGGTCCGATTGCCGCCGGGGATACGGTGCGCTGGATCATCGGCTCAACGGAAAGCGGCACAGGCACCGAACGTCAGGTGCACATTCTGATCAAGCCAACCGCCAACCAGCTCTCCACCAATCTCGTCATCAATACAGATCGGCGCACGTACCATATCGAGGTTCAGGCTCTGCCCTCGACCTATATGGCCTCCGTCTCCTGGCGTTATCCACTGGATGAGATGAAGGCGCTGGAGGTGAAGGCCGAACGGGTGCGCGAACAGATGCCCGTGGCCTCGGGCCTCACCCCGGAGACCCTGAATTTCAAATACCGTCTGGAGGGGGCCAAGGTGCCCTGGCGGCCCGTCCGCGCCTTTGATGACGGCCGTCAGGTGTTTATTGAACTGCCCGCCGCAATCGCCGCGACGGATTTGCCCCCTCTGTTCCTGCTCGGTGCCGACGGCAAAGCGGAACTGGTGAACTACCGCGTCAGTCACCGCTTCATAATTGTCGATCGCCTCTTTTCGACTGCAGAAATGCGCATTGGTGAAAAGTCACGCCAGAAGGCCGTTCGGATCCGGTTTACGGGAGGCCCACGTTCATGAGTGAGACCAATCCCAACCTCGCAGAGGCGCTACGTCTGAGACCAGACCCGAAACCCGTTTTGCGACTGTCCCGCAAGGCTCTTGCGGTGATGGGTATAGTCGCAGGCGCAGGCCTTGGCGGCGCTCTGATGCTGGCACTGGCTCCCCCTGCCAAGCCAACCGTCCCACGCCCTGAACCCTCTGCCCCTGAAAAGCGACCGCGCAGCAACGAAACGCTCAACAGGCTCCCTGCGAGCTATGCCGATGTGCCCGTCCTCGGCCCGCCACTGCCCGGAGACCTGGGCAAAGCTATGCTCAATAGCGGGCTCGTCGCCACAGGCGACGGCGGCGATCAGAATGTAGTGTCTGGTCAGGGTGCCTTGGGATCGAGTGAGCCGCCTTCGTCACCACCTAGCCCTGATGACCAAACCCGGCTAAACGCCCGCTCAAGTTCCGTGTTTGCGCCGGGCAATGCTCCAAAAGCGCAGGTCGAGCCTGCACCCCTCCCGCTACCCGCGCTGCCTGATCTCGCGCGTTTGATGGCGCCTCAACAGGAACTCCCGCGCAACGCTGCGGATAAGCAGACAGCGTTTCTTCGGGCAGACACTGATCGTTCGATTGTCAGTGACGCGCGTCTGATTACGCCAGCCTCCCCCTATCTCATTCAGGCTGGCAGTGTGCTACCCGCCGCACTCGTCACCGGCATCCGCTCTGACCTTCCGGGACAGGTCATCGCGCAGGTGACGCAGGATGTCTACGACACACTTGGGCAGGGTCACCTCCTGATACCTAAAGGGTCACGTCTCCTGGGCGAATACGATAACGCTATTGCCTTCGGACAAAGCCGCGTCCTCCTGGCCTGGCGACGCCTGATCCTTCCTAATGGAAAATCCCTCATCCTGGAGCGCCTGTCCGCCGCCGATGTCAGCGGGCAGGCCGGTCTTGTAGATCGCACCGATTATCATTTTGATGGTCTCCTTGCCGCGGGTGCCCTGTCCACCGTGTTAAGCGTGGGCGCGCAAGCCGGGTCGTCCGACAGCGATTCCGACATCGTGCGGGCTATTCGCGAGGGCGCCGGAGACAGCATCAGCCGAACAGGGCAACGCATCGTCGAGCGTCAATTGAACATCACTCCCACCCTGACAATAAGGCCCGGTCACCGCGTGCGGGTGATCCTGTCGAAAGACCTTGTCTTAGAACCCTATGGAGGCTGACATGGCTAAGCTAAAGCTCGGGCCAGTTCCCGACGACAAGCCCGTTAAGGTGACGATTGACCTGCCCGCAGCCGTTCATCGCGATCTCCTCGCCTACGCAGACGCCCTCACACGGCAGACCGGCCAGAAGATTGATGAACCCAACCGTCTGATACCGATCATGCTGGAACGGTTCATGGCGTCTGACCGTGCCTTTACGCAAGCCGCGCGCCGATCACAGGTGTTCAATTAGAGGGAGACCGCCATGAACACGACGTTTCTATTACTCGCTCAGTATGAAGGCCGCGCCGTCATCCCGATTGAATGGGTCTGCCGGGATTACTTTTCTCATCTGACCCCGATCAAGCTGATAGCCAAGATCTCCGCAGGCGATATTGCGACCCCGCTGGTGAGAATTGAAAACAGCCAGAAATGCGCCAAAGGCGTTCATCTTCAGGACCTGGCGGGATACCTTGATGAACGAACAGCCGCAGCGAGAAAAGAGATGACCGCACTCATTGGCCCCTCGCACAGCCGGGCCAACAGTCACCATTGAACGCTCCGAACCATTGCCAAACCTGTTACGGGTGCTTGCCTTAAGCGGGCATGACCGTGCGCGAGCGGAGATAGGGAAAGCCCGTGAGAAGGGCTCGAAATAGGCAGGCCTCGCTTCAAACGCCGCTCGTCACAGGCATCACATCTGCCCTGCCAGTTTACCCCACGACTGGAGACAGATTTTCGCCTTCACGTCTCTTAGTGCCGACTTGGCAAAAGGCAGCTAACCACATTTGCGGTATGGCCGTTTAAGCAGCCCGAATTCGCTTCTGGTCAAATCCTCAGCACGATCAGGTCAATGAGCGCGCCGTTGCCTTGCGCAGACGGATGCAAGCGCACCCAGTACCCTTTGTTCTGGGCGAACATCTCAAGCTCGCGCGCCTGTCGGCTCCACGTGTTGATATCCACCCCGCTGGTATGCGGGCAGCTATACTGGCCAGCATCACCGGTAGCAATAATCTGCCGGAGTTCCTGCAAAGTTACTTCTTTTGACGACATCTGCCCCGCAGCCTTCGACGAATGGTGATCGCCATAGCACACCGTTGCGGCTCAGGGGCATAGTGCGATACTATCCGGCCTATCATCAAAACCTACCGCAATACAAAGCGGACGCCTTCAATGGGATGAAGGCGTCCGCTGCTCTCGCCGGTTTCGAGGGGGGGGGGTGATCCCGGCGATAGGAACAGAATTATTAGGCTTTGCCACCAAAACAGGCCCCGCTCTTCACGATTGTGTCAGTTTGTAGGTTCGGACCAGCGCGAAGAGAAACTTGTGCGCGGTAAGTTACAACTTTATGGCTTTTCCGCATTCGATGGCTTCAAGGTGATATGATGTGGCCTGCATCACCCGTCTGACCATGGCCTCCGCTTCGGCCCTGTCAACCTCGCTTAAGCCCTCGATCTTCGCGAACGCGGTCGGTGCCAGGATCGCGCTGTCACCGATAAAAATCTGAGGTGACGGGAGTTGCCGAAGCGCCAGGACATAGAGTTGCTTCAACATGTACTCGATAGCGTGGCGTTCGCCTGCATTCGACAGACTCGAATGATCGGACAAATATCCCTCCTTAAGCCAAACCCGGAACGTAAGGATAAGCAGCAACACGAACCAAATGCAATCAAAACGTGCATTTGCCGTGCTCGCCAGTAGTTACGACGCGGGTTACTCTACGCCGCTTCAACGCCCTGACTAAGCAGACTGATCTGAACCCGCAGTTCCCACGCACGGCGGCGAACTGCACTGGCGTCTTTGCCTTCCGCTTCCTGTGCGAAGGCCAAGCGCTCCTGCATTCGAACAAGATACCGCAGCGTATAGACGGGATCGATAGTCGTTGAGTTACCGGACATGTACGCCTCCTGAAGTCTACAGCAGAACCATGCGCCGATTCCTTAACGAAGGAAAACACCAGGGCCGAGATATCCAGAACCTGTAAATTCAACGGGACGGTTAGTGAGGGTTACGAAGTTCGAACTTTGTGTAAATCCGTGCCGACGGAAGTTCAGGTTGCATCAGCACTGATTTTTACCCGGTCAGGCCGCGACCGCCCGTTCCGCAGCGCCGTCGCTGAGCTTCGCCGCGTCGAAACCACGGGCCCGCAACAGCTCTACAGCGTCGCGTAACTCCTCGCTGACAACTCCCCGCGAAAGGACAGGTCACAACATCGTCAAGATGAGACGAGGATGGAAGGACAGCGCAACGATCCGCTC
Organism: Asticcacaulis sp. W401b; assembly: GCF_046503825.1. Classification (NCBI taxonomy): domain Bacteria; kingdom Pseudomonadati; phylum Pseudomonadota; class Alphaproteobacteria; order Caulobacterales; family Caulobacteraceae; genus Asticcacaulis; species Asticcacaulis sp. W401b. Next base: position 94,074 of record NZ_JBKFEE010000006.1, read on the forward strand.
CGCACCTGGTCGGCTTAAAACGGTCCGATAGGCCAGCTTCTCAGGTAATCCAAACGACTGACGGGGACCTCAGGGTGTTGCGATAGCGTGGTTCGATGGCGGAGGCAGACGCGACACTTAGGACCGCTGGATCAACTCGATACTATATCCGTCGGGGTCTTGTATGAACGCGATAATCTCACGCTGACCATTGACCGGAGCAAACGCCATATCGCCGGGTTCACGGGTGATTTTGACACCAAGCTGCCTCAAGCGGCCACACGCCGCATAAACATCCTCCACGGCCACAGCCAGGTGGCCGAACCGGCTACCGTGAGAATATTCCTTGTCTCCGTAGTTGTAGGTAAGTTCTATGACCGTTCCGTCTTGCTCTTCGTCATATCCCAGGAAGCAAAGTGTGAACGCCCCCGACGGATAATCCTCCCGCCTCAGTTCGCGCATCCCTAGAGCGTCTGCGTAAAAGGCTACAGAGCGATCAAGATCTTTTACGCGGATCATGACGTGCAGTAGTCTGTGCGGTATATTCGGATGGTGCGTCATCGTTCCAGATCCAAAGCGCAAACAGCAGAGGGCGACAAAAGGCGCCCTCTGCGCGCGATAGCCATTAGCCGTTTGCGATTGCTGCGCCGAGCGCTTCGTTCAGATGCGGTCGGCCGTTCAGGTTCCATGTCCCGTCAACCGTATGCACGCCATTGGTCCAGATCCGATCACGCGACAATACCCCCCCTGAAATCCTATGGAGAATTTCGGTGACATCGCCGAAAAACTTTTCCTGAACCTGCAGGTCAGCCAGTGCAAAGGCAGGTGTCTTGGTTTCAAGCCATGCCCCTTCGACGGGTTTCCCGCCGGCGTATGCCCTGCCCTTTTCGAGAATGTTGACGTGTGCCGTAACATTGGGGGTCATGACACTATTTCCGGTGAGGTTGTGCGCGGCGAGAAAGGCCTCAGTAATCTCGGCGATCGCTTCGGCTTGTGCGTCATCTGACAGGACACCGTCAGTCAGGGTCAGGGTCAAGGGCATGTGTGTCTCCACTTTTCAGTGCCGGCATTAGTGGCCGCGTTGAATTAAAATAGCGATCGTTATATAACGGTCGCCGCGCTCCATAGAATAACGATCGTTATTTAAAGGTGTGATTTGCGCTATAAGACGGGCCACAAAGAGGAAGCCAGAGAACGGATGATCACTGCCGCCGGTCGAGGTTTTCGACGCAAGGGCTTTGCCGGCATTGGTGTTGATGGACTTGCCAGAGAGGCCCAGGTCACTTCGGGGGCATTCTACAGCCACTTCCCCTCAAAGGACGCCGCATTCCGGGAGGCGTTGAAGGTGGGAATGGAAGACCTTCGGGCCGGGATTGAGGCCACGCAATCGCAATATGGCACAGAATGGCTGAAGCCTTTCGTCGACTTTTACCTCAGCGAAAAGCGCACCTGTGACTTAGGTTTTAGCTGCGCGATGCAAAGCCTGTCACCGGAAGTCTCAAGATCTGATCCCGAAACACAGGCGGTGTTCCGGGACAGCATGAAAAAAGTGATCGATCAGGTTACAAAGGGCTTAACGGGAGCCAATGTCGAAGACCGAGAGGCGAAGGCCTGGCGTATTCTGTCTATCCTTGCAGGCTCCGTGACGTTGGCGCGTGCGGTAGGAGATGCTCATATGGCTGATATTATCTCCAGATCCGCGAGAGTTGCGGCGGATCAATAAACTGGCCATTCAGAACAAGTCCTGTGGGCGCGAGAAATGGGAAGCCGGATGAATCCTCTATGACAGCCGGTCAAAGGTGAATTCCTCAATCTGTGCGGTAGAGGTGTCCGACGGCTTCCGCCCATCTGCGCCACACGTCTGGGCGCGCGGCGGCAATAAACTCGGAAGGACTTCTCCAACTTAAGCGTGACATTTCGTCGCAATTGCGAGTCGTTCTCATTGCAATTGAGAACCGATTGCATTAAAGCGCCCCATAGTTTTCAGATGGGGGCCGAACATGGCTGGCAAGATTCTTCAAAAATCCTTTTCACATAAAGCACTGTGGCTGGCCGGTGCAGCGATTTTGTCGCCGTGCGCCGTGTCGGCGCAGGAGGTGGGCGACGAAGAGATACCCGAAATTGTGGTGACAGCGTCGTCCGTGAAAAAAAAGGCCGAAGACGCGCCTGCTTCAGTCACCGTGGTGACGGAAGAGCAACTGCACGAGCGTCCCGCGCGCGATCTGACGGAAGTTCTTGATCGCGTCGAGGGCGTAACGATGAATCGAGCCGGCAACCAGCGCACTATCCAGTTGCGCGGTTTGGGATCGGCCTACACCCTGTTTCTGATCGACGGCAAGCGGGTGTCATCCAGCAATAACATGTTCCGCGGCAATGATTTCGATGCGGGCTGGGTGCCGGTAGAGGCCATCTCGCGCGTCGAAGTCGTACGGGGACCGATGTCATCGCTTTATGGTTCCGATGCGATCGGCGGTGTGGTCAACATCATTACGAAACCCGTTGGCAAGAGCTGGGCCGGCTCGGTGTCGGCGGACTACATTTATCAGGAAAACCGCGATGCGGGCGACGCCTACAAGGTCGGCTTCTTCACCTCAGGGCCATTGATTGCCAATACCCTGGGACTGAAACTCTATGGCGGCTACAATCGCCGCGAGCGTGACGGGGCGGTCAATAACGTAGCTACGATACCGGGCTTCACCGACAAGCATGAAGAGTATCTCGATGGCACGCTGGTCTGGACGCCGCGTGATGGTCAAGAACTCTCGACAAATTATGGCTATAATCGCCTGACCCATGACGGGTTCCCCATGCAGCGCGGGTCCTATGCCGTCACTCACAAAGGCGAATGGGGATGGGCGTCATCGCAGGTGCGCGTCAGCGGCGACACGATTAAAAACGAGATCGGCAACGTCACCGGCCAGATCAACCCCAACACGGCTGATAATATGCAAATCGATGGCCGGATGACCTTCCCTTTCAATTCCGGACGTCAATCCCTGACCGTTGGGGCCGAATGGCGTACCCAAAAGCTAGAGGACGCCGCAAACCTGCGTGGCCTGCCCGGGACCCCGACCTACGACAAAAATCCCGTCACCGAAGTCGATCAATCAGCGCTCTTCTTCGAAGGCGATATGCGCCTGACCGAAACGCTGACCCTGACGATCGGTGATCGCTATGACGATCATGAGAACTTTGGTGGCCACCATAGCCCGCGCGCCTATCTGGTGTGGAAGATGACACCGCAACTGACCCTGAAGACGGGTGCATCACAGGCATTCCGCGCGCCGACCCTATTGCAGAACAGCCCCAACTGGGGTTCGGTGTCGTGCGGCAGCGCGACCGTTGGATGCTACATCATCGGTTCGACTGAGCTGAAGCCGGAGACGGCTACATCCGCCGAGTTCGGTCTGCGCTACAAGGGGGAGCGGTTCACGGGTGGTCTCACGCTGTTCTCGACCGACCTCGAAAATATGATCGACATCACCAATCGCACGGCCAACAAGACGCTGGCGCCGACCTATTCCAACTTCGTGGGCTTCCTGCCCGATGGCCGTCCGATCTTCCGCTATCAAAACATCGCCAAGGTCGAAACAAAGGGCGTTGAGACCAATCTCGGCCTCCGGCTCAACGAAGCCTGGGACCTAAGCGCAAACTACACCCATCTGGAATCGGAAAACACGTCGGGTACGACGTCCATTCCGATGATCTACCAGCCGGAGCACAGCGCCAATGCCACTCTCAACTGGAAGCCGTCAGGGGCGGTGCGCCTCTATGCGTCGGTCAACTATGTCGGCGAGCAGTATCTCGCCGCCTATTCGAACGCCGCCTATAATGTGGTCATGGAAGGCTACGCCACCTTCGATTTCGGCGCCACCTGGGATGTGAAAAACAACCTGACGCTTCGCGCCGGCATGCTCAACCTCACCGATAAGCAGATCGTTCGGGAAACGACGACCGAATACAACGAAGACGGCCGTCGCGTCTTCGTCGCCCTGACACAGCGTTTCTAGGATGCGCCGCCTCGGGCGCTTGAGTGGGGGGGTGGCCGCTGCGCTAGTGGTGCAGGCAGCGGTTCCCGGTGTGAGCGTGGGGGAGGCGATCCCCTCTTCCCCCACGCTCGCCTCCCTTCAACCCGCAAATGCTTCCCGCCTTTGGGAACAGGTGGCGCGCGACGGCGCGCCCCTGATCGAGCCGGACACGACAAGCGAAAACCTGAAGGTCACCTTCCTATGGCGCGGCGATAGTCATCGGGAGATCGAGCTCAGCTGGCCCGTCTGGACCCCCGATCGTGGTGAGAACCGACTGACCCGGATGGATGGCACCGACATCTGGTACAAGACCGTACTCTTGCCGCCAAAGACGCGCCTCTCCTACCAGTTGGCCCCCGATCCCGTGCGCGGCCCGCCGGGCGACCGAGAGGCCTACCGCGCGGGGCTGGTTGCGGCCTTGAGGGACGATCCGTTCAATCCAAAGCGCATGGGCAAGATGTCACTTCTGGAACTGCCGGATGCGCCGGATCAGCCTTATGTCGCCAAGCGGTCCACTGTTCCAGAAGGCAGCGTTCACACAGATATCTTGCACATGAACGGTCGTAACTATGAGATCACCCTTTATCGGCCCGCCAATATCGCAGCCAAGAACAAGACTCCGCTGGTCGTGATCTTCGACGCCGAGCGATATCTCACCGATATCCCAACGCCCGTGATCCTCGACAACATGATCCATGAGGGCGTCATCCCTCCGGTGAGTGCTGCACTTATCCGTAATCCGACGCGCCAGTCGCGCGGCGAAGATCTGGCCTGTAACCCGGTCTTTGCAAAAGAGCTTGCCGAAACGCTCGTGCCTTGGGTCGGGCGGCGTCTGGCAATTACGGAGACGGCGGAAGATCGCGTGCTGGCCGGTTCCAGCTTCGGTGGCCTGATGTCGGTGTGCACGGCCCTCACCTACCCGGCGGTGTTCGGCAAGGCTTTAAGCCAGTCGGGATCTTTCTGGTGGAATCCGCAAGGTGTCACCTCAACCCGCGTTGAAGACCATGCGGTGATCAAGGGTGTGCGGGAAACCAATCGCAAGCCCGTGCAGATTTATCTTGACGCCGGTGTCCTGGAACAACGCCCAGGCAGCGACAATCTCAACAGCATCTATGTCACGTCTGCGGCTCTGTTTGAGGCCTTGCAGACAAAGGGATATCGCGCCTCATTCCACCGTGTCGCGGGTGGACATGACGACGCGACCTGGCGCGGCACGCTGTCGGACGGTCTGATTGAACTTCTGGGAACGAAACGATGAAAAGACGTGCATTCCTTGTCGGCCTGGCCGGCTTTTCCACGGTGCCCGTAGGCGCGCAGCCTTCTCAGGCGTCCCGGCCGTCCGTGGCGAACCTGCCTGTCAGGACGCACACCTTTCAGGTCTTCCGCTTCGCATCGGTCGATGGGCAGCGCCACTATCGAATCGAAGTCGCCGTCCCGCGCAAAATGCCGCCCAAATCAGGTTATCCTTCGCTGTGGCTATGCGACGGCAATGCGGCGCTGATGGCGCTTACGCCTCAGGATCTCGAAGCGGCGCCGGACCTCGTTCTGGTCTCACTCGGCTACGATATCGAGGGCCGCTTCGATCTCCTCGCGCGAAACTACGATTACACGCCGGCCGTCAACGGCGAGGCGACGGTCGATGAGATGCGCCCGGAGAACCGCGCGGGTGGGGCGGAGGTTTTTACGCGGTTTCTAATGGACCGCGTGTGGACAACTGTAAAACCGATCGGCCTTGACTCCAACCGCCGCGGGCTTTGGGGGCACTCTTATGGCGGCTTGTTCACTCTGACGACGCTCTTCACGCACCCCGAGTTGTTCAAGGTTTATGCCGCCGCCAGTCCCTCCCTTTGGTGGTACGAGGGAAAGCCTTTTGCAGGATCGCCGGTGGCGATGAGCGCCAAACGAGACGTGCTTCTGATGACAGGAGATGCCGAAGTCAATCGACGCGTCATCCACGGGCGGACGCTGCCGTCGCCTGAGGACACCGTCTCGGCCCTGAAAACCCTCGGGGCGCGGCTCCGGGCGACGCAGAACCTGCACGTGGAGACCCAGATTTTGAATGGTCTAAACCACGGCCCGGTCTTTGAGGCGTCTTTACCCATCACTCTTCGATACATGACAAGCCATCTCTGAGAAAAGCCATGCGAAATCTGATCCTGACCCTACCTCTCATCGCGCTGACCGGTGCGGCCTCCGCCCATACGCCGTATCTCGCCCCGTTTAATTTCGCCCCCACGCAACCGATCGTGACGGTCCAAAATGCACTTACCGACAACACCTTCTTTGTGCCGGAATTCCCTATAAAAGGCGATGATTACGAAGTAACGGACGCCGGCGGCACGGTCTCGACGGGCAAAGGGATAAGCCTGGCCGAACTGGGTTTGTTTGAGACCAAACTGCCGCGCGAAGGCACCTACCGCATTTCAACGGGTAATCGCGATGTGCGCACGCTCACCCTGGCGCAGATCGACGGCAAGTGGAAGCCGGTGAAGATGCCCGAGAACGGTGTGGTCAATCCGCCGTTCGTCGACCAGTCGAAGCTGCCGACGGGCACGAAGGTGATCCCGGTGAAGACTATGGTCCGGGCGGAGACCTATATCAGCTACAACAAGCCATCCGACAGGGTGCCACCTCCGGCGAATGAGGGTCTCGAAATCGCGCCGGTCACGCATCCAAACCGTGTCTTTGCGGGTCAGAGTTTTGCCTTCACACTGCTGTTCGATGGGAAACCCGTGACGGCGGAATATCAGGTGTTTCGCGCCAACGATGCCTATGCCACGGCAAGCTTTAGTCTCTCAGCTACGGCCGAGGAGGGGAAAGGCCGGATCGAGTTTTCCGAGCCCGGTATCTATGTCATTGAAGTCAGCCGCAACTGGACCTTAGGCAATCCCGATGATCCCCGGACCTGGCTAACCAGCCTGACGCTGGAAGTGGCACCGTAGAAACTCGCTGAAGCGCCGCGATTTCCTAGTGGTTCCTTGAGCACGATCCCATAGCGGAGCGAAGCCGCTTTAACGGACCGGTGGTAAATCGCCGGTTTCGGGTACAGAGGTCTGTCTCACGCCGTCCCCGATCATGGGTATGCTATACGGTCTTACACAAGCGGCGCCCGCACCAAGGTTCGCATCGTCGTCGATCCTGATCCCGCAGGCGGGCTATCGCCATTCATACCGCCTAGCTCACAGTTGGCACCACCGTGAATACCTTGTCTGTGCAGGGCTCATACGGGCTCGTTCTGGCTTCCAAGGATCAGTCACACGCACACTACTGATAGCCAAGCGCCTTCAGCGCCAACGCCTCGATTTCCGCCTGAGACAGGCCGTCCAGCGTCACCGCCGGGCGCGCGCTCAGGCGTCCGTTTTGGATATAGATGACCTGCTGCGTCAGGCGGGCCACCTCCAGCGGGTCGTGGCTGACATAAAGCACCGGCACACGCTCAGCCACATCGCGGATCAGCGGCAGTATCTCGGCCCGCGCCGCCTGATCGAGGCTCGAAAGTGGCTCATCCATCATCAGCAGGTCCGGCCCGGACAGCAGCGCCCGCGCGATCGCCACGCGCTGCCGTTCGCCGCCCGACAGCCGTTCAACCTGACGCGGCAGCAGCGCGCCGATGCGCAATAGTTCTATACTTTCGGTTTTATCGACATTTTTCGGACTTCGCTTGAGCGCAAAATCGAGATTGCCTTCGACCGACAGGTGACTGAACAGCGACGGCTCCTGAAACACAAAGCCGACGGCGCGTTTGTGCACGGCCACAAAGCGGCCCTCGGCCTGCCAGATGGCGTCACCCACCTGCACCCGCCCCCTAAGGCGCTCCAGCCCGGCCATGGCACGCAGCAGCGTCGTCTTGCCGGACCCGGACGGCCCCATCAGCGCCGTCAGCCCGGTCCCGGCCTCAAATCGGACCGACAGCGCCAGATCACCTACCGTACCGCTCAGATCGACCTGAATCATGGCCTGATCCCCGCCGAGCGCGCGCCGAAGCGCCGGTCAATGACCAGCATGATCATCAGGGCCACGAACGAGAAGGCCAGCAGGCCGCCGGAGATCAGATGCGCTTCGGCAAAGTTGAGCTGTTCCACCGCCTGAAAGATGCGGATAGAGACGACCTCGGTTTGACCGGGAATGGCCCCGCCAATCATCAGCACCACCCCAAATTCACCGATGGTGTGCGCAAAGACCAGAAGCGCCGCCGTCACATAGCCGCGCCGAGCCTGCGGCAGGGCAACCGACCAGAAGGCGTCCCAAGGCGAGGCGCGCAAGGTGGCGGCAACCTCCAGCGGACGCGACCCCATGGCCTCAAACGCATTGCGGATGGGCTGCACGGCAAAGGGCAGCGAATAGACCAGTGAGCCGATGACCAGCCCGGTAAAGGTGAAGGCCAGGGTGCGAACGCCGAAGGGCTGCAACAGCGCCATCAACGGACTGTGCGGCCCCAGCGCGATCAGCAGATAAAAGCCCAGCACCGTTGGCGGCAGCACGATGGGCAGAGCGACCACGGCTGCCACCATATCGCGCAGCCCGCCGCGGCCTCTGGAGAGCCACCACGCCAGAGGTGTAGACAGGAGCATCAGCAGGACCGTCGTCAGGGTCGCGAGAGACAAGGTGATTCGAATGGCGTCGGGCATGCAGAACGGGAAAACTGAGTTACGTCCGTGCGGACGAGACGACACGGCGCAAGGTGCATTGGCCGAGGTCATCTGACAAATGGTGAGAAAGGATGTGTGTCCAGGCGTCCACTACCGCACTCAGGTTTCCGGGCAAGGCGATGACAATGGTGTCGTCAATCGTACCGGCAAACGCACGTGAGAGCATTCCGGGCAAACCAGCACTCTGGTGACTGTAAAGGTGAAACAGCACCGAAAAACCGTCGAATCGCTTATGCAGTAACGGCTCAATGGCCTCGGGCGTAACATCCTTTCGGCCTGGTCCGGTCCCGCCAAGGACAATGAGAACGCCAGGGGGCGTACTCAGCACGCGGCCTACGGTCTCACGTATGTCCGCGATGCTCTCGGCGACTACATCAGTGTTGACGGCACCGTACCCCGCTTCGGCTAATCTGGCGCACAAGTAAGACTCCGCTGCGCGCTCGTCGACGCGCCCAGACCTCGCGACCCGGATGATCGCGCATCTGTTAAACTCAGGAACAGTCATTCTCTTTCTCCTGACATCTTCTCTACAGGTGCGACCCCTTGTCCGCGTTGATTCAGATCAAGGCCGGACGGACACCCCTCAGAATACGAAAGTCTAAACTTTCAAGAAGGTGACTGATCTATGAAAAATCGTATTCTCTTATCCGCAAGCCTTGTCACTGCCGTTCTTGCTCTGCCCAACCCCCTTTTGGCTGCAGAAAATGAGGCGGCTCCAATGCCCTGGGGTCAGATAAAACTAGACGCCCGGTTTCGCTGGGAAAACGTTGAACAGAAGGGCGTGCCAGAGGTGGCTGATGCGAAAACCCTCCGCACGCGCCTGACCTACCTGTCTCCAACACGAGCGGGTTTCAGCGGAGGTCTGGAAATCGAGAACGTATCGGTGCTCGGCGCTGCCCGCTTCAACGACACACTCAACGGCAAAACCGGTTTTCCGGTGGTTCCCGATCCTTCCGACACGCTCGTCAATCGCGCCTTCCTCCAGTATACTTTTCCAACGCGGCAAAAGCTCATCGTTGGACGTCAAACTCTTGCGTTTGAGAACCAGAGATTTGTTGGCACCGGCGGCTGGCGGCAAAACGATCAGACGTTCGATGCCGTCACCTTTGAAGGCGCCATCAGCAAAGCTTTATCCGTCAAGGTTGCCCGCGTCTATCAGATAAACCGGACAGTTGGGACCCGCTCGCCAGCCGGAACGTGGGACGATACCGACATAAATCTGGCCAATTTGTCCTGGACGATCTCACCCACAATCAAAGCGAGCGGCTATTATTACCGCCTCGAGATCCCTGACGCCCCTGCGCAGTCCTCATCAACGACGGGTGTGCGCCTCGAACTGCGACACAAGCTCGGAGCGGCCACTACCTTGAGCCTCGTCGCCGATGGCGCCCGACAAAAATCATTGAGCGGGGCGGCGCGGGCATACGAACTTCCCTACTACAGTTTCGAAACGGCGATCAGTCGGGGTCCATGGACCGTGAATTATCTGATCGAGTCCGTCGGGGGCGATGGCCGTTCAGGCCTCCAGTTCGCGCTCGGCTCAAACCACCTGTTCAACGGTTGGGCGGACAAATTCCTGACGACGCCGGCCAACGGCCTAATCGATCACGCCTTGACCCTTCAGTACTCACCGCCTCTGGCAGCCAAAGGGCTGGCCTCAGTTCGCGCCACACTGAGCTACCACACTTTTGATGCTTACAAAGGACACGTCCATTACGGAACGGAATGGAACACGCTCTTGGAAAAGGATTTCAACGCACATGTAACCGTGGGCCTGAAACTTGCCGACTATTCGGCCGACACCTTCGCTACGGACACGCGGAAAGTCATGCCTTATGTGCAACTGAAATACTGAACCGCCGAGTACCCACCAGCACAAGCAGTAGCCCACCAAATGCCGTCAAGGTGGCCGCTGTCGCCAAGCCCAGTAAAAAGATCCTGAGCCCTGGCAACAAGACAGCGGCCACCCGGCCCGCAACCGCAATCTGTAGCGACAAAAGCAGCCAACCCACGGGCCGCTGCAGCGGTTTGGGATACCCGACGCTTCGCAACAACGACCGCAACATGATGGTCACCGTCAACGTGAACATGCCACCGACCATCAGAATATGAAGCGCGATCAACTCACGCTCTGCGCCGGTCGCCAAGATCAGCAATCCAGCGAAAACCCAGAAGTAGGCGGCGTACATGCCTCTCAGAAAAACATCTTTTCCCGCCGCCATCTCAAACCAGACACCAAGGCGCATGGCTGCCGTAAAAGCCGCCAGGAGAAGCGCCGCGGTCGCATAGGATTGTGAGGGGGCTAAAAGCCATGCCACCAAAGCGCCGGCCGTCAGCATTGCGACCACCCTTTGCAATGTCCGCGTTTCCATTGGACGGTAGGTAGCGGTAAGACCGGACGTACGCTGTCGCGCCACTCGCGCATTTTCCGTAAAGCTATAAATCATCCGCCCACCGATCAGTGTAATCACAAAAACGATCAGACTGATCGCTACCTTCGGTGTGACTGCGATATGACCAAAATGAAAGGCGGCATTCGCGAGGCTGAACCCGCTAACCGCCAGCACATAGGCGCCGTTGGAAAGCTTTCGGGCAGTGGCGACTTCTCGAAACAAGACGAAAAGCAGGAGACCCCAAAACGCCATGTCCACCAGCCCTTTCAGGACTTCGGAGGCGGGACTGAGCATCGCTAGACGCCCACTAACCCAGACGCCCCAGAGAATGAGAAGACCGCTTCCGGTTACCGGCAGCTTCCCGCTTTGATTTGGAACCGACAACAGGCCGTGACCAACAAGCACCGCAGAAAAGTACCCCCAGAGCATTTCGTGCGCATGCCAGGCCGGGGTGATCTGGACAAAGGACGACAATCCACTGACCTGAAACATCCACAGAGTCAGTGCGAACATGGCCCAAACCGCCGCACTGGCAAAGAAAAGGCGATGAGGAGACCCAAGCCACCACGATCCCGTGTAGCGTCGCAGGCGCTCGGCGGTTGTCTGTTTCACTGCTTTGCCATATTTCTGAAAACGAAGGGAAATGGCCTCTCGATCAGCAAGGCTTTGTTGAAGTTGCGCCCCTGCGGTGGGAGGTTGCCAAGAGTGGGACCGTGCACAAATCCCTGCACGACGAAGTTCCCGCGGTAGCTGAGTTCTTCAAGAAGCGACGTCATCTCGTTGATATCGCCTTCATCAAGTAGGTCAGTGTGGACGGTTGTGCGGATTTCACGACCGATACCCGCTTTGACCACCATCCTGAGCGAACGCTCGAACAAGGCCCAATTCTTCAGACCCGTGATCGGCATGTACTTAGATGGCGGCGCCTTGAAGTCGAGGGCGATGAAATCGACGAGCCCTTCGTTCAACAATTCCTCAAGGCGTTCCGGTCGCGACCCGTTTGTGTCGATCTTGACTTTGAAACCCTTGGCCTTGAGCTTCCGGCAAAGCCACGGCAATGCCGAAGACAGTGTGCATTCACCGCCCGACAAGACGACGCCCTCCAGGAGGCCCTGTCGCGATGTCAGAAACCGCTCTATACTGTCCGAAGGCAGACGCTTGAAGGCTCCCGTCACCAGGTCTGGATTGTGGCAGTAGGCGCAGGCCATGTTGCAGCCTGCGAACCACAAAATACAGGCCGTATGCTCCGGGAAATCCTGGAAGGTGAACGGCGTCAGACTGGTGACGGGGAGCTTTGCCCACATCTCAAACGGCTTCGCAATTGAACAGTGGTAGCCGCGGCTCGTTTTCACGAAAGTGGCGGCGTTCCTTGTGCTCGCCCTTCTTACCCAGATTGAAACTCGCAACCGGCCGGTGATAGCCCATGACCCGAGTCCAGACGAGGGTCTCCTTGCCGCAATGCGGGCAGTTGGATTGCTCGCCATTGAGGTAGCCATGGGTCTCGCAGACCGAGAACACCGGGGTTATGGTGATGTAGGGCAGCCGGTAGTTTTCGATAACCTTGCGCACCAGGCGCTTGCACGCCTCTCCCGACGATATGCGCTCGTTCATGTAAAGATGGAGAACCGTTCCGCCCGTATATCGCGTTTGAAGCTCGTCTTGCAGGTTTAGCGCTTCAAACGGATCGTCCGTATAGCCAACCGGTAACTGGGTCGAATTGGTATAGTAGATGTTCTGATCGAACCCTGCCTGGATTATGTCGGGGAAGCGCTTTGCGTCCTCCTTAGCGAAGCGATAGGTCGTGCCCTCAGCCGGAGTGGCTTCGAGATTATAGAGATGGCCCGTACGCTCCTGATAGATGCGAAGACGCGCCCGCATGTATTCCAGAATGTCGGATGCCAGCCGCGCCCCACGGGCATCTGTGATGTCGTACGCGTCCGAGGTGAAGTTGCGGACCATTTCGTTCACGCCATTAACACCAATGGTGCTGAAATGGTTACGGAAATGGGGCAAATAACGGCGTGTGTAGGGATAGAGTCCGCGATCATACATGTCCTGAACGAAGCGCCGCTTCTTCTCAAGTGACGCGCTTGCCAGGTCCATCAGGCGGCCCACCTCAAGCTGAAGGCCATCCCAGTCTGCCCGGAAACGGTAGCCGAGGCGGGCCATATTCAACGTCACGACACCAATCGAACCGGTCATTTCGGCTGAGCCGAAAAGCCCGTTCCCCCGCTTCAAGAGTTCGCGCAGGTCGAGTTGCAGACGACAGCACATGCTCCGAACTGCATGCGGCGCATAGGCGTCCGGGTTGGCTACCCGCTCACCCTCCGCGTTGAGGAGATACTGGCTACCAATAAAGTTCTGGAAGTAGGACGAACCGATCTTGGCCGTATTTTCGAACAACGCGTCAGCGACCGGGCCTTCCCACGCAAAGTCCTCCATGACGTTAACGGTCGGTATCGGGAAGGTGAAGGGCTGACCTTGCGAATCGCCCTCGGTCATCACCTCGTAATAGGCGACGACGATCTGCTCCATTTCCGGCTGGAAGTGACGGTAAGAGAGGTCTTCCAACGCCTGGACCCCCCTCTTTTTTGCCGACGCCAGCAGATCCGGATCTTCTATCCCCTTGAACAGGTGCAGACTGTTGGCGGTCGGGAAGTTGTCCTTCAAATCCGGCGGGACCGTGATATCGAGCGTAATATTGGTAAAAGGGCTCTGCCCCCAGCGGGCTGGGACGTTCAGATTGTAGATAAAGCTCTTGATCGCCTTTTTTATATCGGCGAACCCGAGCTTATCCTTAAAGACATAGGGGGCGAGGTAAGTGTCGAACGAGCTGAATGCTTGCGCCCCCGCCCATTCCGACTGCAGGATTCCCAGAAAATTCGCCATCTGTCCGAGTGCTTCGCGAAAATGACGCGGCGGGTTGGAGGCTACCTTGCCCGGCACCCCGTTGAACCCTTCATCGAGCAGCCCTCTCAGGCTCCAGCCCGCGCAATAGCCGGTAAGACAATCCAGATCATGGATGTGAATATCCGCTTCTCTGTGCGCCCTCCCCTCGTCTGGCGCATACACATTATCAAGCCAGTAGTTGGCGATAATCTTGCCCGCCGCATTATTAATCAGACCGGCATTGGAGTAGGAGGTGTTGGCGTTGGCATTGATACGCCAGTCTTGCCGATGGATGTACTCCTCAACGGTCTGACGACAACTGACGCGGCTATCGGATAGATCGCGCATCAAGTCTTCACCCGAGAGGCTCGTGGGGAAAAGTCTGTGGTCACTGTCAGCCATAACGGTCTCCAATCTATATATAGGGCCATTCGATCTAACGGACACTAAATATAGAAGCGGCGATTCGACTTGATCGCGGTCAAGTCGAATTCACGAACGTGTGTCATCCGCTCGCCTGCTCAACAGGTAGGGCGTGTAGCGGATCAGAAACAAGGCAAAGGCTGCAAACCACATCACCGCGGCAAGACGATAAGCGCCCTCAGCCAGATCGGGCCACAGCCAGACAACACACACCCGCGTCAAGGCGGCCGTGTTGATCAGAACGAAGGCCGTCGCCATGTCCCAACCCACGACAAGCGGGCGACCGGTATGGCCGAGCGCCACACGCGAGATGAACCCAAGCGTCGTCACGCCGATTGCCCCCGCCGTGAGCGCGTGCGTTGCGATCGAATTCGGTACAGCCGCTCCAAAAAAGTAGGCGGCCTTCAACGCCATTCCCGCCACCAGCCAGGCGTACCCCGCGTGCAAGACCCATATGAGGGGATGTTTCAGGGCTTTATGCGACTGCCAACTCGACAGCCGCCACAGATTCGCCGTCCCCGCGACCAAAAACACGAACCCTGCAACAGGTCTCGGAAGTCCGTCGGGAGCCGTCAGGAGAACCATCTCCAGCAAGAATGCCGTAAGGCTCGTCAAAATGATGATCCGGTCGAGGCGTGAATCGCGCCGGAGGATCAGCCCAAGAGGGCGTTCCGTGAACATGGCGATCACCCGACCCCCGATAATGATGATCATCAGGAGGAATATATTCAATGCCAGGCCGTACCCGATGTCGGCGCGGCCGAAATAAGTCAGCGCATTTGCCGTGCTGAGCAACGCAAGTAGTCCGAGGAAAAAGAGATTTCGCGTGTTTCCCGCCTCGAGGAGCGGGCGTCCAATGCCGTAGGCAATTGCCACGGGGAAGCACAGATCGATGAACAGAACCCCTATCAAAGGCAGTTGCGATGATAGAGCAACCGCCAGACGCCCAAGCCCCCACAGCGCGACCATTGTGGCCAAAAGCGCGCCCTTTGGCGTTGGCCGACTGGTCCAGTTCTGTACGGCCGTGAACAAAAACCCCGCGACAATGGCCAGCGTGTAACCAAACAGCATTTCATGCCTGTGCCAGTCCACGGGAGAGAACCGGCTTGACCACTCGACTCCGCCGGAAAGTGCAAAGAGGAAAACCGTAAGCGCTGTCGGTGCGAAGAGGGCCGCGCACAGGAAGAAGGGTCTAAAGCCGATGCTGAGAAACGGCCACCCGACCGCCACTGGGGCCGGCGTTGCGTGAGGGCGTGTGATGACCTTTCGCGAAGGCGTGGGCATGGTCTGGTCTCCTTTTGGAGAATAATCCGGCAAACTCGCCTTTCCGACATTGAGGCAGATCAATTCCTCCTGGGACAATCCGGCCTATGGCGCTGTAAATTGGATTGGGAGACCACCTATGCAAACCATCGCGATCATTGGCGCGGGCGTCACGGGACTAAGCTGCGCGGTTCGTCTCTTACGCGCGGGTTTCAAGGTGAGCATATTCGATCGCTCAGGCTTTCCTGGGCAAGGGGCCAGCGCCGCAGCCGCAGGTATGCTCACGCCTTTGGGAGAATCCGCCGAACTCCCCCTGCGTTTCGTTGAAGCGGGTTTGAAGGCCATTGGCATCTGGAAAGATCTGCTCGCGGACGAAATGCCCTGCGCCCTAAAACGACGAGGTAGTCTGCTGGTCGCCTCAGCATTCGACCGCCCCCTGTTAACAGCCTTCCAGCGCGGGATCGAGCCCTTATCAGACCGCTGGGTGATGCTGGATAGGGCTGGTGTGCGCACCCTGGAACCATGCCTGAGCCCCGTTTACGAAGATGGCCTTTATTTCCCGGAGGATGCGCACCTCGACGCGATCGAAGCCCTAAAGGCGATGGTCAGACTGACACTGCAAATGGGAGGACAACTCATCTGCGAGGAGACAGAAGTGAGTGATCTTTGGGATCGGTATGATCGGGTCATCGACTGCCGGGGCTGGACCCAAGACCACGATCCAGACCTTCATGCCGTAAAGGGAGAAGCCCTGTCCCTTCTGCCACCAGACGGTTTCCAGCTCACGCGACCGGTACGCTTCTTTTCAGGCGCCGAACTCTTCTATGCCGTCCCGCATGCCGGGGATGGTCTGATCGTCGGCGCAACCATGCGACGCGAAGCACTTCCCGTCGAGGATATGCCACGGCTCGACGGGCTAAAGTCATTGCTCGATGCGGCCCAAACGCTCGATAGACGCCTGAACAGAGCTTACCTGAAAGAGGTGCTGTGTGGGGTACGCCCGTCCTACCCCACAAAGCTTCCCAGAATATCAACAGGTCAAGACGGTGCTTACATTGCCGCCAATGGCATGTACAGACACGGGTTTCTGCTCGGACCTGTCGTGGCCCAGGCCGTAATGGATCTGGTAAACTCAGACGATACACCTTGCCTGTCGATGTTCTCGGATCGGAACAATGATCGGGGCGCCTTGTAAAAAAATGAGCCCGCCAATACGGTATTGGCGGGCCTGCGGGCATCAGCGGACCAAGGGGCTGTCCGCGGCCTCCAGATCGATTCCGGCTAATCTGGCTCGCCCCGCGAGTATCTTGATGTATTGCTGGGTCGCGGTCCGCCAGCTTGTTTCCGAAAGGAAGGCCGTGATAGCCTCGCGCATATCTTCATACAGGGGCTCCCCCGAACCTGAGCGAGCGGCGAAACTTGCCTTATTATTTTCGAAATAGCGGCGGGTATCCTCTTCCGTCACCGCCGGCACCTGGATCATTTTGTCCAGAAGGCTCTGGATGCGCCCGTCATCCGCCAGCGGATCACCCTCCTCATCCACCTCCCGCTCCCCGAGACCCTCGCGAACAAAGGCCTGAAGCAGAAGTTCACGGATGGTGAGGGCTTCAGCGGCCATCTGCATGGCCGCCTCGCGATCCGTGGCTGGATGATGCTGCATCTCGCGGAACACCTGCTCATCCGTTATCTCAGTATCGTTTACAAGGATCGGCATGTCCGTCTCCTACCGCTTGGCCATTCGACTACGGACGATCTGATAGGGACGCCCGATATATTTCACCGGCACGCTCAGCATATGAACGAGACGCGTGAAAGGAAACAGAACGAACAACGTGAGTCCGAGAATGATATGCACCTGATAAGGCCAGGCCAGATCGACGATATAGCTGGCGGCCTGCGGCTGGAACGTGAAAATCGACTGCGCCCAGTCGCACAGACGTAACATAATGGTCGCGTCATGATGGCCCAGCGAGAAAGGGATGGTCGTGAGACCGAGAACGATCTGGACCCATAGCAGGAGCAGAATAAGAATGTCGGCAGCCGAACTGGTGTGACGAATGCGCGCGACAAAGAGACGGCGAAACACCAGAATCGTCAGCCCGGCAAATCCGACGATGCCTGCCGCCCCCCCTGCGGCAATTGCCACCATCTGCTTTTGCTCTGCGGTTATAAAAGGCGCATAGACCCAGTGCGGGGTGAGCAGCCCTACGAGGTGCCCGCCGAATATGAACAGGACTCCGATATGGAAGAGAATGTTTCCAAGCCTTAGGCCCTTGTCCGCCAGAAGCAGTGACGAAGAGGCCTTCCATGTGTAGGGCTCACGATCATAGCGAACGAGGCTGCCGATCGCCAGAATGCTAAGCGCGATATAGGGATAAATGCCGAAAAAGAACGTGTAGTAGGTGTTTGTCATGACAGTCTCCTTTAACCGCACCGGGCCTGCGAAGCGGGCGCATCCGGCGATGCGGCGCCGAGGAACTCCACGGCCGTTTCCGCCCATTGTTTATCAAGGTCGTCGAATGTCGGATCTTTCTCCTGCGTTCCGCCGATGAGGGTGTGTGCCGCCCGCAGCGATGGGCGACCGGCCAGATGCAAAAGCGCATTGAACACGGCCAGATACGGACTTTCCCGGTCCTGAAGGCGTTTGGCGATCGCCTCAAGAATGTGGACAGGCTCCGTCAAGGCGGCGCGCGCCTCTGTGGCGTCAATATGACTTAGATACTCCAGAAACATCGGCAGGTAGTCCGGAAGCTCATTGGACGGAGGCATCAGTCCTGTCTCCCGATACCTTTCAATAAGGTCGATCATCGCCTGGCCACGGTCCCGGGACTCCCCATGGACGTGCTCAAAAAGATGCAGAGATAAAGACCGGATACGGTCGAAGGTGGCGACATAGGTTTCCTGTGCCTCCACAATATTGGCGCTCAGAAACTCAAAGAGTCTTTCAAGCGCCTCAAGCCGCGACGCTGGCAATTGTCCTTCGTCGGCGAGCGTGTCGCGTATCTCGGGCAGCAGCGCCACCCATTCCGGGGCCGGATAACACAACAACAAGCCCAGCATTTTATAAGACTTAACCGACATGGGTGCCTCCAAAGAGATTCTTGCGCTTCGGGGAATCAAACAGATTGATCTGGCTATCCCCCGTCGAACATCCATTCCCGAACGAGAACCCACAGCCAGACTTCATGTCGAACGCCTTCTCCGCGTACTCCTTGTGCGAGGTTGGGATAACAAAGCGATCCTCGTAGTTCGCAATCGCCATGTAACGGTACATGTCTTCAACCATGGCCACATCCATGCCGACCCGTTCCAGAAGTTCCGGATTGGCGAGGCCATCGACGTGACGCCCGCGCATAAAGGCGCGCATCGTCAGCATCCGCTCCAACGCGAGTTGGACGGGGCGTTCCTCACCCGCCGTCAACATGTTGGCGAGATAGGTGAGCGGAATTCGAAGCGATTTGACGTCGGGAATGACACCGTTCAGACCCACCTGCCCCTTCGCGGCTGCATTCTGGATCGGTGACAGAGGCGGGACGTACCATACCATAGGCAGCGTACGGTATTCCGGGTGTAGCGGGAACGCGATCTTCCAGTCGATCGCCATCTTATACACCGGTGACCGCTTGGCCGCTTCAAGCCAACTGTCGGGAATGCCTTCCGCTTTCGCCGCTCGTATGACGTCGGGGTCTTCCGGATCAAGGAACATATCGAGTTGGGCGTGGTAAAGGTTTTGCTCATCTTCAACAGACGCCGACGCTTCAATACGATCAGCATCGTAAAGAAGAACGCCCAGATAGCGTATCCGTCCAACGCAGGTTTCCGAGCATACGGTAGGCTCCCCGGCTTCAATCCGCGGGTAGCAGAAAGTGCATTTCTCTGATTTGCCGGATTCCCAGTTGAAATAGATTTTCTTGTACGGGCAGGCCGACACACACATACGCCAGCCGCGGCATTTATCCTGATCGATCAGTACGATACCGTCTTCTTCGCGCTTGTATATGGCGCCTGATGGACAGGCGGCGACACAGGCCGGATTGAGACAATGCTCGCACAGACGCGGCAGGTACATCATGAAGGTGTTCTCGAACTGTCCGTAGATCTCCTTCTGGACGTTCTCGAAATTTTTATCCTTGCCGCGCTTCTCGAACTCACCCCCAAGGATTTCTTCCCAGTTGGGGCCACTGTTGACCTTCTTCATCTTCTTGCCGGTGATCACCGAAACAGGTTGCGCCGTAGGCATTGTCCGGGCTTCAGGGGACTTCTGAAGATGCTCGTAATCAAAGGTGAAGGGTTCGTAATAGTCGTCGATAGAGGGCAGGTTCGGGTTCGAAAAGAGGCCCGCCAAAGTGCGCCATTTACCGCCCTGCTTAGGCGTGATCTTTCCCGAAGCCTGGCGTTGCCAGCCGCCTTTCCAACGATCCTGATTCTCCCAGTCATTTGGGTAGCCGACGCCGGGCTTGGTCTCCACATTGTTGAACCAGGCGTATTCGACGCCTTGACGCGATGTCCACACGTTCTTGCAGGTGACAGAACAGGTGTGACAGCCGATGCACTTGTCGAGGTTCAGCACCATGCCAATCTGAGCACGTACTTTCATGGGATTAGGCTCCTTGTCCGGTGCGATTGTCAATCGATGGCAACTCGCCCTGGCCGTAGCCTTCGACGTTGTCCCAATTGACCTTTTTCATTTTTCTGAGAATGACGAATTCGTCACGGTTGGCGCCGACGGTGCCGTAATAGTTGAAGTCATAGGCCAGTTGCGCATAGCCCCCGATCATGTGGGTAGGCTTGAGAACTGTACGCGTTACTGAGTTGTGGATGCCGCCGCGCGCCCCCGTGATCTCCGAGGTCGGCACGTTGATGATCTTCTCCTGAGCGTGGTACATGAGGATCATGCCCTCAGGGACGCGCTGAGATACGACGGCACGCGCCGTCAGAGCACCGTTCGAATTATAAGCCTCGACCCAGTCATTGTCCTCGACCCCGATCTTCCTGGCATCAATTTCGGAGATCCACACGATGGGACCGCCCCGGGAAAGGGTCAGCATCAGTAGGTTGTCCGAATAGGTGGAGTGAATGCCCCACTTCTGGTGAGGGGTGATGAAGTTCAACACAACCTGCTTGCGGTCCTTGCCGAAACGATGGATCACGGGCGCGGTTGTCTTCAGGTCCACGGGTGGCCGGTAAACGCACAGCGACTCCCCAAACGCGCGCATCCACTTATGATCCTGGTAAAGTTGCTGACGACCGGTAAGGGTTCGCCAGGGGATCAGTTCGTGCACATTGGTATAGCCGGCCGTGTAGCTGACGTGCTCGGATTCAATACCGCTCCAGGTCGGCGACGAGATAATCTTGCGCGGTTGCGCCTGGATATCCCGGTAACGAATGTGTTCGTCTTCACGCGCTTCGGCCAGATGCACATGGCTGCGTCCCGTTGCTTTTGACAATGCATTCCAGGCCTTGACCGCGACATGCCCGTTCGTCTCAGGTGCGAGCGTCATGATCACCTCGGCGGCGTCAATCGCCGTGTCAATACGCGGCAGTCCTTTAGAGATCCCCGCCTCCGACACTGTGTAGTTCATTTCCGCCAGCAGCTTGAGTTCGGCGTCGGTGTTCCACCCGATGCCTTTACCGCCATTGCCGACCTTTGCCAGAAGCGGTCCGAGCGAAGTGAATTTTTTATAGGTATTCGGATAGTCGCGCTCGACCAGGGTGACCGAAGGCATGGTTTTACCCGGAATGGGATCACACGCGCCCTCATACCAGTCCTCAACCTCGAACGGCTGCGCCAGTTCCGACGCAGTATCATGCTTAATGGGATTGAGGACGACATCCTGTTCGACGCCCAGATGCCCTTCGCAAAGCTCCGAAAAGCGTTTGGCGATGCCCTTGTAGATATCCCAGTCCGAACGCGCTTCCCACGCCGGATCAACGGCTGCGGAGAGCGGATGGATAAAGGGATGCATGTCGGACGTGTTCAGGTCGTTTTTCTCGTACCAGGTGGCGGTCGGCAAAACGATGTCGGAATACATGCAGGTCGTTGACATGCGGAAATCGAGCGTAACCAGCAAATCAAGCTTGCCTTCCGGAGCCTCCTCGTGCCAACGCACCTCCTTGGGCAAGCTGGCGCCTTCCTGCCCAAGGTCCACCCCCTGGACACCATGCTGGGTGCCCAAAAGATGCTTCAGAAAATACTCATGACCCTTTCCACTCGAGCCCAGGATATTGGAGCGCCACACGAACATGTTGCGGGGCCAGTTCAGGGGGTTGTCGGGATCAAGGCAGGACAGACTGACTTCACGAGACTTCAGGGCATTCGCAACATAAGGTCCCGCTTCAACGCCTTGCGCCTTGATCTGACGCCCCAAGTCAAGAGGGTTAATCTGTAACTGCGGAGCAGACGGAAGCCAGCCCATCCGCTCAGCTTTGACGTTACAATCGATCAGGGACAGGTCCGTCCATTCACTGCGATCCGCGAGGGGCGAGAGAATTTCGTCCATCTGGAGCTTCTCATACCGGTACTGGTCGGTGTGCGCATAGAAGAACGAGGTGCCATTCTGCTGGCGCGGGGGCCGGCTCCAGTCCGTCCCGAACGCCAGCGGCGCCCACCCGGTTTGCGGGCGAAGCTTTTCCTGGCCCACATAGTGGCTCCAGCCACCACCGGACTTCCCGATACAACCGCACATGACCAGCATGTTGATGATGGCCCGGTACGTCATATCCATATGGTACCAGTGGTTCAGGCCAGCACCGACGATGACCATGGAACGACCATGGGTCTTGTGAGCATTCTCCGCAAACTGCCTTGCGATTTCAATCGCCTGTTCACGCGGGACGCCTGTAATGGCTTCCTGCCAAGCGGGTGTATAGGGCACGTCATCGTCATAGGAGGTCGCCACATTGGCCCCGCCCAAACCACGGTCCACGCCGTAATTGGCAACAAACAGATCGAATACGCTGGTCACATAGGCCGGGCCATCCTTCAGTTCCAGCCTCACCGCCGGAACATTGCGCTCCAGAACACTGTCGTGCCCCGTCGACTTGAAGAAATCATGCTCAAGATTGCCAAAGTACGGAAAAGCAACTGACTTGATCTCTTTCTGACTGTGGTCAAGTAGACTGAGGAGCGGCCAGATATCCTCGCCTGTCCTCTCGTCTTTCGGTTCCAGGTTCCATTTCCCGGTCTGCCCCCAACGCGAACCCGCCGTGCCATTGGGCACCTTGATCAGTTCCTTGTGACCGCAAACGACGACCGGCTTCCAGTCCGGATTGTTCTCCAATCCCAGATTACCAGAAAAGTCCGATGCCCGGATCATCCGTTCGGGAACGAGGCGCCCCTCCTTCTCCACGAGCCGAACAAGGAACGGCATATCCGTAAAGGCGCGGCAATAGTCGTCAAAGTAGTCGCTTTTGCCCTTCAGATGCCATTCAGTTAGAATCACGTGACCCATTGCCAGGGCCAGCGCCGTATCAGTGCCCTGTTTCGGATGCATCCACAGGTCAGCGAGTTTGGCAACTTCAGAATAGTCAGGTGTGACGGCAACCGTCTTGGTCCCCTTGTAACGCACTTCAGTGAAGAAGTGAGCGTCGGGGGTACGGGTCTGGGGGACATTAGAGCCCCAGGCGATGATGAACCCAGAATTGTACCAGTCGGCGCTTTCGGGCACGTCCGTCTGCTCGCCCCAGGTCTGAGGGCTCGACGGCGGCAAATCACAATACCAATCATAAAAGCTGAGGCAGACCCCGCCGATCAGCGACAGATAGCGTGCCCCTGACGCATATGAGACCATGGACATGGCAGGGATGGGAGAAAACCCAACGATGCGATCAGGGCCGTAGGTTTTGGCCGTATGCACGTTGGAAGCGGCGATGATTTCGTTCACCTCGTCCCAACTGGCGCGCACAAAGCCGCCGCGACCACGCGCCTGTTGATAGTCGCGCCGGACCTTTTCGTCACTCGCCACCGCATTCCAGGCGTCCACCGGGTCCGCGTGCCTGGCCTTCGCCTTGCGCCACGCCTTCATCAGCTTCGAACGGATCAGAGGATATTTCAGACGGTTGGCGCTATAAAGATACCACGAGTAGCTGGCCCCTCTGGCGCAGCCGCGCGGTTCGTGGTTCGGCATGTCCGGCCGGGTCCGCGGATAGTCGGTCTGCTGGGTTTCCCAGGTCACGAGCCCGTTCTTTACATAAACCTTCCAACTGCATGATCCGGTGCAGTTCACACCGTGCGTCGAGCGGACGATCTTGTCGTGCTGCCAACGCGCGCGGTAGCCCTTCTCCCATTCACGGGACTCGGTGGTCTTTGTGCCGTGCCCGTCCGAAAAGGCTTCCTTGGGGCGGGTGAAGAATGAGATCTTATCTAACAACTGGCTCATTTCGTTCTATCCTCGGTAAGTTTCTATTTGGCTCAGCACTTGATTTCGGCGTTCTTGCCGAGATACCAGATGAACAGGATGGCGACGCAAAGGACGTAGTAGGCGGCAAACCCCCAGAAAGCCGGGTCGACGTGGCCAGTGGCCTCTACAGCCCATCCGAAAGCCTTAGGGATGTAGAACGCGCCAAAAGCGGCAATCGCGGCTGAAAAGCCCAGGACCGGCGCCTTTTCCTTGGGAGGGAAAATAACCCCAATCATGCGGAAGACCGATCCGTTCGCGAGGCCCGTTGTGACGAACAGGACCATGAAGCAGGCGAAGAAGCCCTCGAAGCTGCGGGTATCCGGCTGAATAAACCAGAGAACGCCCAGAACAGCTGCGATCATCAAAAACAGCGTCCAGAGGGTGACAACTGCGCCACCGAGCTTGTCGGCAATGATTCCGCCAAGCGGGCGAATAGCGGCACCGAGTAATGGGCCGATAAAGGCCAGTTGAATGGCGTTTACGCCCACAAACTGGGTCTTGATTAGCAATGGGAAAGCCGCCGCGTACCCGATGAACGAACCGAACGACATGATGTAGAGAAGGGTCGTCAGGTACATGTGCTTGCGGCGAAAGATCACCAGTTGCTCACGGAGCGGGGTCTGAGCCGATTTCAGATTGTTCATCCCGAACGCGGCGGCAATCGTACAGAAAAGGATGGGCACAACGAGGACAAACCCGGCATTTTGCAACCAGACGGTTTTTGTAACCCCATCCGTCGTCAGGGTCTGCGGCGCCCCACCCAGATCACCAAAAACCGACATACCGATCACGATGGGGACAATGAACTGGATCGCGCTGACGCCCAGGTTTCCAAGACCCGCATTGATGCCAAGCGCCGAGCCTTGCGCCTTCTTTGGAAAGAAGAAGCTGATGTTGGACATGGAGGAGGAAAAGTTCCCGCCACCGAATCCGCAAAAGAGAGCCAGAAGCATCATCGTTTCGAACGAAGTGTTCGGGTTCTGAACAGCCACCCCAATGCCCAAGGCTGGGATCAGAAGCGAGGCCGTGCTCACGACTGTCCAGTTACGCCCTCCGAATATCGGCACGACGAACGAGTAGAAGATGCGTAAGGTTGCCCCCGACAACCCAGGCATGGCCGCAAGCGTAAACAACTGCTCCTTGGTGAAGTTAAAGCCGGCGCTGTTCAGGTTGACTGCCACGACCGACCAGATCATCCAGGTCGCGAAAGCAAGGAAGAGACAAGCGGTGGAAATCCAAAGATTGCGGTTGGCGATCTTCTTTCCGTAAGCTTCCAGAAAAACCGGATCCTCGGGATTCCATTGATCGAGCACGTCTTTCGAATACGAACTGACTGTGTTTGCCATTGAGATGGGCCTTAAGTTGGGAGAGAAAGCCTTCAGCGCGAAGGCGTGTGATCGAGTTCTGGGAAGTACTTGGGTCCCCGCAGCTCGGGGTGGCGGGCCTTTTCCATGTGCTGAATGGCCAGATGCATCCAGGTGAGGGCGATGGCGACCAGAACGAACATGAGCATGAAGCAGCTCGTCCAGACATTGGTCAGGTCGTTGAGCACGCCAAAAGCCAGCGGCAGGAAGAAGCCACCAAGCCCGCCTATCAGCCCCACAATGCCGGCCACCGACCCGACATTATCGGGGTAATAGACCGGGATGTGCTTGTAGACTGCAGCCTTGCCGAATGACATGAAAAGGCCGAGGCAGAAAACGACGGCTGTGAACGGCCAGAAACCCAGTTTCAGCGAAAAGGCGATGTCACCTTTGATCCCATGAATGATGTAGTCAGTGGCGGGATAGCTCAGCACGAAGCAGCACGCCACGCAGACAATGAAGGTCAGATACATGACCTTACGAGCACCGATCGTGTCCGCGAGATAACCACCCACAGCGCGAAACATTGAGCCCGCGATGGAGAAGGAAGCCGCCAGAAGCCCGGCGTGCTTGATATCCAGATCGTAGGCGCCGACATAGTAACGCGGCAGCCACAAGGCCAGAGCGACGTATCCGCCGAACACAAAGAAGTAGTAGACCGAGAAGCGCCAGACCTGAAGCTTCTTCAATGGGCTCAAAGCCATAGCCGTTGACTTGGGCTTGGCCCCCGTCCGGCGACGCTCAATCAGCTCAGGCTCATCCTTGGTGCCAAAGAAATAAACAAACGCAATCACCGCCAGAGCCGCCGCCCAGATCTGAGCGACCATGTGCCAGCCGAAGGCCACCATTACAAACGGCGCGCAAATCTTGGTGACGGCCGAGCCAACATTACCCATACCGTAAATCCCAAGGGCCGTTCCCTGACGCGCCTTTGGATACCATTTCGAGAGGTAGGAGATCCCGACGACAAAGGTGCCGCCGGCAACGCCCAGCCCCAGCGCCGTGATCAACAGCATTTCATAGGTTTTGGCGTAGATCAGAAGCCAGGTGCAGATCGCCGAAGCGATCATCACCACAAACATCACAGGGCGACCGCCATATTGATCCGCCCAGATGCCCATGAAAAGCCGGACCAGCGAACCCGTCAGAATAGGCGTGCCCAGCAGAAGGCTGAACTGAGTCTCGCTCAGTCCCAGTTCAGCCTTGATCTCGACCCCAACGATAGCGAAGATGGTCCAGACCGCAAAACTGATGGTGAACGCGACCGTCGTCAGGCTAAGTGCCCGAAATTGCGCGAATTGGCTGACCTTTGCCAGCAGATCTGTACTTGATTGCCCGTGCATCTGAGCACCCCGTCCTTTCAAGCCGCCTTCAGCAACGGCCCGAAATTCCCACACTTCGTAAAAGGGCTCTTTGATGCACGTCAGGTCACACGCAATTGTCCTTTCGGATCGACTTGATCCGGATCAAATGGCTTCCTGGGCAGGCGTTCGGACGCGGCCTTCAAGACCGTGGAAATAGCCATTTGAGAAAACAAATTGCGGAAAGCAGGCCCCCAGGTGCGCCAAACCGGCTCGTGCTTCGAGGCTTCCGGTTGCCACAGACCGGAACGTGGCAGCCACGTCAGCCATATCGATGTCCTGTGGCGATAAACGGTAGGTTCGGATGCCCATAGCTGCCAACGCCGCAAGATCTTCGAGGAGATTGACGCAGGTCAGGGACTGGGTCTGCGTCCCGTTCACCGTAAGGAAAGGCGCGCCATCCAACGTTTTGACGACCATTCCATCACTATGATCAGCACAGACAAAACGGCAATTGTCTTTGTGCAGCCTGTAGGCGCGGGCGTGATAGCATCGGGCGGAAATGGCCAGCGGTAGCCTCCCGAAGGCTTGAACCTCGATCTCCATTGATGTCGAGGCCGCGATTTGCGCCAGACTTTTTGCTGTCAGTTCAAACGGCAAGGTCGCGCCCGTCGCTCCAAGACTCTCAAAGAAACGCAGGCTCGATTCGTTATAGACGTTGATATAGGGACCAATTCGGAATGCGCCGCCCCTCCATCCCTCAAGAGCTGTCAAATCATTAAGTTCAACCACATGCTCCCCCTCCGGATCAGCAAGTTCACTAAGCGCGCGGACCTCCCGGCGCGTCGTTACCAGCGCCAGACTCGAGAAAACAACCTGCTTGCCCGCCCGCTCAAGCCTTTCGACGGCTTGTGCCCAGTAGGGCTCGTGAAAGGGTTGACGCTTTGAACACACGACCTCGCCGAGATAGACACGGTCCACGTCGACCTCATCAGCGACCCGCAGATAAAAATCATGCGCCTTCTCGGGTGACCAGTTATAAAGTAGCGGCCCAAGTGTCAGGGTCGTGCGCTCAGAATTTGTCATCGCCAGCCCTTCTCGTAGGCTCCAGACGTAGAAACCTGGCCCTCGCACAAATGTTGGATGGACGCGGGGTCCGGTCCCGGCCTGTTTGCAAAGTGGGCATCTACCGCCTGCCGAAACGTTTGAACGATCTCACGGATATAGGCTTTACCCCGCTGACGCCCTTCGATTTTTAGGGCGGTGACCCCGGTCGCTGCCACCTCGGCCAAGTTCGCCAGGACATTGAGACTGACCGGATCTTCGAAAATGTATGACGCCTGATCCTGAGCGACAAAACGCCCCTTACACAGGGTTGGATAGCCCGCACCCTCTCCAGTAGAAAACCGGTTGATTGTAAATCCGCCTAATCGGGCCGAAAGGTGAGCATCGTCTTCAACGTACTCGACATGGCTTGCCGGCGAACACACGCCATTCCGGTTTGGAGACTTCCCGGTAATATAGGATGACAAGGAACATCGCCCCTCAGCCATGGGGCACATCCCTCCAAAGGCAAACACTTCCGTTTCAACCTCAACCTCCCGGTTGAGGTCCGCTATTTCAGCGAGGGTCAGAACGCGGGGCAGGACGACGCGCTTTACTCCAAATCGGCTGACATAAAATCTGATTGCCTTTGCCGTCGATGCTGACGCCTGAACAGACAAATGCAAGCGCACCGTCGGATGGACCTCATGGGCGTAATGGAGGAGACCGGGGTCAGCCAGTATGATCGCATCTGCACCCGCTTTTACGGCGTCATCGACAGCCATACGCCAAAGCGTCTCACGGCCCGCTTCAGGATAGGTATTTATAGCGACGTAGACATGCCGCCTGCGCGCATGGGCATAGGCGATTCCCTGAGACAATTCCGGGCGCGAGAAGTTCAGCCCCGGGAAGTTTCGGGCATTGGTTTCATCCCGAAAGCCGAGATAAACCGCATCCGCCCCCTCATCAATGGCAACCTTGAGGGCCGCAGGTGTGCCCGCGGGACAGATGATTTCAAGCCGCTTCATGGTTACGTCCTTTACGAGCCGCCCGCTCGATGGGACCCAATCGCTGTTCAATGTCACTCAATCGCCGATCAAGCGCTCTCTGAGCCAGCATAAAGGGCTGAAGACGCGCGCTGAAAATGCCCTCGAGTTGAGCGACCGTCTGTGTGGCCCGGCGCGACAGATGGGAAACAAGAGCGCGAACCAAAGGCGCGAAAGGGCCACTGGCGCGGCTTGCCAGCAAAACCAGATCGATCTCCTCATTCTCAAGTGCATTTCGCAGGCTGAGAAGCGCGCCTGTGTCGCCACGAGTCTCAATCTCGCGCGTGAAGAAGAGCGCATCTCCGTCATACCGACCCTGCATCAGATCGAGCAGCGCCTCCAGCCGACCTTTGACAACGACGTCCGCCGACGCCTGCGCCTCTTTTGACAGAACATCGATCTGCAAACGTCCATTCTCGACACAGATACTGCCATCGAAGGGACAATCGACGAGTTGGAAGTGAAACCTGGACCCTTCAGCCTCCGCGAGGCGCTCACCGAGACCGGGATGATAGCGGTCAATAAGCGACGCTGCGGCGTGTGCCAGCCCCTTGAGCAGGGGAATGGGAAGTTGCGCAATAAAAAGTGCCGTCAGGCTCGCCGAGGTAAGGGCCGCACTGGTGGGCGTTGGGTGCAGATTTATCGACATGGCTCCTCCCGGTTTAGGCAGCATGCCTTAGTCGAGGACGAGAACGCTTGACCTTGACCGAGATCAATAGGTCTTGAGCGCGCATGACATTTCGTCACATGGCCGTCGATAGTGAAGCGTGATCAATGACGCATTATGGCTGACACAGACTGAGTATATGGTATGGTAGACCCTCATATAACAAGATCGGGAATCCTACGCATGAACGAGGCCGCGATAGGCTCACTCTGCCAGTTCGTTCACGACGCGCAGAAGGAGCGCGGTATCGTCTCTCTGTTCCTGCGTGATAGCGTTGGCCGCTTCACGGAACACCTCGATCGCCAGTTCCATATCTCCGATCAGAGTATCCAGACTCTCAGCGCCCTGCCTAAAAAACAGAGCGCGAAGATTGAGCCTCTGATGAACGCCGTACACTATCTGCCGTCACGGCGGAAATACGTCATTTCCCGCATGGTCGGCCCTGACGACGCGCAGAGGTTCTACACCAGCGAAATCATAAATCCGGCCATCGACATCGTTCAGGAACTGTCTGTATTTGACCCTGACAACAATCCGGTTCGCGTTTCCGCGTTCGTCAATTTTCTGCATTGGAAGGAACGTGTGGGCCGCGAACGGGCACTTGGAGGCTACCTTTTACAGGGGCAAGGCAGCGAAAGTCCTGAAGTCAGAAATCTACTTGAGTATATTATCGCCAAACAGAACGCCTATGAACGTATGTTCCTAAGCCTCTGTGACGAAGAAACCAAAGCGGCATTTGAGTTGATCAAAAAAAGGACGCCTGCGTTTGAGAAAATAAACAGTCTCAACAAGGACCTCGTTCGCAATGGGTCTGCCCTGTCGCAATCAGGGCTGGATCCTCTGGCTTGGTTTGAGCTTTTCACCGAAAAAATGGATGCCCTCCATCAATTGGGGCTTTCCATGGTGGACTCGCTCGGGCGCCAAAACCCGGCAGCGGTTGCACCAGCCAAGGCGTCCGAAACACGGACTGAGCCCGCCGACATCGGTAGCAACGTTTCAAACCACATGGCAGGCATCAGTTCGCTGCCTTTGTTCTCCGAAATCGCCGAGGCGGATCTGCGCGATATTTTGAGATTTGCGCGCGTCACCCACCATGACAAAGGCGCGCTCATCTTCATGCAGGGGGAACAGGCTTCGCGGTTCTATATCGTCCTCAAAGGCTGGGTGAAGCTATTCAAGGGCGATGCTGAGGGCCAGGAGTCGATTCTTCAGGTCCTGGGCACCGGCGATGCACTTCTGGAGACAGCGATTTTCAATAGTGCGATTCTGCCCGTCAATGCGCAGGCCATCGAGTATGTTGAACTCCTGTCGATTCCATCCTCGATCATGCGGGAGAAACTTCAGTCTAATTCAACGCTCGCGATGAACATGCTGTCGACCGTAGCCATGCGCTCGCAGTCCATGATCAGCCAGTTCGAACAACTGACCCTCAAATCCGTAAGCCAGCGGGTGGGACGTTTCCTCCTGAAAGAACTTCTGCATAATGAGGAAAGCTCCACTCACTTTAAGCTGCCTTACGATAAGTCCCTCATTGCGGGATATCTCGGAATGAAGCCAGAAACCTTCTCCCGCGCGCTGCAGACCCTGCGAGATGACGGAATCGATGTCGAACGCAACGAGATTTCGCTCCCCAGTCCTTTCGCATTGTGCCAGTATTGCGACATGGAACTTGCGGGGACCTGCCCCCGTCACGAGTCAGACGAGTGCCCTAATCCCGATCTCTGAACACAGGTGCGGCAATCTGGCTCGCCGCGTTTGACCTTGGTCAAATCCCGTTCAGTCCGTCTCTGATACGCCTTCTTCATCCGAAGCCCAAAACCTAAGTGAGTTGCTCATAAGGTTGAAAGGCCGTGGCCATCCGCCACCGGGTGCCGTGTGGAAACGCACGCACCTCCCGCGATTGGAAAGGATGACAGGGTGATCACAGACTCGTTCGGACGGGCGTTCCCGTATCTAAGGCTTTCGTTGACAGAGGCGTGCAATTTTCGTTGCACCTATTGTCTTCCGGATGGATACAAAAAGACCGCGCCCCATGACTTCCTCACGGTTCAGGAAACGGTTCATCTGGCTCAAGCCTTTGTGCGTCTTGGGGTACAGAAAATACGCCTGACTGGCGGGGAACCCAGCTTACGCAGGGATTTGCCAACCATAGCTGCGGCCATTTCCTCTCTTCCAGGGCTTAGCACCCTGGCCATGACGACCAATGGCTATAACCTGAAATCGATGGCTAAAGCCTACGTTCAGTGCGGGATAAACGCCTTGAATGTGAGCATTGACAGTCTCGATCCTAAAAAGTTCGAGCTCATTACCGGGCACAATAAACTTCACATGGTTCTCGACGGCCTTGACGCCGCTCGCGCCGAAGGTATTCACCGCCTCAAGATCAACTGCGTCATGCTCAAGGGGCTGAATGACGACGAGTGGCCCTCTTTCCTCGCGTTTGTTCGCAACCAGAAGATCAGCCTGCGCTTCATTGAGCTTATGCGAACCGGTGAAAATGCCGAGTATTTTGCCAGACATCACTACAGCGCCTCGGAAATTGAACGACGTCTGGTTCGCGAGGGTTTCCATCTTAAGCCCAGAGGGCCAAACGACGGTCCGGCAAAAGAATATGTAAGCCCTGATTTCAAGGGCAGCATTGGCATCATCGCCCCCTACTCTCGGGATTTCTGTACCACTTGCAATCGTCTACGGGTCACGGCCCGGGGACAATTGCGACTGTGCCTGTTTGGTGAATTTGGCCATGACCTGCGCCCGCTCCTGATGCATCACCACCAGCAAGCTGAATTGATGACCACCATTCGCCGTTTGCTGGCCGGCAAAAGCGCGGCCCATCAGTTACAGAACGGCGTCACCGGTCTGACCCCGCACCTCGCGTCGATTGGAGGATAAGCGTTTGAACGCGTTTTCAATGATAAATGTTGGCGAGAAACCCGTAACGAAACGGGTCGCAATAGCCTGCGGAACCATCACCGTTGGTCCCGCGGCATATGTGCGAATCAACGACAGGAGCCTGCCTAAAGGCGATCCGCTGACTCTTTGCCAACTGGCGGGGATTCAGGGGGCCAAGGCCGCCTCGCAAACCATGATACTCTGCCATCCCCTGCCACTGGATCACGTCAGTATAAAAGTTGAGCCAAACCCCCGGACCTATCAGATAACGGTCTTCTGCACCGTCATTACGCATTCCAGGACCGGCGTGGAGATGGAAGCGCTCGCGGGTGTGAATGCGGCCCTGCTCAACATCTGGGATATTACCAAGATGGTTGAACCCGGTCTCGAACTCACAAACATCTGCCTTTTGGCCAAGATGGGAGGAAAGTCAGGAACCTGGGTGCACCCTCTGGGCGTGCCAAACTGGATATCCCAAATTGTGAATCCATCCGTACCGCTTGTACTGAGTGAACGGGATGTGTTTGTCATCACGCTCAGCGACCGCGCGTCGAGAGGTGAATATGATGACACGTCCGGCACACTGCTAGGCGACACCCTGCAACGCTACGGCGCAACGCTTATAGGACGCGAGGTTATCGCGGACGAACCCGAAAAGCTGCGAGCCCTGATCGTCGAAGTCCTGGCGCGATCGAGCCCTGACCTGATCGTCTGCACAGGCGGGACAGGCGTTGCCGAGCGGGATGTCACGCCCGAGACGCTGGCGGCTCTGTTCGACAGAGAAATTCCGGGTATAGGCGAGAGACTGCGTTCCGATGGCGCCCGTTACACGCCTTTGTCTTGGAGCAGTCGCGCCATCGGCGGCCTGATCGGTAAAACTCTCGTCGTCGCTCTTCCCGGTAATCCGAAGGCGGTGGCGGAAGGTCTTTCGGCCCTGCTGCCGGACTTGCTCCCTCATCTCCTGCGGATCGCAAAAGGAGCCCCTAAATGATCAGCTACGACAAAGCGCTCGAAATCATTGCCGGTGAAGGGCTTCTAAGAACCATCGAAAAACGCCCTCTTATCGAATGCTTGGGCCGCGTGAGTTCAGAAACTGTGCGCAGCGCACACGATTCGCCGCCGTTCGACAATTCTGCCATGGATGGATTTGCCGTCCGTCACGCCGATGTCCGGCTGGCTTCAGCCCAAAGTCCCGTCGGTCTTCACGTGATCGGAACGGTTACAGCCGGTTCGGAAAGCGTTTTTGAAGGCGACTTACGGGGCAAGGCGGTTCAGATAATGACGGGGGCACCGATCCCAGCGGGTTTTGATTGCGTGCTGCCCCTCGAGACGGTTTCCCCTACGAGTAACCGCGTCCTAATCCCCTATGCACCGGAACGGGGAGATCACATCCGCAGAACAGGCGAAGATATCACCACCGGTAGCCTCCTGCTGCGCGCCGGCGAGCGGATTTCAGCCGAAACGATGATGCTGGCAGCGTCGGCAGGTGTGGCCTCCCTGCAGGTCTTTAAGCAGCCCGATGTGATTGTCTTCAGCACCGGAGACGAAGTCGCCGAAACGACAGCCGCCGTCCGCGCGAAGGCGGGAATCTATGATGCCAACGGTCCCTATCTGGTCGCAGCCGCACAGCGTGAGGGATTAAGCGCTCGGTTCGGGGGGCGCATTGCTGACTCCCTTCAAGCCCTAAAAACACAACTTAAGGATCTACAAGCAGGAACTCTCGTTATCTCTACCGGCGGCGTCTCCGCAGGTGTCCATGACTTCGTCCCCGAACTGATTACCAAGATGGGCGGTGAAATCCTGTTTCATAAAGTCGCCATCAAACCGGGCAAGCCAATCCTGTTTGCGCGCCTGCCGGGTGGTGGGCACTATTTCGGCTTGCCTGGCAACCCGGCGGCAGCGGCCGTTGGTTTTAGGTTCTTCGTCATCCCCTTTATCCGGGCTCTTCAAAATTTACCTCCGGAAAAACCATTGACAGCGCGTCTCAACGCCAGCGTGTCCCGCAAAAACGATCTCACCTTGTTTTTGAAGGCCAGTGTGGCCCTCAATCTGGACAACGGCCTGTGGGTCGATCCGCTCGACGGCCAGGAATCGTTCAAGACAATGTCTCTGGCCAAAGCCAATGCCTTCATCCGTATCAGCGGCAACGCCTCTCGCCTGACGGTTGCAACCTATGTCGACGTCTTCCCGATCGGTTGCCAGTTCCCATTTCATGAAGCTCTGTAATGACCAAGCATATCCTTAAACTCGAACTCTTCGGCGCTTTTCGCCGATATAGCGACACTGGTTTTATGGAACTGGAAGTCGAATTGCCAATGCCCCTTAAAACCCTGCGGGTACTTGTCGCTGAAGCCATCGCTGCCCAAAATCCGGGATTTAACCGCGAGGGCCTCTTCAGGGTGACGGCTTTTGCCACCCGGGACGAAATTCTGCGGGCGGACGCGATTATCGACAAACCCGCCGGCCTGGCTTTGATCCCACCCGTGTCGGGAGGTTAAAGTGGATCCCATTCACGTGCAAATTCAAAGCGTCGCCTTGTCAGTTGAGGACGCACTCACATTCACAGACCGAGCGGAAAATGGTGCCAGCTCGATTTTTGTTGGTCGTGTGCGTAATCACAACCTGGGGCGACCTGTAACCGGGGTGACGTATGAGGCGTTCGACGAGCTTGCCCGGACCACATTGCTTGCGATCTGTACCGAGGCGCGAGAGGCATATGGACAAGATCTGATTTGCTTTGTCGAGCATTTTCGCGGCTATCTACCCATCGGCGGCATTAGCGTCGTGATCGGTGTTGGCTCGCCACACCGCGATAGCGCCTACAAGGCAAACCGCTACATCATCGAAGAACTCAAGAACCGTCTCCCGGTGTGGAAGGAAGAACACTATAGCGACGGCCAGAGCGATTGGCTCGACGGCGCAACTGTGGAAGGACGATAGCCGGATGATTCTGGGCGTGGTCCTGTGCGGTGGAAAATCGACCCGGATGGGTCAGGACAAAGCGGGTCTCGTTCACGAAGGACGAACCTGGCTCCAGATAATGACTGGCCTTTTGTTTGCTTGTGGAGTTGACCAGGTCTCCTACGCGGGTCGCCCAGACCTTCCCAGCGGGTTCTCTGACCGCTTTCCCGGCATAGGCCCATTGGGCGGCCTTCTGACATCGATCGAAACAGCGCCGGCAAACACGCACTGTCTTGTCGTCGTCCCCGTGGATATGCCTTGCCTTTCGGTAATCTGCCTGCGCGAACTCGTGGAAACCTGTTGCCTCTCCATGGTGCCGGTCCACTTTCAACCCACGCCCCTCCCCCTCGCCCTACCACTGCGCGCGGCGTCACGAGCCGCCATTACATCGGCCGCCCATGCGGCGGTAAAGTCGGGAGGCTACTCCCTGAAACGGCTATTGCATGGACTTGGCGGCATAGAGCTACCCGATCCGGGGGGCAACATACTGCAAAACCTCAACTCGCCGGAGGATCTGGCTATTCTTCCTCGGAATTGACCGGGGTCAAATACGCGAACTCGCCATCGCTTTAACTGAAGTCGTCCAAGGAGGTTGAAATGGATTGGTTGTCACGTCCCCTGGCGGATATTGTCTGCGAATGTCCCCAGACCCTTCGCATCCTGCAGGAAACGGGCCTTGATGCGTTAAACGAAGGTCACCTGTCACTGGCTCAGGCCTTGACTCATCGAGGTGGGGACCGCGATGACCTTCTGGCGCGACTCGCCGCAACGACGCCGCTTGACCCTATTGGCACTGTGGACTGGCGCACAAAATCAGCCCGCGAGATCACAACACATATCGTTGAACGATACCACGACGTACATCGATCTCAGTTTGCGGATCTTATCGCCTTGTCTGAACGCGTCATCTCCGTTCACCCCGATCACCCCCAGTGCCCGCACGGACTGACAGAGTACCTGCACGCCGTGTTTGAAGACC
Source organism: Asticcacaulis sp. W401b (assembly GCF_046503825.1). Taxonomy (NCBI): domain Bacteria; kingdom Pseudomonadati; phylum Pseudomonadota; class Alphaproteobacteria; order Caulobacterales; family Caulobacteraceae; genus Asticcacaulis; species Asticcacaulis sp. W401b. The sequence goes on from NZ_JBKFEE010000006.1 coordinate 130,351, forward strand.
TGTTCATGCACATGATGAAAGAAGAGAACATCCTCTTCCCCATGCTCAGTTCCGGCGCACTACCAATGGCCGAGGGGCCGATCCGGATGATGCAGATGGAGCACGTCCAGCATACCGACGCGTTGAAACAACTAAAGGTGATCGCCAACGCATTTGTACCTCCGGACGGAGCGTGCGGGACGTGGCGGCGGCTCTATTCAGAACTCGAAAGGCTCTACGAGGATCTGATGATGCACATACATATAGAGAACAATATTCTCTTCATCGGTGCTCACGCCTGAGGCCTGTGATGCGCTGTTCCTTGCCACACAGGGCATACTCGATATGGGAACTTAGCGTTTACCAAGAGAGAAGTTTGACTTATCGGTGGGCACCGCTCGACGGGAGAACGCAGATATCACTTGTCCAGACTATGCCCTCAAGAATCGGAGCAACGCTCGAGGCAAGCGATTGCGTCACGGCGAACATATCGAGTTGAAAGCTCACGGCCGCAGCCTATCGCCGAATCTCAGCACATGCACGGGCGTTTTCCCTGCCGCATTTGCGGGATCTACCCCCACCCCACTTGAAATATCCTGTGATTCGGGCCGAGAACCGGCCGAGAGACAAAGGAGCCTTCTATGAACACGTCTGACCTCATTGACAAGATTGCCGCCGAACACGGTGTTACAAAAGCCGCCGCGAAGGCGATCGTAGAAACCACGCTAAGCAGCATTATCGAAGCGGCTGTGCTGGGCCAGGAAGTTAACTTCCCGGCTTTCGGCAAGTTCAAGGTCCAGGATAAGCCGGCCCGCGCGGGCCGCAATCCGTCGACCGGGGCCACCATCCAAATCGCGGCCTCTAAGAAGCTGACGTTCATTCCGGGCAAAGCCGTCAAGGAACGCCTCAACGCCTGAGATCGCCTCAATCAGAAGGAAAAGCCCCGGACAGCAGCCGGGGCTTTTTTTTGCGTGAGGTCAGCACGGCATAGATTGAATTTGATATAAAATTCTTATCAAATTCTCCATATGATCAAGATGAAGTATCAATTCTTGAAAATCACACTGGACATGATATATTCCTTTATATCAATTTCGTTTTTGATATATGAATCTATATCATGCCCTACAAAACAGAAGATCTGGCTTTTCAAATCCGACAGGCGCGCAAAAAAGCAGGTATGAGCCAGCGCGACCTGAGTGCGCGGTCTGGCGTAACGCAAAGCCATATCTCTCAGATCGAAAGTGGCAAACTTAGTCCCGGCATTGGAACCATGATCGATATAGGTCGGGCCTTGGACCTAGAACTGCTTTTCGTTCCTAAACGCTCGATGTCAGCGGTAAACAGCTTGTTTCAGGATACGCCGTCGCGTCGGGGCCTATCTCCAGAGACAGGAAAATCTGCGCTCTCGCTGATCTCCCGCGGTGAACGTCTCGTAACCGAAATAAAGAAATTCGCCGGTTCATTCGCCGATCTAGATCGAGTGGATGAATATCTTCGGTTCTTCAAGCGCGTTTCATTGCAGCCAGACGAAATCAAAATCATAGGTGACGCCGTTCATATGCTCGACCACTACGAAAGCGGAATGCAGTGGGGTGTGGAATTTATGAAAACTGTCCAACGGCTTCAGGCTCTGAGAAACAGGATTGCTCATGGCCGGACAGAGGAGCCGCGTTCTGCCTATAGCCTCACTGAGGATGACGACGATGCCTGAAGTCTCTGTCCTCGATGTCCGTCTGCATAACAAATCCATAGGCACCCTGACCAATGTGCAGGGCGATCGGACGCTGTTTGCCTTCAATCAGGATTACATAGGCAATTCCGAACGGCAAACGCTAAGCCTATCGTTCAAGGATGAATATGGCCAGTTACTTACACGCTTCAGGCCTGTCCAGACCAAGCTCCCCCCCTTCTTCTCCAATCTTCTCCCAGAAGGGTCACTAAGGCGCTACCTGGCCCAGCGTGCCGGCGTAAATGAGAGGCGGGAGTTCTTTCTGCTTTGGACGCTGGGACGTGACCTGCCCGGCGCACTTTCGGTGTATCCGGGCGAGCATCAAACTGTCCCTTCTGACGATGATATTCTCGATCAGGGTCATCGCAACGCGCTGCGCTTTTCTTTGGCTGGCGTGCAACTCAAGTTTTCCGCTCTCCGCAACGGTAACAAGGCCGGCGGCTTGACCATTCCCGCCGAAGGGGTGGGCGGTTCTTGGATCGTGAAGCTTCCTTCACAGCAATTTGCCGGCGTTCCGGAAAACGAATTCTCAATGATGACAGTTGCCCGCCTCATGGGAATGGACGTCCCTGAGCTTCAGTTGCTGGATCTCGACTCTATTGACGGCCTACCCGAAGGCATCGGAAAATTTTCGGGACAGGCCCTGGCGGTGAAGCGATTCGACCGTAGCCCAGATAGTCCAATCCACACTGAGGATTTCGCTCAGGTTTTCAGCCAGTTTCCCGAAGCCAAGTACGACGACGCAAGCTACCGGCGCATCGGAATGGTTTTGGGTATCGAAACTGGAGATGCCGATATTGCTGAATATATCCGGCGTCTGGTCTTCAATACCCTTATCGGCAATGCCGATATGCATCTGAAGAACTGGTCCGTTCTCTATCCAGATGGAAGGACGCCTGTTCTGGCGCCAGCATACGACTTCCTGTCGACAATTCCCTACCTGCCAGATGACAGCGCCGCTCTGAAATATTCGCGCACCAAGAAAATGGCCGAAGTCACGAAGGACGAGTTGATCCACCTTGCGGCTAAGGCCCGACTGCCAGAGAAGCTTGTGATCGACGTCGCGCGGGAAACCGTAAACCGCTTCAAGCAGGTTTGGGCAGCCGAAAAAAGCAACCTTCCGCTGGCCAAGGATGTTCTCAACCGTGTGGATGCACATGCACCCAGCATTCCTATCTACAACGGCTTTTAAATCCGAACAAAGAAACGGAAAAACAATATGCAACGACAATTATTGTATCCTGCGGGCGTCAATCAGGCGTTTGACCGCAGCTCGATCGTCGATGATCTCAATGAACGTGGGGCGAAGATCTTCATCTCCCAACATCGACGGCGTACAAAGCCTTTAGACATCGAAAAGAAATCGAATAATGGAGACGTGCATTTGAATTTTTCTTTAAAATCAAATAATTAAAACGAATTGTAATGAGGACAGACAAAACCAACAAAGGCTTCAAGGCTATGATCTATCACTCAGTTGCCATCATAAACTTAGGTTCAATCCCCACAAACCCCAAAAGCGAAATCACGTAGGAATAGGCAAATTGTTTCGCGGAATGGGCATCGCCACAAGCGCTCGAACTTCTAACCCATCCTATTCACGGCGGGGGCAAAAAAGTGCAGCGGGTGTAGCGTAAAGCGTTGTTTTGGAATAGATTCTGGTTACCACACCTGACCTAAACCCAAGACACGCGGAGCCACACCCGCCATGGACCAGGATACCGATCTTCCATTCGATTTGCCAAGCGTTTCCCGCAAGAAAATCACGGCTGCCTTTGATGGCGGACGTATCAGTTCAGACGGCGGTGTTATGCTGTTATCTGCCGCGGAACGCCGGATCGGGATCATTGATCGGCTTTGGCGGCTGATACCCGATCAGCGCAATCCATTCCTGGTGACCCATTCCCTTGCCTCGATCCTGAAGGCGCGGGTCTTCGCCATCGCCTGCGGCTACGAAGATGGCAACGATCTGGCTTTCCTGCGCACCGATCCGGCCTTCAAGCTGGCATGCGGGCGACTGCCTGAAGGCGGCAAGGACCTGTGCTCACAACCGACCTTGTCGCGCCTTGAGAATGCGCCGGACCTGCGTAGCGCGATCAAGCTGACCTACGGTCTTATCGACCAGTACTGCGCCAGTTTCGGTTCGGCCATTCCCGCCGCTGTCACTCTCGATATCGACGACACGGTCGACGTGGTTCACGGACGCCAGCAACTCTCGCTCTTCAATGCCCATGAAGGGGAATATGTCTTTAAGCCCATCCACGTCTACGATGTGAGCACAGGCCGACCGGTCGTCGTCATCCTGCGACCCGGCAAAACACCGTCAGGCAAGGAGGTGCGTGGCTGGGTCCGCAGGATGGTGCGCCAGGCCTGGAACTGGCGGGCGGCGAAAGAAGCTCAAGCGCAGTTGAGGTTGGCGGCATGAAGATTAGACCTTCCAAAGCGAAACCCAAGGTCATCCAGGCCCCGCCGGAACGGACCATGGAGGACGAAGAGTTTGCTCAATGGCTGAGCCAGCGGCCTTCGGCCTGGGGGAAAAACCTGTCGATCATCGATGGCTTTGTTACGGCCGTCGTGGTGGGGCCCGTATCTATGGATCCCCTGAAATGGATATGCCCCTTGCTTGGGATCGAACCCACGGCCTTCAATACGGGGGGAACGCCGGAGTTTGCCGCCATTAAGGCGATCATGCGCTGGCACAACAGGATCAGCGATACTCTGCGCGACGACCAGGATCTGACGCCCGTATTTAGGACGGACGCGAAGGGGCAGATAACGGCCCACGACTGGTGTGCGGGCTTCATGCTTGCCGTTGATATGAACCCTCGACTGTGGAACGACGTCCTTAAGACCAACAGTCCACACCGCTACCTTATGATGCCGATCCTGATTCATCTGCCCGTCAGAGTGAAAGGGAAAATGGTCACGCTCGACGAGCCCAGCATCCTTGATGACTGCCGGGCGGATATCCCAGGAAACGCGGCGCGGCTTCGAGAAATCTTCCAGTTTAAGCGGTTCGGAACGCCCGACCCAAACGCTCCTCGCCCATAGCCCATCCTTTACGCGCGCGAGCTTACCCCGCCAAAATCACATATCCAAGGTGCGCCGCTCGCAACAGTTACGTTTAAAACCGCCGTGGACAACGTCAACATCCTGCGCTGTTTTCAAGCGATGATGCCAATGCGCAAGATTTATAAGCCTTCTATGTGCGTGACCCTTCAAGGCACTAAAGAAATCCTACTGGGCGATGAGCGGCTTGAGTACTGCGCTATGGAGTTTTTGGTGGTCAGTGTCGACGTGCCGGGTTCCGGCCGCATCGTCGAAGCCAGCTCTGACCTGCCCTATGTCGGTGTAGTGATTGATTTCGACAGCGCCATGATGCGCGAAGTCATAGAACAGGTCGACAACATACCTACAACCCCGGACTCAGGCCGATGCGTTTTTGTGGGTAAGGTCGATGATCGGCTCGCCGAATGTATTTTGCGACTGGTGCGTCTGTCGGAAACGCCAAAAGCCGTGCCTGTGCTTTACCCGTCGATCATGAAGGAAATCTATTACTGGCTGCTGACCGGCCCGCATGGGGCTGAGTTGCGCAAACTGGTTATACCGGAAAGCAATATGGAGAGGGTCGCCAACGCCATCTACATGATTCGGGACAACCTGGCCAAAACCATCCGCGTCGAGGCGTTGGCCTCTGAGGCTCGCATGAGCCCGTCATCCTTCCATCAGCATTTCAAGAAAATGACTACCATGTCGCCGTTGCAGTATCAGAAACAACTTCGACTGCTTGAGGCCCGGCGGCTGCTTATGGCAGACGCCGCCAATGTCGCCGACGTCGCCTATCAGGTGGGGTATGAAAGCCCATCCCAGTTCAGCCGCGAATACTCGCGGATGTTTGGTATCGCCCCTAAGCGCAGCCTGATGACCCTCAGGCCCACACCCGCGTAAGGTGGGAATTGAAGGCAGTAAATTTCGACCATTAATATTCAAAGTGATAGCCCGCCCTCAGACGCGCGTATCGGGTATGCCACGACGTTCCGGTGGAAGTGGCGGCGAACCACGTAACCCGGCCTCACCTGATATTAACACGGAGGAGGTCAGCGCCGCGGTGGATTACATCCGATTGCTTGCCTATGTCGATCGGGAGAGGATTGGCGTCATCGGGATTGTGGCCGCGATACCTTGGCCTTGAACCAGACCGCGATCTACAAATGCATCGATGCTAGCTTCGCTATCAGCATGTATGACACGCTCCCCCTGATGACCAGAGGCTACTATGACAAGCTCGACCTTGCAAAACGCACGGCCATTCTTTGGACACGTCAGTCGGTAGCGCCGATGGGCTCAAGGAATGGCTTGCTGGGTACCTATCAAAGCTTCCTGCCTGACACGCATGATGGCATGCTCGATCCTGATTTGAAGACGCATTTCGATCTCTACCGGACGCCGCCGCGGCTAACACAAGCGGCTGCTGAACTCAAAGGTCGCCATCACCACCACCATGCCCCTGCCATTCTTAAATATGCCCGGGAAAAGTAAACGTGTCGTCATTTCCAGACGACTGATTTATATCCGGCGCATGACACGGATTCGAAAGGGTGCGGCAGCAGCGGAGCTTGCTTATGAAGCATGTCATTATTGCCATCTCTCGAAGAGGGACCTGCGATTCAGCTTGAATTCGGGCGCAGGCAGTAATATCCAATTAACGAAACGGCGTTACGTTGCCAGAGGGTTAACTTTAGCATTGAAGTTGCGATGGCGAAAACAAAACGCCAAAAATCTGCGGCGATGGCCTCGATTGGAGTCATATTCACTCTACTTACTTTCTGCGTAGCACTTACGCCTAAGTCGAGCGGGCCCGTAGCCGTTATCGCCAATCCCCTCTCATCGAATCCGGATTTCGACGTCATAGACGTGATATTGCAGGCTGACGGAGAGCTGATTTCCGGCACCCCTTCGGGTCGGATAGTCATTGCGCAATCGAAATCTCCTGGTTTCGTGGTCCGCCTCTACAAACATGGGGCTTTTCTGGTTTTCAATCCCCGCGTTCTCGCCGGTTGCCAAAGGTCATAGATATGAATCTTCTAAATTCCCTCAGAAACCGGTTTGGCGCCGCCTTCATAGCCTTTCTTTGGATCAACGTCGTAGCGGTCGCCGCTTTGCCAGTTGTGTTCCGCACGGGTGCCTCACTCCTATTTCCTTTCGCTATCGCTTGTGCTGTCACTGGGTTGGCGACCTTCCTTTGGTGGCAAGATCGAACGGGCCCGCAGTCCCGCATGGTTAGCTCCATGGCCTTGGCCGTTCTCGCTTGTGAACTGGTCTACGTATTTGACGGTCACGGGTACCAAGTCGACATGCATATGTACTTTTTCGCCTCGTTGGCGCTTGTGGCCGGCTGGTGTGACTGGCGCGCCTTGGTTGGTTACAGCGCTATCGTGGCTGTCCATCATCTGGGGTTGAATTACGTTATGCCGACGGCAGTTTTCCCATCGAGTAGCCCCGATCTCGAGCGCGTGGTCATACACGCCATCATCCTCGTAGGGCAAACCGGCGTCCTCGTATGGATCGTGCGCACACTTCAGCAAAGCTTCCATGACGCGAGCGCCGCGCTGGACACTGCCCGGGCCGCCGAAGCCGAGACGAAGGCGATGTCGCAAAGAGAAGCTGCAGTAAAAGAAGAAGAGATGCGCCAAGTCCTTCGACGTGATGAGTTGGCCAAATCCCTGATCGCTCAAGTGGAAAACATGACGAAGGGCTTCAACCAAACCGCACACGAAATCGCTCAGGCCGCGAAGGGCCTCAGCGGGGCGGTACAGGAGACCACACAGACAAGCGCAAAAGTAACAACTTACGCGCAGGCAGCCGCCAGCAACGTCAACACCGCCGCCGCGGGAACCGGAGAGCTTGCTCATTCCATTCAGGAAATCAACACTCAGGTCGCTCGCTCCGCAGAAATAGCAGGGTCAGCAGCTACCGCTGCTTCCGCGACAAGTGAAAACATATCCGTTCTGACAGATGCGGCTTCAAGGATTGGCGATGTGATCGTACTGATCCGTGAGATTGCAGCGCAAACCAATCTACTTGCTCTAAACGCCACGATTGAAGCCGCACGGGCGGGCGATGCGGGCAAGGGCTTCGCGGTCGTCGCGACCGAGGTCAAATCGCTGGCGAACCAGACCGCCCGTGCCACCGATGAGATAGCCGCAAAGGTGAACGAAATCCAATCGGCTACCACTGTAACCGTCAGTTCGATCAGTGAAATTGTGCAAACGATCGAACTTATCCGTCAGTCAACGACCGCTATAGCCGGCGCCGTCTCTCAACAAGGCGCGGCCACGCAAGACATCGCAGCGAACGCGATCGAGGCCGCGAATGGAACGGTCGAGGTGACCCAGCAGATCGCTACTATCTCTGCAGCGGCTCACGAAACAGGCGCCGCCGCAGAGCAGCTGAGGGCTCTTTCGGACGATCTCGCCCACCGCTCGATGGTTCTAGAGAGCGAAGTTGGCTCTTTCGTTGAAAAAATGCGCTCCGTGTCGTAAGTCCTTCGCAAATCGCGTTCAACTTGAAGCATGTATACGACGGCGTGGAGGTCGCTGAGGTCGGTGCAAGGTCGGCATATCGAACGCAACCGTCTAAAATTGACTTAAAGAGGACGTGAGTGCGAATTTCCCCGCACCTTTAGGTGAGGCAGGAGAGGTTGGAGGACGTGTTCACTAGGCCGTTTGGACGAATTTTGTTGGGATGAAGAAATAGGATTCCCAGGGAGAATCTGTTGTGATCCACAGGACTCCGATTGAAAGAAGGTTGGAACCGATGTCAACACGGATGACGGAAGAAGATTGGGCGCACACGTCGAGCTCGACCTCTTGCCTTCATTTCACGTATGAATAGGTGAAGCACCTCCTAGCAGTCCAGCTTTTAGTCCGCTTGCCCCAGGGTCAAATCTCGGCGTAAATCAACACTCAATCATCTAAATCCGTCACGCTCTCTTGAATTGGTGACGTCCCGCCTTTTGCCTGCAAATCGACGGCAACAAGGGATATCTCGGCAATGCAACTCCTCAGTTTTTCCACGTCAGATAGAAGACTGCTGCGCTGAGGCTCTTTGGCTTTTTGAGCTAAGGCTGTCAAACGCAGGGCCTCCGCGGTTATTTGGCCGCAAGCGTCGCTCAAAGATCTGAGTTTGTTTTGTAGTTCGGCTTGAATACAGGTCGATGGCAGTGTCGCTAACTCATTTGAGATGTCGGTCTGAACTGAGTTTTGGGACCGTTTCCAGAACGTCGGGTGAATGTGGACCGAATTCGCTGTTTGTTCCTTGACGCTCATCGGGATCCTCTTTCAGTTTCAAGCCGCGCGCACGTTTGCTAGAAACGTTTCCATTTCGTGGTGGAGCCGCTCCGACTGTTGAGCCAACTCGCTTGAAGATGCGAGAACCTGAGACGCCGCCGCCCCAGTTTGTTCGGTGCCTTGAGCAACACCCGCGATGTTGGCGGTCACTTCTTGCGCACCGAGCGAAGCTTGTGCGACAGCCTTAACAATCTCACTCGTCGCCGCCGACTGTTGTTCTACAGCACAGGCAATCGCTGAATTTGTTGAGCTCAATGCCCTAATCGTATCGGCTACGTTCTGGAAGTTCTCACTCGCAAGAGCGGTGGTTTCCTGAATCTTGGTAATCTTATCCGAAATTTCGCTGGTCGCCCGCGTCGTTTGCCCGGCCAGCGCTTTCACTTCAGACGCAACCACTGCGAACCCCTTCCCCGCTTCACCTGCACGCGCAGATTCAATGGTAGCATTCAGGGCAAGTAGATTGGTTTGACTGGCCAGACCCGCAATAAGGTCAACAACGCCGCCAATGGACGCCGCCATTGCATTAAGTTCCGAGATAACGGTTGTCGCCTTATCGGCCTCATCTACGGCCTTTTGCGACATAGTGGCCGAGCTGGAAACCTGCCGCCCGATCTCGCCTACCGAGGCACCAAGTTCCTCAGCTGCAGAGGCCACAGAGGTCACATTAGTGCCGGCTTCCTCGGCTGCAGCGGACACCGCAGTGGACTGATGAGAGGTCTCCGTGGCCGTCGCTGTCAATTGGGTCGCCGCGGCCTGCATTTCCGTCGCTGCTGAGGAAACCATCGACACCACGGTACCTACCGACCGTTCAAAATCATCGGCGAGCTTTAGCATAGCGTCACGCCTTACGACCTCCGCCTGCACACGAAGCGCTTCCGTTTCTTCTCGAAGTCGCTTCGCCTCCGTTAAACCTTCCCGAAACACAAGAAGGGTGGACGCAATAAGCCCGATTTCGTTTTTCTCATGTGTATGTGAAACATGAGTGTCAAGCTTTCCGTCAGAGATGCTTTTCATCGCTTGAGTGATGGAGGAAAGAGGTGCGACGACCTTAGTCAATACTAACCAGATGGCTGCAATAAGTGTCAGGCCACCTACTACTATGGCGCCCCACAAGACCAATCGCGCCTGATCATAAGTCGCTTGCGCTCCTTTTCGGCTTTGGTCTGCACCCTCCCGGTTGAGTTTGACCAGAACGAGCAATGTTGCCGAAAACTTGTCAAAAGCGTCACTCATAGGGCCGCGGAAAAGCTCTGATGCCTCAGCATTTCTATTGGCCCGAGAAAGAGCGAATAGCCGGTCATGTAAAACGAGATAGTCTGCTAGTTGAGACTTGAATGACTCATACGTCCTCTGTTCTTCCTGAGATGAAATCAATTTTTCGTATTTAGCCTGGTTATTCTTCAACTCGCCCATCACGGCGTCGAAACGGCGCTCTGCGACAAGCATGTCCTCTGCAGTGACCGACATTACGTGGCTGCCCTCTGCGACCCGTAGATCTGACGTATCCGTATTAATTGCATTCACAACGTCGACGGACGGAAGCCAGTTGTCGGCCAACTCACGTGTATCTTGGTTGGTTGTATCCAACTCAACCAAAGCGAGCGCTGCCACGCTTAATATAATAAGTGCTAAGAAGCTCAAAATTCCCACGAGCAGGTTTTTGATGCTGATTGACATCGCCTGATCCTCCGTTGGTCTTAATGTTGTGGCTGCAGTCTAGGCGGCCCTGACGATGCTTTCTGCCTCGGACGATGCAATTTGCATGTTTCTCGCCATATCCTGAGAGGTAGCGCTCTGTTCCTCGACAGCCCCTGCAGTGAACAAAACCTGTTCTTGAACATTCGAAACGGTTTTTCGGATCATGTCTAAAGCTTCGACGACTGCCGACGAACTCGCGCGAACACCGCTGATTTCAGAGCTAATTTGCTCAGTCGCCCTGCGCGCCTGCGTCGCCAGATTTTTCACCTCCGTGGCGACCACGGCAAAGCCGCGACCGGCATCACCTGCACGCGCAGATTCGATTGTGGCGTTTAGAGCCAAGAGGTTGATTTGGCTTGTGATATTGCTGATCAGTTCAACAATTCCGTCCATTTGCGCGGCCGCTGAAGCGAGCCGGCGGGCACTTTCGTCAGCATCGGTCACACATTGGTTCGCCTGATCCGCTGCCGCCTTAGTCTGCGTCATTGTGTCCGCAATGGATCGACCCGTAGCTGCCATTTCCTCGACGGCGGCAGAAAGGTCCTGAAGTGAGTGCGACAGCTCTGTCGTTCGATTAAGGGCCACACGTCTTGCCGTTACATCCGAGGCATACTTCACGATCTTGTATGGGCGACCATCGATATCCAGAATCGCGTTGTAAGTTGCTTGGATGTAGACCGAGCGACCATCCTTCGTATGCCGATGAAACTCGCCCGCAACATACTCGCCCCGAGCGAGTCGCTCCCAAAACTGACGGTAATCGTCACTTTGGGCAAATTCCTCATCAACAAAAATTCGATGATGCTTCCCGCAAATTTCCTCCTGCCGGTACCCCATCGTTTTCAGAAAATTGTCATTTGCCTTGAGGATAGTACCATCAAGGGCGAACTCGATAACCGCCTGTGCTCGAGATATTGCCTCCAGTTGCCCAAGATTGTCAGCGTCTTTCTGGGCCTGAGTTGTTATATCGGTTGCAAACTTCACAATCTTAATTGGCCGACCATAAACACCGAAAACAGGATTGTATGATGCCTGAATCACAACTTCACGGCCGGTTTTAGCAATGCGTTTAAACCGTGTGGAGATGTATTCGCCCGATTGGAGACGTTTCCAGAAAGCCTCATAGTCACGAGACTTTTTTTCGCGTTCATGCACGAACATACTGTGATGACGGCCTACGATTTCTTCAAGGCTGTAACCCAACACACTGAGAAAATTCGCATTCGCCGTCAGGATGGTTCCATCAAGTGCAAACTCGATCATGGCCTGTGACCGCGAAATGGCCGCCACCTTTCCCTCGAGATCAAGGTCTCTGAGTTTGCGTTGCGTCACATCTGCGGCGAGTTTCACCACCTTGTAGGGCTGTCCGGATTTGGCCAGGATCGGGTTGTAAACGGCCTCAAGATATATGTCTTGGCCATCCTTTGCGCGACGGCGAAACTCCCCTTTTTTCGGGATGCCAGACTTGAGGTCTTTCCAAAATGCTGGGTAGGCGGGGGTGGAGACCTCGTCGGGGGTCAAAAACATCGAGTGATGTTTTCCAATCACCTCGGAACTGGAATAGCCCACCGTAGCCAGGAAGTTCGCGTTGGCGGCCAAGATGCGACCATCGAGATCAAACTCAATGATGGCCTGGCTCGCATCTATGGCTCTCAAGAGATCGGCGCATTTTTGATTTTTAAGGTCTTCCCGATTTCCGAACGCAAACGCAAGCATAACTTATCTCCCTCCAGCACAGATTACATTGTTATTCCTCCGGGTTGCCAAGGCGTTAACGTGATCTTGCCCTTCACATTAAACCCCCACCGTTCAATACATAAATACCTGATTTCTTTCAGATAAAAGGCTTGAGGTCATTTTCAAGGAGGCGGCGCCACCCATAAACAATTCGTGATCACACTGAAGGCTCCCCGGAAGCTCCGTAGAACCTGACCTGCCCGCCCCAAAATAGCGAGAAAGAAAACTCCAGGACCGACATATCCAGAACTAGCCTTTGTAGATTCGACGGGACGGTTTGGCAGCCTTGTTTCCGACCACCGCACCCTCTTCAAGCCGTATGCTGGCCCAACTGGCGGGTGACACATCCGGGGCCTTTTCGTTTTGTGCGCTAGACGTGCAGACAAATACAGCGATCCAGATCTTTCATCGGAGCCCGATCATCTAAATCGAAAGGCGTCGGCTCAAGCCTACAGTCGAAAGGGTAGACCTGGAGCTATCTATTGCGAATGACCCGCAATCGCTATAAACAGCTCATTTCAAAGTAATCAAGCCAACACGGGAACGCGTCCATTGAGTGAGGATGTCTTCACCCATCTGTTTAGGACGTACCGACGCGAAATAGATGCCTATTTCCTGAAAAAGACGCGCAATCGCGCCCTGGCTGAAGATCTGACGCAGGACACCTTTGCGAGGGTGGCGCGAATGGGTACCAACATTGACAATGTTGACCAAAAGCGCCCCTATCTTTACCGAATTGCGCACAATCTGCTGGTTGACCACTTGCGGCGCGAGGCGCGGCAAAGTGATCACGACACCCACCCTACCACGCTTGCGGCCTTACCGGACGACGCTCTCACGCCCGAAGAACACCTATGCAGCGCCCAACAGTCAATTTTTATGCGTGAGGCTCTGCTGCGTCTACCGTCACGTACTCGACAGGTCTTCGTCCTGACGAGGATCGACGGACTAAGCTACCGGGACACGGCCGCAGCATTGAGCATTTCTGAGAGTTCGGTGCAAAAGCATCTGGCGACAGCCACTGCGCACCTCATGCGTCAGTTGAAGACCGGGGCAATTCGCCGATGAGAAAATTTACTGCTTCGGTCATGTTTTGCGTCTTAAAGACAGATCGGCAAATGTCAGCTACGAGGCTCGCGTGACCGCCCCCTCCTTCCGATGGAAAAGTCCTCTGCCTTCTGACCCGACCCAGGCCGCCGCCGAATGGCTGGTTCGGCTGGAAGACGGGCCGCTTGAGACGGAGGCGCGCGCGCGCTTTGAAGCCTGGGTGGCTGCGGACCCTGCTCATGCCTCTGCGCTCGCCGAGGCGATGGAGGTGTGGCGGCAGGCGGAGCAACTGAGGCCTCACCGGGACGAATTGCTTAAGCGTACCCTACCTGGTGCGCGCGTTAGCGGCCCGTTGCTGACGTCCCGGCACTTACCAAAAGGGATTGCCGCCAGCATGATCCTGGCTATCGCTGCGGGCTTCCTTTATCAACAGGCTACGGCACCGGATTTCCGCACCGCACCCGGAGATGTCAGGACCTTCCCCCTTCCTGACGGCAGCCGCCTGACCCTGGGAGGTGACAGCGCCGCCGATCTCGCCTATGACGGCGAGACCCGCCGCCTCAAGCTACGGGCAGGCGCGGCCTATGTGGTGGCGGCTCCAATAAAGGGCCTCGAAACGCGGCCCTTCGTTGTGGCGGCTCGTAGCGGCCAGTCACGGGCGCTCGGGACACAGTTCGCGGTGGAGTATCTCGACAAAGATGTCCGCGTCACAGTCACTGAACACCGCGTCCGCGTCACTGACACGCAAGGACAGGCGCTACTTAATGCGGGCCAATCGGTAATCTACGGACACCACGGCTTACAGCCGGTGCGCTCCATGCCGGCGTCGCAAACCGCCACATGGCGTTATGGCCGGCTGGTTTTCGACCGGACCCCGCTGAGGGAGGTGGTGGCGCAACTCAATCATTATCGCAAAGACCGGCTGTTCATCACCAGCCAGACCCTGTCCGAACGTCGTGTCAGTGGCGTATTCGACACCCAGGACCCCGATAGCGCCGTGACGAGCCTTACGACGGGTTTAAATGCTCAGGCCATCAAGACACCGGCCGGCATTCTGCTTCTCCAGGAATAGTTATATTTCAGATAGTTATATTATATTGAAATGAAGATTGAATTTTTTTACCGGAATTCGATCGAGCTGCGTCTTACCCCGTGAATGTGCGTCTGAGAATTATTCGCATAAATAGGACGGGGTAAAATGAAAACGAGTACGCTGCGGCAATTAACTTCGGGCGCCTGTGTGTGGGCGCTGATCTCGGGTGCCATGGTGAGCGCGCCGACATGGGCGCAAATCCCGATCGCCACAGAGGCGGCACAAAGCTACGACCTGCCTGCGCAGGACCTCAATCAGGCCCTGCTGAAATTCGCGCAATCGGCGAACCTACAGCTTTTCTACGACAACGGGCTGGTCGAAGGCCGCCGCTCGTCTGAGCTAAGAGGCCGCTACACACCGCGTCAGGCGCTCACAAAGCTGTTGGCGGGAACAGGGCTGAGCTACTCGATTTCCGGTCGCTCGGTCAACCTGAGACAAGCGCAGGCGCAAGGCGGCGATATGAGCCTCGGCAAAATCCGCGTGCAGGGTGACGGTCTGACGGGTGAAAGCGCGCAGCCCGGTGCCCCCATGGCTTACGAAATGGGCGATGCCATCGACAGCGGCACCAGCATCCTGTCGCGCGAGTCGATCGAAGCGCGCCAGAACGGCAACGGCGATGTCAATCAGACGCTGAAGATCCTCCCGCATGTATTTTTCAGCACCAAAGAAGGCAGTGCCACCTCCGATGATATTCAGGATCTGCGCCCAGCCGACATCTCCATCGCCGGAAGCCAGCCCTATGAGAATTCATTCATACTCGACGGCATCGCCGCCAACAGCCGTCTGGACGTTATGTCGAGTGACAGCAGTAACCCAGCCCACTACGACAAGACCAGCGGAGCCAGCGCGGAAACCCTGTGGGTCGATTCCAGTCTGGTCGACGCGGTAACGGTGCGCGACTCCAACGTCTCAGCGCGCTACGGCGGCTTTACCGGCGGCGTTGTGGAAATCGACACACGCGCGCCGCGCAAGGATTATGGCGCGACTATTTACCGTAGCTGCACCAGTGATGCTCTGGTCAGCTTCAAGATCGATCCGCAAACGCGGGAAGCTCTGGGCAGCAATGTCCCGAATGAGCCCGACTACACCAAGTGCCGCACCGGGCTAAGCCTTGATCTGCCGGTCAACGAGCGTCTGCGCGTGATAGTGGGGGCAAGTCGGCAGGAAGCCGAGTTGACCTATTACAAGAACGCGAATTACGGCAATGCCCCTTTCGGCCTGAGAAGCGAAAGCAGGAACCTGTTGCTCAAGGCCGAGGCCGATCTGGCTAAGAGCATGACCCTGACCACACAGTACAGCTACACCCCCTATACGCAGGAATACTCGCGCGAAAATATGCTGAACGACCTGATCGTCACGCAGGGCGGCGGTAAGAGCGGGCGCATTGAACTGAAAGGCCGTGCTGGTTCGGCCAACTGGAAGCTGACCGCCACCCATGCCGCGTCAAATTCCAGCCGCTCATCGCCTGGCAATCTGTTTACGTGGCCGGTCACGGTCCTCGGGTCGGGCTACTGCTCATCAACCAACTGCGTGTTCGGCGGTTTCGGCGATATCGCCCAGACGCAGAAGGACACCAATCTGAAAGGCCAGTGGTCGCAACCCCTGTGGGGCGGGTTATTCGACGGCGGTTTCGATTTCGGTTACGTCGCCGCGCACAAGCAGCGGTTCGAGGACAATGCCTCCTACAACACCGCCACGGGCACCAGCGTGGGGGCTCTGGTAGTCTGCAGCGACGGTGACCCCGCCTGTATGGCGGGCAAGGGGGTCCTGACCACCAAACTACTCTATCCGGCCTATGACATTACGGTCGATGTCCGCACGCGGGCGGCCTGGGCCGAGTACAGCCGTCGCTTTGGTGATCTGAATCTGCGGGCTGGCCTGCGTTACGACAGCGAAAGCGTGCTTGAAAACGACAATTTCGCCCCGCGTGTCTCGGTCAGCTACGACTTCCGGTGGGTAACAGCGACCTTCGGGGCCAACCGTTATTACCATCAGAGCTTCCTTGGTTACGCCATTCAGGGCGCGACCGCACGCACCTTTACCTATCGCCGCACCGTGTCGAAGGTCGGGAGCACCTACAAGGCCGGTGACTGGTATCTCTACAGCGTCTCCAATGGCACCATCTATGACGGTATCGCACTGAAGACCCCCTATTCCGACGAACTGACCCTGGCTTTCAGCCGGTCGCTGTGGGGTGGTCAGGGGCGCCTGAAACTTATTTCTCGTGACTATGAGGATCAGCTGACGCGTTCGACGACGACGGAAGCGCGCCCCTACACCAAGGCTGACGGCACAACCGGCACCTACAATGTCTATCTGCCGACCAATGGGGGGGAAACGACCTATCGCGGCGTGTCTCTGGAATGGGGCAAGAGCTTCGGACGCCACACCGTCACCTTCAGCGGTAACTGGGGTGAGACAAAAACCAATATCGACGCCACCAACGCCTATATGGCCGTCAGCGACACCGAAGAGGCTGACGGCGATCTGGTCTACTATCAGGGGCAGGTACGCACCCTGATGGATGTGCTGGCGGAAAATCAGCGACTGGATTTCGCGGCACCCGGCCTTGCCAACCTCGACTGGAGTGCCCGCTGGCTGGGAAGCCGCGTGCGCACCAATCTCAATGCCCGCTGGCGCGACGCCTTCGACCAGCTTGAAGACACGGGCACCAATATCACAGTTGGCGGCGCCTCCTATGACGTCTATGACATCGTCCATTACGGCGACACCATCGCCTTCAATGGCGGGTTTGACGCCGAACTGGTTCGACGCGGGCGCAATGTGGTGACGCTTGAGGTCAAGGGCACCAACCTGCTCGACACTCTTCCGAAAATCACCGGCACCACCTCCACCTCGCAACCCTACCGCTTCGGGCGGTCTTTCTGGGTTGGGATCAAGTATAAGTATTGATGATGAAACCCAAACACCTGCTGATCGCAGGCGTACTGATGGTGTTTGCCGGGACGGGTTTCGACAGTCCCGGCATCGACGTTTTACGCAAAGCATATCAGGGCGCGCCGGAAACCTGGCCGCGGCCCGTGGTCCATGAGGGCGCCGTCTTCGAAGAATTCGGCGCGCTGCCCCCTGTCACCTTGCCCACGACCAATCCCTCGACGCCTAAGAAGATCGCACTGGGTGAAAAACTGTTCAACGATCCGATCCTGTCGGGTTCGAAACAGATCGCCTGCGCCTCCTGCCATAGTTCGGAACTGTCCTTTGGTGATGGCGTCAAAACCTCTTTTGGTCATGATCGCCAACGCGGTCGCCGCAACGCCCCCAGTCTGATAACCGCTGGCTGGCAAAAGACTTTGTTCTGGGATGGCCGGGCCGAAAGTCTTGAAGCGCAAGCCAGCGGGCCGATCGCCGACCATCGCGAGATGTCGGCAAAACCTAGGGAAATCGAGAAGCGTCTCAATCACGATCAGGTCTATCGCACCGCGTTCCGCGAAGCCTTTGGCGTCCGAAAGGTCAGCATGACCGAAGTGACGATGGCGCTCGCCGCCTACCAGCGGACCTTGAAACCACGCTCTTCGAAATGGGATCGCGTACTTTCGATGGGCACCCGTGTTTTGTCAGACGAAGAACTGCGCGGGCTCGACCTTTTCCGCGGCAAGGCCGGGTGCGCCAATTGTCACAATGGTCCCCTCTTTTCCGATCAGAAATTCCATAATATCGGCCTTAGTTTTTATGGCCGAAAGCT
Organism: Asticcacaulis sp. W401b; assembly: GCF_046503825.1. Taxonomy (NCBI): domain Bacteria; kingdom Pseudomonadati; phylum Pseudomonadota; class Alphaproteobacteria; order Caulobacterales; family Caulobacteraceae; genus Asticcacaulis; species Asticcacaulis sp. W401b. Next base: position 148,689 of record NZ_JBKFEE010000006.1, read on the forward strand.
ACAGGACCTGGGGCGCTATGAAGTAACCCGTAACCCCGCCGATGTCGGTGCCTTCAAAACACCCTCTCTGCGCAATGTGTCGCGCACTGGCCCCTACATGCACAATGGCATCTTCCCTACCCTCGAAGGCACCGTGAATTTCTACAATGAGGGCGGCGCACGCCCCAAACCCAGGGCGGGCGAGACAAACGACCCATTGTTTCCGACGACCTCCCCCCTGCTCAAACCCCTTGGCCTGACAAGGGACGAAAAGGCCGCTCTGGTCGCTTATCTGAAAACCCTTTGACATGCGTGCAATGAGCACAGCCCAGAACGCCATGATCTTCGCCCTGAGCGCGATGCTCCACATCGTGCCTCTGATGGGGTTGTGGCAATGGTCGCAGGTCGCGCCTGAGCCAGCGCCGGAGTCGGAGACTCTGGTGGTAGAGATGGTGCGACTGGCACCGCCCGATCCTCCGAGCGAGCGTCCGCCTGGACCGGTACAAACCGAGGCGTCCGCTCCCAAAGAAACCTCGCGCCGCCGGTTAGAGCCAACCGCAGACCCTTCGATCGAACCACTTCTCGTCGAACCCAGAGACGATAAGGTGCCGTCGGAGCGACCCTCCGTGTCTCCCCCCGCTCCGGCAACGACTGCGCCTTTATCGCGACCCGCGCCGCCCGCAGCCAAAGCGGTAACGACTCCGCCCGACTGGCGCGCGCATCTTCTCAGCCACATAGAGCGTTACAAACGTTATCCGGCCGAAGCCCGCATCCGTCGTCAGGAGGGTGTGGCGGTCGTAGGTTTCACGGTAGACAGCCACGGGAAGGTTCTGTCGCGAAGGCTGGTTCGCAGTTCAGGTGTGCCTTTACTTGATGCTGAGGCCATGCGCGTATTGCGGGCGGCGTCTCCCTTGCCTTTGACAGCCGATGCAGGCTTAGAAGGTCAGGAAATCGTCGTCGCTTTGGAATTTTTTATTGAATAAGCAGACCCGTCTCCCGTGTGAGAGAGGGGAGTGGGTACGCGCTACCGCGCCGCTCAAACCAAAAAAGGTGCCCCCCTTTTCCGCACCCCCGCTGGGTCTCTTTTCGATGCCGGGGGTCAAGGAAGAAAGAAGTAATTCGCACCAAGCCCACTCTACTGGGCGTTAAAGCGTGTTGATTTCGCGATCTGTAGCGGCAATCCCGCTGCATCGGTTTCTTCATGAAAGACCGTAATCGATACAAGCGTCTTACCGTCGGTCAGAGAAACATTCGATTGCCGTCTGCCCTCCGCATCGATGATATAGGTGGCCGTGGCAACGACCCCTTCCCTGAGCGAAATCCGTTCCGCATCAGCTGCAAGTCTGGCGTTTGGCTTACCTTCCCGACGGTATTCGTTGGCCTGCAGATATCCGCCGCCAGCGCAGTCGAACAAGGTCGAGACCATGACGCCATCACCTTTGGACGCCACGCCATTGGCTGCGACTTTAGTGCATCCCGCAGCGTAGGCTACGGCCTCTACGGTGCTCAGCGCGCTCCCGGTATATGCTGGATTGCGTTTGCTTCCCGCAGCAGCGAGGAGACCGGATAAAATGTCACTTCTGGATTGAACCCGATAATAGGCGGGTGCCTTTTTGGGAGCATCAGCGCGCGATGCGCCCTTCGGCGAAAAGTCGCGCTGCCACTGCTCCCACACTTTTGCATCAATCGGGGCAATCTGAACAGTTTTTGCATCTGCACAACCCGGCATAACGGAGGTGTCCGTCCGACAGTTGGAAACGCCATCCGATCCCGAAAAGATGTTGTCTGGGCATTTTGCTGTAAGTTCGTCTTTTAGCACCTGGGAATAGCCCGCGCCCTCGGGATTCAGGTGATAGGTTGTGTGAACGGTTGTATAGCGTGGCGGCGGCGCGCTTCTCTGCGTCACACCCTGGAAGGAATACGAGCAGCATTTCTGCTCGTATTCCAAATCCTCCCAATCGCCGAAGGGTATCTGCAAGCCCCATTCGCTCTTGAAATAGAACCCGTCGGGTTTGGGACCGATCGACATCTGACTTATCACCTGTGGGCAGTGAATGGTCAGAAGAGAAAAATCTACAGGCGCGGTGGCGATGGAGACAGTTCCCGTTAAAGTCAATCCTAAGGCGGCCCCGAGCCCTTGAATCATCGCCATAGAAATTTCCTACAATCGATTCGAAATAACTATTTCAGGTAGCATATGCCCGAGTACGGTAACGTTCAATCGTGTTTCTTTGGCACGCCCATCAAGCGATTCGCCGGCTGTCACCGAATAAATCGCATGAGTCCCGACCACATCGATCAGCTGGAACGGGTAGCTGAACTCAGCAATCTCCTCAAACATGAACCTGAGGATGAAGCCGAGTATCGGGTGGAATTCACGTGACGCTACCGTGGCTGCATCTGGGTTACCGACCGGAGCTAAACGTCCTGAATCGAATAACTGGCTATTTGTAGAATGTTGGAACACAGGCCTCAGAAGGCAACGCGTTCGCGCTTCCTTTCAAAGGAAACTCTTTGAAACGTTCGCTTCCTTCCTTGTCACTAAACGAGTACGAGACTGACTTTTTCCCGGCCCTAAGCGCCTTCCATAAGAAGGTGAAGTTATCCGCGTTCACACGAAAATTGGTGGCTATTTTTCCCGAGCCATCCACGTACATGTCGACGGCATTTTCCTTATCGCCATCGACGATGAATCTCACTTTAGACGTTAAACGAGGCTCAGCATTGTTGATCGTAACGAGCATGTTAGTCTCGACCTCTGAACACCAGATATAGATTCCGCTCCCTAAGCTACCGTCATTATACCCATACTCGAAGGTACCCTGCCCAAAGCCAGCCCACCAACGGTTTGCAGGTTCCGCGTGAACCATGCCGGCCATCAATGCCATCGTGCCTAAAACCAGCGAAACCTTCCGCACCATCATCCCCTGAATTAAATGCAAAAATGGTCTATTTGATTTAGCATTTATGAGAATCGTTCGCAATCTCCATCGCATTGACGCCTTGATCTTTTTTGGCTCCCTCAGGAGACCGTTGACCACGAGGCTGATTTTCGCCAACTGAAATGAGCGACCCTCCGTGTCTCCCCCCGCTCCGGCAACGACTGCGCCTTTATCGCGACCCGCGCCGCCCGCAGCCAAAGCGGTAACGGCTCCGCCCGACTGGCGCGCGCAACTTCTCAGCCACATAGAGCGTTACAAACGTTATCCGGCCGAAGCCCGCATCCGTCGTCAGGAGGTGTGGCTGTCGTCGGTTTCACGGTCGATAGCCGTGGTAAGGTTCTGTCGCGCAGACTGGCTCACAGTTCAGGCGTGCCTCTACTTTATGCTGAGGCCTTGCGCGTATTGCGGGCCGCGTCTCCCTTGCCTTTGACAGCCGATGCAGGCTTGGAAGGTCAGGAAATCCTCGTCGGTTTGGAATTTTTATTGAATAACCAAGCACCCTCTCCCGTGTGGGAGAGGGTGTCGCAAAGGTACGCAAACATTATTATCAGAAGCGGTATCGCAGACCGACCCCGTAGGTCGCCGGAGCGCCGACCAGACGGGCCGCCCCGTTCAGTTCCGGAAAATAGACTTCGTCGGTTATGTTCTTACCGTAGCCATAAACCGACCATGACGCGGGAGACGCGAGTTCCACATGGATATTCGTCAGGGTGTAGGGCTCTGCCGTATTATTGGGCAAGGCGTTCAGGCGGTTCGATTCTTCACCGTGGTGAGCGACGGTAAGGCGCGAGGTCAGGTCCCAACCACCAGTAAAGGCCACCTGATGCTTCAGGCTGAGATTGGCCGTAACGTCTGGCGCACCCGGCAGCGGATCGCCGACCGTGGCCGCCACATCGGCAGCGCGGCGCGAGATGTATTCGGTGATTTCCGAATCGAGGAAGGCCGCCGACAGGTCGAGGTCCAGCTTCTGAGTCTGACCGTCGAACAGGCGCGCACCGACGGCCAGATCAACGCCCGAGGTTTCGGCCTTACCCACATTGGTGCGGCCATTGGTGTCATTCGCCAGTCGCGTTGTCGCCTGAAGATTCTTGAATTTATAAGAGAACACATCCAGCGAGGCGCGGAAGCGACCCTTGTACCACCGCGCACCCGCTTCATAGGCGGTGACGGTTTCCGACTCGAACGGATAGGTCTCCTCCAACGTCATGATCGAAGTGCCATCGAAGCCGCCGCCACGATAGCCTGTCGAGGCTGATGCGAAGAGGTTGAAATTCTCGCTGACGAAATACTGCGCCGTCAGGCGGCCTGACAGGTTGTCGTCTTCGAAATCGCGATCCCAGCTAAAGCCCGACACGGTGGCGAAGGTCGAGTTGTAGATCGAAATGCCCCACGGATTGTGGTCGATGTTCTGGCCCTTGTAATCGACGCTGTCGCGCGTGAAGCGCAAACCACCCGACAGGCGCAGCTTTTCGGTGAGGTTATAGTCGGCCTGACCGAACACGGCGAAGGAATTGCGGCGCTGCTTGTGATTGTTGTCATAGACCGATCGCACGGTGAAGCTGGTCCAGGTCGAGTCGAAGTGCGCCGAGTCCGTCAAATAGAACGCACCTACGATCCAGTCGAGCTTGCCGCCGTTGTCGTCGCTCAGGCGCATCTCCAGCGAGGCCTGAGATAGTTTCTCATCGAAAGCGTACTCGTAGCCGGGATAGGGCGAACCATCGCCATTGCCGCCGTCAGTGCGATCCGTCGACTGCACGCCGCCGACCACGGTGAAGTTGAGGTTTTCCTTCACGCGGTGCGTCAGCGTGCCAGACAGGCCGCGGATGTCGTAAGCGTGGGTGAAATATTTCTGCGAATAGAAACTATACGGATCGGCATTTTCACCGGCGTTGAACTGCGTATTGTCCTGAGCCTTAGCCAGACGGTCGTATTGACGGCTATCGCCGCGGTCACGGCTGGCGAAGGTCTTGATGGTAAGGTTGGTCTGCGGAGTGAAGTCAAAAGAAAAGGTAGCGCGCGCGGCAACCATATCCTTGTCGCCAAAACCCTCGCGCTTACCCGGATCGGTGACAGCGGGAACCTGGGTCTGAACGACGCCACCGACGCTGGGGCGGAACCCGGCCAGCGTGCCTGCGCCCTCACCGTTCATGAAGCCGCCGCCATTCTCGGCCATGACGGCCAGACGCACGCCGAAATTCTCGCTGACCTTCCCGCCGACGGCCGTTTCGAAGCGCGTGTAGTCGAAATTACCGGCGCGCACGTCGGCATAACCTTCGAAGGTTTCTGAAGGTCCGCGCGTCAGGGCGTTGATGACGCCGGCGGTCGTGTTGCGGCCATAAAGGGTGCCCTGCGGCCCCTTCAGCACTTCGATGCGCTCAAGGTCGAACAGGGGCATACTGAAATAGGAATTCGAGGTCTGGTAGACACCATCGACATGCAGGGCGACCGAGGGCGAACCGTTCGGCTTATAGTCGTCAGCGCCGCCGATGCCGCGGATGCTCAGCAGGCCATAGCCCGTACCCCCGAAGGCGTAGTTGATAGAGACGCCGGGGACTTCGTCAACGAGGCCCTCCGTTCCAACAATACCTCGCTCGCGGATTTCATTTCCGCTGAGGGCGACGACCGCCGCCGGAACCTTTGCGATGGCTGCCGAACGCTTCAGTGCTGTGACCACAACCACTTCCGGCTCTGCGCTTGCCAAGTCCATGCCCCCCAGCGAGAAGGTGCGGCCATCGGCGCTGACGCTGCGGATGCCGACGCCCGTGCCGCTCAGCATCGTGGCCAGCGCCTCGCGCGGCGCCATTGAGCCGGAGACTGCCGTCGCGCGCTTACCGCGGACCAGTTCCGGGGTGAACAATACCTGTACATCGGCGCTGCGGGCGAATGCAATCAACGCCTGATCCAGCGACTGGCTCTCAATGCGAAATGCCACAGGGGCGGTTTGCGCGCAGGCGGGGGCCGTGATGACAGCGGTAAGAGAAGCGGCGGCGCAGAACGCCAGCAGTGTTGTTTTGAATGCAACGCGAGGCATCGCGAATATCTCCTTGAACAGACCCCTCTCAACCGGGCCCGCTTTCAGGAACGCGCGGCCTTTATCGATCCACACCCTGTCGCAAAAATTTCATCCAATTCAGCGAGAGGCGATACGCCAGCGGTTCGCGCCAGCCGGCTCGACAGACAGACCCAGAACACTCTCCAGCGCCTGCGGAAAATCCTCGACACCATCATAGCGGAACGAACCCGATAGTCGCAGTGCGCCCAGTTTGGGGTCAGCAATTATAAACTGCTCGATGGAATAGCGGTTAAAGTCTGCCACCACATCGGAAAGGGGTTGGTCCCTGAAAACCAGCCGCCCCTCGCGCCATTCGGTGGCGGTACGCGCATCAACCGCCTGTATCCGGGCTGTTGTCAGGTCGCCACTCAGCTTCTGACCCGACCACAGATGGCGTGTCCGTCCGCCCTGCGGCTTTACCGTCGCGCCACCATCGGCGACCAGCACCTCGGTCTTATCAGCGTTAAGCGTCACCTGCACCTGACAGCCAGACCCAGTAACGACGCAATCACCTGCCCGTACCATTAAAGGCGTTGGTCTGCGCGCGGCGCGTACAAATATCTGGCCGTCCTGCAATTCGATGATGCGACCCCCATCGATAAAGCGGGCCCGTGCTCGGCTCAGCGGCGCCAGTGTCAGTTCGGATCCGTCGGGTAACGGAACGGTCAACCTCTGCCCCTCCCCCGTCGCATACTTTGCCCAGGCACGCGATGGCGCGAATCCGGCATAGACCACGCCCGCTGTCACGGCGGCCGCCAAACCACCCCCGGCCCAACGCAAAAGATCGCGGCGGCTGTTGGTCCCGGCCGCAGCTTTCAGCGCCTTAGCCCGGCGCGCCAGAAGCTCCGGCGATTGGCCCAATGCCGCCAACTCTGTCCAGCGAACCTGACAGTCACGGTAAGCCTTTTCGTTCAGCGGGTCTTTGGACAGCCAGACGCGGAAGGCCGCTTCGTCCTGAGGCGAAACAGGGTGGCCTGAATTCAGGCGGACGAACCACTCGTCGGCTGTCTGGGGTGTATCCATAATATCCTTTGGAGTCAGTCGTGGTCTAATCAACAAGTCTCAGGACTTCCATAGCCCTGATCATATGTTTTTCAACCGCGCTGACAGAAATACCGAGCCTCTGGGAAATCTGAGCATAGGACATGTCTTCGAACCTTCGGAGGAGGACGACAGCCTGAGCCCTTGGCGACAAGGTGTCCAGAGCTGACATCATTCGGTCCAGCCTTTGACGCGCCGCGACGCTGTCTTCCGCAGAGGGCGCCTCGGTCGCGATATCGAGGACGCTAACATCATCGTGCCGATCCGATGCGCGCGCCGTATCACGGCGCACCTTGTCTCGCATCAGATTGGCGGCGGTTTCAAAGACATACCCGTCGAGGTTTTGCAGGGCAAACAGATTGTCACGTCGCAAAAGACGTACGAACACTTCCTGAACCATCTCTTCCGCATCCGCCGGTGAGGCGGCACGTCTAAGAAAGAAGGTCATCAGAGGCTGACGCAAGCGCCGGGCAAGCGCGTCAAAATGACTCGCCGAACAGACGGTTTCGTTCAGACAGGCGTTGCTCATGTTCCGGCGTTACCAGCCAAATGTGACAGTTTGTGCGTTGATCGATCCACACCCAACCGGTCCCGCTGAGATTGCTAACTAAGGCACCCGTTCTCAGAGACCTGAGACCGCCGGACCCGGCTTGCAACACATGAATGAGTCTGTGCCCTCTCGCTTCTCGTGCGCCCTCTCCGGGTGAGAAATGATTACTCGCTCCAAACCTATGGTCGGCAGCTCGTTGCAAATGCCTCGCAGACTTATTTACAAACGAAGACGGCCTTGTTAAGACCAGATATGGCCTTCCTTTCATCCTCCTTCGCTATTGCCTCTGCCCTCGCCAGTGCATTTGCAGGCATCTGGCTCCTCTTTCTTAGATGGCGCGGAGTGAGCCCCCTTCCAATGCCGGTCTTGTTGGGCTGGGCCTTTATCTGTTTGTCTCTGGTCCTGTGGTCCACAGCCTATCATCCCATAGTTGGCATACCTTTCGGCGTCTTGGCTGTCATGGTCATCGCGCTGGGCTTTATAGTTCGCAATGGAGATTGGCGGGGCGTCCTTCACCGGCCAGAGGCCGCCCGCGCGGGTAGCGCCGAACCTGACGCCAGTCCCTCATGGCCGGGCGTGGCTGCGCGTAGCCTCGCCGCCCTGATCGTCGCACCCGCCACCGGTATGTGTGCGGGGCTGCTGATGTGGCTGTGGATGCCCGGACATGAAGCCACGCGATTTGTCTGGGCTGTATTCGGTTTTGTCGTTGTTTTCGCCGTGGCTCAGCTCTGGGGCCTGAGTGCCCGACGTCCGTGGCGGGCGCTGGGTCTGATGAGCGCCGCGGGCTTCGTAAGCGCCCTGCCCACGCTTCTTACTGCCGGAGGTCTTAGATGAGCCAGGCTCACAAAGATACTACCCTGTGGCCCAAAATGCCTGCCGGTTTCGTTCGCCGTATGCTGGACGGCCATAAGACGCTAGGGCTGGCGCTTGCCGGCATACTCTATCTGATCTGCCTGACGGGCTGGATCGGAGTCTACTATGTCGAATTTGAGCGCTGGGAGCGCCCAAATATACCGGAATTTACCGCGACAACCCCCGAGGCCATTGCGCGCGCGGCCGCCGATACGCGCCAAGTGATGCTGGCCGATACGCATCGCGGACCACTTGATACGGACATCTATATCAGCACACCGACCGACTCCCTGCCGCGTCTGGTGGTGGGCTATGGCCACGAAGCGCGCGGCTATGACGCGGACGGCCGTTTCGCAGGCGAAGCGACGCACGACCTCACCCACTTTCTAACGGAGCTACACTACTACCTGCATCTGCCCGAGAGCTTCGGCATGATCGTGGTTTGCGCTTTTGGGGTGGGTATGCTGGCGCTCCTGATCGGTGGCGTCCTGTCGCATCCGCGTATGTTTCGCGAAGCCTTCAGCCTCCGCGCACGCACGCATGGCCACCTCAGCCGCGCCGATGTGCACAATCGGCTGGGTGTCTGGACCCTGCCCTTCGCAGTGATCATCACCCTTACAGGCACGCTGATCGGCCTGTCTCAGGTGGTGGCGCTGGTTATGGGAATGGCCTTTTACAACGGCAATAGCCTCAAGGCCTATGAGCCCATCTTCGGCTCGCAAGCCGAGATCCAGGCGGCGACCGGTGGCAAGCCGCTGAACGGCGACGCGGCCATCGTCAACGCCATCAGCCAGACACGTCAGGCGGAGCCGCAGCAACCCATCACCTTCATCGCCATCCGCATGGTCGGGACACCGCAGGAGTTTATCGAGATCACCACCATGCCGGCTCAGCGACTCGTATATGGGGAGGCGTGGCGCTTCGATGCCGAGGGCAATCTCAAGGGCAGTTATCATTTGTCCGATGGTCCTGCCGGGCGCCAGATTGCCGCCAGTCTCTATAACCTTCACTTCGGTAACTTCGGCGGACAGCCGGTCAAGTTGGTCTACGCCCTTCTGGGTCTGGGGCTCACGGTCATGATCGCCGCGGGCATGGATATATGGCTGATCAAGTCGGCAGGACGCGGCCGCCCGCGGCCGGGCCTGCATAGGCTATGGACCGTGCTGATCTACGGATCGCCCGCCGCCATCGCCCTGACCTTTGTCGCTGCCATGCCGACAGGCTGGAACCCGGTGGTCCTGTTTTGGGGGCTAATGATGTCCCTTGCGATCGCAACCCTCGTCAGCCTGCGCCTCTCCCAGGCCCCCGCCCAGAAGGTCTCGCGACTGATGCGGTTGCTTCTGGGGGCCAGCCTGGTCGTCATGGTCGTCACCCACTTGTTAGTGAATAGCTCTCTCAGCCTTGCCGCTGTTCAGGTCAGTCTGCCCCTTACCCTGCTGGGCCTGATGTTCACCTTGACGGCTCTGCGCGGTCTAATGACTGAAGCACGCTCTGCGGCTGCCGTCCCCGCGCCCGGTGAATAGGTCTTTGCGACTGTAACTGAGAAGTCACAGAGATTGATAATCACTCGCAATAATCTTGTCTTCCGCGCCCCAATTCAATAATGACTGTCGTTCTCACTAAGGTGGCGATAACCGCTGCTCGTGTTCAAAGGTGTATCATGCGCAAACCTCTGCTTCTGGCCTCCACCTCGATTCTCCTGATGAGCATCAGTGCCGCACCGGTTTTGGCCGCCGATGCCCCTTCTGAGGTCGATTCCGATGTCAGGGAAGTGGTCGTTCTGGGCAAACGCGTCATCCGCGAGTCCGCGGGGGCCACCGGCCTGGATCTATCTTTGCGGGAAACGCCACAGTCGGTGACGATCGTCACGGCGCAGCAAATGCAGGACTTCGCGCTGACAGACGCCAATCAGCTTCTGGCGACCCTTCCGGGTATTAATGTCGAGGCGTCGGAAACAGACCGCACCTATTATAATTCCCGTGGCTTTGACGTGGTGAATTTTCAGGTTGACGGCGTGGGTCAGCCGCTGGACTGGGGGTTGCAGACCGGCGCACTCGATGTGGCTATTTTTGAGCGCATTGAAGCCGTGCGTGGGGCCAACGGCATGATGACTGGCACCGGCAACCCCTCGGCGACCCTCAACTATATACGCAAGCGTCCGACAAAAGATTTCCGCGCCGGTGTTTCGGCCAGCTACGGCACCTGGGACACTTTGCGCCTGACCGGCGACGTGTCGGGGCCGCTCAATGCCGAGGGCACCGTAACGGGCCGTTTCGTCTATGCCAACAGCGATAGCGGGTCTTATCTCGACTATTACGGTGTCAATCGGAACGTCTACTACGGCGTCCTTTCGTGGGACATCACGCCGAAGCTGAACGCTACGGCCGGATATTCCAAACAGGACAATCTGGCTACAGGCAACAACTGGGGTGCTCTGCCTCTGGTCTATACGGACGGTACGAAAATCCCTTATGACGTCTCGGCCAATACATCTGCGCCGTGGACCTATTGGGATACGCACAACGCGACCACCTTCACCGAGTTGTCTTATCAGTTTGATAGCGGCTGGACCGTCAAAGGCATCTACACCTACAAGAATCTGAGCGACGAAGCGAAGCTGACCTATGCCTATGGCAATCCGGACAAGGCGACCGGTTTGGGTGTTGCGGGTTTTGCGGGCTATTATCCCTCAAGCTGGAAGCAACATTTGTTCGACGTCGTTGCCAACGGGTCCGTAACCTTGTTTGGACGCCAGCATGAGGTGGTCGTCGGCGCCAATGCCAACAAGAGCGACACCCTGCGCTGGGCCGGCGAAGCGCCGGGTTTCGCGTATCCGGCCTATCAGGGGGCGCGCATTATCGCCCCGGCCGAGCCCACCAGCTTCGCGACGCCCTACGAAGCGGCCAATGTTACGGACGAACTGACGCGCGCCTATGCCGCCATCCACCTGAATTTTACGGACCGCTTCAAGGGCGTAGTAGGCTTCAACGCTATTGACCTTAAGACAACCGGCATCTCTTACGGCGTGACACAGGACCGTGCCGAGAAGAAGGTCAGCCCCTATGTCGGGGGGGTCTATGACCTCAACACCCATGTGTCGCTCTACGCCAGCTATACCGACATCTTCAACCCGCAGGCCGAGGTGGACATCAACCGCAATCGCCTGCCGTCGGCCAAGGGCAAGAGCTATGAAGCGGGTGTGAAGTCCGAATGGTTTGAGCGCCGACTTTACGCTACGGCCTCGGTGTTCAAATCGGAACAGAGCGATCTGGCCGAGTTTGTCGGTTATATTCCGAACACTTGGGATTCTTATTACCAAGGCATCGACACGGTCGTCGAAGGCTACGAGTTTGAGGTCTCTGGCAAGATCACCCCGCACTGGAGCCTCAATGGTGGCTGGACGCAGTTGTCTATTGAAGATGCCGACGGCAATGATGCGCGTCTCTACCTTCCGCGCCGTTCGTTGAAAATGGCCACGACCTACAGTCTGCCGGCCTATAATGACCTCAAGCTGGGCGGCTCGGTCCGCTGGCAGAGCGATACGCAAACCCTGGCACTCACCACGGTGTTCAAGCAGGAAGCCTACAGCGTTGTCGATCTCTTCGCGAGTGTGCGTGTCACGGACAAGGTTCGCGCTTCGCTTAATGTCAAAAATGCGCTTGACGAAAAATACTGGGGCGGGCTGCGCTGGGGGCAGGCTTTCTACGCTGCGCCCCGCAGTGTGCTCGTCACTCTCGATTACAGCTTCTGATCTGGCGATCCTTTGGCTCGCACGTGGCAAATTCAGACAAGGCGTGCAGCGTTACCCCGCTCTTTTAGAGGCCCGTCCGCGCAAAAACACGCGGGCGGGCTCTGGCCCTTTAGCCATCCTTTGCGTGCCGAAATATGGGGCCCAACTGCATTCTTCCGAACCCCCCACTAAAGTCTGTCCGGCGGAGCGTTGTGCACGTCAGCAAAGGAAGACCGCTTAAATGGTTCAGTCCAGACCGTCTCAAACTCGCCGACCCACCGGCAAACTCATATGGCAGGGCCTTTCGCTGTTTATCGTTCTGGTGGCCGTGCTCTCCGCCATTTGGTTCTTCCTGACGGCGCAACAGTTGAATGACCGATTGCAAGAGGTCGGGGGCTCCGCGCGCGGGGAGCATAACCAGGTTAATAGTCGACCAGACGATAACGGCTAGTCTCCGGGGGCTAGCAAATATCGACGTCTACAATATTCTTGACGGTCCAGCGATTTGAAACGTTGTCGAACCGAAGAGCGCTAATCATCTTGTGCACATCGAATGCATTAAACCGAGTCTAAAGACACCCGTTTCAAAGCCACGATCAAGGATCGTGTTCAGATGCGCCAAAGCCAACTCCCCCTCATCTGTGGTTCAAAAAAACTTGCTATGTCTACGCCTTTGTTGGTGTTTTCGACCATAGACTCACACGTCCGACCTGCAGAGACCTTCGCCAGAACATGCCCCCCAATCGGACATCGACGTTAAGGCGCTATAACCAGTTTTTGTAGGACGACATTATCGTCGAGACGCCAGACCTTGAGAGTATGTTTTCCTGGTGCCACTCCATCGAACCTCGCGTCCAGCCATTCCACATTGCCGATTACGGCTTTGTACCATGCCTGTTCCTGAGGCGTATTGGCGCCGCCACCCGTCGGCTGCAAGGTCGATGTCAATATCTGCGGCGCTCCGTCGTCCAAGGACAGACCTAACCGCAAACCTCCCTTAGATGAGGTATCCAATGTGGGGGACAGGACCAAGCGGACCCGGACCGATCCGCCTTGAGCGGTCTCAAAGTCATAGTCCAGCCGCACATTGTCCTCGGTCGTTGAACTTGCCACGCCTTGCGGATAGAAGATCATCGCGCCCTTGGCTTGGCCGAGATCGGCGATGGCTCTCCATTCTACGCCATTGCCTTTTGTCGAGCGGGTATAGTCAACGGCCTCAATAACGCGTTCATTCGCCGCCCGGACAGTCGGGGCGGATTTGAACACCGGTGCCACTGACAGCTTGTCCGAAGGCGTCTCGCCGGCCACCCGAGTAATACTTGGCATGGTTTGCTGGGTGGGGTCGTTCCAGATGACATAGCTCATATGCACCTGGTTGATCATTCCGTCCCATTTACCGCCATTGAGCGCATGGTATTGATCGGTCAGGTCCTGATCTCGCTGATACGCTGTCTCGACCCAGTCGGCAAAGTAATTCGCCCGTGCATCGTTTCGGGAAGCGAGCCGCTTGTTCCAGGCGGCCGCGTAATACATCCCGTAGAGATTACCGATAGCCTCGGCCGGATATTCGACGATCTGGAAGTAGGCGCTTTGCGCCTGCTCGGGCAACTTCGCCTTGACAGCGCGGACGCGTGTGATCAGGGCCTGCCACTCGTTGACAATGGCGCCGAATTCACCGCCATCGAGTTCCGGGCCCGCCCCCTCCCCTATGGTGTAGGTATTCTGATCGAGAAGCTCGGGTTTGCGGCGCGATGCGAGGCGGCTGTACTCGGAAAGGATCGCACCAATCTCAGTGGCGTTTTCAGCACCAAATAGTTCCGCGGCCCATTCGCTGGGGTAGCTGGCCATGGCCTCGGGCGTCATCCGTTCGGGATTCCAGGCCATTTTCATGAAAAAGCTCAGGGGATATTCCATCGGTTTGATGTCGCCGACGTTCACGATCCACAGATTGCGGGCACCGCGGTTGTAGGCGAGGTCCATCTGCTGCCAGACCTTCCCTATCTGGTTCGTGTTGAGCCACTTATAATTACGCGGTGCGCCGACGTAGTCGAAGTGGTAATAAACGCCGTACCCCCCTTTTCGGTCCAGCTTATCCTGGCCAACAACGGGCAGGCGCCGGATTTGCCCCCAGTTGTCGTCGGCGAACAAAAGGGTCACGTCATCCGGCACCCGCATACCGTGATCATAATATTGCTGCACCTCCTTATATAGCGCCCAGACCTGAGGAGTCTTCTCCGCAGGCTGCCTTGTGACCTCGGCGATAATTTGTCTTTGATCCTGAACGATCTTTTCGAGAAGCGCCGTTGCCGTACTTTCGGACATCGGCTCGTCGCCATCTCCCCGCATGCCAACCGTCACAAGGCTTTCATAGCCGCCTTTACCAGGCTTGGACATCATTCGCTCGATGCCCCCACGCCAGAATGCCCGAAGATTTGAGGCATTCGTCACGTAATCCCATTTGCCCCCAGTGACGCCGCTTTCCTTATTCAGATGCCACTCCTTGTGCGCCCGCATCATGGGCTCATGATGCGAGGTTCCCATCACCACCCCCATCGCGTCAGCAATCTTTGGGCTCTGCGGGTCATCCACAGCGAATGCCTTTCCCCACATGGCTGGCCAGATGTAGTTGCCCTTCAGTCTCAGGGTGAGTTCAAAGACGTGTTCGTACATCCTGGAATTTACGCCGCCAAATTTCTTTGTCGCCCACCCCTTCAAGGCCGGGTCTTCGTCATTGATGAAGATACCGCGATAACGAACTCTGGGCCGATCTGATCGCTCACCGGCGACAACAAAGAGATTGGACTTGGGTGCGACGGGCACATCCGCCCACCAATACCAGGGCGATACCCCCATCTTTTCGGATATGTCGTAAGTGCCATAAATGGCACCCCGCCTATCCGAACCAATGATCACCAAAGCGCGTTTGATACCGGGTAGCGGACGCTCAAGGACGACCTGGTTGAACGCTTCCCAGTTTCCTCTGACCGCACTGACATCAATTTTGCGTGCTCTGACGAGTCGGTCGATAACCGGGCTTTGACCGAGGACGCCCACAATCACGACCTCGCCGTCCATTGCCCTCAGATCTGTGATCAGTTTAGCCGAAGTCCCGGACACGCGCTGCAGGTCGTCCGCAAAGTCTGCCGCCACATGACGCACGGCGCTATCGGCAGAGGCATCCACATAAACTCTGATAGGCTGCCCGTCGCGGATCAATGCCAGACTGGCGGGGGTTTCCTTTTCGCAGATACTGACAGGTCTTTCGCAAGCGCTGGCCACCCATGGGCCCGCCGCAAAGACTGCGATAATAAACGCGACAACGACGGCTTTCATGTTTCCTCCTGATGAGCATCTGGCCTTTATTGGTTTTCAGCGCCGATCCGACCATCGACCGGCTATTGGTCAAACCTATAACAAAAAATACGTTATTGGTAGCGCTATCAAATGTGTCATGAGCCAGCACACCATTATGAGTTTTGGTCGTCACGCGCGCCACAGGTGGGCCCAGTGACGAAACTCGCTATCCAGACACGACCGAGCTATGTCGTGTGCGTGGGGTAAGGCATCATTCCACCTTGAAAGCCTGCCAGGCTTCTGCAGGCGGCCCTCGGTTTGCCCACAAGTCGTCATTCCGCATCCGCATGAAAAGGCGAGGCCCTCCACCTCAAAATGCAATTGACTCGCATCCGCATAATGTGTAGCTGCAACCCATTCTCAACTTGTTCGCCGTGGGGGCGCCGCCATGAAATCGTGTCTTTTCCTATCCGTAAGTCTGTCCGCCTTGCTGTGTGCACAGGCAATGGCGGCAGACAGTCGTGCTGACGCGGCCGTTACGGAAGCCGACCCGATTACCGAAATCGTCGTCACAGGCGAAAAAGCGAGCCGCTCGCTGCAAAAGACCCAGAGTTCGGTTGCGGTGACGACCACAAAGAAGATCGAAGAAGAAAACATTCAGACCTTCTACGACATCGTGAACCGGACGGCGAACATGTCGGAAACCTACGGGCCTACAGGCTTCACTATTCGGGGGATCTCCAATCTGAACGTGTCGGGCGGCGGTGCGGGTTCGCTTGCCACCATCTATGTTGACGGTGCCGCCTTGCCGGAGCGCGCCGCCTATTCTGGCCCGCTCGACATGTGGGACATCGGGCAGGTCGAAATCTTCCGCGGCCCGCAATCTACCATTCAGGGCAAGAATGCTCTGGCGGGGGCGGTCGTCATCCGCTCGAAAGATCCCGGTTTCACCTTCGAGGGCAAGGCCCGCGCCCTGATCTCAGACCAGGGCGACCGCAGGGTCGCCGCCGCTGTCGGCGGCCCCCTGATCGAAGACCAACTGGCTTTCCGTCTGTCCGCAGAAGTCCGCAATGATGACGGGTATATCTATAATACGACGCGAAAGACGGATGAGACGCCGGTAGACAGTCTCAGTCTTCGCGGCAAGCTCCTGATCCGTCCGCAGGCGATTGGCGGGTTGGAGGTCATCGCTACCTATGCGCATAACGACTTCAGGTCTGGCTATCTGTTCACCTATACAGATACCACGGTACCGGACTTCTATAAGCATCGTACCAACACCTCGAACTACCCGAATGTCAACGACACGACGACCGACATATTCACGGTTGAGACGAGCTATCGCTTGTCGGACAGACTAAATCTGGCGGGCATCCTGTCCTACAATCGGTTCGACACAACGATGTCGTATGATCAGGACTCAAGCGCTCGGAACCTTGCATACGGTGCGCAGGATCAGCTGACAAAGACCTTCTCGCAGGAACTGCGCCTCAACTATAGGGGTGACCGTCTGACGGGGCTAGTCGGCCTCTACCATGCCAAGCGCGAAAGTGACGCAAACGCCAGCTCCCTGACCAATGTCACCACGCCCGTGGCGTTCATAACCAGCGGCCTGATGCAAGGGGGTCTCGATCAGGCAACCGCCACCACCATTGCCACGCTTTACGGGCAAGCCCTGCCCGTCATCCCGGTGAATGTCCGCTCGTTTTCGCCGGAGACCGTTGAAAACACCGCCCTCTTCACCGACGGCACTTGGCAAATTACACCGAAATGGTCACTGATGGCCGGGCTGCGCTATGACCGTGAGGACTACAGCATCGGCACGACCCAGGTCGCCACCTTCGCTGGCACCTATCCGAACCCCAGCAATTACCCGGCTATGCTGCAACCTGCCATCATCGGTATCAACACCCTGGTAGCCGCCCAGGTGTCCGCCGCGAACTCGGATACTGCCCCCTCAAGCCGAACCTTTGAGGCCTGGCTGCCCAAACTGGGGGTCAAGTACGATGTCACCGAGACGATGTCGCTGAGCTTTATCGCCCAACGCGGCTATCGTTCCGGGGGCTCCGTCATCAACCAGGCCCGCTCGCGTGTGGTCGCTTATGACCCGGAATATACGACCAATTACGAATTGGCCTGGCGTAGCGCGTGGATGGAAAACAGTCTGACGCTTAACGCCAATCTCTACTACATCGACTGGACCGATCAGCAGGTGAACGTCAATCTCGGCACGAACGAATTTGACAACGAGACCCGCAATGCCGGCGCGTCACACCTCTCTGGGTTCGAAGTCGAGGTGGCGCACAAGGTTAGCCGAACCTTCGATTGGTATGCCTCCATCGGTTATTCCAAAACCAAATTCGACGACTTCACGGTGAGCGAGGGCACTTTATTCACCGACCTCGCCGGCAAAGAATTTATGTACGCTCCACGCTGGACCGTGTCCGCTGGCGGCACCTGGCGCGCAGATAACGGCATGTTCGCCAACCTCAACGCCAACTATCGCGACAAGAACTATCAGGGTGTGGACAACACCATTGAGGTAAAGGCGCGTACGCTTCTTAACGGTAAGATCGGTTATGAGACGGCGCGCTGGTCGGCCTATCTTTACGCCAACAACCTTCTGGATGCGCACTACATGCAATACGCGCGGCCAGAAGACGGCATCGCGCTTCTGGGAGCGCCAAGGACGGTAGGTCTGATCCTTGAGGCGCGCTTCTGATGGCAGGTGATCTCCTCTTGCAAACCGGCGTTCTGGCCCTCGCGGTTACGGGGGCTTTGGCGCTTAAAGCCGCGTGGAAGACGCTAAGCAAGGCACGGCCCTGGCTGATTATCGGCGGATGGCTTGCCTTTGCCCTGGCAGCCGTTTTGGCCGCCAGAGGACTGGGACCGGTGCGCGGGCCTTTTATGGCTCTTGTCCTCATCTGTCTGACCGGACTGGTCATCGCGTTATCCGGGTTTACGATGCGGGTGGTTAAGGCGCGCACGGCGCGCGAAATCCCTCTGGAGCCTTCGGATCGCCGGCGCGTGGCCTGGCGGGGCTGGCTGCGAGGATTTCTGGCCGGCCCTCTGGCAGGAACTGCCGCTATGGGTGTGGGGCTGTTCGTCGCCATATGGTTTCCGGGGGCCGCGCAGACGCGAATGGTCATCGGCGGCCTTCTCGTGCCCTTCCTGTGGGCCGCAGGCATGGCGTGGACCCTGTCCGACGACAAGATTATCCGCGCCTTTTGCGTCCTGTTCACTGTCGCCAGTCTGTCCCTTGGCGCAGCCTTTTTGAAAGGAACGCTGACATGAGCGCGAGACCTTTATGGCCACGTATTCCCGCCGGCTTTGTTCGCGCTGTGCTGGCGGGCCACTCGGCGCTTGGCTTGGCCTTCGCGGCCCTTATCTACCTTGTCTGTTTTTCGGGTGCCCTCGCCGTCTTCACGGACGAGTTCCGTCGCTGGGAAAACCCCGGAAGCCCGCGAGTGACCTCAATCACACCCGATCTGATCGACAAGGCCTTCGGACAGACCCTAGAGCGTGCGCCTTGGGCGCACCACGTCTTCATTACCCTGCCAACCGAGGACCTGCCGCAGATGCGCGTCATGGTTCAGCCCGACCATGAGGATCATGCGCGGAAAGACAAGACCTGGATGGTTGATGCCGAAGGCAACCTGACGACCGAAGTCGTGGACGCCTGGACCAATTTTCAGGCCTATCTGCATACCCGCCTGCATCTGCCGGGCATGTGGGGCGGCTTCCTCGTCGGCCTGACGGGCGTGGCACTTCTGTCTTCTCTGGTCTCCGGGGTCTTGTCGCATCCGCGCGTATTCAAGGACGCCTTTGCCTTTCGCATGGGGTCCAATAAACGCCTTCAGGAAGCCGACCTGCACAATCGCGTCGGAATCTGGGGGCTGCCGTTTCATCTTCTGGTAAGTCTCACCGGCGCATTTCTCGGCCTGACGACGCTGATCGTCGGTGTGCTGGCACTGGCGGTCTATAAGGGCGATGTCGAGAAGGCCTACGCCCTGTTCACAGGCCCTCATCCGGTTGACGATCCGCGACCGGCTCCTCGCCCGAACCTGAATGCGCTCCTGATGGACCTTCAAACGCGCGAGCCCGACGCAAGGGTGACCTACATCATGATCGAGCACCCCGGCGAAGAGGGGGCCTCAGTCTCCGTCAGCGCCCAAACGCCTCACAAGTTGTCGCGTGGGGAGATGCATGTTTATGACCGAAAGGCAGTTTATCTGGGTAACTGGGGCTGGGAAAAGGGCACGGCGGGCCAGAAGATATACTCGGCCCTCTCGCCCTTGCATTTTGGCTGGTTTGGCGGCTGGGCTATCAAGCTCGTCTACGGAGTCCTGGGTCTTGGACTGGCGGCCGTAACCTCCTCCGGGGTCGCGATCTGGCTGGCCCGGCGGCGGGACAAAGGACGCCCGGCCCCGATCTTTGAGCGCCTCTGGGCCGCTACAGTCTGGAGCCAACCGTTCGCCTACGCACTCACAGCCGGGCTGGCGCTCATCACGCGCAGCGATACAGCGCTCATACCCCTATGGCTGGGCATAACCGTTGCCTCACTGTGGCTCGCGGCTTTGGTGCCCGCAAAACCGATTTCGGTCGGACTCAGGCTTGCCACTGCCGCGGGCCTGATTGGTACGGTCGGCATACATCTCGTTCTGTTGCTCAGCTTTGTGCAGGCTGACCCTGTGGTCTGGTTCGTTGACTGTGCGGTCGCCCTCATGGCCTGCGCACTTGTTGTGAGTACACTCTGGTCGAGCACATCTCCCCATGGCACGCGCCAGACCGGATAGGTCCGCGGAAACGCTCAAGGGATGATCCCGGCGGACCGAAACCACGCCACCGTTGATTGTCGCCGAGAACTGCCCCCCATCTGCGAGGAGCGTAAGTAGCGAATGCGCACCGGTTGGTCAGCCCAACGCCACGGGCGAGACTTTGGAATGCGGTATTTCTATGCCAGTTCGCATTAAATGCATTTAACGGTCAAAAAATACCGCTCTATTTTGCTAAATTACCCTCTTTCAAACCCGTCGACGACCATTCTCGTCGATTCGGTACAGCAAAAAGTACAGCTCAAAATTTGCTACTTGGGTAACATACTGACTAAAATTGAAAATTTGGAAAAATCAGCGAGCATCCGTCCAGTCCATCATCGGCGCCACGGAAAATTTTGCCGATCTAAGTGCTTGATTTTCTTTCATAAAATTACGAAGCTACGATCCAGTCAACATATTGGACAGACTGAGGAAACCATCAGACCCAATACACGAATTTTCATTCGATTTGCAATATTTTTCAATGCGTTATAGATTTTACAGGCTTGATAACTTTACCCCAGAAAAGAAGTACGCCGCGAAAAAGTACAACATTGATGTAGTATTTTGTAAAATGATGTACCGCGCCATATATTGTGGATCAAGTCCGTCCAAATTTGTACAACGTTGCACCCATATAAGGCTTTTCCGTCCCTTAGCGATGACGCTCAAAGATAAAATAAGTCAAAAAAGAAGCCACACATTCTCGGCGAAAGTTTAACACTTTGCGTCAAATCGGTTTGAACCACAGATTTGACCGATAGGCGCTGCGCGACTGTTCGGGTGACACAGACACGGAAATATGTGTAAACTGTTGTTTTTTTAGTTAATTTTGTTCAGATTGAATTGAGACACAGTTCTGCATAGCCAAATATCGCTCTAAATTTTTTGGTTTGACACACTTTTTATCCCAAAAGTAAGCCATGCCTTTTGCCGTCGCCGAACTCCGTTTCGAAAAGCGCTTTAATCAGGCTGCGGACCTACGAAACATCGCATGAAAATAGAACAGTGAGAGGACCGTCGTGACGCCGACCATGGCGGCGGAGACATAACACAGGCCTGTAAAGAAGCTGAGCCAGCTAAGGGATAGCCCGAAATTTTTCAGCAGCATCAGAGCGACACTGCCGCCATAGCCGGAAGCGTCTGCCAGATACATAAAAAAGGCGGCATTGCCAGGCAGGCCCAACGCCGCCGTCAGGCGATCAGCGAGTACAGCATTGTAGGGAATGTAGCCCATATAAACCCCGGCCCCAACGGCAATCATCCACCACAGGGGGCTCAGAAGCTGCGCTTGCCACGCCAGAGTAGCCGTCGCGATGAGCACGGCCCCGATGATGATCATGGCGTGATAGACGAGAACGGATCGGGCATTATTGCGGATCAAGGAACTTAGACCGAAGAGCGGCAGGATAAGGGCGGCGATCGGCAACTCTGACAGACTGAAAATGGCCGGCTCATCGCCATAACCGAGGGCGTCCCAGAGTTCGACCGCAAAGTTGTCGCGGAAGTCACGCAGGGCCGAGAGGACAACATAGGCGACAATGAGCAGCACAAGACCCAGCCCCGCCCGTGCCCAGAAGGCTTTCCGCTCGGCCCGAAACATTGGCTGACGCGCCATGCGTTCGGCTACATCGGCGGCATCCGGCGGGGGTGTCAGCGACAGCATCCACACACAGAATGCCAGTAATGGAAAGAAGAGAGCCCCCGTCGCGGCGGGCATCCACAGTTCCGGCACGCCGTAGTCAACGGTCAGGGCCTTACCTACGGATTTGACTACACCCGACGAGACGATGAAACTGATGCACAAGCCAGCCCCCAGCCACTCGGATGTACGCCGCCCTTCCAAAAATCCGAAGACGAGCCCCCAGATCATGCCCAGAGGCAGACCGCTTAGGAAGATAGCAACGACCTTCAACCCCGTCGGCACCACCGCAAAGAGGATCAGGGCCATCAGAGAGGCGAGCACAAAGACAATTATCATCAACCCGCGTCGTTGCGGTGTGGCTTCGCTGACGATCTTGATACCTATCAATTTGGAAAGGGCATAGCCTATGACCTGCGCGATGACGATCGTTATTTTGAAATCGACCGCGAAGTGCCAGTCGCCTATCTCCGCGTAGGTACCCACCGTAAACGGTTTGCGGAAGGCATACATGCAGAAATAGGTCAGGAAGGCGGCCGTCAGGGCGTAAACAGCCACCCAGATGGGGCCGGCGCGCGACAGTCTGCGGGTCAGGCCGGACGTCATGGGCAAGACTTTCACTAAAAGTTATGGGCACCAAAAGTTACGGGCTAAACCCGATCTCATGAAGGCTGATACAGACCCAGTTTAACGTGCCGATGACAGGGGGGACTATTCCACCGTGACCTGACCGCGAGCCTTTTCAAGGTAGGTGTCGAGGAACTGTTCAAGCGTGGGGGTGATTGCCTGCGGCTCCTTCGCCAATTCGTCTATCCGCCTAAGAGCAAGGGCATTGTGGGCGTAGGGCGTGCTCAGAAAGGCCGACTGTTCTTCTGGGGTCATCGGGCCGCCCTGAAGGCGCAGGGAAATGGCCGAGTCTTTTGACAGCGCCGCTTCATAGCCCGGTTCAACCGCGCACAGATAGCGCTTGGCCGCCACGTGCAGGCGTATCGGCTCGCTCACAGCCGGCGGGAAGCGCGCGGCAGCCCAGATCGCGCCCAGTACCTCATGCTTGTCATCCACACCCTCCTCGGCGGGCGCGTGCCCCAGGTCGTGAACCATGTGGCCGACGTCGTGAAGCAAGGCAGCCATGATCATGGCCGGGCCCAGATCCTGAGCTTCGGCACGGGCTGCCGACTGTAAGGCGTGCTGCAACTGGTTAAGATGGTAGAGGCCATAGGCATGGTGGCCCTCACACAAATAGACTTGGCGGATTTCGTCGATGAGGGTGATTGAATTTGTCATAATTATTTCATATCCAATGTCTCATCTGTATTGGATATAATTATAATGGTGTCAGGTGCTGCAGGCAAGGCGCACGAACGCCGAAACAGCCGGAATTTCGAGGCTTTCTTTCAGGGCGATCGCGTAAACGCC
The DNA here is from genome assembly GCF_046503825.1 of Asticcacaulis sp. W401b. Lineage (NCBI taxonomy): Bacteria > Pseudomonadati > Pseudomonadota > Alphaproteobacteria > Caulobacterales > Caulobacteraceae > Asticcacaulis > Asticcacaulis sp. W401b. The sequence continues at coordinate 172,004 of NZ_JBKFEE010000006.1, forward strand.
AACGCCGCGCGTCATGCCACGCACAGGGAGGGCTTTCAGCCGTGCGTCCTCGCCGATTTCGCCGTCCAGTATAAAGCTTAAACCCACGCCATTCGCAGTCGCCTCTTTCACCGCCTCGCGGCTTTCAACGGTCAGAACCGGGTCAAACGTGCCCCCTGCCGCGCTTAAGGCTGCCTCGCTGAGGAGGCGGGTGACAGACCCCTCTTCCCGCGCGACAAAGGCCATGCCTTTCAGTTCCTCAACGGTGATATCGGCCCGCCCGCAGAAAGGGTGGCTTGCCGGGAGAAGCAGGTTCAGACCTTGGTGTGCGATCAGATGGCATGACAAGGTGGGGTCGGGCTCCATCAGCGAGGTAATCGCCACGTCGATACGGCACTCCTGCAACTCTGCGCGGAGGTCGGCCGTATTGCCATGGCGGGCAACGACTTCAATATTGCCGTAAGTACGCATGAAGTGCCCGATGAGCGCCATAGCAATGGGTGGGGTTGAATAACCTATGACGATCCGCCCCCGACTCAGAGTGGAAAAGAGGTTCGCCGCCGTCTCAAAATCTTGCATGCGACTTACGACCAGCCGCGCCCGGGTATAGAGTTCGCGTCCGGCATCTGTAAGGCTCTGATTGTGGGAGCGTCTGTGCAGAAGCCGCAGACCACACGCCTGTTCCAGGGCCATAATCTGATTAGATATATTGGGTTGTGATACGCCGAGCTCTGCGGCGGCGCGCGAAAATGAACCAAGGTCCGCCACGGCTACAAACGCACGCAAGGCCCCGATCGACAGGCCACTGGTTTCCCGCCGCCGTGTTGGGTGGTCTTCTGGGGCAGCGTCTGCATTGCCGGGCGCGGGTGCGGACATGTCGTTTCCTTTCAGGCGGGGGTGCACAGGCAGACATATAGTGGCTTGGGGAGCCTGCCAAGTTCAGTCGCGAGTGGCAAGGTTACAAAATTCGCGAAATTTATAACTATACAGATGTAATAATAATTCATTATAGAAGCGGCAAGGAGGCCTTCATGTACGACATAGCCATTATCGGTTCGGGGATTGTCGGGCTGGCGCACGCCCTGATGGCGCTGCGGCGGGGCCTGCGGCCTGTGGTGATTGAGCGTCAAGCCGCCCCGATCGGTGCGTCAATTCGCAATTTCGGCTTCGTCACCGTGACCGGGCAGGGTGAAACCGACACCTGGCGACGGGCGCGGCGCAGTCGTGACATCTGGGCCGAAATCGCACCGCAGGCGGGGATTGAGATCGTGCAGCGCGGGCTTCTCGTAACCGCGCAGCGCCCCGAAGCCATGCAGGTGCTGGAAGCCTTCGCCGCGCATGCGATGGGCGCTCAATGTCAGATTCTGACGCCCGATGCGGTGCGCGCGACCTATGCCGGCATAGGCGCTGCCCTTGAAGGTGCCCTCTACAGCCCGCACGAGCTGCGCGTGGAATCGCGCACCGCTATACCGCGTCTGGTGCAGTGGCTGGCGCACAACGGCGTCACCTTCCTGTTCGATACGGCGGCGCTGGCGGTAGATGGTACCGAGGTTGTTACGCCGCAGGGACGCGTGCGCAGCGAAGCCGTTATCGTCTGCCCGGGTGACGACCTGACCCACCTCTATCCCGACCTCTATGCCCGCCAGGGCGTGACACGCAGCCAGTTGCACATGCTGCGCCTGGCGGCACCGGGCTTTGATCTGATCTGCCCGCGTATGTCGGACCTGTCTCTGGTGCGCTATCGTGGCTATGCCGAGCGCCTGCAGAGCGCGGCGCTCAGCGCGGTGCTCGAGCGCGAACAGAAGGCGTATCTGGACGCCGGCGTGCACCTGATCGTCACCCAGAGCGCCGATGGCTCGCTGATCGTCGGCGACAGCCATCATTACGGCCGCGCCCCTGAACCTTTTTACGACGTGACGGTCGAGGCGCTGATCCTCGAAGAGTTCCAGCGCGTTCTGGGTATCGAACCGCCGCCAGTGATCGAACGCTGGCTTGGCACCTATGCCAGCGCCGCCGAAGACCTGATGCGTCTGTCGCCCGCTGAGCGGGTACGGCTGGTCGTGGTGACCAGCGGCACCGGGGCCTCCACATCCTTCGGCATTGCCGAAGAAACGCTCAATGATCTGTATGGTAAGGAAACCGCGCATGACCACTAAGCCCCTACACCCCAAGGCCGTTATCTTTGACTGGGCCGGGACCATGGTCGATTTTGGTTCTCTGGCCCCGGTTATCGCCATGCAGCAGGGCTTTGCCGCCGCCGGGGTCGAGGTCTCAGAGGCTGAGGTGCGCCTGCCCATGGGGCAGGCCAAGCGCGATCACGTCGCCGCCCTGATGGCCCAGCCCGCCGTGGCGCAGCGCTGGCAGGACCGGTTCCGTCGCTTGCCGACCGACACGGATATTGAGCGTATCTATTCCCATCTGGATGAGCTGATGCGGGCGGCGGGAACCGCGCGGGCCACCCTTATTCCGGGGGCGCGTGCCACCTTTGATCAATTGCGCGCCGCCGGTATCCGCGTGGGCTCCTCCACCGGTTATACGCGCGCTATGATGACACCCATTCTGGCGGCCGCTGCGGCGCAGGGCTACGAGCCGGAGTTGGTCGTCTGCGCCGGGGAAACGCCGCAGGGCCGCCCCGCCCCGCTGATGATCTGGAAAAATCTGGTTGAGCTGGGCGTATGGCCCGCAGCAGATGTGGTGGTGGTCGATGACGCGCCGGTCGGTATCGCGGCGGGTAAGGCCGCCGGGGCCTACACGATCGGGGTGGCTGCCAGCGGAAATGGGGTGGGACTGACCGTGGAGGCGTTTGCGGCCCTTGATCCGACCGAGCGTGTTGTGCGACTTGAAGCGGCGCGGACGGCGCTCTACACCGCCGGGGCCGATGCGGTGCTCGATACGGTGGCCGATCTGCCGCAGTGGCTGGGGCTTTGACGCGCGGATTTCCACAAAGTCCACAAAATCTCACACGCCATCACACGTTTGTCATACGCCCACCTTATGCGGCGGGCTTCGGCGCATCGCCATTGACAGGCTGCGGCAAAACACAACACAACAGAAGCCGTCATGTTTATCCTTCCCCGGGGCCGTATGCTTCAGGATACCCGTCAGTCAGAAATCTATAATCTGCTTCAGGTCCATCGTACCTGTACCATAACGGATCTGGCCCAGCGCTTCGATGTCAGCGACGAAACCATCCGGCGAGATATCCGTCAGCTTGAAGAAGAGGGGTTTGCCTTCCGTGTACGCGGCGGCGTTACGCTCAAGGAAACGGCGGCCGAGGCCCCCTATCTGGTGCGACGTAATCAGAATGCGGAAAAAAAACAAGCGATTGCGCTGAAGGCAGCGGCCCTTGTCGAAGACAATATGACCATTTTGATTGACGCGGGTTCGACCTCTTACTGGCTGAGCCGCGCCCTGATCAAGCAACGCAATCTGACGGTGATTACCAATGCACTGGATGTGGCACGTGAGATGACGGGCCGTAATGGCTGCAAGGTCTTCTTTGCCGGCGGCGAAATGGATTATGATTATCAGTCCTGTTTCGGCAGCGAGACCGAAGCCTTTATGGGTCGCTTCACGCCGGAAATCGCCTTCTTTGCAATAGGGGCGGTGGATTCACGACGCGGCCTGCTCGACTTCCATTATCCGGAAGCCTCGCTGAAGGCGGCCATATGGTCTCGGGCCTCGCGCGTTGTGGCGCTGGCGGACTCCACAAAGTTTGAAAGGCAGGGCATTATCAAGGCGCTCGACTTCAAGCAGATCGATATTTTCGTGACAGATCAGACCCCGCCGCCGCAACTGGTTGCGGCGCTACACGAGGTTGAAGTTCTGGTCGCCTGACACTGATCATTATGTTTCTACCAGAAATCATAATGAACTAAAGCGCACTTCGTTTAAATTGAAACGAAAGCACGCTCTAAATTTTTGGTTTAACGCGCTTTTTTATCCGAAAAGTGCGTCTCACTTTTGCATTCGCCGAACTTCGTTGCAGAAAGCGCTCTAAAATCATTATTTTAGAGAGGCGAACCTTAGACTCTGACATTTAACGCGAAAATCAAATCGCGTCAGCTTTTCGGGTTTTTCCAACACCGTTGCGCAAAAACCTCACAAAAGTTCACATTTTCCCTCCCAAAATACACACCTGTCACAAACAAACGTTAATTGTGTCCTCCGCAGCCGGCCGCGGGGGGCATCTTCTGTGCATCGCGATCGCTCGGCGCGCTTTATTCACGGAGACATTCTATGAAGATGCTTATGACAGGGGCCGCCGCTGGCGCGCTGTTCTTCATGGCTGCGCCGACTTACGCGCAGACCGAAACGCCCGCCGCGCCCAAAGCCGGTCAGGCCGAAAGCGACACTATCGACACCGTCGTCGTCACGGGCTATCGCGGCTCGTTGACCAAGGCGCGCAAGCTGAAGCGTGAATCGAACGTCATCAAGGACGTGATCGTCGCCGAAGACATGGCCAAGTTCCCGGAACTGAACCTCGCGGAATCGCTGCAACGTCTGCCGGGCGTGCAGATCAACCGCGAAGCCGGCGAAGGCCGTCGCATCAGCCTTCGCGGTCTGGGGCCGGACTTTGCCCGCGTCCAGCTAAACGGCATGGAAGTGCTCGGCAATGTGGACTCGGCACAGGACAGCCGCGGCCAGCGTTCGCGCGACCGCGCCTTTGACTTCAATATCTTCGCGTCCGAACTGTTTTCGCGCGTCGAGGTCGAAAAGACCTATCAGGCCGCGCAACACGAGGGCGGCATGGCCGGTACGGTCGGTCTGTTCACGGGCAAGCCCTTCGATTATGCGCCGGGCACCAAGGGCGCCGTTTCGGTGAAAATCGGCACCAATGAGTACACCAAGGATACCCAGCCGCGCATCGCCGCCCTCTACAGCCGCAACTGGGACGACGTGTTTGGCGTCACCCTGTCGGTCGCCTATGGCAAGCGCGAAACGACTGAGCAGGGCCATAACACCTATAACTATTCGAAGCCGAGCGCTTCGACCCTGTCGAGCCTTGTGACCAAGGGCCTCAACATCTCCAAACTCAGCGCCGCGCAGCAGGCCAAGTTCCTGTCGGGTGACCTCTATTTCGCCGACGGCAACCGTATTTCGTCGTGGAATGCCGAGATGGAACGTCTGGGCGTCACCGCCGCCGTGCAATGGAAGCCGATGGAAAATTTGCTCCTGACGCTGGATGCCCTGCACGGTGAATTCAAGACCAAGCGCAGCGAACTGCACCTGGCGACCCGCCCGCTGGCTTCCACGGGTTCCGTGGCCTTTGATACTGCCGCTGGCGGTGTGTGGCCGGCCGCGTTCCAAACGAATTCGGTGATCAACAATATCGCCTGGGATAGCAGCAACTACGTGACCATGACCGATGTGACGGGCATGACCTTCGGCAGCGAAAACCGTCGCTCGCTCAACGAAAACAAGTTTAACCAACTGGTGCTGACCGGTAAGTGGGACATCTCCGATCGCCTGTCGCTGGACGGCCATATTGGCTATGAAAAGTCCACCTACGACACGCCCTATGATGACAAGCTCTATATGCGTGCCAAGGGCAACCTGATCGCCAACTACGGTTCGGATGGGCGTTCCGCGTCGTTCCAGTACCCGGGCTGGGACACGACAAATCCGGCCAACTACGCTCTCGATTCCTTCTATTATCGCGGTTTCAACAACTCTTCAGAGCTGAAAGAAGCCGTCCTTAATGGCCGTTACTCTCTTTCGGACGTGTGGACCCTGCGTGCGGGCGTGGCCTATCACGAATTCACTCAGGACGGCATCGACAAGTTCTATGACGACAACGTCAATGGCACCCGCAGCAAGATGCGTGGCAAGCCGGTGGCCGACGTCACGACGGTCTTCACCAACAACTTCGGTTCGTGGCTGATCGGCGACTATGCCAAGACCTTTGCCAAGTATAACGAATATCACCGCTTTGGCCCGAACACGGACGGCACCGGCGGCGCGCTTCAGGACATCGAAAACGTCTATACGACCAGCGAGAAGACGACCTCCGTCTATGTGCAGGCGGATTGGGACAGCGACATCGCCGGCAAGCGCTTCCGCGGTAATGTCGGCCTGCGCGGCTATCAGACCGACACCAACTCGACAGGCTGGATTCAGGGCGACTCCTACGCCTATCTCGGGACGGCGGATGTGGATGGCAGCTATAGCGGCGTCCTGCCGACGCTGAACACCGTGCTCGAAATGACGCCGGAAGTTCTGGTGCGCTTCTCGGCCACGCAGAACCTGAACCGTCCGGGTATGGGCTCGATGGCCGCCAAGGGCAGCGCCTTCAAGGACGAGACCAGCGGCGAAATCAGCGCGTCGCGCGGCAATCCGAACCTGAAGCCCTATAAGGACACGACGCTCGATCTGGCCGTTGAATACTATTTCGGCAATGTCGGCCTGCTGTCGGCCGGTGTGTTCCAGAAGGACGTCAAGAACTTCATCGGGTCCGCTGATTACAGCTCAAAGGATAACAACGCCCTGACCTTCGCTCAGGCGGGTATGCCCATCTCTTCGATCCCCGGTGCGACGGCGAATACGATCATCAACGACTTCTCCATGCCGATCAATATTGAAGGCACGCAACGCATCAAGGGGATCGAACTCGCCGGTCAGGCGCAGTTTACCTTCCTGCCCGCGCCGTTCGATAAGTTGGGTATGCAGGCCAACTATACGTCGCTGGATATCCCGGAAAAGATCACCGGCATTTCCAAGACCAGCTATAACGCCACGGTGTTTTACGAAACCGACCGTTGGGGCGCGCGCGCCTCGCTCAGCCATCGTGACCTGTGGTACAGTGGTCGCAATGCGTCGGTGATGAGCGCCAGCACCCGTGGTTTCGAGGCGGGCACCTATGTGGACGCTTCGGCTTTCTGGAATGTCAGCAAACAGCTTCAGCTTACGCTGAACGGCATCAACCTGACCAACCAGAAGGACACGCAGTTCTGGGGTCAGAACCGCTACCTCTATAACCAGAACCAGAGCGGCGCCACCTATATGGTCGGCCTCAGCTATAAGTTCTAATCGACCCGGTGGACGCCCCCTTTATACAGAAGGGGGCGTCTTCCGCATTCTGTTCAGAGCGTTTATGATCGTCTCTCACCGTCACCGCTTCATCTTCGCCGCCGTTCCCAAGACTGGCACCCATTCCGTGCGGCAGGCCCTGCGCGAGCAGATGGGGGATGAAGATGTCGAACAGGTGGGCCTGTTCGTCAACAAGCGCTTTCCGTGGGACGATCTGGCGGCCATCCGCCACGGCCATCTGTCCCTGCAACAGGTCCGGCCCTATCTGGGCGAAGAGGCCTTTGCCGCCTATTTCAAATTCGCCTTTGTGCGCAATCCGTTTGACCGTTTCGTCTCCTACTGCGCCTTCATGACGCGCGACAGCGACGTCTTTGCGCAGCGACCCCGCGACGTGATGCAGCATTTCCTGTTCGTCGCACCGCCGGAAGGTCATATCCTGTTCCAGCCGCAGTCGGCCCTGCTGGTCGATGCCGACGGGCGTAGCCTTCTGACCGACCGCATCGGGCGTGTCGAAGACATGCAGGGTTCTTATGACGCCATCTGTGCTGAGATCGGTCTGGCAACCCGCCCGCTCGACCGCGTCAACGGCAGTCGTCACGGGGATTATCGCCACTATTATGACCAGAGCTTGCAAGACGCCGTAGCCGCGCGCTACGCTTTGGATATTGACCTGTTTGGCTACACGTTCGAAGGCCTGAGATGAGCGAACCCGCTGCCAATCCGCGCAAGACGACGGGTGTGCGCGCGCTCGGAAAGGTCGATGTGGCGGCCCTGACCGAGGCCGTTCTGGGCATTCCCGAAGCCGTGTGGGCAGCGGAAAATGCGACCAAGCCCAACAAGTTCGGCGTGCTCGAAGACACCCGCCATATCGTATTTCGCTTTGTCGATAGTCCGCGCGACTGGCGCGGGTCGCACGACCGGCCGCTGTGGGCGGGCTGGCGGGCGCGACTTGAGCCGGTGCTTACGGCGGCGGTGCGCGACTATGGCTATGCGCGCGGCGTCTTTCCGCGCGTCATGCTGGCGCGTATGCCGGTGGGCGGCGTCATTCAGCCGCATATCGACGCCAACCCGGCCGCCAAATGGCCGCACAAGATCCATGTGCCCCTCACCACAAATCCGGGCGTCATCTCCTTTTTCGGCGGGGCGGAGCGCCATTTCGCTGTGGGTGAGGCGGTCGAGGTCGATAATCTGGGGCCGCACTGGGTGCGCAATACAGGCGACTGTGACCGCATCCATCTGATCTTTGAATATTACGACGCTGACCAGCCGGACCCGGCGTGGCTGGAGCCCTTTTTGCGCGGTGGCGCGCGATGAGCCTGATGACTGAGCGTGACCGTCGCCTGCGCGACGCCCAGACCCTGCGCGCACAACAGCGGCTGCCCGACGCCCTGCGCACCCTGTCAGAACTGGAGGCGCACTATCCGCGTTTCAGCCGCCTTTATCAGGAACGTGCTCACTGCCAGATTCAATTGGGCAATGCCCCGGCGGCCATCGACGCCCTGCGTCAGGCCGTGGCGCTCAATGCGACCCTGCCGACCAGTTGGGATATGCTGGCGCAGCTTTACCGGCTGATGGGCGACAAGGCGCAGGCGGAGGCCGCCGAGCGGCATCTGGAGACGCTGCGTCAACTGCCGCCGGAAATTGTGGTGGCCAACAGCCTCTATGCCGATGGCGATCTGGAACCGGCCGAAGAGGTGCTGCGGACCTATCTGGAGCAGACTGACGGCAATGTCGGGGCCTTGCGGCTTCTGGCGCGCATCTGCTTTGAACGCGGAGCGTCCGAAGAGGCCGAGGCGCTGCTGGCGCAGGTATTGGAACTGGCCCCCGATTATCACGCGGCGCGTTTCGATTACGGCATGGTGCTGCTACACCTTCAGAAGCCTCTGGCGGCGCGGCAGGAGGCGCTACACCTGCTGCGCGTTGAGCCGGATAATCGCGACTATCTCAAACACTATGGGGCGGCCTCGGTGGCACTGGGCGATCATGAGCCGGTCATCGACCTCTATGCACGGCTGCTGGCCACGACACCCGCTGTGGGAGCAGAGGCCGCCGACCTGCGCCTGTGGCGGGCCAATGCGCTAAAGGTCACGGGGCGACAGGCGGAGGCGATTGCCGACTATCAGGCCTCGCTCGTCGCGCGGCCCGATAATGGCGTCGCCTGGTTCAGTCTGGCCAATCTCAAGACCTATCGTTTCTCCGAGGCCGATATCGCCCGCCTGCGCGCCGCCGAAGCGCGGCCGGATACGCAGAGGATGGATCGCATCTATCTCAACTTCGCTCTCGGCAAGGCGTTTGAGGATCGCGGCGATTACGCCGCCTCCTGGGCGCACTACGAACGCGGCAACGCCCTGCGGCGGACGCTGAGCCGTTGGCGCCCAGAGGTGGCCGAGGCCTGCGCGCAACGTCTGCGCGCGGTCTTCACGGCAGAGGTGTTCAGTGATCGCGCTGGCTGGGGCGTTGACGACGCTGACCCGATCTTCATTATTGGCCTGCCGCGTTCGGGCTCGACCCTGATCGAGCAGATACTGGCCTCGCACCCGCAGGTCGAGGGGACGCAGGAGCTGACCGAGATCAGCCGCTATATGGCCGAACGCTGCGGGCGTGATCCGGATTGCGGCCTGCCGCTTGAGCCCGAAGCCCTGTTACGGCTCAGCAAAACCGAGGCGCAGGCGCTTGGGGCGCGGTATCTGTCTGAGACGCGCACCTACCGGCGGCTGGGGCGACCGGTGTTTCTCGACAAGATGCCCAACAATTTCTGGCATATCGGCCTGATCCAGCTCATCCTGCCCAGGGCAAAGATCATCGAAGTGCGCCGCGAACCGATGGCTTGCGGTTTCAGCAATCTCAAACAGTTGTTCGGCACCACCAATCAGGAATTTACCTACGCCGCAGAGGATATTGGCCGCCACTACCGCACCTGTCTCGATTTGATGCGCCACTGGGACACGGTACTGCCCGGTCGCGTGCTGCGCGTGTCTTACGAGGCTCTGGTCGATGATCTGGAGGGCGGGGTGCGGCGTCTGCTCGACTATTGCGGCCTGCCGTTCGATTCCGCTTGCCTGCGTTTTCACGAGACGCAACGCAGTATCCGTACCCCCAGCTCCGAACAGGTGCGTCAGCCCTTAAGCCGTGACGGCCTTACCCAGTGGCAGGCCTATGCGCCGTGGCTGGGTGATTTGCGCGCCGCGCTGGGCGATGCCGTAAACCGATATCGGGAGTAGCCGATGCGTCTTTCGCGTCCCTTCTATCAGTTGCCCGTCCTGTTCGATGTGGCGCGTTTGCAATCCGAGGTCGCCGCCTTGCCGCCGCAGGCCTTTGTGCCGCATCCAGACCGGGTGCCGGGAAACAGCGCCGTGCGCCTGATCAGTGCCGAAGGACAGGAGACGGATGCCGTGCACGGCACGATGCGCCCGACGCCGTGGCTGGAAGCCATGCCCTATCTGAAACAGGTGTTGGCCGGGTTTGGCGTCGTGTGGAGTCGTTCGCGCCTGATGCGTCTCGATCCCGGTACCGGCGTGCCCGAACACGCCGACATCAACTATCACTGGCACACCCGCGTGCGTCTGCACATACCGGTCTTTACCCGTCCCGAAGTGCGCTTCCATTGCGATGGCGAGTCCGTACATATGGGTGCGGGTGAGGCGTGGATTTTCGACAACTGGCGGCGGCACCACGTCGAAAACCGCGCCGATAGCCCGCGCATCCATCTGGTCGCTGACACGACCGGGACGGCGGGCTTCTGGCACTTTGCCACGGCCGCAACACCGCCGCTTGATCAGTGGCCGCGTGTTGCCTTCGACCCGCAGGCGCCGATGCCGCTGCTGACGGAGACCAATGAACGCTCTGTCATCATGCCCGCCGCTGAGGTGCAGGGGCTGATCGAGGATTTGCGCGGTGAGCTGATGGCCACCATGCCTGACGCTCAGGCCGAGGCCTTTCACACCCTGCTCGAAAACCTTGTCTTCGATTGGCGGCAACTGTGCGGCCTGCACGGCACGTCGGGCGAGGGGCTCGACGCCTTCCGGCATCTGGCGACGGCTGTTCAGGCCAGGGTGCATGAGTTATCCGAGGGACTGGTTATGCGCACCAATGGGGCCAGTGCGCGGCTGGTGCTGGAAAAGCGCGTCCTGCAACATCTGGTCGCCGAACCGCAGCCATGCGCTCCGGCTGTGGGGCGGTCAAAGGCTAAGGGGCCGCTGGACCGCCCGGTTTTTATCATTGCCGCACCGCGATCGGGCAGCACCCTGCTCTATGAGACCCTGGCCGCCACGCCGGGTTTCAACAGCTTTGGCGGCGAAGCTCACTGGCTGATCGAGGACCACGCGGGCTTACGTCCCGGCGCGCCGGGGATTGATTCCAACCGGCTGGGGGCTGCCGAAGCGACACCTGACCTGATTGCGGCCATCCGTGAAATGGCGCTTAACCGGCGGCAGGGGCCGCAGGGCGCGCGCCCCGCAGCAGACGCACCGCTGCTGGAAAAAACGCCCAAAAACGCTTTGCGTATCCCCTTCCTGAAGCGGGTCTTTCCTGATGCGCGCTTTATCTTCCTGTGGCGAGACCCGCGCGAAAATGTCAGCTCGATCATGGAGGCGTGGAAGGCCGGGGGCTGGGTCACCTATCGCGCCCTACCGGGCTTGGAGGGGCCGTGGTCGCTGCTTCTGCCCCCCGGCTGGCAGATGATGAGCGGGGCCCCGCTGGAAACCGTCGCTGCCTGGCAGTGGCGCAGCGCCAACCAGATCGCTCTCGATGATCTTCAATCCCTGCCGGATGACGACTGGACTGCCGTGGCCTACCACAACTTTCTGGCTGATCCGGCGGGCGTCACGCGCCGCCTGTGCGACTTTGCCGGGGTAGAATTTGATGCGGCGCTTCAGGCCCGCACCGCTGCCGCTCTGCCGCTGTCGCGTCACACTCATACGGCGCCTGCGGCCGACAAGTGGCTGCGTAATCGCGAGTCCATAGAGCGCGTGCTGCCGGGCCTTGAAGCCCTCTGGTACCGGCTGGCGAACCTGTAGGGCTCAGGCGACCCTGAGCCCCTCTCCATCAGGCTATTTCACAGGCGTCAGGCGGTTGGCGTCGATAAACTGACGCGGGACGCCCGGTCCCTGATAATAGGCCCCCAGCCACGACCCGCCGCCACCATTGAAGTATTCAACGCGCACGCGGTGCTTGCCGGGCGTCAGGTCGGCCGAACCATTGGCGCTGACGACGCCGTGGTCGCCGTCATTATCGACGACCGTCCGCCCGTCGATATAGAGCTTGCTGCCATCATCGGAGGCCAGAATGAAGCCGTAGCTGCCCGCCGTAGCGATGTCGAGATCGCCTTCGAACACGACCGCGACATTGTCCGTCTGCGGCAGGGTGAGGCCGTCGAGGCTGAACTCATAGGCGTGACCGCTGGCGATGGGGCTCAGGCGGCTGAAGTCCGGCAGACGCGCCGTCCCTTCGGGCAGGGCATAGACGCGGTAGCTGACGCCCTTGGGCGCGGCGGGCGTGTCCGTGACGATACGGAAGTAGGCCGTCGTCGGCACGCTGGCCGGTTTGCCGTCCACGAACAGGGCGGCGCGCACGATGGTCGATTGGGTAATGGCCACTGGTTTCGAATAGAGTGTCGATGTGGCCGTCGGCGTGCTGTTGTCCAGAGTGTAGCGCACCTCACCCACAGGGTTCGGATTGCGGATGCTTAAGGAAGCGCCCTTGTTAACGAACAGGCCACCGGAAGGTGAATTGCCCGCATTGACCGGCTCGATGACCGGCATGGCGTAGAAGCTGCTGGTGCCATAGACCTGATCCGGCGCGGGTTCGCCTTCCAGCGCCAGAGCCACCGGACGCCCCAGCCACGCATAGGGGATTTTCACGTTCAGCAGCTTCGCCACAGTGGCGGGCGTGTCAAAGGTGTTGATGGGCTGATCGACGGTGCGGCCGGGATTGATACCATAACCGTAAGCTATCCACGGGATTTCCAGCTCGGCCAGGCTTTCACCGCCATGCCCCTTACCCACGCCGCCGTGATCGGAGGTGACAAGAATGGTCGTCTGCTTGTCGATCCCGGCCTCAACGGTGGCCTGACGGATCAGGCCGATCAGGCGGTCAGCCTTTTCGACGGCCTGATAATATTGCGGCGTACCATGCCCGTCGGCGTGTCCGACGTGATCAACATGATCGAGGTGGATGAACAACAGGTTCGGCCTCTTGCGGCGGATATAGTCAGCCGCCACCTGTGCCGTCTCGTCCTCGGTCTTTGGATTCGCGTCGTAATCGACGAAGCGATGGTCATAGAGATTGCCAAAACCGTCCCACTGATAGATCGACCCGACCTCCCATTCCGGGTGCTGATCGGTGATGATCTGAAACAGCGACGGGAAGAAGCCGCCCGAACCGGTGACCGAGGTCGGAAAGTTGAAATCCCCGACCTGCCAGTCGTTCTTGGTCACGCCGTGCTGTTCCGGTCCGGCCCCATTGAGGATCGAGGCCCAGTTGGCGGCGCTGGTCGTCGGCAGGACGCCGCGCGCGTGCAGGCTGGAGCTGCCCTTTTTCATCATCTCGTGCATGATTGGCGTCTTGGCGGTGCGGACGCCGTCAGTGCTCAGGCCATCGACGCCGATAATGATGACGTGTCGGGACGGCTCGGCCATCGCCGGCGCGACGAGGGCCATAAGGGCCGTAGTGGCAAGGGTGAGAGATCGCAGGCTGCGTAACATCGGTGGCTCCCGTCCTGAAACAAAGCGCGCGCCAATGCCGCGCGGTATTCGGGTTTAGCCTATAGGCAATGTGTGACAACCATGCGAAACGGTCAAAAAATGTGAGAAATTGTGAAATAAGCAATCCGATTTGACGAATAAATTAGGGTTTGTGTTATTGTCACCACTTGAGAGGCTGTTCAATTCAGCGAGGGGATAACGCTGAAACCTCGTATGAAAGACCGCGCTGAAGAGAACTGACCGAATAGCTTTAACCGGCGGCCTGAGCGAAACTATGCCCTTGAATGACCGCCATGGGCGGATAGTGTCAAAAAACTTCGCTATGGAGTGTGGTACCACTTGGTTACCTACATCACACAGGACGGTTCGCGAAGTGCAGAAGCGTCGCCGTCCCCGAAGCTGATCAGGCGATCCCGCCATTCCTTCGAGACGGGCAGTAGCTACTCGATTGGAGGCATCAGCGGATCACCGGCTCGTCCGCATGATTGCCTGCGATTCCATTCATTTTGAAGGAAACCAAGGAGATCAATTGTTGCCGCGTCCCGGACACTGGCATCTCCATCGATGTGCCGTTGATCTACGACAGAGAAAGTGGAGTCGAATCTGAAGACATCACTACGTGTCAAGGGCAGAGCAAAATCAGGCCAGTTAAGTCGCGCGTGTAGGAGCGCCTGGAGGACGTCGCCCGTAAAGGGCTTCCATACTTTTTTGGGGGATTAGGGAGTGGGTCTGGCCTTGCGGGCGCGGCTGTGAGCCAGACGATAGCTGTCGCCATTCATCTCAAGGATGCTGACGTGGTGGGTCATGCGGTCCAGCAAGGCACCGGTGAGCCGCCCGGATCCAAAGGTTTCGGTCCATCATCGAAGGGCTGATTACTGGTGATGAGGGGCGATCCACGCTCGTAGCGCTGCGAGATCAGTTCGAACAGTAACTCCGCCGCGGTTTTACTCGGAACGCGAAAGGTTTTTTGAGCCAGAGTATGTACGCTTAGAACAGTCACTGCCGCGGATGATTGGATATTACTACACCGACCCGAAAGATTTCGAGGAGTGTAAGTATGGAACTCGCATCGGTTGGTTAGCCTACCGCAACGGGCTCAACATTGGGATGCGGCATCTCCATGCCAGTTAGCATCCAATGCATATAACGGTCAAAAAATACCGCACCATTTCGCCGAATTACCCTCTTTCAAACCCGTCGACGACCATTCTGGTCGATTCGGCGGAATGATTTCTGATGGAAGCATTCCGCTCAAGCCGCCATTGAGGCGGCGGCCAAGGTGGCGGAGCCCGTACCCGGCGAGGGACTAAACAAAAATCCAGATCATTATGTTTCTACCAGAAATCATAATGATCTGAAGGCGTTTACAGTGAGGCGAAGGCGATCGGCCGCTGGCCTCCGTTCAGTATCAGGGCAGGCGGGCGGCCTGAGTAAGGGCCTCACACAGGCGGACAATACGTTCGGCCTCCGTCTGGGCTTCGGTAAGCTCGACCTCTTCCGGGCGCGCCAGCATGGCGTTCAGGGCGCGGCTCGACTGTTCCAGCTTCGAAAGCGCCAGCGTCACCGCCTCATCCCTGAGACGGTTGTCTTCCTGAAGCGTGCGCAGGGTTTGTCGCACCGCCGCTTCTTCGCGCGCACTTTTCAGGACGTAGGACAGCTGATGCGACACCAGTCGCCAGTTCAGCGGCTTGATGACAAACGACGTCGCGCCATTGGCAAAGGCCTTGTCCACGGCCAGCATGTCTTCGCGTCCGGTGGCCACCACCACCGGGACGTGGCGGTGCGTCGCATCGGCGCGCATCAGGCCCAGCAGCTCAAAACCGTCCATGCGCGGCATGTCGAGATCGAGCAGAACGATATCATAGGTGGTGCGCCCCATCTTCGTCCAGGCATCGGCGCCGTCTTCGGCCACCTCAACGCTGACATTGGGCGTCGCCAGATGCGTCAGGGCAAATTCGCGTAGGATAGGGTCGTCATCGACCACCAGAAGGCGCGCCGCTTCGAAGGTGACAAAATAGCTCATCGCAGGCTCCCTATTGCGTCAATGCCGGCATGGAACGGTTCGGCCCGACGCCTTCGGGTACGGGCACGCCGGAACCGGTATAGTTTTTGTTGATTACCAGCGTCGGATCCTGACGAAGGGTAATGGTGCGAGCGATAATCACACTCCACGCCGAATCCTGCGCCACGCGCCCGGCGGTTTCGATTTGAAGTGTCGCATTGGGGATGTAGATGGTCCCCAAGAGCTGGCTGACGCGATCGGACTTTATCGTGAAGGTCTGCGTGTTTTCGCGCGAAGTCGCCATCAGAAAACCCGCAAAGCGGCCCGATTTGCGGGCTGTCAGGCGCACCTCGCCGCGATCGGCAATATCTATCTTGTCGTCGCTGCCAAAGATCAGCACCACATCGTCGCCGGTCAGTTGCGCCATATTTGACATCAGAACTTTGGACATGAAGTAATGCTCGCCAGGCATAAGGTGGACGCGACCGGAGCCGGCGATGATCAGCAGACCGCAATGCACGCCCGGAGGCAAGATGATCGACTGGGTGTTCAGCACATTGATCTGAAGCGGCAAACCGATACAGGGGTATGGCGGTTTCAGGTCGAGCGTGGTGAAGGGATCGGCAATGGTCATGGCCCCCTCGCCCGCCTGGGGGCGCGTGATGCCGGTGACCTTGCCTGAGGTCTGGATGCGCTCGGCCTCGATCATCGCGGCGGGTTCGACCGTGATGCTGTGATTGGCGTGTATAGCGCAGCCGGGAGCCCTGATCTGGGCTGTGTTTTGCACGCTTAGGCCACCATCTTGCGTTTGCAGCACGCACAGCGGCGTCTTCTGCATATTTTCGGCGCGCGCCTTCACCGTCAGGGTGGAGGCGAAATCAATGGCGTTGAAGATGGGTTTGCGCTCAGCCACCCCCGTCACCTCGACCATGCCTTTTTGCAAATCGGCCGCAGCAGTGAATTCTACAGTCAGCCCGTCGGGCAGGGGGTTGGCCTGAAGATAGGCGGTCTGGGTGGCAAAGGTGGTGACACCGGAGGTATTCTGCCCATAGGTCGCCAGAGTTAGCCGACCGGCCCCGGCCAGCGCCCCGGCGTCCGCGGCGTCCTGAAGCCGGCTCTTGTCGCGGTTGTACGCATTCAGCTCGATCGCCCCGCCGACGGCCAGCATCAAGGGCACGGCCAGCAGCGCAACCGTGATCCCGGCGTGCCCGTCACGGGCCCCCGGAAAGCGCTTCAGCAAGCGCGTATAGCGATCAAACCGACCTGATCTCATATCAGCCTTGTAACACGCGCCTGTTAACAGCCCCTTTCCACAACCTAAACGCCTGTATTTTTATGCGTTTTTTATACAACTCCGTGATGCGACAAAAGCGCACGGTAAAACCGGTTTCCCCTTTGGCGAGACATGCTTTAGCGTCCGTCTATGCGCTCAGACGCCCGAATCACTACCTCACGCCGGCGTCAGCCGGGTTTCCATAGCCGGTTGAACCGGCTGGTTATTGGCTGCGTGCTGCTGGCCTGTCTACCGGTAGCGGCGCTGTTTGTGGTCAATGAGGCCCATCGCTATGGCGAAACGCGCTGGTCCACGCTGAAGGCCGCTGCCGACGTGCTGGCGTCCAGCGCCTCGGAAAGCGTCGAAACGGGCGACGCCCAAGGGGCGTTCCGCGCTTTGCGCGCCGTTACGCGCACGCCCGGCATCGTCTATGCGCGGGTGGAGACGGTGCAGGGCGTGCTGGCCGAAACCGGGGCTGGGGTACGGCTGAAATCCGATGTCAGCATCGAAGACAAGGGCAAGACGCCGTCGCTCAGCCACCTTCTGACCACCGGTTCCATCGAAATCCGCTCGCCCATCCGCCACGAAGGCCGCTTACTCGGCCACGTGGTGGTGGTGCATAAGGCCAGCGGCCTCAGCGCCGGGCTGCTGAGCACTCTGGCCGGTATCGGCCTGATGGCGGTGGCGGCCGCGGCCATTGCGCTGCTCGTCGCCAACCGGCTGCAACGCCGCCTTGTCAAACCGCTGACCGATCTGACCGAGACGCTCGCCGCGGTGACGCAGAGCGGGCAGTTCACGCGCGTCGAGACCGAGGCCGAGGACGAGGTGCGCACGCTGGTGGACGGCTTCAACCTGATGGCCGAAGCCATCGACAAGCGCGACCGGCAGATCGAAGCTCACGTGCAGCACCTTGAGGACGAGGTCGCTGCCCGCACCGAAGACTACCGGCTGGCCCGCGACGAGGCCAACGCCGCCAATGCCGCCAAGTCCGAGTTTCTGGCGACCATGAGCCATGAAATCCGCACGCCGATGAACGGCGTGATGGTCATGGCCGAACTGCTGGCCAGCGAGCCCTTGCCGCCCAAGGCGCGTCGTCACGCCGACACCATCGTGCGTTCCGGGCGCAACCTGCTGGCGGTCATCAACGACATCCTCGACTTCTCCAAGATCGAGGCCGGGCGCATGGACGTCGAAATCAGCGACGTCGATGTGGTGGACCTGATCGACGAGGTGGTGGCCCTGTTCCACGACCGGGCGCGCGACAAGGGGCTGGAACTGGTGGCTTTTGTGCATCCGGACGCGCCGCGCCGGGTGCCCGCCGATACGGTGCGGCTGGGGCAGGTCATTGCCAATCTGGTGTCCAACGCCGTTAAATTTACCGAACGCGGACGTGTGACGCTGAAACTGTTGCCCGACCGTCATCCGGAGCACTGGCGGCTGGTGGTCTCTGACACCGGCATCGGCATTGCGGCGGACAAGCTCGATAGCGTGTTCGGCGCCTTCACGCAGGAAGACCAGACCACGACGCGGCGCTTCGGCGGCACGGGGCTGGGCCTGTCGATCGCCAAACGGCTGGTCGAGGCCATGCACGGGGCCATCGCCGTCAGCAGCGAACAGGGCAAGGGGACGTCGTTTCATGTGCGGCTGCCGCGTCAGGCGGACGCCCCGACCGCCGCCCCGCCGCGCCTTACGGCCCCCGCCCGACTGCATCTGGCCGTCGCGGCCCCGGCTCTGGCCCACGCGCTGAAAACCCGACTGGAAGCGGCCGGGTTCACCCTCAGCACCGAGGCCCCCAACCTCATTCTGGCCGATGCCGTGCACCGCGAGTCCCTTGCCGCCGAAGTCGCACCGCTGGTCCTGCTGGCCGATATCCGCGACGCAGAGGCCGAACTGTGGCGCGAAGACGGACGCTGCGCGGCGGTACTTGGCCTGCCCCTGCGCCACAGCGATCTTGACCGCCTGATCACCGCCTTTGCCGCAGGCGCCCCCCTGCACGTGGACATCGCCGACGCCCCTGCGGCCGTTGGCGTCCACTACCCTGCCGCCCGCGTGCTGGTCGCCGACGATGCCGAGGTCAATCTGGAGGTGGCGCGTGAATCGCTCAGCCGCTTCGGCATTGCGTGCGTCACCGCCGCCAACGGCGCCGAGGCCCTGAGGCAGATGGGGACGCAGGCGTTTGATCTGGTGCTGATGGACGGCTCCATGCCGGACATGGACGGCTTTGAGGCCACGCGGCGCTGGCGGGCGGACGAAGGCGACGCGCACCTGCCCATCGTCGCCCTGACAGCGCACGTGGTGGGTAAGGCCGCCGAGGAATGGCGGGCCGCCGGTATGGACGCCGTGCTGCACAAGCCTTTCACGCTGGCCGCGCTCGGCGAGGTGCTGAACCGCTTCCTGCCGCATCTGGCGGTGACCGTCGAAGGGCTGGCGGCGGAAATGCCGGTGCCCGATCCCACCCCGCTGGCGGCGGGTGAGTGGCTGGGCCCCGGCTTTACGGCTTTGCTGAAAGAGGCCGCCCCCTTCCGCGATCGCGTGGTCGAACTTTACCGTTCCCACGCGCCGGTCACCCTGAAAACGCTGGTGGCCGCCCTGAAAGACGAAGACGCCCATCAGGTGTCGTCCGCCGCCCACGCCCTGCGCTCGATGAGCCTCAATCTGGGGGCGCGGCGGCTGGCCGATCTGGCGGGCAGTATCGAGGCACTGGCGCGTCAGACGCCGCCGGACCTGCGATTGGGGGATGGCGAAGCGCTGACCGACGCGCTGGCGGCCACGCTGGCCGAAATGGCGCAGCGCCTGCCTTCGCCCGTGTCGGTCGCTGTGCCCAGCTTCACGGATGAGGACGCGACCCTGCTGCGGCGTCTGGATGCCGTTCTGGCGCATGGGCGGCTCGATGTCGTCTATCAGCCGATCTATGACCGCCTGGGCGAAACCATTATCTCCGCCGAATGTCTGGTCCGCTGGCCCGCCGAAGACCCCAACCCTGTCACCCCGGCCCTGTTCGTGCCGCTGGCTGAGCGCAGCGGGCGCATTATCGGCGTCGGCAAGCGCGTGCGTGAAATCGTCTTTGCCGACGCCAGACGGCTGGGCGACCTGCCGCTGGCCATCAATGTGTCGCCGGTCGAGCTTGATCAGCCGGAGTTTGAGGCCGGTCTGCTGGCGTCGGTGCGTGAGGCCGGACTGCACCCGTCGCGCTTTGTGATCGAGGTGACCGAAACGGCCATCCTCGGTGATCCGGAGCGTATGAACAGGCTGTTTGAGCGCTTACGCGCGCACGGCTTCCGCCTGGCGCTCGACGATTTCGGTGTTGGCTATTCGTCGCTGACCGCCCTGCACCGCCACCCCTTCGACAAGATCAAGATTGATCAGGAATTTGTGCGCGGACTGGACGGCGAAGCGCGCAAGGCGCTGGAGGCGCTGGCCATCATTCAGGCCGTGTCCGGTATTGGCCGCGCCTTCGGGATGCAGGTGGTGGCCGAAGGGGTCGAAACCGCGACCCAGCATCAGCACCTCAAGGCCGCAGGCGTACACGCCATGCAGGGCTACCTCTTCTCGCGCCCGCTGCGCATAGAGGCCATAATCGAGCGTCTGTCGCCTGCGCCTTTAGCGGAGTCAACGCGGCGACCGGGGAATTCGGCATCCTCGTGACGTTCTTTCGCCCCAGACATTTTGTCAGTCCGTAAGGCTGAAGCGCGTCGCGAAGCTCAGGGACAGAACCTCACCCGCCACGGAATCCGGCGGACGCGGCAGGGGCTGGGCGTCGGCCAGCATGGCCAGCGCCGCCCGATCAATGTCGGCTGAGCCCGATCCGCGCTCGATCCGCGACGTCAGGACGCGCCCCTGGCGATCCATCTGAAAGCTGAGGACGACCTCGCCTTCGATGCGACGGCGTTTGGCCTGCGGCGGATAGAGTTTGAACTGTTCGATATGGTGGCGGAGACGCGCGGCATAGGCCGCTGGGGGCGGGCCTTGCAACGCGCTCGGACGCGGCGCACCGGCTGCGGCGGGTTGGGGAATGAGGGCCGCAGACGCAGGCGCACCCGCCGACGGAGGGGCCGCAGCGGGCTCGGTCCGAGCGGAGGCCGGGGCCGCTTGCGCTGAGGGCATGGCGGCCACGGGTGCCGACGAAGACAACGGCTGCGGCGTCGAAACCGCGACAGGCGCAGGCTTTTCAGAAGGTTTGATAGCCGCAGAGGGGGGGGTCTGAGCCTCTGCCGCTGACGGGGCCGTCTTCGCCACGGCCGGGCGCATCTCTATTGCCACCTCAAACACGGGCACCTCCACCGGCGGGGGCGTTGGCTGAGGCGCCAGCCCCGCGACGGCCAGCAGGAAGCCCCCGTTCACCAGAACGGAGGCCCCGACAGCCAGGCTTTTTTGACCCTTGCTCGTCACCGCTGGTTTCAGAACGTTTTGGCGAGGCTCAGGCGGACCGTCTGACCCGCGGCTGGCAGATAGCTGAGGTGCGGCTGATAATAGGTGTCGAAGATATTGTCCCAGTTCAGGCGCGCCTCGATCCCGGCCAGCGGGCCGGACAGCGGGCGATAGGTGGCAAACAGGTTATGCACCGTATAGGACTTGCTGGTGGCCGAAACGACGCCGGTGGTAGCGTTGTAGCTATACTGTTTGTCGGCGATATCGCCCTTCCAGCCGAGCGTTACCCCCTTTTCAGGAAACACCCAGCCCGCCGTCAGGTTCAGTTGCTCCGCCGGGATGGTGTTAAACGCGATATTCGTCACCTTGTTATAGCCATTGACCGTGGACCATGCCACGCGCCCGAAAATACGGCGTGAGGCGTATTCGGCCTCCAGTTCGGCCCCTTCATAGCGCGCTTCGCCGACATTGGTGTAGGCCGAAGCCGTGGTCGAGGTGCGCGTGACCAGGTTTTTGATGTCGTTCTGGAACACGGTCAGCTTGAGGTTCAGACCATCGCCCTTGCTGAACAGACCGCGCTTCGAATAGCTGGCGCCCACCTCGCGATTTTCCGACTCTTCCGGCTTGAGATTGAGGCTGATGGTCTGGGCCGCACCGCGCGTATAGATCTCATCCAGTACGGGCAGGCGCTCGGTATGCGACAGCGAGCCGAACAGTTTGACCTGCTCCGTCAGCGCATAGAGCACCGCCAGCTTGGGCGAGGTGGCGTCCAGTTCGACAGAGGAAGGCACGCCGGTCGTGCCCACCACATAGGTGCCCGCCCCAGGTTTCAGCTTCGACTTATCGTAGCGGATACCCGGAATAAGGGTCAGCTTGTCTCCGATCAGGATTTCATCCTGCACATACAGGCTGACGCGGTTCATATCGCCTTCGGGGTGGGTGGTCGCGCCATTGGTCAGGCTGCCCGTCGCGCTGTAACGCGGGTTGCGGCGCTCCTGATGATAGGTCTGCACACCGACGGTCAGAAAGTGCTCGACGGGACCGGTGGTGAAGGTCGAGACGTTCTCCACCTTCGCCTGCACGGTCTTGTAGCTGTACTGCGAGGTATAGCCGAGCGCGGTGGGCGAAAACTGGTTGTCGCGCTGATCGGTCTTCGATTCGTCGAAGGCGATCTGCGCCTTGAGGTCCAGCCAGTCATTACCTTCAAAGGCGTTGTCGTAACCGATCACGTAGTTGGTGTCGTCGGTCTTGCGGCGCACCTGACTGGTCGTAAAGGCCGCCTGCTGATCGTAGATCTGCCAGGAATCGTCGCTCCATTTCTGCGCGGAGGCCCAGACGCTGTGTTTGCGGTCGCCGCCAATATAGTAGCGGCTCTTGAGCAGCACCGACTCGCCCGCCGCCTGCGACGGGTTGACGATCTTGCCATTGCCATCGGTGTAGTTGCCGAAGTCGCGCTTGTTGGCGACCAGCAGCACATCGAGGTTTGGCATCGGCTTGGCCGCCAGAGTCGCCGACAGCAGCGTGCCCTCGCTGTTGCTGTCGTAGCCGCCCTTCAGACGCACCGCGAAGCGATCATCGCCCCTCAGGAAGTCCGAAGCGTCCTTGGTGGTGAAGTTGACCGTCCCGGCCAGCGCGCCGGAGCCATAGACGGTCGAAGAGGACGGCCCGCGCAGCACCTCAACGCGCTTGTAAAGCTCGGTATCGGTGAACAGGCTGCCCATGCGATAGCCCTCAAAGAACTTGGTGACGCCATCGACCGTGAAGACCACCCGGCTGTCCGATTCCGACAGGGCGGTGCCCATGCCGCGGATGTTCAGCCCCTGCCCCAGCGATGAGACGCCCCCGGCCGCATCGACCCCGGCCACGCCTTCCAGCAGTTCGCCCACCGTACCGGCCTGCGCGTTTTCGAGGTCCTCCTGATCGAGCACCGTCACCGACTGCGGCGTATCGGTGGCGACCTTTTCCTTGCCCGCCGAGACGACGATGCGCCCCAGCGACAACTGGGTGGTGGCGTCGGTCGTCTTGTCCGCTTCCTGCGCCAGAACCGGCGCGGCAGACAGGATCAGGGCGTTGAGCGCCAGAGCACTGACGGCCGGCAGACGGTATGATTTGAGTGACATCCCCATACTTCCTTTCAGAAAAAAATCGGCTGAGATTCGCCATAGGCCCCACGCCCATAGTTGCGAATAATTCTCATTGACTCGCCGACTACACCCTGAGGCGATGCGACGTCAAGCCACTTGCAAATAATAATGATTCTCATTATTGGATTCATGTCTTTCGGGCCACAGGGCTCTTTCAGGGATCACACGACATGACCGCCTATCGCTTTATCGGCATTACTCCGTTGCTTTTCTTTGGTTTATTGACCGCGCCCGCCGTGGCGCATTCGCCCTATCTCAAGCCCGCGGCCTTTACGGTCCCGGCACCGCGCGACCACGTAACGATCGAAGCGGCCTTCTCGGATGGCGATCTGCGTCCTGACGTGGCCATGAAGTCGGACGCCTTCCACATCATCGCACCGGACGGGACCGACACGCCCCTGCCCCCGGCGGCGACGCTTAAGGACGCGGTATTTCTCGAAGCGCCTCTAAAGGCCGAAGGCACTTATCTGATCTCTTCCGGCGTGCGTAAGGGCCGCGTGGCCAGGGGCGTCCTCCGCAACGGTGAGGTGCACTTTCTCGAAGGCCCCAATGCTGCCCGATCCGGCGAAACCGTCATCGACGTGCAAAGCCTGACGCGCGCCGATGTCTATGTGACGCATGGCCGCCCCAGCCGTCCCGATTTCCGCAGCAACGGCGTCGAACTCTTCCCCGTCACCGCGCCCTATGACGCCTATGCGGGTGAACCCTTCACCGTGCGCGTGCGTGAAAATGGCCAGGGTCTGTCGGGTCAAAACGTGACCGTCATCACCGACGGCCAGACCTATGCCACACCCAAGGTGGGCGAACAGACGCTGCGCACCAACGACGCGGGCGAGGTCACCTTCACGCCGAAGACCGCCGGCCTCTACCTCCTTCAGGTGCGCGTGCGCCGCCCCGCCGAAGGTCAGGCGAACCTGTGGCTCAGCCACACCGCCACCCTCACCCTTGAAGTCCTGCCCCAATAACTCGTTCTATAAGGATACCCGGATGAAAACGTCTCTTCTCATAACCGCCCTCATCGCGGTCTCGGCCCCGGCGCTGGCCGCCTCACACTCCACCTCGACCTTTATCGAGGAACAGGACCTCAATGGCGACGGCAAGGTGTCGCTTGAGGAATTCAAGGCTGGTCGCGCCATCGAATTTCGCAAGGCCGACTTCAATGAAGACGGCAGCTTGAGCGAGGCCGAATATATCGGCGAATACGAAGGCCGCCTGATGGCCAGACTCAGCCGCATCGGCGACCCGGAAAAGCGTCTGGAGGAACAGCAGCGCCAGATGCGTCAGGCCAAGGTGCGTTTCGGCGTCCTCGACACCGACAAGAACGGCGCCATCAGTCAGGCGGAACACCTCGCTTCGGGTCTGCGCATGTTCGACCTGCACGACCGCAATAAGGACGGGGCGGTGGATCACAAGGATGTGGTTCTGGCCGAAGACGCCGCCAAAAGCGGCAAGACGGGCGAGTTTGTGAATCCTTAGTGTCCTGAATCTGAAATTCGCATGCGCTTGATATCGCCCTCTGGCGAATTTCAGATTCAACAGGACACTAGCAAATTATTGTAACTCGTATCGTTTTTGAATTTGAAGTTCGCCCGGCTCTCGATATCAGAATGAAGCGAACTTCAAATTCACGATACTAGGCGGTGTCGGGCAAAAAAGGGCTTATCAGTGATAGGCCCTTTCTCACCCACCAGCATGTTCAAGCCAGCCGGCCTGACGCAGGTGCACCACCGCCGAGCGGGCGACCGGCGCGGTGAGGCCGTTGGTCAGGTGCAGGCGCATGGCGCGCGGCGTGCCTTCAATAGACCTGACCGCGTGACGCGCCACCCACCAGGACCGGTGCGTCCGCAGCCCTTCGACCTGAAGCTGGGCAATCGCCTGATGCAGGGGCATCAGCATCAGTTGCGCGCCCGTGGGCGTGTGGACGCGCACATAGTGGTCTTCCATCTGAAGGGCCAGCACGTCCCTCGGCAGGGCGGCGGGCGATTCCGTCTCTGAGAGAACGGGGCGCGCGGCCGCCCGACGCTGAAGCGCCCACACCACGGCAACCATCAACCCGGCGATCAGCAGGGTCTGGCCGTACCACAGGACCGGCGACAGATCGAAGCGATGCAGTTCCGGCCACAGCCAGAAGGCCGCTGTGCGCGTCAGAAAGGCCTGCAACAGACTGACGAGCCCAAGGGCGACAGCCAGCAGACTGAGGCTTTTCATCCCGCCGCCGGGGGCGAGGCGCCTGACCGCCCGCAGGGTGCCCCCGAACAGCGCTGCCCCCACCAGCATCGACACCACCCAATAGGCGATGCGCTTGTCCAGCCCCGTATTCAGATAGCTGCCGAACGGCCCCAGCACCCCCAGTATCAGCCCGGCGACCGTGGCCACGGCGGCCCATTGCGCGACGGGGTTACGGCTCAGTTGTGTCAGACGGTTGGAAAACGAAGTCGGCATCGGGGCTCAGAGCAAGGCGGTTTAGCGCACTATAGCGGCCTGCGCCCCGCACCGCCAGAGCGCCCAATCGCCGGACCACGTACCCGTTTGCCCATTGGCGAATGACGCCTTTACGCGCTGTGTCAGACGGTTAGAGCGGACGGGTCAAACGGAGATTTCTCATGCGCTGTCGCCTGTTATTCGCTCTCTTTATTTCGTTCGCCGCCCTTGGCATGGTCGCCCATGCGGACACCCCACAGGTCGGGTTCCGCCACGCCGTCACGGCTGAGGGCGTCGAGGTCGGCATATGGTTTCCCGCCGCAGGCACACCGGCCCGCCAAAGGCTGGGGCTTTACAGCCACGCGGTCGTGGCCAATGCCGCGCCCCTGCCCGGCGCGCATCCGCTGATCGTCATGTCGCACGGCACAGGCGGCAGCTTTTCCGGCCATGTCGATACGGCGGTGGCCCTGGCGAAAGCGGGCTTCGTCGTAGCGGCCCTCACCCATCCGGGCGACAACTGGCAGGACAATAGCCGCGCCACCCGGATCGAGGACCGCCCGAAGGCGCTCAGCCAGCTCATCACCTACATGCTGAACGAGGCACCAGAGCGTGGCGTCATCGACCCGCAGCGCATCGGGGCCTTCGGCTTCTCGGCGGGCGGGTTCACGGTTCTGGCGGCTACCGGCGGGCGTCCGGACTTTGCGCGCCTGATCCCGCATTGTCAGGCGCATCCGGCCTATTTCGATTGCCAGATGATCGCCAGCCATCCGCGCCCGACCACCGCCGTTCCCGCGCCTGCGATGCCCGCCGATACGCGCATCAAGGCGCTGATCGTGGCGGCTCCGGCGCTCGGTTTCACCTTTGCCGAGGGCCTGAAAGACCTGCGCCTGCCTGTACAATTGTGGCGCGCCGATGCCGATGAGATTCTGCCCGCGCCCGACTATGCCGATGCCGTGCGTCAGGCCCTGCCGCAACCGCCTGAGTTTCACGCGGTCCCCAATGCCGGGCACTTCGATTTCCTCGCCCCGTGCGTGGACGTCAATCTGGCCCCGCACATTTGCAAAAGCCGGGCGGGCTTTGATCGCGCGGCCTTCCACGACGCCTTTAATGCCGAGGTGGTGCGCTTCTTCAGCCAATCTCTGCGATAAAGTCGCGCTCGCGATAATCAAACCTCGCGAAATCGGCGGGCAAGCCTTCGCCCGACGTGTCCTGACAGGCCATGCCGACAAAGGCGCCGGTAAAGTTAGGCGCCCCCGGCACCGTGGCCTCGTCCGACAGGACACTGGCGTCGAAATGCCCGTGGATCCACGTCCAGTCGGCGTCCGCCGCCAGCCGGAAGGCAAAGCGCAGGCGCTCATAATCGACCTCGGCGCGCAGATGGATCGGACCATCGGCGACGGGATAGAGGGCGCTGAAAGCGTCACTGGTGGTGGAGTCCGGCAGGGCCGACATCACCCGCACGTGCCGCCCCGCCTGTTCGTCGTGGGTGACGTGCAGGTAGTGGTATTTGCTGCCATTATAGTAGCAGACCAGTCCCGCCGCCTGCTGATAATGGCGCGGCTGATAGTCGAGCACGGTTTCCACCGAATAGCAGAAGGCCTGCTGACGGCGCGCCACCAGCGCCTGTTCAAACAGGCTGCCCAGGGTTTCGCGCCCATAGAGCCGCAGATGTCCGGGCCGGTCACTGAGGCTGAACAGCTTTTCGGGATAGGGTGAGCGCAGCCACTGGAAGTCTATGGGCAGGTCCGGGCCGTTAAAATCGACGGAAGGTGCCTCAAAGGCCTCAGCGACCGGCTCCGGGCTTTCGGCGACCAGCAGGGGCAGGCCCTGCCCGTCCAGCGTGCGCAGCCAGCCGTCTTCGTCCCAGCGCATCGGCTGGATGGCCGTTTCGCGCCCCAGCACACAACGTCCGCGATTGGGCAGGGGCCGCCCGCACAGATAGACGAGCAGCGGCGTGCCGTCGCGCGCTTCGACCAGATCGCCATGACCGGCGCGTTGAAGCGGGCTGTCCGGGCGCAGGCGGCTGGAGAGAATGTGCGTTTCGGGGTGCAACTCATACGGCCCGGTGAGGGTCCGCGACCGCGCCATAGTCACCGCGTGGTTCCAGCCCGTGCCCCCCTCCGCCGTGATCAGGTAGTACCAGCCGTCGCGCTTATAGAGATGCGGCCCTTCGGCCATACCGAGCGACGTACTCTCGAATATGACCTTGCGTTCGCCGGTCAGACCCTGCGCTACCGGGTCATACTCCTGCAGCACGATACCGGCAAAGCGCACGCGGCCCGGCCGGTGATCCCACAGCATGTTGACCAGATATTTGCGCCCGTCATCGTCATGGAACAGCGACGGATCGAAGCCGCTGCTGTTGAGATAGATGGGGTCGGACCATTCGCCGTCGATGGTGGGGCAGGTGACCAGATAGTTGTGGAAGTCGCGCAGGGACGCGCCGCTGGCCCCGCCGACCGTGGTGCGGCCATAGCGTTTCACATCGGTATAGATGAGATAGAACAGGCCGTTATCGTAGGTCAGGCACGGGGCCCAGACGCCGCAGCTATCGGGGGCGCCGCGCATGTCGAGTTGCGCCGGACGGCGCAAAGGCCGCGTAATCAGCCGCCAGTGGATCAGGTCGCGCGAATGGTGGATCTGCACGCCCGGATACCACTCAAAGGTCGAGGTGGCGATGTAGTAGTCGTCGCCCACGCGCACGATGGAGGGGTCGGGATTGAAGCCCGGCAGGATCGGATTACGGATCACGTCACAGGCTCCGGTTCAGCCTTTGGCGCGCGGACCAGCGTCCACAGCACCACAGCGGCGATCAGGTCGAGCAGACCCAGTATCACAAAGAAGGGCTCATAGCCGATGGTGCTGACCAGCGCACCGATGGCCAGAGAGAACAGCAAGACCCCCAGATTGGCGAAGGTCCCGGCCATGCCGGTCACCGTCCCTACCTCGTTCTTGCGGAACAGGTCCGACGACAGGGTGATCACCGTCACCGACAGGGTCTGGTGCGCAAAGGCCCCCAGACACAGTAAACCGATGGCGACGAAGGGGCTTTTGACCCAGCCAACAAACATGATGCCGGTCATCAGCACCGCGCCCAGCGTAAACACCCAGCGGCGCGCGTCGATCAGGCCGATGCCGCGCTTTTGCAGCCACAGCACCACCGCCGGGCCAAATAGGCAGCCGATATCGGCAAAGACGAACGGCAGCCACGCAAACAGGGCAATCTCTTTCAGGTCAAAGCCGCGCGCGGTCGAAAGATAGAGCGGCATCCAGAAGGTCAGCGTCCCCCAGGTCGGGTCAGCCAGAAAGCGCGGCAGGGCAATGCCCCAGAAATTGCGCTGCCCCAGAATCTTCAACGGCGACGGGCGCGCCGCCGTGGCCTCAAGATGGCGCTCCTGACCGTCGCGGATATAGCTGCGCTCACCGTCCGAAATGGCCTTATGCTTGTCCGGCGACTGATAGAAGAGGAGCCACAGGACGACCCAGACCAGAGCGATAATGCCGGTAATCACAAAGGCGGCGCGCCAGTCGTAATAGAGGATGGCCCACACCACCAGCGGCGGGGCCAGCATCGAGCCCAGAGACGCGCCGATATTGTAGATGCCGCCCGCCAGCCCGCGCTCCTTCGCCGGGAACCATTCGGCAACGACCTTCAGGCCGCCCGGATGCGCCACCCCTTCGGCAAAGCCCAGAAGCCCGCGCAGCATGGCCAGCCCCTGCCAGTTGCCGGCAAGGCTGTGGGCGATGGTGATAATCCCCCACGCCGTGGCAAACAGGGCAAAGCCGATACGCAGACGGATCAGGTCGAGTATGTAGCCCGCGATCGGCTGCATCATGATGCCCAGTTGAAAGGCACTGGTGATGTAGCTGTATTGCTGCGGCGTCAGGCTGAGTTCCTGCGTCAGGGTGGGGGCGGCAACGCTCAGCGTGCTGCGCGTCAGGTAGTTGATGATGGTGCCCAGCATCACCAGAGCGATGATCCACCAGCGCAGATGCCCGATCCGTTTCAGCATCATTTCGCCTCATAGGCATAGGGCCCGATGAGGGTGCCGACAAAGCCACCCGCCTTACGCGTCGACAGGAAGGTGATATCGACGTCGCGGCTCAGAGTGCGGGTCTGACCATCCGCCGTATAGTCGGCCGTCAGGCGTCCACCGTCAAAGCGCAGGGTCAGGGTGACGTCGCGCGCCATCAGCGGGGCCGCGGCGATCAGCTTGTCTGCCGCTGTGTTTTCACGGGCATAAAGGGCGATCTGCGGCTTGCCGTCTATGCGCGTCAGGCCGAAGAACAGCCAGGCGTCATCGTTTTGCATGGCCGCCAGTCCGGCCCGGTCACCGTCTTTTTCCGGGCTGTAGGTGAGGGTCGTGGACACAGTGGCTATGTGGTGCTGCTGACGGTGGGCGATGAAGGCCAGCGTCCCTTTCAGGTCGCCGAGCGCCGACCCAGAATTGAGCACCAATGCCCCCTTGTCCAGCCGATAGACGGGTGTGTGCGGCGTGCGCACCCCGATCCACGACAGGGGCAGGCTCTTGCCGTCAAACGCTTCGCTAAAGCCGAAATCGCCATTGACCGGCTGAGCTGGGGCGGCCTGCGCCGGCAGGTTGGGCTTTTTTTCCGTGAAGGGAATGGCCTTGCCGTCTTCCAGAATGACCGGCCAGCCGTCCTTCCACGTCACGGGCAAGAGGAAGGTTTCGCGTCCGATATTGTACAGGTCCGGGCCATAGGGCCGCGTAGCGAGGAAGGTCGCCCACCATTCCCCCGTCTGGGTCTGCACCAGCTTGGCATGACCGGCGGAGGTCACGGGGTTTTGGCGCGCCGGGTCCAGTGTGCGCTGGCTGAGGATCGGGTTTTTGTCATAAGGCACAAACGGCCCCCGCACGCTTTTCGAGCGCAGCACCACCTGCGAATGCTGATCACCCGTGCCGCCTTCGGCCGCCGTCAGGTAGTAGAAACCGTCCTTACGCAGGATGTGTGGCCCTTCGATCCAGATGGGCTTTTTGGAAATATCGACACCGCCATTGACGATTTGCGTGCGCTCACCGACCAGTTTCAGCGCCTTGTAGTCGAATTCCTGAACCCAGATGGCGCGGTGGCCGTCATAGCGCGGCGTCTCGTTCGGCGCGCCATTGTTGACGATATAGGCCTTGCCGTCCGTGTCCCAGAAGATCGAGGGGTCGATGCCTTCGAAATCGAACCACACCGGATCAGACCACGGCCCCCTCGGGTCCTTGGCCGTGATGACGAAATTGCCTTTGCAATCGACGCAGGTGTTGACGATGTAGAACAGGCCGTCGTGATAGGAGATATCCGGCGCGAAGACCCCGCGCGACACCTTCAGCCCATCGAAATTGAGCTGTTCCGGGCGGCTGATCGCATTGGCGATCTGCGTCCAGTTCACCAGATCCTTTGAATGAAAGATGGGCAGACCCGGAAAGTGCGTAAAGGACGAATTGACGAGGTAATAGTCGTCGCCGACGCGCGTCACCGATGGGTCAGGATAATAGCCCGACAGGATGGGGTTGAGATATTCCCCCGGTCCCGCCTTCGCCTGCTCCTGAGAGCGGCCCTCATAGGTGAAGCGCTCAAAGCGCGCCGGCTCGGCCACAGCCGGTAAGGACAGGCCCACAGACAGGGCGGCGGAGAGGGCAGCCAGATATCGCATTGCCAGATATCGCATCGTCTGTCTCCTATCGTTTCGGGGCGGCCTTCAGCGCGGCGGCAATGGCCTCACGCAGGGGCTTGGGGCGATACTGGGCGTCATAGGGAGTCGGGCGTTGCGGCGTCTTGTCGGCGCGCGGCGTCCAGCCCTGAAGCCAGCTATGGTTATCGCTCATGCCCCAGCACAGGAACTGATCCAGTTGCTTGTAAGAGAACATCAGGTCGAGATAGTCCTTCGCCGCTGCGGCCACCCCGGCGTCGCGCACGGCGGTGTCGGTCGGCAGGTCCTTGTCATTGACGTCGAATTCGGTGATCAGCAGCTTGTAATCCATGCCCACAGCCGCGTCGATAAAGGCGCGCCACTGATCGTGCTGCGCCTCCTTGATGTGGCCGTCATTGCCGATATGGCTCTGGATGCCGAAGCCATCTATCGGGACGTTTTTCGCCCGCAGGGTTTCCAGCAGTTTGAGCACGCCCTTGCGGTGCGTCTCGTTGCCACGCTCCCACGACATATAGTCGTTATAGACCAGTTGCGCCTTCGGGGCGTATTCACGCGCCGCCTCAAAGGCGATGCGGATACACTCGAAACCGAGCGCCCTGGTAAACGGCGTGTCGCGGATGTCGCCGGTCTGGGGGTCGATGGTTTCGTTGACCACATCCCACGAAAACACCTGATCGCCGTAATGGGTGCAGACGCGTTTGATGTAGTCGCGCAGATAGCGTTCGGCCTCGCGCGCCGGGTTTGCGCCAAAGTCAATATTCAGCAGCCACTTCGGCATGAACTCGACCTTGTTCCACAACAGGGTGTGCCCGCGCAGTTTCATGCCGTTATCGCGCGCAAAGCCCGCAATCGTATCGCCGGGCGCGAAGTTATAGCGGTCCGGCTGGGTGGCGATGACATGGACCTTGAATTCGTTCTCCGGCACGATCACGCCGCATTCGGCCTTCAGTATGTCCAGATAGGCCGGTTCCATGGTGCCCGCGCTCAGCGCCGAACCGAACAGGATTCCCTTTTCGGCGGCCAGTGTCCGCAGAGACGGCCCGCTGGCGGCAAGAACAGGGGTGGACGCCATCACCGGAAGGGCGGCAGCGCTCAGGCCCGCCAGCACGTGGCGGCGTGTCGGAAGAAGATTAGGCATGGGTATCCCTGCACGAAGCTTGTTTTTTATGTTAACGCTAACAAATCACGGTTTCCTCGCCTCTGTCAATTGGCGATCAAGTCATGTCCGGGTTTTTGCTATCCCCCCTCAAACGCCCGAGCAGGCGCGCGGCGAAGCGCGATTGACCGGATAACTCAGACTATTATAGTGCGCCCAAACACCGATAACAGGAAACGCTCATGCCCGCCCGCCCCCTGCCCGGCCTTGCGCTGACGGCGCTGTTTGCTCTTTTCAGCCTGTCTGCCGCGGCGCAGACCCCGCCCGCTCAGGTCCTGCCCAAAACCACGGCGGCGACGACCTGGACGCCGGACAATGGCAATGGCACCTTCACCAACCCATTGTTTAACGACGAATTTTCCGATCCTGATATTATCCGCGTCGGCGACGACTACTATATGACCGGCACCACCATGCACACCATGCCCGCCCTGCCGGTGCTGCATTCGAAGGATCTGGTGAACTGGCGGTTGCTGGGCTACGCGCTGGACCGTCTGGAGATGGGGCCGGAATACCGCCTCGAAGGTGGCAAGGATGCCTATGGGGCGGGCATCTGGGCCCCGGCGCTGCGTTATCACAACGGCACCTTCTACATCTTCTCCAATATCAACGGTTACGGGATACAGGTGTTCACGGCGACCAACCCCGCCGGGCCGTGGACGCACAAGTCGCTGAACAGCAAGATTCACGACCTGTCGGTGCTGTTCGACGACGATGGCAAGATCTACGCCGTCTATAGCTATGATGAGGTGCGGCTGGTCGAACTGAAACCCGACCTCAGCGGCGTGGTTGAAGGCAGCGAGCGAGTGATTATCCCGGCGGGCAACGCCATGGGCGAAGGCCATCACTTTTACAAGATCAAGGGCAAATACTACATCATAAGCGCCAACTACGCCCCGGTCGGGCGGATGCAGGCGGCACGCTCAGACAGTCCGTTCGGCCCCTATGAGACGGTGACGATCAGCGCGCGGGAGACCATGGGCACACAGTTCGGCTGGCGCACCCAGGGCATCGGGCGCAGCCTGCCGGCCCCCGGTGACACAATCAGCGTTTCGCCGCCACCGCCGGGCGGCAATGCCTTCGGGGCCGACCCCTTGCATCAGGGCGGGCTGGTCGAACTGCCCAATGGCGACTGGTGGGGCTTTTCGATGATGGATGTGAAGTCGATGGGGCGCACCACCTTCCTGTCGCCCGTCACCTGGCACGATGGCTGGCCCTATTTCGGCCTGCCCGGCAATCTGGGGCGCAGCCCGCGCACCTGGCTGAAACCCGCTACGGGGGCCACCGTCGCCCCGACCCCGACCTATCAGCGCAATGACGACTTTTCCGGCCCGAAGCCCCAAGCGGTCTGGCAATGGAACCACGTGCCGGACGACACGAAATGGTCTCTGTCTGAGCGGCGCGGCTATCTGCGTCTGCACAGCCTGCCCGCCCCGCACTTCCTGCTGGCGCGCAACAGCCTGACCCAGCGCGTCATCGGGCCGGAATCGACGGCGACGACGACGCTGGATGCCAAAGGGCTGAAAGACGGCGATGTGGCCGGTCTGGGCCTGCTCAACATCCCCTACTACTGGCTGGGTGTGGTGCGTGACGGTCAGGCCTATCGCCTGCGCTTCTACGATCAGTTGACCAACACAACCATCGAGGCCGCCCTGCCGGGACCGCGCGTGCAGTTGCGCGTCAGCGGCAATTACGACACCGAGCTGTCGCAGTTCAGCTACTCCACCGACGGCAGGACCTTCACCCCGATGGGTGGCGACGTGCGCACCGCCTATCAGTTGCGCACCTTTCAGGGCGTGCGCTTCGCCCTGTTTGCCTTCAACGAAAAGGGCACGACCGGCGGGCAGGCGGATTTCGACGATTTCCGCGTCGATGAGCCTCTGGCCGACCGCTCACAGAACATTCCGGCGGGCAAGGTCGTGACCATCCGCAACTTCGCCAATGATCAGCCGATGTGGGCCAATCCGCACGGCATGTTGCACTTCGCCGCCAATGGCTCAAAGGCGGCCGCCGGCCCCGGCGCGCGCTTCCGCGTCCACGATCGCGGGCAGGGGCGCGTGGCGCTGGAGGCCATGGATGGCAGCGGCTTCCTGACCGTTGTCGGGCTGGGCCTGTCGTCGGACGTGCGCCTGATGAAGACGGAAACGCCGGACAGCCTGTTCCAGTGGCAGGACATGCTGCGCAAACAGTTCATGCTGATGTCGCTGCGCACGCACCGCTATCTGGGCCTTGACGTGCGTACCGGTGAGCCCTACGCCGCCGACTGGCCCGGTGCCGATCCCGACCGCAAGGACGGCACGGTGCTGGTGTGGGAAGAGGTAAAGTAACGCGGAGCCCTTTTGGAGATCAGGCCACATGTCCCTTGCCGGTATTGTGCTTTGTGGGG
This sequence comes from Asticcacaulis sp. W401b, assembly GCF_046503825.1. Lineage (NCBI taxonomy): Bacteria > Pseudomonadati > Pseudomonadota > Alphaproteobacteria > Caulobacterales > Caulobacteraceae > Asticcacaulis > Asticcacaulis sp. W401b. The sequence goes on from NZ_JBKFEE010000006.1 coordinate 207,122, forward strand.
GGAAATCGCGCCGCATGGGCGTGGATAAGGCCGGCCTGACGTTCGAGGGCCGGACGTGGCTGGAAGTCGCCGCCGACGCCCTGACGGCGGCGGGGGCAACGCATATCCTCTATAGCGGGCGGCCCGACCTGCCCGGCGGTCTGGCCGATCCTGTCGCGGACAGCGGTCCGGCCGGCGGCGTGCTGGCGGCCCTGACGCAGGTTGGCGCGGAGGTGGATCAGGTCCTGTGCGTGCCCGTCGATATGCCCGAACTGTCGCCCGATACCCTGCGTCTGCTGGCCGCGCACAAGGGTATCGGTGCCTGTTTTGAAGGGCAGCCCCTGCCCTTTGCCCTGCGCCTGAGCCCGGCGGTCCTTGCGGCTGCCCATGAGTGTGTGACCACCGCCCCGCGCGCGCCATCCCTGCGCGCCTTGCTGCGGCAGGTGGGCTGCGTCGAACTCCCGGTCCCGGCGGGTCTGACCTTACGCAACCTGAACACGCCGCAGGACGTCGCGGCCCTTAGAGCGAAATGACTTTAGGTTGAATCGCCATTTCGCTCTAAATTTTTGTTTTGTCGCGATGTTTTTGCGGAAAACCGCTCACACTTTTCCGCACATCGCTCTAGGCTCCGCGCCTGAGCACATTCCCTATCGCCCCTTTACCGGTGTTGCGGGCAGTAGAAAGACCCTGCCTTCGACCGGACCCCCGCTGAATGGACTTAAGCCCCTTTGTTTCTCCCGCCCTGATCAGTGCGCTGATCCTGGCCGGGGCCCTTGTGCTGTTTGTCACCGAACGGGTGCGCCACGACTTAATCGCCGTGCTGGCGCTGCTGGCCGGGCTGATCACCGGCGTCGTCAAACCTGAGGACGCTTTAAGCGGCTTTGGCGACCCCGCCGTGGTGGCGGTGGCCGCCGTGCTGATCGTCGGGCGCACGCTGGAACTCAGCGGCGTGGCGGCCAAGCTGGCGCGTTACATCATGTTCGGCAAGGCGACCTACAGCCTGCAAATGGCCATGCTGATGGCCGTCGGCGCCCTGTTGTCGGCCTTCATGAACAATATTGCCGCGCTGGTCATCGTCATGCCGCTGGGGGCAGAAATCGCGCGTCAGAACAAGAAGGCCGTCGGCACCATCCTGATGCCGCTGGCCTTTGCCACCATTATGGGCGGCATGATCACCCTGATCGGCACCCCGGCCAATATGATCCTGTCGTCGGTGCGCGAGGAGCGGCTGGGGCAGGGCTTCGGCTTCTTTGCCATGGCACCGGTCGGCATTGCCGTGGCCGTTGTCGGCATACTTTATCTGGCCGTCATCGGCTGGCGACTGCTGCCGCCGCGCCGCGGCACGATGGAAGGTCACGCCGCCCCGTGGAAGGTGTTTGAACTGACCCTCACCCACGCCGTCGAACTCAGCCGCCACGCCCTGTCGAAACAGTTGCACGCCAGCCGCACGCGCCTGCTGCGCCTCATCCGTCGTGACAAGATCATCGACTGGCCGGAAGAAAATCGCCTGAAACGCGGCGACAAGCTGCTCCTTCTGTCGCGCTATATGCCCGGCGACGTGGCCGACAGTCTGGAGGTCAAGACCGCCGCGCCGCTACCCGCCGAGCACGAGGTGACGGCGCACATGGTCGTGGCGCACGGCTCCCCCATCATCGGGGAGCGCTACGACGCCATCACCCACCGCAGCGGCGGCGCGCTGAATGTCACGGCCGGCGGGCCACGCGCCGCCCGCCTGAAACAGCCGCTGGGGGGCATCCTCCTGCAAGGCGGCGATCAGTTGTTTATCCGGGGGCAGGCCGCCGATATTGCGCGCTTTGGCACGCAGCAACGCCTGCTGGAAATCGACCGCGCCGACACCGCCCCCGTCAATATCCGCGCGGCGATCCAGACGGTCGGCATCTTCGTGCTGGCCATCGCGGTGACCGTGCTGTTCGACGTTTCCCCCGCCCTGACCTTTCTGGCGGCGGCAGCGGCCATGGCGGCCCTGCGCCTGATCCCTGCCCCGGAAATCTATAAGTCGATCGACTGGAGCGTCATCGTCCTGCTGGCGGCCATGATCCCGGTGGGGCAGAGCTTCGAAAGTTCGGGCGCGGCGAAAATGGTCGCCGATGCGCTGGCGGGCGGGCTTCAGGGCGCGCCCCTGATCCTCTGCATCGCGGCGGTGTGCGGCCTCACCCTGTTCCTGACCATACTGCTCAACAATGTGGCTACGGCCCTGATCATGGGGCCGCTGGCTATTCAGCTGGCGCAGATACTCCACGTGTCGCCCGACGCCCTGCTGCTGGCGGTGCTGGTCGGCACCTCCTCGGACTTCCTGACGCCCATCGGGCATCAGAACAATCTGCTGGTCATGGCACCGGGCGGCTATCGCTTCACCGACTACGCACGGGCGGGCGCGCTGCTGGCGGTGCTGGTCGTGGCCACCACCGCCTTTGTGCTTAGCACGCTGTTTGGCGGGTAGAGTCAGGCCGTAAGCTCCCTGCGCACGATCGCCGCCCCGGCCCCCAGCGCCCGCAGCTTGCCCGTGGCGACCTCGCGCGACAGAGGGGCCATGCCGCAATTGGTGCAGGGATAGAGCTTGTCGGCATCGACGAATTGCAAGGCTTTGCGCAGCGTCTCGGCCACCTCTTCAGGCGTCTCAATAACAGAGCTGGCCACGTCAATGGCCCCGACCATCACCTTCTTGCCGCGGATCAGCTCGATCAGGTCCATCGGCACGCGCGAATTGTGACATTCCAGCGAGATGATATCGAGGCTGGAGGTTTGCAGTTTGGGGAAGGCCTCTTCGTATTGCCGCCACTGCGACCCCAGCGTCTTTTTCCACTCGGTATTGGCTTTGATGCCGTAGCCGTAGCAGATGTGCACCGCCGTCTCGCACCGTAAGCCCTCGGCGGCCTTTTCGAGCGCCGCCACACCCCAGTCATTGACCTCATCGAAGAAGACGTTGAAGGCCGGTTCATCGAACTGGATGATATCGACGCCGGCAGCCTCCAGCTCTCGGGCCTCCTGATTGAGTATCTCGGCAAAGGCCCAGGCCAGTTTTTCGCGGCTCTTATAGTGGGCATCGAACAGGGTATCGACCATGGTCATCGGCCCCGGCAGCGCCCACTTGATCGGCTGTGTCGTCTGCTGGCGCAGGAACTTGGCGTCTTCGACAAAGACGGAGCGCGGCCGCGACACACGTCCCACCACCGTCGGCACGCTGGCCTCATAGCGGTCGCGGATGCGGACCGTTTCGCGCTGGGCGAAATCGACTCCGTCGAGGTGTTCGATAAAGGTGGTGACGAAGTGCTGGCGCGTCTGTTCGCCGTCGCTGACGATCTCGATACCGGCCTGAAGCTGATCATCGAGCGCCAGACGCAGGGCGTCGCGCTTGCCCTGAGTCAGTTCCTCGCCATGCAGTTTCCACGGCGACCACAGGGTCTCCGGCTGGGCCAGCCACGACGGTTTCGGCAGGCTGCCGGCGGTGGACGGGGGAAGGAGTAAAGTCATGAGAATTACCTCTCAGGCGTAATGTGCGGACCACTGCTCAAGCAGGGTGCGATAGGGTTTGATGAAGTGCGCCTCGGCAAAGCGCCCCTGTTCGACGGCCAGACGGCTGCGTTCTTCGCGGTCATAGACCACCTGAGTCAGCGAATAGTCGGGGTGTTGCAGGCTGGGCTGATAGACCGCGCCCGCGGCCGAATTGGCGTTGTAGATTTCCGGGCGGTAGATCTTCTGAAAGCTTTCCATGGTGCTGATCGTGCTGATCAGCTCCAGCGGCGTGTAGTCGCAGAGCAGGTCGCCGAAGACGTAGAAGGCCAGCGGTGCGACGCTGCCCGGCGGCATAAAGAAGCGCACCTTTAATCCCATTTTCCGGAAATATATATCCGTCAGGGACTCGTCGCTTTGCTGGTACTCCACGCCCAGTATCGGGTGATGCGTGTCCGTCCGCCGATAGGTCTTACTGTTGGCGACGCTCAGGCAGATGACGGGCGGCTTGTGAAACTGCGTCCTGTAGGTTGGCGACTGGACGAAGCTGAGAAACAGGTGACCGTGCAGGTCGCCGAAATTGGGCGGCAGGCTGAAGTCAGAGCGGTCCCGGTTGTGCGCGGGCAGCACGACGCTGAAATCGTAATCGCGCACAAAGGACGACAGGTTATTGCCGGTAATGCCTTCGATGCGTGACTCCGTGTGACGGTCAAGTATGGTGGTTTTCAGAATTTCGAGCAGCGGGAAACGGTCATCGCTTGCCCGATCCGGAAGGCCGATCTCGACCGAAATGATGTCGAGTTCGACGGCGTAACGGTCAGCATTCGGGTTGTCCCAGTGGGCCAGCGCGTTGAAACGATTATCGATCATGCGCAAGGCGTTACGCAGGTTTTGCTGGCGGTTGTCGCCTCTGGCCAGATTGGCGAAATTGGTGGTCAGGCGCGTGGTTTGCGACGGCGTGTAGTGCTCATCGAAGCGAAGCCGCCGCAGGGTAAAATCGAAGTCTGCGCGCGGCGCGACAGGCAAAGGGTGTGACACGGTATTCCCCGTTTCTGTGGGGGAGCGCTTTGGGCACAGGTCCGCGATCCCGCGTCAGGCCGCAGGGCGAAGGACTCATGCCCGTGGCCCTCCGCCCGGGATGACAGATGCGGTCAGTGGCAGGTCTCCTGGCTTGCGGGTCACGGTTTCGATCCACCTTCTCAGGGCGCACCCCAATGGTCTTCCGGATCGACACTCACCGCCTACAGTTGCGGGGGCAGCGCCGGGTTTGGACCGGCTTCCCTCTTAGCCACGCTTTTTAAAAGGCGCGGACCGCTGACAGCCGGACCTTAGGCGGACGAGGCGCGAGAGTCAATAATGATATAAACATATCTTTATATGATTATGTTATCTGCAAATGAAAAGGCGAAAGCCCTCGCCTTCGCCCTCGCCTTTTGTGAACCGTCGAAGACTCTCGTTCACCCCGCCGGGATACTGGCGCGCAGAAAGCCGGAGGTCGTGACGCTGAAACTGGGGCGATCCTCGAACAGGTAGTTGAGCCCGCTTTCAAAATCCATCAGCACGTCGGCATATTCGACCGGCTTCATCGGCTTGCCCGACTGGATGGCGCGATTCATCCGGAAGCTCCAGAAGGCGGCGATGTGGTCCAGCGTGCCGATGATCTCCCCCAGTTCGGTGAACAGGCCGGAGCCATTGAGCAGGAAGCGTTTGAACGGCCCCGGCTTATTGTGGCTGACCAGATCGGCATAGGCCGTGTCATAGATTTTCAGCACGTCGTAGGCCTGATTGAGCGCACGCGCCATGCCGCGCGCCAGACGCAGGCGGGCGCTGAGGATATAGTCCTTTACGCGATCATCGCTGACGCCAAAGGGCTGATAGGTGCCGATACCGGCGAGGACTTCGCGCAGACGATCCTGAAGCTCAAGGTAACGCCACTTGTAATAGAGGAAGCCGCGCCAGGCGAAGATACCTTCGGCGAATTCCAAATCGGACATGCGGAACGTCTCTTTCAGCGGCCACAGTTCGCGGTCAAGCTGATCGGAGAGGATCTTGTTGCCGAGCTTCATCGAGGCCCCGGCATAGTGATCGCCCAGCGCCGTATTGACCAGCCGCTCGATCTCGCTGGAGGTGAACTGCATCATGCGCGACAGGTCGGCGGGCGACAGGCGCAGATAGATGCCCGCCGGGCGATGGCCGTGGCGCGCCAGGGTTTCACGCACCAGAAACGGGTCGAGCGACGGCAACTGATCCAGTCGGCGCAGAATTTTTATGTCCGGGTTCTTGTCGAAATCGCTGATCGACAGATAGTCCCGCGCCAGTTGCTCGAAACCGATCTGGTTGATGAAGATGCTCGACGCCCCCAGACGCAGGTCGAAATGATCGTAGGGCAGGATGATCTTGGTCACGGTGCGACGGGTGCCGTGATAGAAGTGCCGCTCGTTCAGGCGCAGGGTGTGTTTGAGGATGATGCAGCGGTTGAGCAGCGAGGACTGAAAGAAGGGATTGTCCCCATAGTCCTCATCCTTGTGGTGCAGGCGGTAGACGCGCGACAGGTTGAGGACCCGCGTTGAGGCGGCCGTCTGCCCCAGATTGGCCAGATTGCGGTATTCGCGGATGACGCGGTTCGATTGATCCGGCGCGCGGGTCATCTTGTAATGTCGGCGGGCCGTTGAAACCATCACGAACCAGACTGAAACGGAAAAAAGGTCAGTTTCGGACCGTATGGGACAGGTTCCAACAGGGCGTGAACGAAGACGGTTAATCCTCGTCGTCAGGCCCCAAAATCATCAGGCTGTCGTCAAAATCCATCAGCACGTCGGCGTATTCCAGCGCGGTCAGCCGCTGGGCGGCGAAACTCGACATCATGCGGTAGGTCCAGAAGGACGAGATATGCCCCAATATGCCGATGGTTTCGCCCAGTTCGAAAAACAGCTTCGGCCCCTGAAGCAGGAACTGACGGAAGGGACCGGGGTTTTGCCCCTGGGTCAGCGCGTGATAGGCGCGATCATAGATGCTGAGGGTGCGCGCCACCTCATTGACCGCCTTGGCGATACGTCGGCCCAGCCGCGGACGCACCTCACGCAGATAATCACGCACCTGATCGTCAACCGCGCCGACGGGCTGGTAAGAGCCCAGCCCCTGAATGACGCGGCGCATCTCGTTTTGCAGTTCTTCGTGACGCCATTTGAAATAGAGGAAGCCGCGCCACGAGAAGATGCCTTCGGAGAACTCTTCTTCGGACATGCGCAGCGTCTGGCGCAGGGGCGACAATTCCTGATCCAGCTCATTCGACAGGATCTTGCCGGCCAGCTTGATGCTGGCACCCCCGACCATCATATTGCCGAACGCCGTGCGCACCAGTTGCTCGATCTCGGCATTGGCGAAACCGATCATGCGCTGAATATCATGGGCCGAGATATTGAGATAACAGGCGCCGGGTTTGAAGCCATTGCGCGACAGGTGTTCGCGCACCAGAAACGGATCAAGCGACGGCAGGTCGTCCAGCAGGCGCAGAACCTGCACATCCATATGCGAATTGACATCGCCAATGCCGAACTGCGTGCGGCAAAAGGCTTCGAAGCCCACCTGATTGACCATGACCGAACGCCCGCCCAGACGCAGGTCCTCAGCGTCGAAGGGCATGACGATCTTGGTCGCCGTGCGCCGCGTGCGGCTGAACAGGTCGCGCTCATTGGCGCGCAGGGTGTGCTTGATCAGTATGGCGCGGTTAAGCTGCCGGTCGCGGAAGAAGGGCTTGGCGGCATAGTCTTTTTCGCCGGACATGACGAGCGCAATCGCTGCCAGATTGAGGACGCGGCTGGTCGAGGCCGTATCGCCCAGATTCGCCAGATTGCGCACATCGCGTGAGGCGGGCTTACCCTTGTCCGAACGCGCCTGAAACGCGCCTTTGGTCTGCCGGTAGGTTGCCACCGCACTCATGCCGACAGTCTCTTCCTCTTGCGATTCTTCACCAGCGCTTCAAGCTGACGAAGGATGGTCTGGGCTTCGGCCGTATCCTCATGGCGCAGGGCGTTCAGCCGGCGAATGGAATCCAGATGCACGTCCAGCACATCCGGTTCAGCCGCATTCCCGAAATATGACACATATTCCTTTAAAGAACGTGTAGCTTCGGCCAGCAGCCTCTGGCGATATCTTACCGCCTGCGTCTCGGCCTCGCTGGTACGCTCGATCAGGTAATCCAGCGTCTCCTTGTGCAGCCCGCCGCGCGCCGACATCAGGGCGTGCAGGGCCTCAAGCTCGACCGACAGGGTCTGCTGGAACAGGGCGCGCGAATGGCGGTCGGCGGCGGCCTCAATATCATCGACGCGGCGCATAAGACCGCGATAGTCCTCATCCTTGCGCCGGCGTCGGCAGGGGCCGACATAGCCCGCCGAGACGATAAACGGGCGCTGACGGCACAGGGCGGAGGCCACCCCACGCATCAGGCTGCGCGTCGAAAACGGCTTGATGACAAATTCATCGACCCCGGCATTGCGCGCTTCGGTCACATCGCGCGAGCGCTGACGCCCGGTCAGCATCAGCACGGGGATACGCGGATTGGGAAAGCGCGCGTCTTCATTCACCGCCGCCTGCCGCAGCAACAGCGTCAGATCAATGCCCGACAAACCCGGCAGGTTCCAGTCCAGGATCATCAGATCGGGATTATAGGCCCCCAGAAGCTCGATCGCCTCTTCGGCGTCACGGGCCTGAATCAGTTGCTGAAAACCAGAGGCGCGCAGCACCTCGACGATCATCCGCCTCAGTCCGTCATTATCTTCGACAATCAGGACCGTCGTGGCCGGCAGATTGACATGGCGCAACAGCGCAGAGGTTTCAGACATCAGAGAGGCACCGCAATTCTTCGCGGACGCACCCTAGCCTCAAATTCTTAATTCCAGCTTTAACCATTTGAAAATACATGGTTAATCGAAATTAAGCGTAAATGGAAACCGCCTGTAAACCCTGTTGTGCTAGCCTCAACCTCATGAACAGACGCGACCTTTTAAGATGGCAATTGTCCGGCCTGACCCTTATGGCGACGGGCAGCACGGCTTCACACGCCCTGGCCAGCGCGCCCAAGAAAAAGGGCGGCGGAGCCGACTTTGTGCAGATGCCGCTGCTGACCGTCTTTACCAAGGCGCGCGGCGGCAAGCACGGCACGCTGACGGTTGAGGTCGGGCTCGACACCAACAAGAATGAGAAGCTGGCCGAAACCCTCAGTAAGTCGGTTCCGCGCCTGCGCGATGCCTATGTGGCCCGCCTGCAAGCCTATGCCATGGGGCTGACGGCCTCATCGCTGATTGATCTCGACTATCTGACGCGCGAGCTTCAGACGGCCACCGACGCCATCATCAAACAAAAGGGCGTCAAGGTGCTGCTGGGCAGCGTGGTTCTGGCGTAAACTCTATTAACCCCGCTCCTTGGTGCGCAGGAACTTCACGTCCGGATAGCGTTCGGCGACATAGCCGATCTCCCAGGCCGACTTGCCCAGAAACACCGGAAACTCGTCAATATCCGTGCCCATGGCTGAACGGTGCTTGCCCGCAAAGTCCTCGATCTTGGCCGCATCTCCGCCCAGCCAGCGCGCTTCGGCATAGGGCGAGGGTTCAAAGATCACATCCAGCCCGTATTCGTTGGCCAGACGGTCGGCCATGACTTCGAACTGAAGCTGACCCACGGCGCCGACGATAAAGTCTGAACCGATGGACGGGCGGAACAACTGCGTCACCCCCTCTTCGGCCAGAGATTCCAGCGCTTTTTTAAGGTGCTTGGCCTTCAGCGGGTCCTTGACGCGCACGCGCTGGAGGATTTCCGGCGCGAAGTTGGGCAGACCCTGAAAGCGCACCGTGCCGCTTTCCGACAGGGAGTCACCGACGCGCAGCACGCCGTGGTTGGGAATGCCGATGACATCGCCGCCAAAGGCGTCTTCGGCCAGTTCGCGGTCCGAGGCAAAGAACATAATCGGCGCGTTGACGCTCAGTTGCTTGCCCGTATTCTGCACCTTGAGCTTCATGCCGCGCTGGAACTTGCCAGAGGTCAGCTTGAGCATGGCGATGCGGTCGCGGTGGTTGGGGTCCATATTGGCCTGCACCTTGAACACAAAACCGGTGACTTCCTTGTCCGTCGGATCGACCGTAGTGTCGGTCCCGGCCTTCGACGCCGCCACCGTCTTTGGGGCCGGAGCGAAATCGCCAATCGCCTGAAGCAACTGATTGACGCCGTAATGGCGCAGCGCCGAGCCGAAGATGACCGGTGTCATGTGGCCTTCGAGGAAGCTCTCCACCTCAAACGCCTTGAACCCGCCTTCCAGCAGTTCGGCCGTATCGCGCAGTTCGTCGAGTTCGGCCTGATCAAGCCAGCCCTTGGCCACCGCCTGATCCAGCGGGGCCGGGTCTTCGTGGCCCTGATCGTATTCCGAACCCGACTCACGGCGGGTGAAGGGGTAAAACAGGCCGGTCTTCAGCTCCAGCATCCCACGGAAGCGGTTACCCGACCCGGCCGGCCAGTAGAGGGGCGACGGATCGAGTTGCAGCTTTGACGCCACCTCATCCAGCAGGGCCAGCGAGTCCTCGGCCTCACGGTCCATCTTGTTGATGAAGGTGATGATGGGGATGTCGCGCAGGCGGCACACCTCAAACAGCTTGAGCGTCTGCGGCTCGATCCCCTTGGCGGCGTCGAGCACCATGATGGCGGCGTCGGCGGCGGTCAGGGTGCGGTAGGTGTCTTCCGAAAAGTCCTCGTGGCCCGGCGTATCGAGCAGGTTGAACACCTTGCCATCGTGTTCAAAGGTCATCACCGAGGACGAGACCGAAATGCCGCGTTCCTTTTCGATCTTCATCCAGTCGGAACGGGTGCGGCGGTTTTCACCGCGCGCCCGCACCTGACCGGCGGCACGGATTGACCCACCAGCCAGCAGGAGGTGCTCGGTCAGAGTCGTCTTACCGGCGTCCGGGTGCGAGATAATAGCGAAGGTACGGCGGCGGGGCGCTTCGGTGGCGGGGGTATTGGACATGCGCTGCGGATAAGGCTTTGGGGGTAAAATGTAAAGGCCCCGAACCCGTCCTCAATGCCCGACCAGCACCACACCGACCAGCACCGCGCACCAGTGCAGGACGGCCCCGGTGATCACATGGCCATGCCAGATGGCGCGGCGGAATTTCAGACGCTTCATCATGTAGAAGATGGCCCCGACGCTATAGACCAGCCCGCCGATGGCCAGCAGGATCATGGCGGCCGGCGGCACATCGGCGATCATCGGCTTGAGCGCAATGACCACCAGCCAGCCGAGGATCAGATAAAGCGCCACCCACACGCCCTTACCCACGCCGGGCAGGAACAGCTTGCCCAATATGCCCAGCCCGGCCAGCGTCCATACGCCGGCCGTCATGCCCCAGGCCCACGGCCCGCTTAAGGCCTGCGTGGTGAAGGGCGTGTAGCTGGCGGCGATCATCAGGAAGATGCCCGCGTGATCGAGACGGCGCAGAAACGGCTGAAACCGCGGGTTGGCGAAATTATAGGCCGTCGAAAAAGCCAGCATGGCGATCATGCCCACCGCATAGATGATGACGGCGGCCACCATGCCCAGCAAGCCTTGCGTCACCGCCAGACCCAGCGCCACCCCGCCACCGAACAGGGCAAAGGCCAGCCCCGTCACGTGCACGATCAGATCGGCGTGGCGCGCCCAGCGGGTGGGATAGTGCGGCAGAGGGGGCAGGGAAATGTTCATGGGCAGAGGATCGCGCAAAGGCCGGGCAGGGTCAATTCAAACCCTGTTGCATCGCATTGTAACCGCCTGCCGCAACGGAAAGGCAAGCCCCTTTCGCCCCCGCCCCGTCCAAACGTTTGCATCTGCGAAAAGGCCACCTATATGTGCGCCATGACTGATGCCCGCATCCCCGCCCCGTCTCACCTGTCACCCGCGCTTGTGGCGCTGTTCGCCTTCGCGTGCGGCGCCATTGTCGGCAATCTCTACTACGCCCAGCCGATTATCGAGCTGATCGCACCGGATGTCGGCCTGTCGCAGACGACGGCCAGCCTGATCGTCTCGCTGACCCAGATTGGCTATGTGGCGGGGATGGTGTTCATCACGCCCTTGCTTGACCTGTTTGAGAATAAACGCCTGATCCTTGTTACCCTCGGTCTGGCCTTTGTCAGCCTGGTCCTCAGCGCCACGGCGCAAAACGGCGGGTTGTTCCTGTTCGTGGCCTTTCTGACCGGTCTGGGGGCGGTGTCGGTGCAGATGCTGATCCCGTTAGCGGCGCATCTGAGCCCGGAAGAAACGCGCGGCCGGACGGTCGGCAATATTATGGGCGGGCTGTTGACCGGCATCCTGCTGTCGCGGCCCTTGTCGAGTTTTGTGGCCGATCATCTGGGGTGGCGGGCGGTGTTCTTTATCGCCGCCGGGCTGATGATCGCCATTGGTCTGGTGCTGGCCCTGACCCTGCCGCAGCGCCGCCCGGCGCACACGGCCTCTTACGGCGCGCTGCTGCGGTCGATGGCATCGCTGTGGCTCAGCCAGCCGGTGCTGAGGCAACGCTCGCTGCTTCAGGCGACCATGTTCGGGGCCTTCAGCCTGTTCTGGACCGCCGTGCCGGTGGAGCTGTTCCGGGCGTTTCACCTCAGCCAGTCGCAGATCGCGCTGTTTGCCCTGTCGGGGGCCGCAGGCGCTCTGGCCGCCCCGCTCAGCGGACGGCTGGGCGATGCCGGGCACGGAGCGAAGGTAACGCTGTTTGGCCTGATCGGCGCGGCCCTCGCCATGCTGAGCGGCACGATACCCGCGCTGGTCAGCATTCTGTCGCTGATGGTCGTAGGTATCGTCCTCGATGCCTGCGTGCAGTTGACGATGATTCAGGGGCAGCGCGCCATCTATGGCCTCGACCCGCACAGCCGGGGCCGTCTCAACGGGCTCTATATGGCGTCGATCTTTGTGGGCGGTGCGATCGGTTCGGCGGTGGCCAGCCCGCTCTATGGTCTGGGCGGCTGGACAGCCATTGCCATCGCCGGCACCGTCGCGCCTCTGATCGGTCTCACCCTCTTCCTCACCGGCGAACGGAAGTCAGCCTGACAGCCAACATCTAAAATCGAGAGATTTGAGTCGAGTAGCAGGAGCCTAGCGCCGGCTGTATATGAATACAGCCAAGCGACGGCGACGCCCTAATCGACCAAAGACCTCGATTTTATGCGGCGTGGCGGTGCCAGACGGCCCCATCCACCTTCGCCGCATCCAGTTGTCCGATGACCTGCTGCTGATACATCATGCCCAGCGCCATTTCATTGAGCGCCTTGAAATCCGCCAGCACGTCGGCGGCCTGACCGCGACCCGCTTGATCGAGAAACTGCGCCGCGTTGACGTGCGGCATTTTGAGATGCAGCAGATAGCACAGACGGCGGGCGCGTTCCGGGTTGTAGCGGTGGGCCTGCGGGTTTTCGGCAAACATCTCCTTGCCCAGTTGGGCGATGTAGTCGATCGACAGCGCCTCGAAGCGCTGCGCATCCAGCGGATGCATCATGCGCGAGGGGTCAAGATCGAAGACGACATCGTTGAGGAGAAAATGCAAGGCGATCACCTTTATGAACTACTTTTATTTCTGTCGCGATGTTATCGCGGAAAACCGCTGACACTTTTCCGCACATCGCTTCAGGGTGATCATCCTGACACAGAGGGTTTGAAATCCCGTTTAGGAACAGGGTTTACAAAAGCTGAATAGACTCGGTGAGGAAATGCCGCCCCTCGGTATCCTCGATTTCGACGACCCACAGATCGGAGTCAAAGCGGCGCTCGCGCTCTATATAGGACTCAATGGCCTCAGGATCGTGTGAGGTGATGGGCTTCATCCACTTCACCTCGTCCCCGGCGGTGACCTGACGCAGGATATAGGTTTCGCGTTCGCGCAGGTGGGTGATTTTGAGGATCACCGCACCGGCGCGCGCATCGCCTTTTTTCAGCACATAGGCAAAGGCCCCGCCCTGCTCGGCGCGTCGGATCAGGGCCGATACCCAAAGGTCGGTCGGCAGTAACATGCGGTTTACCCTGTTTGCTCACCGGGACTTAAACACGTTCGTCTATAGTCGGCCTGCGAAGGGATGTCGAACGTGAAGCGCTGCAAAATACTGGCCTCGGCCCTGGCTCTGATGCTGACCGCCACTACGGCGGCCGCTGAGCCCGTGTCTCTGGAGACCCTGACCCGTCGTCAGTTCATCAGCAGCGCCAATGCGCGCTGTAACTGGTTCGACGGTCCCACCCTGCTGGCGCTGAAGGCCGGGCTGCTGCAAAACCGCAATGCGGCGCTCAATCACGGCGTTGCCCCGGCCACCGTCTATGCCACGATCGACCACGCCCGCGCCGCCGCCGCCCGCGCCGATTGCCGCAACCCGGCGCTGGTGCAGGAGGTCGAAACCCTGCGCGGCGCCTATCGCGGCTTTGTGGCGCAAAACCGCCTGACGCTGCGCGGGCTGCGCAGCGAATGGCTGGCTGACCGCACCGAACAGAGCCTGTCGAAATGGCGTCTGGTGCAGTATCAGCAGACCGGTGACGTTGCCATGGGCTTTGGCCTCTATGGCACGCTGAAAGGCCAGACGCTCAGTGTGATGGCCCAATTCAGCGGCGAGACGCCCTATGCGGCGCGGCTGATCGTGCGCGATCCGGCCCGCCGTTCCGGCCTGATCAACCGTGACCCTCTGGCCGTGTCAGCGCAGATACCGAAGGGCATGAGCCCGTTTGATCTGAGCTTTAGCGCCTCCGGCCGTCGTAACACGCAGATCGCGCTGAAGAACGCGCCGCGCGTCAATCTGGCCGGGTTCACGGTCGATGGAAAATTCGCCGGTCACGCGGAAAAGCGCGACACCCTGCGCTTTGATTTTCCGATGAGCGCCACGGTCGCCATCGGCAAGCTCGACCCGCGCGAAGACATTGTGGTGGCCTTCGACTTCAACAGCGGCACGCAATATGCGCGCTTCGAAGCCGGGGATTTCGTGCCGGGTCTGGTCTTCGCCACCCTGCCCTCGCCGTATGGGGTGAAGTAGAGATTACGACTTCGAGGGACGGATCACAAAGTCGCTGCCGGTCAGGTCAGGCGGCGTGTAGAGGCGATCTTCCAGCGGCTTGGGCGTTTCCGTCGAAAGGGCCACCAGCGTCTCAGTGTCCGGTGCGCCAGGCGGGCTGAGCGGCAGTTCCGGCTGATCGGAATTGACCGCCACCGGCAGCAGCAGGCTGACGCTCGTCCCCACCCCCAGCTCGCTTTCGATCGTCATGCGCCCGCGGTGCAGCCCGGCCAAGGCCTGCACCAGTGACAGACCCAGCCCCGTCCCCATAGCCCGCTGTTCCATCGGCCCGGATTGCTCATAGGGCTTGCCCAGCCGCTTGAGGTCTTCGGGCGCGATGCCGACCCCGGTGTCGGTAATCTGGATGTCGATACTGTCCTGACCGGTTTCGCTGAGCATCAGGGTAACCGTGCCGCCCTGCGGCGTGAACTTGACGGCATTGGACAAAAGGTTGAGGCACATCTGCTTGATAGCGCGCTTGTCGGCTGTAACCTCAAGCGGCGTCGGCGGCAGGACCGACTTCACCGTCACGCCCTTCTCGTGCGCCGTGGCCAGTATCAGGCGCAGCGCCGCCGATACGGGTTCGCGCGCATCGAAGCGTTCCAGCGACAGCTCGTAACGGCTGGCCTCGATCTTTGACATGTCGAGCACGTCGTTGACCAGATCGAGCACGTGCTGCCCCGACTCCCAGATCAGTTGCGAGTATTCGGCGTATTTACCGGTCAGGGGGCCGAACATCTGCTGACGCATGATGTCGGAAAAGCCGATGACGGCGTTGAGGGGCGTGCGCAGTTCGTGGCTCATCCCGGCCAGAAACCGCGACTTGCCCTCATTGAGCGCCTGCGCTTCCTGACGCGCCGTTTCCAGCTCGTCCTCGCGCGCGTGTTGCAGCGAGGCGTCGGACAGGACGCCGTAGAGCTTGCCATCCGCCCCGCGCCGCAGGCTGAGGCGAATGAAGTGATCCAGCGCGGCGTGCGGCATGAAGCCCGCTTCGGCGCGGCCCGTCTCCTGCGCCGCCTCCAGCGCCTGCATCAGGCCCAGACGGTGCGGAACGTGGGCGCAGGTGATCAGGCCGTGCTTCATCAGAAGCGCCATATCGAGCCCCGGCGGCGTCTCGCCATAGGCCGACAGAAGACGCCCCTCTCCATCGACGCTGATGATCAGGTGCGGCTGTTCGCTGAGGACCGTCAGAAAGCGCGTGCGGTCGTGTTCGACGCCGCGCACCGCCTCGGTACGCACGCGCAGCGCCGGCAAAAGCGACAGGCCGAGCCCCGTCACCAGCGTGATCACCGCCACCGAAGACAGCCAGAAACTTTCGACAATATCCGGCAGGGGGAACAGACGCATCAGCGAAAACAGGATGGCAAACAGGGTCACCGCCACCGACAGGGCCGCCCCCAGCAGGATCAGCCGCCGCTGATTGAGCGCCACAGCCGCCGCCATCGGGGCGGCTACCCACGGTGCCAGCGGCCCCAGCACGCCGCCCGAAAGCCCCAGCGCCGCCAGACAGGCCAGGGCCCACACCCAGACGAGCATCTGCCGCGTACGGAAATCATCCCGGCTAAGCAGGAAGACGCTGCACACACCCGGCAGGGCCGCCGCCGCCAGCGCCGCCAACACATTGACCGAGGCCGGCAGGAAGATCAGATAGATCATGGAGGCCAGACTGACCGCCGACCAGCCGAGATGCCACGCAATGACGCCCAACCGCACACGACTGCGCGGCGTGGCCATGGCCCCGGTGGGTGATCTCAGTTCCTGAAGATAGGATTTCAGCGGCACGTTTTTACTCACGGATACGTGTGCCATCCTAACCAACTGCCGCCAAAAGAGAAAGGCTATCCCCCGCCAAGCGAGAAAAGACCAAAGAAAAGTCGTCTTTCGCCCCGGAAACCTCTGCTTAAGACGTTAACTGTACGATTCAGCCCAAAGTTTCATTCCTCTCCTTCCTGTTGCGGCGCACGCTTATGGACAAACAACCGGCGGCCCTTACCCCGTCTGCCTGCCCCCCGCCGGAAAGCGACTTCGGCAAGCGTGCCTTTATGCGCATGGTCAGCCACGAACTGCGCACCCCGCTCAACTCGATCATCGGCTTTGCCGAGGTGCTGACGCACGAGCTTTACGGACCTCTGGGCGCGCCGCAATATACAGAATATGCCGGGATTATCCGCGACAGCGGCAAGAAATTGCTCAGCCTGTTCAATGACGTGCTGGAGCTGGTGCGGCTGGAAAGCGAGCCCAACCTGCTGCGTCCGGAGATCAAAACCCTGCCGCCGCATATCCATGACGCGGCGCGCCGTCACGCCGCCTGCGCCAGGGCCCGCGGCGTCAATATCCTGCCTGGCCTGACCGATGCCGAACTGAGCGCGCGCTTTGACCCGCGCGGCCTTGGCCTGTGTCTCGATCACCTGATCGGCAATGCCATCGACTTCACGCCCGAAGGCCGCGATGTCGAAATCACCGCCCGCCCGGACGGCGAGTTTGTCGATATCGCTGTCTTCAATCCGGGCAAGGCGCCTGACCCCGCCGATATCCCGCGCCTGATGCGGCCGTTCGAGCAGGGGGCCAGCGATTACAACCGCAGCCGCGAAGGTGCGGGGCTCGGCTGGTCGATCGTCAAACTGGCCTCAGAAGCGATGGGCGGCAGCTTTTCGGTACAATCCGACCCGCGCAACGGGCTGAAAGCCACGGTGCGACTGAAGCGACGCTGAGTTTTCGGTTTGGACGCTTTTTTTGACGCGCATTTGCATCCGAAAACCGTTTCACACTTTTGGCTTCGCCGAACTTCGTTTCGGAATGCGCTTTTTTTGACGCGCATTTGCATCCGAAAACCGTTTCACACTTTTCGGAATGCGCTTTGGCGCGCTATAGCCACGCCATGACCGATACATTCGACGCCCGCCTGAGCGATCTGCTCGAAGAATTCGACCTCTTCGACGACTGGGAAGACCGCTATCGCTATATTATCGACCTGGGAAAAACGCTCGCCCCGCTCAGCGAGGCCGAGCGCAACGAGGTGACGCGCGTGCGCGGTTGCGCCTCACAGGTGTGGCTGATGATGGATGAGGCCGGCGACGGGGTTTTGCGCTTTCGCGGCGATTCCGATGCCCATATCGTCAAGGGGCTGATCGCCATTCTGGTGCGGTTGCTGAACGGCCTGCCGCGCGCCGAGGTGCGCGACTTTTCAATCCGCGACACCCTGACCCGTCTGGGGCTGGATGAGGCCCTGTCGTCGCAGCGCACCAATGGCCTGATCTCGATGGTCGAACGCCTGAAACAGGCGGCGGCCTGATACCAAGGGTCATGGAGAATGACCCTCGGTATTCCATTCGAGAATGTCTCATGTCGCTGATACATATGAGACATTCTCGTTTCTTCAACGGCCGGATGCGGTCAGCATCTTCGGCCGTTGGTATGAGTCTGTCTGGAAACGGTTAGGCCCGCATACGGATATCGGCTTCGATATCGCGCAGGCGGCGGGCGCGGCGTTGGGCGATCATGCCCATGCTGCCGATGACCGACAGGGCGGCGCAGAACAGGCCGAACTGAATGAGCCCTTCCGGGCGGAAGCCATAGGCGGTACCAGATGTCAGATAGCCGTACAGCAGGGCCACCGTGCCGGGCAAGGTGCCGATGGCCACACCGACCGCGCCCCATACATACTCGGTCACGTATTCGCGCCGCACTTCGCACAAGGCGTCCAGTTCTTCGTTCGACACCACATGGCGCAGCGGCTTGTCCAGCGTGTTACGCGGCGGATTTTTGAGCGGAGTCACCGTGGTGGGGGTGGCCTTGTCTTCAGACATAATGTGTCCTTTTCCCGAACTGTGGATATATCCTCTGCGCAGGACTTACGAAGGTCAACCGGGCAATCGCGGTTTTTGTTAACAGTGTATTATCCATGCTATAGTTTTCGGTATTTTCGTTTCATAGCGGGACATGACTGGGTTAACCGCCGATACGATAATAACCAGACAGGCGAGTAAAGGCCTCCGTCAATGCTTCGGGACCACAGGCCGCCTTCGACAAAGGCCAGTCTTCCAGCCCCACCCGACGCGCCGGCCCGGCCAGATCACCCAGCACAGCAGCCGCCTCTTCGCAGCGCCTGCGCGCCTGAAGACGATAGAGCGGCAGGTCACTGGACGTGGTAGAGCGCCCCCCGCCACCAAAGCGGCTCCAGTCCTGAGTCAGGCGATCAGCAGCATAGGCGGTGGCGTGATCGCGCCGCCACTGATCCAGCGCCAGCAACTGAAGGCGGTCAAAATAGCCCTCGCGGATCAGGCCACTGAGGTCATCCGGCGGCGGCATCAGGCTCAGCCGCCCGTCGGCATGGCGGGTCAGCGGCCCCAGCGCCTGAACGGCGCGCAGGTCGGCGGCACTCAGCCGGTCCACGGCGCGCCTTCGCCCGTCCGCAGTCAGGCGCAGTTCGTAACCGCCCGCCACGGGCTTCAGGTGCGCCCCCGGCGCTTTCAGCCGCTCGCGCAGGGCTTCGGGCGTACCGCGCATCAGGCGGCCCTCCGGCGCGGCAGGGCCAGACCGGAGGGCATGTCCAGCAGACAGGCCTCCAGCCGCTCGATCTGCTCGTCCCGCAGGCGGTTGTCGCGCAAATCCTCGATGCGACGGCAGGCGTGGCCGACCGTCGTGCGGTCACGGCCAAAAGCCGCGCCAATGCGATAGAGCGGCCATTGCCAGGCCACCGAGATCAGGTACATGCACAACTGCCGGGCCCGCGATGTGCGCGCATCCTTGCGGTCCATGGCGCGGATATCACTGAGCGGCACGCCGGTTACCACCGACACCAGCCCCATCACATAGTCGGCCTGTGTCAGGTCCGCCTGCGCCTCGGCGGCGATTTCCGCCTCTGTCTGCACCCTCCGTTTCATAGCGATCCCCTTTCACGAGACTCAAATGTTGCCAATTTGTTCTCATGTTAAGCGAAGCGGATATTGAGAGGATAGTTTTCCTATTTCAAGTGAAAATATGGGCAATTAAGCCTATTTTTCGCTCTTAAGTAGGGGGATAGAGGGCCAGATGACGACGGCAAAACCCCCGCGGGCAGAGGCGATTCGTCTCCGGCACTAAAGTCAAAAATCGCGATGACAAAAAAATCAGGCGGCGCGGATGCCGCTGGGGCCGATCAGTTCCGGCTGGCCGATCAGGGCGTCGTGGCCCAGAATCATATCGACATTGACCCCGTCCGAGGCCAGAGGCAGACGCAGCCAGAACAGGCTCAGCGATTTTGAACCGCGCCACGCCATCGAATGGAGACCGACACCGGGTTTGCGTGTACGCACCACAAAGGTGAGTTCTTCGGCCCAGTAGCGGGCTTCTTCGGGGCCATAGATGTCGGTGAACGACTTGCCCGTGATCTCCATACCATAGGCCGTGTAGAGGTCGGTGCCGGCCAGCCGCTGACGGAAACGCTCAGGTTCATTCGCCGGATCATCGGCCAGCACATCAATCAGGGAAATGGTCGGCAACAGCTTGCGCACACTGCACGGATCAATGTCGGCGCGCGACGGCAGGCGTCCGGGGCGGCGCAGGCTCTTCCAGTAACGGAAGACCTCTTCGTGCATGCGCAAAGCGCTCAGCATTTCCGCTGCCATGCCCGTCATAATCGCCTGAAACCTTGCCCCGTATACGAATCACTGACCTTCACCTTCTCTTAATCAGTGATTCCTTGGCAAGCAAAAAAGGGTTAACCAGAGATTTAAACCCGGTTAAGGCCGCCGCCTATCCACAGATGCGGGCTTAAGGATACGGCCCGCAGGATTTAGACTCCTTTTGTTCTCATCACGCTGTGCGGTTTGTGACAAAATGCCGCTCGTATCTGTATATGAGGTCAATAAAGCCGCAAAATCTCACATTCTGAGCCGTCTGGTACTTTGACGAGTCTTGAGCCGCGGGTCGCGTGAGGCGATTCTATATTTATCGCCAGCCTGATTTCGGGGCTACCGCTTCAGGTCCTGCGCGAAGGCCAGCATGGCGGCGCGTTGCGGTACGGACAGGGCGTCTATTTCCATCGACTCCCCTTGCGACAGGGCGCGGATCATCATCGGCGTCAGGGCCGAAGAGAGCGACCAGTTCCAGTAGCGCAGCACCGTCTGCGCCCGATCCACAGCCAGGGTGTCATAGACAACCAGCACCCGCTCAAGGTCCGGATGCACCTCCCCGTCCTTTTGCCCCGGACGGCGCAAAGCCCGCCACAGATTGCGCAGATCGGCCTTTTTCAGCCCCGTTGCCTTGCACAGCACGGCCAGCGCCTCACCGCCACCATCCCGCAGGATCTTGGCCCCGGTCGAAGGCTTGATACCGGACAGGTAAGAGATTTCCTCGGCCGTGTGCCGCGTCATGCCGCTGCGCGCGGCCTCGGCAATGGCGGCCTCCAGACTGGCGAACGGGCTTTTTTTCAGGGCCTCGCGGTTGCGCTGACGGCGCTCGATAAATTGCAGGGCCTTGCGCGCCAGCGGGTCGCCCCACTTTTCTTTCGCAGCCATAGCGAATACGTCACCAGCGGAATCCTGCATGACTTCGCGGTTGACGGCAAACCGGCTCAGGATGACGCGACGCACATCGGCATCGGCCCACCAGAACATCACATAGGCCGAACTAGGGCGCAGTTCCAGACGCCGGATCAGATGCGGCACCAGTCGTGGCGCGTCCTGACTGAGCGACACCGCCACCTCAATGGCGCCCTGCGACAGGGTGGAGGTGCGGTTCTTTAACAACTGCTCGACCGTGTCGATATCGCCGGTGTCGGTCAGGGCTTCGGCCACCACAGGCCCAATATATTTACGCGCCGCCAGAAGGCGACAGTGGGTCGGCGTACCGCGGCGAACGCAATAGAGCAGATCGGTTTCGGCCAGCGAGTCGCAATCCTCGATCAGGAAGCGGGCGATCTCCGGCTCATCGGTAATTAGCAGACGCACCAAGGTGTGCGGCACTTCGCTCAGCTTGCTCAGACGGCGCGCCACGCGCAGGCGCTCGCCCTTTTGCGCTTCGCGCAGCATTTCGACCAGCAGGTCGGCGGTCACGGCGCGCTCAAAGGCATTGACCCGCGTTTCCGGCAGACAGACCACGTCAGCGAGCCGTTTCAGCAGGGTCTGACGCGCCGGAAAGACCTGTTCGGGGGCCTCATCGGCACGCGCACCCACCGCGATAAGGCCGTCATCAACGGACATTTCGTCTTCTGGGCTCAGGGCTTGCGAGTCAGGCGGCGTGCTCATGGCAAGCACTATGCCTAGCGAGATATTAAAAGAGGTTAAAGCCGACCCCGAACACCACCATAGGAAGCCGCTCCCCTGTGATCAGAGGAGCGGCGTGATTTTACAGTCCGTCGAAGAGAGCGGTCGAGAGGTAACGCTCGGCAAACGACGGGATGATGACCACGATGGTCTTGCCCGCATAGGCGTCCTGCGCCGCCAGACGGAAGGCGGCCTTGAGCGCCGCACCCGACGAAATGCCGACCGGCAGACCTTCGAGCTGCGCCGCCTGACGCGCGGTAGCGAAGGCGTCGTCGTTCGACACCTTCTCGACCTTGTCGATGACGCCCTTGTCCAGAATGCCCGGCACAAAGCCCGCGCCGATGCCCTGAATCTTGTGCGGCCCCGGCTCACCGCCCGACAGGACTGGTGAGGCTTCGGGCTCAACCGCGACGACTTCGACCGAAGCCTTCTTTTCTTTCAGCACCTGACCGATGCCGGTGATCGAGCCGCCCGTGCCGACGCCGGAAATCAGCACATCGACCGCGCCGTCCGTATCATTCCAGATTTCCTCGGCCGTCGAAATGCGGTGGATTTGCGGGTTGGCGGCGTTTTCAAACTGCTGCGGCATGACCGCACCCGGCGTGGCGGCGACCAGTTCCTGCGCGCGGTTGACGGCCCCGCGCATCCCCTTTTCCGCCGGGGTCAGCTCAAGGCGCGCCCCCAGCAGCGCCAGCATCTTGCGGCGCTCCAGCGACATGGATTCCGGCATGACGAGGATAAGTTCATAGCCCTTTTGCGCAGCGACAAAGGCCAGAGCGATCCCGGTATTGCCTGAGGTCGGCTCGATGATAACGCCGCCGGGCTTCAGTTGCCCCGTCGCTTCCAGCGCTTCGATCATGGCCACACCGATGCGGTCCTTGACCGAGGCCAGCGGGTTGAAGAATTCCAGCTTGGCCAGAACCGTCGCCCTGGCCCCGTATTCGGCCGACAGACGCGGCAGCTTGACCAGCGGCGTATCGCCGATGGTGTCGAGAATGGATTCAAACACCTTGCCGCGGCCTTTGCGGGCATAGCGCGGGGCCGTCGATTGCGGTTGCGTGTCGGGCATGGGAAACCTCCGTAACGGTTTTTAGAAATAAGGCGTGGCGTCCCGCATGGGCTGACCGGCGCAGTGAGCGGGCACGTAATCCAAAGTGTCCAGCCCTACAGAAGATGGGATCGCCTGACCAGTGGCGCGAGGTCGCACCGCCTTTCGTCATGCGAATTTTATGGATTATAGCCGCAAGGGTGTTTCCTGATAAGGCAAATCACCTCACACATGGCGCGATCAGAACTAAACTGCCTGAAACCCCGATCCCAACGCAGAGACTTTAAAGACCATGGATGACCTTTCGCTTACGACGCCTGAACAGGGTTCCGAAACCGAAACTCCGGCAAAGGTCGCGGCCCTGCCCAATCCGCACGAACTGGCGACGCAACTGGTGGCCAAGCTGTGCCACGACTTTATCTCGCCGACCGGGGCCATTATATCGGGCCTTGACCTGCTCAGCGATCCGTCGGCGCAGGACATGCGCGACGATGCCGTCAACCTGATCCAGACCTCGGCGACCAAGCTGGTCACGCTGGTGCATTTCGCTCGCGTAGCCTTCGGGGCCGCGACCTCGGCCGAAGCCTTTTCGGCCAAGGAGCTGAACAAGACCCTGTCCGACGTCTTTTCGACCATGCGCGCCACGCTCGATTTCGACGTGGCCGATGAGGTCGTGTTCGAAAAGCCGGCAGCCCGTGCCCTGATGAATCTTGGCTATATTGCCGGTAACGCCTTGCCGACCGGGGGCACGGCGACCCTTCGTCGCGAAGAGACGGATGAGGCCATTACTTTGACGGCGCAATCCAATGGCCCGCGCGCGCGCCTCAAACCCGAAGCGGTCGAGGGCCTGAACGGTCAGCCCCTGTCGGACGGCCTGAGCGGGCAATGGATACAGCCCTTCTGGCTGCACAGCGTCGTGCAGGAGGCCGGCGGCACGCTTGCGGTCACTCTGGAGCCCGATTCACTCGGCATTAAGATCGTTCTACCAAAAAAATAACAAAGTTCACGTTTCCAGCCCGTTCTGCAAACACTCCTTTAACCAAACCATCTGATGATGGGCGGTCAAAGGTCCGACCCACGCCCTCATTTCAGGGTCGGCCATAGTGTTCTGACGGGGTGTAAAGTGGACGATCTGATTGCGGAATTCCTGACCGAGACGGCCGAAAGCCTTGAGGTGGTCGATAGTGAACTGGTCAAGTTCGAGGCCAACCCCAACGAACGAAAGACGCTCGATAATATCTTCCGGCTGGTGCACACCATTAAGGGCACCTGCGGCTTCCTGGGGCTGGGTCGCCTCGAAGCCGTGGCCCACGCCGGTGAAACCCTGCTCGGTCGCTTCCGCGATGGCAAGCTGGAGGTCACGCCGACGGCGGTGACGCTGGTTCTGCACTCCATCGACCGCATCAAGCTGATCCTCAATGGTCTGGAACAGACGGGCAATGAGCCCGACGGCGACGATGATGACCTGATTTCGCAACTGGAGGCCATGGCCGAAGGTCGCGAAGTGGCCATCGAGACCGTTCAGCCGGTTCAGGTCCCCGACCGTCCGATCAATGCCGATGTCCCCGAAGTCGTCATCGCCGAAGTGAAGCCGGAGCTGGAACGCCCTCTGCGTCCGGGCGAAGTGTCGCTCGACGAACTGGAAGCCGCCTTCCTCGCCGCCGAAGCCCCCGACTGGATGAGCGATCCGGAGCCGGAGCCCGTGGCCGAAGTCAAGGCCGAAGCCCCGAAGCCCGAACCCAAGCCTGAACCCAAGGTCGAAGCGCCCGCCGCTGTGGCCCCGAAGGCTGAACCCATCGAGGCGGCGTCCGGTGCGCTGGCGGCAGCGCTCGGTGATGAAAACGGCGGTATCGCCACCACCCAGTCGATCCGCGTGTCGGTCGATGTGCTGGAAGGCCTGATGACGCTGGTGTCGGAAATGGTTCTGACCCGCAACCAGCTTCTGCAAATCTCGCGTAACCGCGAAGACTCGGCCTTCGCTACCCCGCTGCAACGCCTGTCCACCCTGACCGGCGAATTGCAGGACAGCGTGATGAAGACCCGCATGCAGCCCATCGGCGCGGCGTGGAAGAAGCTGCCCCGTCTGGTGCGCGACCTTTCGCACGAACTGGGCAAGAAGATCGACCTGATCATGGAAGGCGAAGGCACGGAACTGGACCGTCAGGTTCTGGAACTGATCCGCGACCCGCTGACCCACATGGTGCGCAACTCGGCCGACCACGGCCTGGAACCCACCGAAGAACGCATTGCGCTGGGCAAGCCGGCCAATGGTCAGGTGAAACTGGCGGCCTTCCACGAAGGTGGCTACATCGTCATCCGCATTTCGGACAATGGTCGCGGCCTGAACACCGCCCGCATCCGAGAAAAGATCGTCGAAAAGGGTCTGGCGACCCGTGCCGAAGTGGACGGCATGAGCGATCAGCAGATCCACCGCTACATCTTCGCGCCGGGCTTCTCGACGGCGGCCAAGGTCACCAACCTGTCGGGTCGCGGCGTCGGCATGGACGTGGTGCGCACCAATATCGAACAGATCGGCGGTCAGATCGACCTCAACTCGATCGCCGGTCAGGGCACGACCTTCACCATCAAAATTCCGCTGACGCTGGCCATCGTTTCGGCCCTGATCGTCGGTGCCGGTGGTCAGAAGTTCGCCGTGCCGCAAACCTCGGTCATGGAACTGGTCCGCACCGGCGCCAATGCCGAGCACAAGATCGAAAAGATCAACGACGCCCTCGTCCTGCGTCTGCGCGACAAGTTGCTGCCGCTGGTCCAGCTTGGGCCGACGCTGCAACTGGAAGCCGCCACCGAAGAAAACGCCACCTTCGTCATGGTCATTCAGGTCGGTGAGCGCCGCTACGGTCTGGTCGTCAATGACGTTCTGGACACCGAAGAAATCGTCGTCAAGCCGCTGGCCTCCATCCTGCGCGACGTGGACATCTTCTCCGGGGCGACCATTCTGGGCGACGGCTCGGTGGTGCTGATCCTTGATCCGAACGCCCTGTCCGAACGCGCCGGCAACATGCTGGAAGAAAAGGTTGAAGAGTCCGCCGAAGACGCCATCGCCGAAAGCGCACAGGGCCAGAAGGTGGCCATGCTTTTGTTCCGCGCCGGTGGCGGTGCCCCGAAGGCGGTCGAGCTGGAGCACATCACGCGCCTCGAACACATCGAAGCCGAAAAGATCGAGCGCATGGATGGCCGCGCCGCGCTGCAATACCGTGGCAAGCTGATGCCGATCCTCAACGTCGCCGATACCTACGGCTTCAAGGAGCAGGATATTCAGCCGCTGCTGGTCTTCACCGGCGAAGGCTATGCCATGGCTCTGGCCGTCGATGAGATCGTCGATGTGGTCGAAGACTTCCTCAATATCGAACTGTCGCCGGATCGTCCGGGCGTGCGCGGCACCGCCGTCATCACCGGTCGCGCCTGCGAAATCCTCGACGTTGATCACTACCTGCTGCGCGGTCTGGCCGAACACGCCCGCCGTCAGCCCGCCCAAGACCTTATCACCGAAGCTGCCTGAGGTTCATTATGAGTATCCGTGATTACGTGACCCTGCGTGTCGGTGGCCAGCTGTTTGGCGTCGATGCCGCCCGCGTCCATGACGTCTTCCATCCGCGCGGCCTGACGCCCGTGCCGCTGTCGCGCACCGAAATCGCCGGCGTGCTGAACCTGCGCGGCCGTATCGTCACCGCCGTCTGCGCCCGTCGCCGCCTGGGCCTGTCGCCGCGCCCGGCCGATGCGCCGGAACCGCTGGCCATCGGTCTCGAAGTGCATGGCGATTCCTACGGCCTCGTCATCGACTCGGTCGATGAGGTGCTGAAGCTGGATGACGAAAAGTTCCACGCCCCGCCGGGCAACCTGCCGCCGCGCTGGGCCGAAATTATCGTCGGCGTTTATCAATTGGAAAAGGAACTTCTGATAGTTCTGGACCCGCACACCCTTCTGGACGCCGCCCACCTCAAGGCCGCCTAAGGTTTGGTGCGCGATTGACTCCGAAAAGCGGTGCCCACTTTTCGGATTGCGCTTACGGGCTCAGGAAAAAGCGATATGAAAACCTGCCTCGTCGTCGATGACAGCCGCGTTATCCGCAAGGTGGCGCGTCGCATTCTGGAAAACCTCCAGTTTGAAGTGGCCGAGGCCAATGACGGCCTCGAAGCCCTCAACTACTGCAAGTCGTCCATGCCCAACGCCATCCTGCTCGACTGGAACATGCCGGTCATGGACGGCATCACCTTCCTGCGTCAGTTGCGCAAGGAAGAGGGTGGTACCGACCCCGTCGTGGTCTTCTGCACCACTGAAAACGATCTGGCCCACATCACCGAGGCCCTGACCGAAGGCGCTTCGGAATACATCATGAAGCCCTTCGACGGTGAAATCCTCGAAGCCAAGTTCACCGAAGTCGGCCTTATCTAAGGTATTCCCAGCGTATGTCGCTTAACCCCAATCCCTCGGTATCGCTGCGCCCCCTGCGGGTGATGATCGTTGATGACTCGGCGGTCGTGCGCGGCCTTGTCACCCGCTGGATCGAAGCGGAAAGCGACATGGTGCTCGTCGGCTCCGCCACGGACGGCCAGAAAGGCATCGACAAGCTCAAGGAACTTCAGCCCGACGTGCTGATCCTTGATATCGAGATGCCGAACATGAACGGCCTCGAAGCCCTGCCCAAGATGCTGGCGGCCAAGCCGGGCCTGAAAATCCTGATGGCCTCGACCCTGACGACCCGCGGGGCCTCGGTCACCATCCGCGCCCTTGAACTGGGGGCGGCCGACTATGTGCCCAAGCCCGACTCCGCCCGTATCGGCGGGGCAGACGGCTTCAAAAGCGAGCTTCTGACCAAGGTGCGCGCCCTGTGTGGTCGCACGCGCGCCTGGCCCAATGCCGCGGCCGCCGGTGCCGCAACCACGGCCCCAAGCGCCCCGGTTAACCTTAATACCCCCACCCCCGGTATCGTCGCGCCGATCCGCCGCATCGACCGCCCGGCCGGCTCACCGGCACCGGCAACGCCGAACGGCCACGTGGCCGCCGCACCGCGCGTGCGGACCATGACCGGCCCGCGCCGCTGTGATATCCTGCTGGTCGGTGCCTCCACGGGCGGCCCCCCGGCCCTGCGCAACTTCCTCGCGGGTCTTGGTCCCGACTGGCGCATCCCGGTGCTGATCGTTCAGCACATGCCCTCGACCTTTACCACCATCCTCGCCGAACACCTCGACAAGGCCCTGCCGCAGAACGTGGTCGAAGCGCAGGACGGTATGGGCCTCAAAGGCAGCCACATCTATATCGCGCCCGGCGATTTCCACATGACGCTGAAAGGCACGCCCGGTCAGCCGTCGCTTCGCCTCGATCAGTCGGCCCCCGTCAACTGGTGCCGCCCGGCGGTCGATCCTTTGTTTAAATCCGGCGCAGAACTGTACGGCAAGAACGTCGTCGCCGTCGTCCTGACCGGCATGGGCCACGATGGCCGCGACGGCGCGCGGGCTCTGGTCGATGTCAATGCCACCGTGATGGTTCAGGACGAAAAGTCGTCGGTCGTCTGGGGGATGCCCGGTGCCGTCGCCGAAGCCGGTCTGGCCGAATTTATAAAACCCATCGACGGTCTGGCGCAGACGTGCCGGGCCATCGCCAAAGGTGAGAGAATAATATGACCCCGGAAGATACCGAACACCTTGCCGCCCTGTTGAAGCAACGCTCCGGCCTGATCCTCGGCTCGGACAAGACCTATCTGATCGAAAGCCGTCTGGCCCCCGTGGCGCGCCGCGAAGGCTATGCCAATGTCGCCGCCCTGCTGACGGCCTTGCGCACCAAGCGTGACGAGAAACTGATCTATACCGTCACCGACGCGATGACGACGAACGAGACCTTTTTCTTCCGC
This sequence comes from Asticcacaulis sp. W401b, assembly GCF_046503825.1. NCBI lineage: Bacteria > Pseudomonadati > Pseudomonadota > Alphaproteobacteria > Caulobacterales > Caulobacteraceae > Asticcacaulis > Asticcacaulis sp. W401b. Next base: position 235,773 of record NZ_JBKFEE010000006.1, read on the forward strand.
GACAAGACGCCGTTCGATCAGTTCAAATCCGACGTCCTGCCGGCGCTGGCCAAGGCCCGCAGCGGCGACATCAAGATCTGGTGCGCCGCCTGCTCGACCGGTCAGGAGCCCTATTCCCTGGCTATGATGATGGAAGAGTCGCGCGCCCAGTTCCCGCGCGTCAATCTCGACATCCTGGCCACCGACATTTCCGAACGCTGCCTCGAAAAGGCGCAGGCCGGCCTCTATACCCAGTTTGAAGTGCAGCGCGGCCTGCCCATCCAGATGATGGTCAAGCATTTCGAGAAGATCGACGAAATGTGGCGCATCTCGCCCAAGATCCGTCAGGCCGTGCGCTACAAAAAGCTCAACCTGCTTGATGATCTGCGCTCCGTCGGTCGTCAGGACGTGATCTACTGCCGTAACGTGCTGATCTATTTCGATATCGAAACCAAGAAGCGCGTGCTGGAGCAGATGGCCACCCTGCTGGCCGATGACGGCTACCTCTTCCTCGGCGCGGCGGAAACCGTGCTGGGCATCACCGATGTCTTCAAGCCAATGGCGGGGATGCGCGGCCTCTATATCAAGAATCAGGCCGTGGGCGCCCAGCCGGTGCGCAAGTTCGGTAGCTGAGTTCAAACCCTTGACATGAAGAACCCCGCTGTGAAACCAGCGGGGTTTTTTGTTGCCTGTATTGACGATCAGGCGGTCTTTCTGGTGGCGGGTTCCGGAACCGTCAACTGGCTCCACGCCTCCGGCTTGCCCTGCGCGCAATCGTTCAGCAGATAGTCGGCCAGCCCCGACAGATGCGTCAGCTCCGCGCTGTAGATGATCGAGCGACCGCTGCGATAGGCCTTGAGCAGGCCCGCCCCCGTCAGAATGCTGAGGTGGGTCGAGGTGGTATTGGCAGGGGCCTTGATCGCGCGGGCAATCTCACCGGCGGGCATACCGGACGGACCTGCGCGCACAATGGTGCGAAAGGCTTCCAACCGGCCCGGATGGGCAAGGGCAAACAAGGCAACAACGGCATCATCCATTTCCATGCCAAAAACCATACATGAAAGCGATGTGGGTAAAAACCCCCGACGCGGGAATTTGCAAACGAATTCGCCGGGTTTTTCAGCCATTGAACGTAAGGAAGGCATAAAGAAAGGGCGGTTGCCGATGACAACCGCCCCAAGGTCAGGGAGAAACGTATAAAACAGGTATACCAAGGGTCATTGAAAATGACTCTTGGTATTCGGTTCGAGACTGTCTCATGTCGAGGGCACATATGAGACAGTCTCGAGTTTTCAACGGCCGGATGCGGTCAGCATCTTCGGCCGTTGGTATTAAGCGGCCAGACGGATATAGGCCTCGCCCATGCGCTCCAGCCGGTCCGGGGCGGCTTCACCGGCCAGAAAGGCCGGGCTCATCTGGCTCAGCGTTTCGATTCGCGAGCACAGTGCGCCGAACAGGTCGGCATAGGCGGTGGCGATCATGGCCGGGGAGCCCATCACATCTTCAGGATCGGGGAGGAACCAGTCGATCAGGCGCGGATTGCCCTTGAATTGCGGCAGGCGGCCCTTCGGCAGGTGGTGCGACAGGCGGAAAACGAAGTCGAGTTCAGGCGCATCCGCCGCCCCGAAGGCTTCGATCCCCTTGGGCACGAGGGTCTGAATATTGTAGTTGATGCGGTGCAACAGCGCGATGGCATAGGGGCTGATGGCCACGGCCGGCGTCACACCCGCCGAATAGGCCTCAAAGCGCCCGGCCCCCAGACGGTTGAGCAGGGCTTCGGCCAGAATGGAACGTGAGGAGTTACGCTCGGCCAGGAACAGAACATGGATCGGACGATGAAACATCTAGGCTCTCCCCGGCCCCACACCCCGGCGGCCGTCTGCAGGTGGGAGGAAAACGCCCTTCCCGAAACCACGTTATCAAAGCTTCATGAGTTTGCGGTTTACAGATACGGTTAAGAAAGTCCTGACAAAAAGAACCGGTAAACCTTATCGTGAGCTTATTTCGCAAGCCCCGGAAACGGGCTATGCTGTCGCCGACAAATGTGGAGGACCCTATGCGTCGCAGCCTGTCTATCGTCGCTCTTTCCGCGCTCGCCCTGACCCTGGCGGGCTGCGTGACCACCCCGACCGATAGCGGCATGGCCCCGCCACCCCCGCCTCCCCCGCCGCCGCCTGTGGTCGAAGCGCCAACGGGCGCGCTCTATACCTGTCAGGACGGGACGACCTTCCGCATCGCCTTCAGCGAAAAGGCGGCGACCGTGACGCTGAAAGACGGCACAAAACTGCACCTGCCGCAGCAGGTGGCGGCCTCTGGCATCTGGTATTCGTCGGGCAAGCACGATTTCCGCGGCAAAGGCCGCGACGCCACCTGGACCGTCGGCAAAAAGATGCCGACCCAGTGCGTGACGGATTAAGCGGTGGATTAATCCCTAGGGGGCCGACGCGAGAATATGCAGGCCTGACAATTCTCTGCCTACCAAAGACACATCGCCATAAGTGTAGCCTTCGATAGTGTCCAGATACCCCTCATCACCCCACAAAACAATGCCTATACCGTGTTCGACATCCGCAACGTCAAAGTGAGAACCTTGCTGGCGATAGGATAACGCTGGGCAGGATGAAGGCTCTATTTTCACCCGCGTGTAAAATCCCGCGCCAGTATTGATGCGGTCGATCACCTGCGCATGGCGTAATTGCTCGCGAAAAACATGCTCGTGAGACTCAAACTCGGAAGCCAGTTCCTGTAGCACATAAGATTCGAAAGGCGTGAAATCGGGAAACGGCCCTTCAAACGGCAGTTCCGACAGCGGGCCTGTCGCCCAGCCGGTTCTATCTGGATAGAGATTGCTCATGACATGAGTAATGAGCAAACAATAGCGACTATACAACAAAAAACGCCTGCCGTGAGAGGACGGCAGGCGTTTTTTGTGTAGTCTTGGCCGTGAGGCTCAGGCGGCGACGATGCCGCCCTGCTCTTGCGGGTCGCGCAGCACATAGCCACGGCCCCAGACGGTTTCGATATAGGAGTTGCCGTCATTGGCCACGGCCAGCTTCTTGCGCAGCTTGCAGATGAAGACGTCGATGATCTTCAGTTCCGGCTCGTCCATACCGCCATAGAGGTGGTTGAGGAACATTTCCTTGGTCAGCGTCGTGCCCTTGCGCAGGGACAGAAGCTCCAGCATCTCGTATTCCTTGCCGGTCAGGTGCACGCGGTTGCCCGCGACTTCGACCGTCTTGGCGTCGAGATTGACGATGATGTCGCCGGTCTTGATGACCGACTGGGCGTGGCCCTTGGAGCGACGCACCACCGCATGAATGCGGGCGATCAGCTCATCCTTGTGGAAGGGCTTGGTCATATAGTCGTCGGCACCGCCGCCGAGCGTCTTGACCTTGGTTTCGATTTCGGAGGTGCCCGACAGGATCATGACCGGGGTATTCACCTTGCCGACGCGCAGTTGACGCAGCACTTCGAGGCCGGACATGTCAGGCAGCGACAGGTCGAGCAGGATCAGGTCGTAATCGTAGATCTTACCCAGATCCACGCCTTCTTCGCCCAGGTCCGTCGTATAGACGTTGAAACCTTCGGATTTCAGCATCAGCTCAATGCTTTGAGCAGTCGCGCTGTCGTCTTCAATCAGCAGTACGCGCATGTAGCCCCTCCCGGCTATGGCAAACACAAAGGTGAAGGCGCGAACGCCCCCGATGGTGAGAATTGGAGGCTAGCCCGCAAATCCCTTAAGATTAGTTAAGCCTAACAAAATCTCAAAAAGGGGTACGCTGATTTGCGAATCGCTGACAAGAGTCGCGAGTCAAGAGGGGGGCTTTTCCCCAGGTCTTTTTTCATTCTTTTTTAAGAAAGAGTCTTTTTTCGCACACAGTCAGGGCGAAATGCGGCAAGGGGCGGATTTATACTTCTGATTTTCAAGATGTTTTTATACGCCTGAATGCGCGGCGACCTTTGCCGGCAAAGAAAACGGAGGCCTCCCGCTAGAAGCCTCCGTCTGTGTCCGCAAAATTTTTAAATGTCGGCTCATACCAAGGGGCATTGAAAATGACCCTTGGTATTCCATTCGAGACTGTCTCATGTCGCTGATACATATGAGACAGTCTCGTTTCTTCAACGGCCGGATGCGGTCAGCATCTTCGGCCGTTGGTATCAAAAGGCCTTGGTCAGGGCGATCAGGGCCGACTGGGTCTTGTGGTCATCCTTGCCGAAGCTGCCCGCATAGCGCGCGGTGACGCCAAAACCCATCACTTCGGTCGTCAGGCCCACCCCGGCGATGACACCTTCCGTGGGGCGTTCGCCCATCTCGCGGCTGAACGGCAGGGCGGTGTTATTGATCAACTGGCCTTTCAGCGGGTCCGTCTCACCGCTCAGCACGTCTTCATAGCCCAGCGAGCCCGTCAGGCGCGTCTTGTCGCTCAGGCGCGCCTGCGCCCGCAGTTCCAGCGCCCCGGACAGCGTCGACACCTTACGCCCGTCAAAGCTGACGGCCCCGACGGTGTAGTTTTCGTCAAAGCCGCGCATATGGCCGCTGACCCACGACAGGCGCGCCACCGGCGTCAGAGACAGCGCCCCCATATCGTGCCGCCAGCCGGTTTCGACCTGCGCCGAAGCCGACCACCCCTGCACTTTTTCCTGCTGGATGGTGACGGCGGCCAGCGTCGTCTGACGGCGATAGTCCTCAAACTCCTCATAGCCCATGCCCAGACCGAAGGTGACAAAGTGCGGGCCCTTATCCCATTTGGCTCCGGCATCGAAGCTGATCACCGTCGGCTTGGCGCTCAAAAGATAGCCCGTGGCGTCACCTTTCAGCAGGGTGACGCCCGCGCCAAAGGTAGTGGCTTCGCCGTGCCCGAACACCGTGCCGAAGCGCAGCCCCGTCAGGTCGTAATCATAGGCCTTGGTTTTCAAACCCACCGCCGTCGCACCGGGGGCCGATTGCAGGTTAACCGTGCGTTCCGATTGCGCCTGATCGCCGATCACTTCGACGAAGACGCCCTTTTGACCTTCATAGAGACGCTGATTGAAGCCCAGCATGGCGTTACGCCGTGCCGCATAGGACACATCAGCAAACAGGCTCACCCCCTCAGACAGGGTCGGCGTGTAGAGGTATTGCGTCGCCACAGCCGCCACGAGCTTATGCCCGGCGGCGGTCGGGTGCACCCCGTCCCAGAACAGGTAATTATTCTGCACGGAAGCCCCGCCGGTGACGCAGGCCGTGGTCGCCACGCAGCTTGAGGTCACATCGCTCAGCCCAAAGGCCGACGGATTGGCGATAATCAGCTTGAACGCCGTATTGATGTCCACCTGCACAATATTGGTGGTGGGGCGGTTGGCGGCGACGGTCTTCACCGCCGTGTTCAGCGCCGAATTGAAGGACGAACTGGAGAAACCGGCCAGATCCTGCGCCGTGGTGCCTTTGAACTGCGGCGTATTGTTGAGGTCCGGCAGGTTCAGCACCAGCACTGTGCCCGCACCGGCCCCGGCGATCGTATTGACCTGAGACGCGATATCGCCAGCCGCCGAAGTGGCAATGCTGCCCATCACGCCCGTCGCCGTCGAGGGGTTCGTCGCCGCAACCGGCAGGCCCTGAAACAGGTTGTTGGCCCCCGCCCACATCGTCACCACATCACGCGCCCCGAAGGTGCCGCCGCGCGCCTGATAGGCCTGAAGCTGCACCGCGGTGCCCGGCGGATTGGCCTGCGTATCGGTGCGCGCCCCGCCAAAGGCGAAGTTGACATTGCCGGTCAGCGCCCCTGTGGTCGTGTAGCCGTTCATCGTGCCGACCAGATATTCGACCCACACCTTGTCATTGGTGAAGCGGCGATTATACGGCGCCGGCGGCTGCGTCGCGCCCGCTACGGCATAGAGATTGCCAGAATCGCTCAGCGAGTCACCAAAGCTAATGACGCGATCATAGGTCTGGGCCGAGGCCGCCCCCGCCGACAAGGCAAGGAGGGAGGTCAGCGCGATAAGGCTGGTGCGTTTCATGTGAGGGTCCGCCCTGTACGGAGTTTATGTTATGCACAGGAGGGAATGCCCGTTTGGCGGGAATGACAAGTGTGACGCACCGTCAATTTATGACGTTTTGGCGACAATCGTCACAAAATTAACACACTGAATTTTTTGTATAATTTCGCACATGCGGAAAATTATCGCTTAAGCGAAACGGCGTGATACACGGTCTGGGGCCGCGCATCCGGGGTTTGCGTCGCCATCTTAAGCCCGGTTAGCTCAAGCCCGTCAACGTGCCGCGCCCACAGGCCCCAGGCGGGCGTGACCCCAAACATGGACGGCTCCGGATAGGCGCTCGGCAGGTCATCGACAAAGGGCGCGACCACCGCCGGGCTCAAACCGCCGCGATAGGTCAGGGCGACGTTTTGCAGCGTCACATTCTGAATGGGACTTTCGGGCAGGCCCATGATCAGGGCGCAATAGTCGGGCAGGATGTCGGTGGCCGTCAGGTTGCGGATGGTCACGTTACGGATGCCGCCGACCCTGGTGCCTTCCGGCCCGCGCAAGCGCGCGCCGACGCGCAGGAAGATCGGCGCCGTGGTGATCTCAGACAGGCTGAGGTCTTCGCACACCACGTCCTCGATGACGCCGCCATCGACCGTCTCCAGCGCCAGCCCGCGCGACCGCTCAAAGCGGCAATTGCGGATGCGGATGCGGCGGAAATCGCCATTGGATTCGGTGCCGATCTTGATGCGCCCGGTAACGCGGTCCTGATCCGGGGCGCGGTCCTGCGTGCGGCCATAGGTGCCGTCGAGCAGGGTCCCCAGATCATAGCCCGACACGGTGCAGTCTTCGATGGTGATGTCCTCGCAGGCCCGCGCCTCACCCAAGGCAAAGCTCGATTTCAGCACAATGGCGTCGTCATTGGGCGTATTGACGCGGCAACGACGGATGGTCACACGACGGCAGGCGTCGATATCCAGCCCATCGCGGTTGGTATCGAGGCTTAAGCCCTCGATCTCCATATCCTCGACCCCAGTGGCCAGCAGGGCGAAATGCCCGCCGTTCTTTATGGTGAAGTCTTTCAGCGTCACGTGGCGGCAGTTTTTCAGCGCAATGGCCTTGTTGCCCAGCCCCTGCATGGCCGAGACTTCGGGGGCCAGTTCGGCCATCACCTCCGCCGACAGGCCGCGCATGGACAGGGGAAATTCACCGGCCTGCTTTCGCCACTGAGAGCCCGGCCCTTCGCGGGTCAGGCCTTCGCCGTCGATCGTGCCCTCGCCGGTAATGGCGATGCGCTCCGCCCCTTCGGCCCAGATCAGGCTGTTGCGCCAATGCGAATGGCCGAAATCCTGATAGAGGTCAAAAGGGTTGTCTTCGGGCAGATCATAGTGCCCGCCATGCCGTGCCGGGTCGGCGGCGATCAGCACCGCGCCCTTATCCAGATGCAGGGTTACACCCGATTTGAGATTTAGCGAAAAACTGAGATACCGCCCGGCCGGAAACCGCACCACGCCGCCATTGACAGCCGCCGCATCAATCGCTGCCTGAATGGCAGAGGTATCCAGCGCCTCCCCCGTGACCGTGGCACCGAAATCTTTGACGGATAGCATGTGTGACGACCCTCCGGAATTTGCGGCGGAGCTAACCCGATACCGCCAGTGGAGGCAAGCCGCAGTCTATCAGAAACTGCCAAGTCGCATCATAGAATCCGGGCGGGCGAGTGGGGTCATCGACATCGCCCTTGGGCACGAAGATAACCATGCCTTGCCGCGCGCGAGTGAGAATAACGCGATAGGCGTTCTTCAGATAAAGCTGCGCGAACGCATTGTTCACGTTGCGCCATTTGGTGCCGGCGAATTTGCGGTGCTGCCAGCCGTCGTCTGAGTAACGATAATCGGCATCCCAGCAAACACCCACCCAATCCAGTTCCAGCCCCTGCACGTCGAACTCGGTTGCCACGTCCTCCAGATACCAGGACGAGCGTACATCCTCGCGATCATTCAAAAACCAGTTTGCCGGCTCGATACTGGCCTTCACGTGCAGGCCCTCGGGTTTAAGACGGTAGGCGCCTGAGGAGGCCACCAGACCATAGCGCTCTGTGCCTCGGGCTTTGCGGCGTAACCAGCGGCGCGCGGCATTCAGATCGCGGGTGATGACGATAGGATAGGCCGTCAGTTGCGCAAAAGCGGTACGGGCGGCCTCGGCTTCACCGTTCAACAGATGCGCAACAAAGCCGGATAAAGTTTCCGCGCGGAAAGAGCGCATCGAGACACCCAAGTGCAGGTCGTCGCTCAGCGTCACCTGCTCCTGCTGGATAAAGTGGCGCGCATCGTGGTTCAGATCATAGTCCGGCAACACAATCTGCGCCGAGGCATAGACTCGCCAGTGCGGGAAACGCGCCCGGATGGCCGCCATCCATTCGGACAAGCCGGCCTCGCCGGTATTGATCTCCTGCCCGCCGCCGATCAGGCACACCACCGTGCACCAGTCGGGATGACGGTCCATCACGCTGAGCAAAAACTCCGGCTCGGACATGTCGAAATCGGCAATGCCGCGTTTGGCCTGCATAAATTTGGATGCCTGAGCGCGGGTCCAGGCCCGTTGCGCCTCATCAAACACCACCACGTGTTCGCTGGGCACGGTCGCACTGCCCGCATAGTCGTCGCGGAAATGGTGGATATTCTGGATAAAGGCGCGCACATCGCGTTCGACATGCTTTTTGGAACGCCCGGTGCGCGCACTCTGATCGCGCGCCAGCGCCTCACGCAACACATCGACCAAAGGCCCGTTCCCTGACAGAAAAGTCGCGTATTCGTCGGCATGAGATTCGCTACGCTGAGTGGCGATATTAAGTCCTGCCAAAGTCTTACCTGCACCCGGCACGCCCGTGACGAAACAGACCGTTTTGCGCTGGTGCGACTTGGCATCCTCAATCACTGCGGCAATAAAATCCTGCGTGCGGCTGAGGTTGATGGCGTCGGCGTCTGAGCGCGCGATATCCCTGACATCGTGTCGGGCATAGAGCGCCCGCGCCGCTTCGATAATGGTCGGGGTCGGGCGATAACCACGGGAGGCCCATTGGGCCACATCCAGTTGACGGTGACGGTGCTGCGCCGCCGCGTGTCGGAGGATGTCACAAAGGTCGATGATGTTGGACAGCAGCGGTTTAGATACCTGATCAAGCGCCAGTTCCAGTTGCGATATTGGCGACATCTTGGCCCGCGTCGCCACCAGAATGGGCACGATCGACAAATGATGACTGCCCGCATGAAAGTTTTTCAGATCAAGCGCATAGTCTTCGACCTGCTCGATGGCGTGGCGGTCAAAGCCTTCGCTGCCGACCTTAAATTCAATGATGAAGATACAGTCGCCAATGACCACCACCGCATCGGCGCGTTTGCCCATGCGCGGGATGGTGAACTCGAAATAGAGGGTGAAGGCGTCAATCGCCGTCAGCGCATTGCGCAGGATGCGTATCTGCTGAAGCCACGCGCCCTTCTGTTCCAGATCGAGCGCAAAGGTATTGACCCGTGCCAGTTCACCGAGAATCTGATCATCGGAATCGCTGAAGAATTTCTCCCGGTCGGCGGTATAATAGGCGCGCATCTGTCCCCCTTAAGAGAGCACCGTGCCAGGTCTTTCGACTATTGAAAAGTGGCAATCCGTTAACCTTTCTTAAGGCCCCGTTCACCATACTTGCGGCCATGCAGGACCTTCTCCATACCGCTCGCAATATCGACCCGATGCAGGTCTATGGCCGTGTGGCCGTGGTCAATGGCTTGCTGATCGAAGCCAAGGGCGGCATGTCGTTCATGGAGGTCGGCTCGCGCTGTGAGATCATGCGCCGCCACGATGCTCCCCTGCCCGTCGAAGTGGTCGGGTTCCGCGAAGACCGCGCCCTGATGATGCCTTTCGGCCCGGTCGAAGGCGTCGCCCCCGGTGCCGAAATCCGCATTTCGAACGAAGGGGCCAAGGTCTATCCTTCGACCGCCTGGCTGGGGCGGATTATTGACGCCTTCGGTGATCCCATCGACGGGCTGGGGCCATTGCCCAAGGGCGGCATCGGTTACCCGCTGAAGGCCGCCCCGCCGCCCGCCCATTCGCGCGCACGCGTGGGGGAGCGCCTCGACCTCGGCGTGCGGGCGATGAACGTCTTTACCACCTGCTGCCGCGGTCAGCGCCTGGGGGTGTTTGCCGGTTCCGGCGTCGGTAAGTCGGTGCTTTTGTCCATGCTGGCGCGCGAAGCGGCCTGTGACGCGGTGGTGGTCGGGCTGATCGGCGAACGCGGCCGCGAAGTGCGCGAATTTGTCGAAGAAACGCTTGGCGAGGCCGGCATTGCGCGCGCCATCGTCGTCGTCGCCACCTCGGACGAACCCGCCCTGAAACGGCGGCAAGCCGCCTATATGACGCTGGCCCTGTCGGAGTTTCTGCGCGATCAGGGGCTTGAGGTCCTGTGCCTGATGGACTCGGTGACGCGCTTTGCCATGGCCCAGCGCGAGATCGGTCTGGCCACGGGTGAACCGCCGACGACCAAGGGCTATACCCCCACCTGCTTTGCCGAATTGCCCAAGCTGCTGGAGCGCGCCGGTCCCGGTCCGATGCTGCCCGACGGTACGCAAACCGGCCCCATTACCGGGCTGTTCACCGTGCTGGTCGATGGCGATGACCACAATGAGCCGATTGCCGACGCCGTGCGCGGTATTCTGGACGGCCACATCGTGATGAGCCGTTCGATTGCCGAACGCGGCCGCTTCCCGGCCATCGACGTGCTGAAAAGCATCAGCCGCACCATGCCAGGCTGTCAGACCCTCCCCGAACGGGAGGTGGTGCGCAATGCCCGCGCCGTCATGTCGGCCTATACCAATATGGAAGAACTGATCCGCATCGGGGCCTATCGCACGGGGGCCGATCCGCTGGTCGATCGGGCGATTCAGCTCAACCCCAGCATCGAACAATTTCTGTCGCAAAGCCCCGATGAGGCCACAAGTCTTGACGACTCCTTTACCCTTTTGGGCCAGATTCTCAGCTCTCAATAAGGGAGTAGCGTGATGGCCTCGTGGGTAAAGTCTCTGATCCGTATTTCGACTTTCGAGGTGGAGACGTTGCAGAAACGTCTGGCCGAGGTCGCCACCCGTCGCACCCACGTCGAAATGAAGATTTCGACCCTCGATGCCGAGCTGGCGCTTGAAATCGCCCGCGCCGCGCAGGAGCCCGCCTTCAATTTCGACCTGACCGCCTATAAAAAGGGCTGGGCTCAGCGCCGCGAACAGTGCGTCTCGGAACTGGAACTGATCGCGCACGAAGAGGCCGGTATTCGCGATTCGCTGAACGGGGCCTTTGAAGAACTGAAGAAGTTTGAGCACGTCGCCGAAACGACCCGCCTGTCGAAGGTGGCCGCTGAACTGAAGCGCGAAAGTGCGGCCATGGACGAAGCCGCCCTGCGTCTGCGCTTCGCCGGTTAACACTATCGCGGGGGGACAGGTGACGACAAAACCCCAAGGTTTCCCTCGCCGCACGGCTCTGGCCGCTTTGGGGGCCGGTATGGGCGCCGCCCTGCTCAGCGCCTGCGGGCGCGGTGAAGCGGCCACCGGTGCCATCGCGCCTTTGAAATCGCACGCGCCTTTTCCGCTCGGCGTCTGCGCCATGACCGCGCAGATGGGCGACCCGCAGTGGGCCGCCATGATCGCCACCCATTTCGACCGCCTCACGCCGGAATGGGAAATGAAGATGGAATATATCCTCCAGCCCGACGGCAGCCTGCGCTTCGACGCGCCCGACCGCATCGTGCAGCAGGCCCGCAACTCTGGTCAGTCCGTTCTGGGGCACACCCTGATCTGGTACGCGCAGGACGGCGACTATTTCCAGAAACTGAAAAGCAACCGCCCGGCATTCGAAGTCGCCTATCGCGCCTATATCCGCGACGTGATGACCCACTACATCGGTTCTGTCGATGGCTGGGACGTGGTCAATGAGCCCATTCTCGACGACGGTTCGGACCTGCGCGACTGTCTGTGGCGCGAGGTTTTGGGCGACGCCTATATCGACATCGCCTATCAGGCCGCGCATGAGGCCGATCCGGCCTGCCCGCTGATCCTCAACGACTACAACCTCGAATACTATCCGGCCAAGCGCAAACGCTTCCTGTCTCTGGTCGAGGGGATGCTGACACGCGGCGTGCCTCTGCATGTGCTGGGTACGCAGACCCATATCGCCGCCGATCTGCCCAGAGGCGCGATCCGTGAGACCCTGCGTGATCTGGCGGCGACGGGGTTGAAAATCCATTTGTCGGAACTCGACATCAGCCTGAAAGAGGCCGCGAAAAACGCGCTCGATTTCAAAGATTACCGCGATGCCCAACGCGCCCTTTACGAAGAGGCCGCCGAAGCCTATGCGGCCCTGCCCTCGGCGCAGCAGTTCGGCCTGACCATCTGGGGCCTGCGCGACAAGGACTCGTGGTATAACCGCAAGGACAGGGGGCTGATCGCCGACGAGCCGCTCCTGTTCGATGATGCGGGGCAGTTGAAGCCCGTCGGTCAGGCCTTCGTCAAAGCGCTGGGATAACTCTCCTCCCTGTTGCGCAGCAATGGGGAGGTGGCATCTGAGCGAAAGCGAAGATGACGGAGGGGATAGCGCAGATGCCTAAAACGCGCTCTATCCTTAAAGATTAGCGCCGACCCAGCCGAAAGAGTCATCCCCCTCCGTCGGCTTCGCCGCCACCTCCCCACGCTTCGCGCAGGGAGGAGAATTAGTCTGCCTTCCTGGCGACGAAGAATGGGTTTTCCAGCACATCGCCTTCGACCGTTTCGGCGGCCGGGGCCTCGACCGGAGCGGTGAATACCGGATTGGCGGCGGGTTCCGCCACCACCGGCTTCGCACCTTCGGTCACCGCGCGCAAGGCCCGCAGATCATCGGCGATGCGGAAGATGGCGACGTAAAATTCACAGAAGGACCGCCACAGCAGCAGCGCCGCCACGAGGAACAGGAGCCCGCCGATCAGGAACGGCACGGCCAGAAAAATCCCCCACGGCATTTCTTCGCGCATGGCAATACCGACGGTGCCGCCTACCACGGCAAACAGCCCCAGCGCCACCAGCGCCAGACCGGCCCAGTAGATGATATGGATGACCGGCTTGGTCAGCAGGCGGTCAAAGGTCATCAGATCGACGACAATGTCTTTCGGCTTCGTGCTGCCGAAGGCTTTTTTGATCACGCCCATATTGGTTCCTTTGAAACGCTGGTGCGTTTTTTGGTTCTAAAACCGGAAAACGGCCTCTTCTGTCAAGTGATAGCGGAGAATCGCTAACGGCATAAGAGCCAAACTATTCCGCTTTCAAGCCACCCCAATTGCCAGAACTCAGGTCAGGCTGAGACTCCGCGAACTCAGGGGCGAAGCCGTCCTGCCACGGGAAAAACCCGCTATGATCAGGCCATACCATTTGCCAAAGTGCAAAATTCTCATGTCCGTAAAACCAACGGGCAGATAGGGGGTATTCAGAATAAAAGCGCTTATCAACCGGAAGGAAAACAACATCGAGATTTCGCAAAATTTCGGGAACCCTGATGCCGGGTTCAAAGGTTTTTCCGTTCTTCATAAGGCTGTAGATATCGCCAAGAAAATCATGCCCATGCTTGATAGAGAACATGATGATTTCAGGCTGCGAAACAGTGGCTTCAAACCCAATAGAATAGGTGAAATCCGGACCTTCCTGGTCCGCTAACACACTTGTCGCGAACCAGCCATATTCCCGCACGCAACGAACGATCTTACGCTCGTAATCGCTGAAATCCTTATCGTCCCTATCGAGTGCATTCGTCATACTACACCTGTCCCACCGTCCGCAGGCGGACCTTCGGATGGATTTCGTTCTGGCTCATGACGGTGGTATTGCCGCGGAAGCGCTCGACGATCGAGCGCACATAGGGTCGGATGCCGGGGCTGGTCAGCAGCACGGCGACCTCACCCGACATCGACACCTGCTCGAACGTATCGCGCACTCCGCGGATAAATTCCTGAAGCTGCGACGGGGCCATCGACAACTGCCGCTCCTCGCCCACCCCGATCAGCGACCCGGCAAAGGCGTTTTCCCAGTCGTTCGACAGGGTGACGATAGGCAGGGCTCCATCTTCGGCGCGGTTTTGCCAGCACAGTTGCCGCCCCAGACGCGAACGCACGTGCTCGACCATCTGGGTTACCGACTTGGTATGCGGCGCCACTTCGCCCAGCGCTTCGAGGATGGCGGGCAGGTCGCGGATCGAAACGCGCTCTTTCAACAGCGCCTGCAACACCCGTTGCAGCGTCGCCACCGTCACCACTGACGGGATCAGGTCGTCGATCAGCTTTTTCTGCCCTTCCGGCGCGTCTTTCAGCAGCTTCGCCACCTCGGAATAGGACAGAAGCTCCGACATATTGTCCTTGAGGATTTCGGTCAGGTGCGTGGTCAGGACGGTGGCCGGATCGACGATCGTATAGCCCATAAAGGTCGCCTCTTCGCGCAGGGCATTGTCGATCCAGGTGGCGGGAATCCCGAAGGCCGGCTCCTTCATATGCTCGCCCGGCAGTTCGACCTGACGCCCCGACGGGTCCATCACCATCAATTGCCCCAGACGCACCTCACCGGCCCCGGCCTCCATCTCCTTCAGGCGGATGGCATAGCCCTGTGTCGGCAGGCGCATATTGTCCATCAGGCGCACGAACGGCATGACGAAGCCGTATTCCTGCGCCAGAGTGCGGCGCAGCGCCTTGATCTGATCGGTCAGCTTGCGCCCGTCATTGTCATTGATCAGGCCCAGAAGCCCCAGCCCCAGCTCGACCTTCACATCGTCGATCGCGAGCGTTTCAGCCATGGTTTCTTCGGTCGGGGCGGCAGGGGCGGCCTCAAGTGCGGCAGCCGCCGCGGCGGGGTCTTCCTTGGGCTTGCGCCCCAGCTTCCACGCCAGAAAGCCAGCGCCGATGGCAATGGCGGCAAACGGAATGATCGGCATACCGGGGACAAGGCCCAGCACGCCCGCCGTGGCCGACACCATGCCGAGCACGACCGGGTTCATGGCCAGCTGCGCCACCAGCGCCTTATCGGCCGAGCCATCGACGCCCGACTTCGACACCAGAAAGCCCGCGCCCATCGAGATGATCAGGGCCGGGATCTGCGTCACCAGACCGTCGCCGACGGTCAACTGAATATAGGTCGAAGCCGCCTCACCCGCCGGCATACCGTGCGACAGAATGCCGATCAGGATACCACCGACAATATTGATGGCGGTGATGATCAGACCGGCAATCGCGTCGCCGCGCACGAACTTCGAGGCACCGTCCATGGCGCCGAAGAAGTTCGACTCCATCTCGACTTCCTTGCGCTTGCGCTTGGCCTCTTCCATGTCGATGATGCCCGCCGACAGGTCGGCATCAATGGCCATCTGCTTGCCCGGCATCGAGTCGAGGGTGAAGCGCGCCGACACTTCGGCGATGCGGCCCGACCCCTTGGTGATGACCACGAAGTTGATCAGGATGAAGATCGCAAAGACGATCAGCCCGATGATGAAGTTGCCCTGCATGATCAACTGGCCAAAGGCCTGAATGGTCGCACCGGCGGCGGCGTGACCTTCGTGGCCGTGGCTGAGGATCAGGCGCGTCGAAGCGACGTTCAGCGCCAGTCGGAACAGGGTGGTGATCAGCAGCACCGTCGGGAAGGCCGAAAATTCCAGCGGCTTCTTGATCAGGATGGCCGTCATCAGGATCAGCACCGAGGTGGCAATCGAGATAGACAGCAAAAGGTCGAGCAGGATGGCCGGGATGGGGATGATCAGGAAGACGATGATCATCATGATGCCGACGGCCATCACGACTTCACCGCGCTTCAGCCAGCCCGCGACCTCAGACAGCTTGAAGGGCTGAACCCCTGTATTGGCTGTTGCCGCGTCCGCCACTCACTGTCCCCGAAACAAAAGCCTGTACCTTCGCGCAGAAGATAAACTCCTGGCATTAGGCAAAAATTACCTATGCCGTGGTGAAGAAAGAGTTAAGGCCGATTAGTGAGTAGGCTTTTAAAGAGCCTCCGGCGGGCAGGGGCACGGCCCCTGCACCCGGATCAGGCAGGAGTGGCCACTTCTTACCCTATCGACCTGAGATAGGGCCACAAGGTGAAACCGCCGATCAGAACCGCGGCAAAGGCACACAGAAGAACCGCCCCTGCGGCTATATCCTTCGCGCGTTTTACGCTCTCGGAATAGCCGGGCGACACCACATCGCAGACATATTCGACCGCGGTATTAAAGGTCTCCGCCACCCAGACCATAGCCATGGCTACAATCAGCCAGCGCCAGTCGGCTGGTGTTACCCTTAGCCACAATCCAACACCCACGACCCCTAAGGAGGCTACGGCATGAAGCCAGGCATTATGCTGGGTACGCAGCATGAAACCTATACCGGCAAAGGCGTACACAAAGCTTTTGATACGTCCGGACAGGCTGAAGACCGACATTTACGCCGCCGAAGCGCCCGATTGCGGGGCCGGGATGCTTAAGCCCTGAGCCGCGTATTCGTTCAGCTTGTTGCGCAGGGTGCGGATCGAGATGCCGAGGATATTGGCCGCGTGGGTACGGTTGCCGAGGCAGTGGCTCAGCGTATCGAGGATCAGCTTCTGCTCGACCTCGGCCACGGTAGAGCCAACGAAAGAGCGCGCGGCGCTTTCGGCGGCCTGAGCGGCGCGGTTGATGTAGTCCATGCCGATCGGGGCCACCGGATTGAGCGGCTGACCGTCCGGCAAACGGATGGCCTCCGCGTCGATTTCCGCCCCCGCCGACAGCAGCACCGCGCGGTGCATGGCGTTTTCCAGCTCACGCACATTGCCGGGCCAGCCGTGCGCCTGAAGGCGGCGCTTGGCCTCCAGACCGATGGGCTTCAGCGGGATGCCATTGGCTTCGGAATATTTCTTCACGAAGAATTCCGACAGCACCACGATATCGGCCGGGCGTTCGCGCAGCGGCGGGATGGCCAGATTGATGACATTGAGGCGATAGAGCAGGTCTTCGCGGAAGGTGCCCTCCTTGACCGCCTGCGCCAGATTGCGGTTCGAGGTCGCCAGCACGCGGATATTGACCGGCACGGGCTTGGCCCCGCCGACGCGGTCAATGACGCGCTCTTGCAGGGCGCGCAGCAGCTTGGCCTGAAGGCGGGCGTCCATTTCCGAGATTTCGTCGAGCAGCAGGGTGCCGCCATCGGCCTCTTCAAACTTGCCGATGCGGCGCGCCATGGCGCCGGTGAAGGCCCCCTTTTCGTGGCCGAACAGCTCGGATTCCAGCAGATTATCCGGAATGGCGGCGCAGTTGACCGAGATGAACGGCTTTTGCGCGCGCTTCGATTTTTCATGGACGTAGCGCGCCATGACCTCCTTACCGACGCCGCTTTCGCCGGTAATCATGATCGAGGCGTCCGACGCCGACACCTGATCGGCCAGCTTGATCACCGCCTGCATGGCCGGATCATGCGAAATCATCGGGCGCGAGTCGTCGGCGACGGCGGCCAGCACGGCGGCGATCAGCTCGGCATCGGGCGGCAGGGGGATGAATTCCTTGGCCCCGGCGGTAATCGCCTGCGCCGCCTTGCGCGGGTCGGGATTGACGCCGCAGGCGACGACCTGAACGTGGATGCGTTCGCGCTCATTGGCTTCGATCAGCGCGCCGATATCCAGCTCGTAATCGACCATCAGCAGGTCCGCCCCCTGCCCCTTGCGCAAAGCGTCGGTGGCCTGGGTCACGGTTTCGACGTGCGCCACCTTGGCCCCGGCATCCATAGCCATCTTCACGGCGGCGGAGAGTTGCCCGCTCAGGCGTCCAACAACCAGCAGTCTCATATCCCTACTCCTTACCCGGCCGAATCTTCAGACTTGATGATTTCCGTCATGGTCACGCCCAGACGTTCATCCACCACCACCACTTCGCCACGCGCGACCAGGCGGTTGTTCACGTAAATATCAATGGCTTCACCGACCTTGCGGTCCAGCTCCAGCACGCTGCCCTGCCCCAGCTTGAGAAGCTGCGACACCGACATATAGGCCTTGCCCAGAACGGCGGAGATGTTGACCGGCACATCGAAGACCGGCGCAAGATCGGCCGCCGCCTTGGTGCCTTCGTCGTCGCCGCCGGGCACCATGGCCTGACCTTCGCCGAACTCTTCCAGTTGGAAATTCTCAGACATGGCTATGATGCCTCTCGGGTTGCCGGCGTGTGGGCCGGGTGTTGACTGTGGGCCATTTCGGCCAGCAAGACTTCCTTGAGCGCGGCGCGCAGCGCTTCGGTGATGCGGTCCGGATCATAGGCAGCGCGCCCTTCGGGCCACTGAATCTCAAACGCCCCGACGTGGCGACCACCGGCCTCACGGAACTGGATCGCCCCCTGAAACCCGGTCAGGGCGGCGGCTTCGCGCGCGGCCTTTTGCAGATTGGCGTCCGGCGATGAGGCCGTGATGATCAGGCGCGGCGCGCCGGAAATCTCTTCGCCCAGCGCCTCCAGAGCCGCCTTGACCGGCGCTTCGGGGAACAGCTCCAGCGCCTGAGCGGCGATCTTTTGCGCACAAACGAGCGCCAGCTCGACGCATTCGGCCTTGTGGCTCATCAGCACGGCATTGAGCGCCTCCAGCCCGTGGCCGGCCGCCTCAGCCAGAGCCTGCACGGCCTGCGCCTGCGCCGCCTGAGCGCGCGCCATGGCCGACAGCTCGCCCTGGGTATAGGCCTGCTGACGGATGGCCTCGACCTCGTCGGGGGTGAAGAATTTCTTCTCCTTCGGGGTGCTGGCCAGCACATGCCCGCCGTCGCCATAGACGGTGCCGAAGTCGAACTTTTTGTATCGGGGCGGGGTGTGGGTCATGCGAAGACTCCTTGCCCTTTGCACAGCGACGCGGAGAAAAGAGACTTAATAAATAAGCTCATCATCGCCTCCCTGACCGGCCAGCATGATTTCGCCCTTGGCCGCGAGGTCCTTGGCGACCTGCACCATGGCCATCTGCGCGGAATCGACGTCTTTCAGGCGCACCGGTCCCATCGAGTTCATGTCGTCGCGCATGATCTTGGCGGCGCGTTCGGACATGTTGGAGAAGAAGAGGTTGCGCAAACTGTCCGACGCCCCCTTGAGCGCCAGCCCCAGCTGATCCTTTTCCACCGCCCGCAGCAGAGTCTGCACGCCGCCCGGATCGAGCTTCGACAGGTCTTCGAACACGAACATCAAAGCACGGATACGCTCGGCCGACTCGCGGTTACGTTCTTCCAGCGCGGCGACGAAGCGGCTTTCGGTCTGACGGTCGAAATTGTTGAAGATTTCCGCCATCAGTTCGTGCGAGTCGCGCTTGGAGGTACGCGCCAGGTTCGACATGAACTCGACGCGCAGAGTCTGTTCGATCTTGTCGAGGATTTCGCGCTGCACCGGCTCCATGCGCAGCATCCGCTGCACGCATTCCAGCGCAAAGTCTTCGGGCAGGGCCGACAGGACGCGCGCCGCGTGGTCGGACTTGATCTTCGACAGCACGACGGCGACCGTCTGCGGGTATTCGTTCTTCAGATAGTTGGCCAGCACCGCTTCGTTGACGTTGCCCAGCTTGTCCCACATGGTGCGACCGGCCGGACCCCGGATTTCTTCCATCAGCGCATCGACCTTATCGGGCGGCAGGAAGGATTGCAGCAGGCGCTGTGTCTGTTCATAAGACCCCATGATGGTGCCGGAATTAGACAAGCCCGACACGAATTCGACCAGCAGCTCTTCGACCACGTTCGAAGAGACTGTACCCAGCGAGGACATGGCCTGAGAGATTTCCTTAATCTCTTCCTCGTCGAGCTGACGCCACAGCTCTGTATGCTCTTCACCGAGCGCCAGCATGACCACGGCGGCCTTTTCGACGCCGTTCAGTCGTTTGGGATCGTCTATGATGTTCTTCGCCATAGGTTACGCCTTAACTGTCGTGCAGCCACGACCGCAGAATCGAGATCGACTCTTCCGGGTGGCGTTCCACGAATTCCGATACGCGCTTGACCGAAGACGCCTTTACCTGCCCCTCGATCTTGGCAATATCTATGCGGCTATCGACCGGCGAAAGCGCCAGCCCGGTACCCGGTGCCCCCTGGTAGTCCAGCGCGGCTGCGGGCACAGGGACCGGCACCCCATCGGCCCCCATCACCATCTGCACCGGGCCACCGGCACCGGCCAGAGCGGGCACACCTCCCGGCCCGGCCACCGCGCCATTATTGACGAATTTCAGCAACGGACGGGCGACGAAGAACAGAACAAGCAGCGCCACCACCAATAAGATCAACCACTGAATGGCCGTCACGATGTCGTCCTTGGTGAAATCAAACATGCCCGCCGAAGCCGCCGTGCCGCCTAGACCCGCCGCATCACGCGCAAAGCGGATATTGGTGACCTTAAGCTCATCCTTGCGGCCATTGGGGTTGGTCGCCGTCTGATCCGTATAGCCGATGGCGGCACGGACCAGTTCCTCGATCTGCTGCATGTCCTGCGCCGAGCGCGGGGCATAGGTCGGGGGCGACTTGCCATCGGCGGCCGGCGTCCAGGTGCCATCGACCACCACCGCCACGGCCAGCTTCTTAATGGCGCCCGGCGCGATGACTTCGGTCGTCTTGGTGTTGGAGATTTCGTAGTTGGTCAGTTCGCCGGTCGTCTCGCTCTGATTACCCGTCGCGCCCTGTCCGGGTGCCGCCGCGCCGCCGGGGATATTGGCCTGCGCCGTCACCGTGCCATTATTGGCGTTGTCGGTAGACGAATCGGTCGAAGTGTCCGTGCGGGTTGAGCGCACCACCTGACCGTCAGGGTCATACTGCGTCTGTTCGCGCGTCAGCGAGTTGAGGTCGAGGTCGGCCGTCACCGTCACGCGCGCCGCACCGGGGCCGACCACGCCTTCGACAATGTCCTTCACCCGCTTGCGCAGGGTTTCCTCGATCTCGGTCTTGCGCTCGGCCCCACCGGCCCCCAGCAGGTTGTCATCTTCGCCCCCGGCAGCCAAAAGGCGATTCTTGTCATCGACCAGCGTCACCGCATTGGCCTTGAGGTTCGGCACGGCCCCGGCGACCAGATTGCGGATGGCACGCACCTGATCACCGCTCAGTTCGGTATTGCTCAGCCCCACCACGACCGAGGCCGTGGGGGCTGCCGCCTCTTCCTGAAACAGCTCGCGCTTGGGCATGACGAGGTGCACGCGCGCCGAATTGATGCCCTTCAACGAGGCGATGGTGCGCGCCAACTCGCCTTCGAGGGCGCGCTGGTTGTTGAGGTTCTGCACAAATTCGGTCTGGCCCAGCGCCGGGGCCTTGTCGAACAGCTCATAGCCGACGGAACCGGCGGTCGGCAGCCCCTTGGACGCCAGCATCAGGCGGGTTTCCCCCACCGTGTCGCGGTCCACCATCAGGGTCGAACCGTCGCCCTTGGCCTGATACTTGATCCCCGCCTGATCGAGCGCAGCGGTGATTTCAGAGGCTTCTTTGAGATCCAGATTAGAATAGAGCAGCGCCTGCGGCTTGCCCGTCATGTTCAGCGCAATCGCCGCCAGCACGGCAGCCACACCGATAGACACGCCGATAATGACGGCCAGACGGCTAAGCCCAAACTGTTTGAGGAAATCCACGACCCCGATACCCTGCCATCAGACACAACTACGGACCCGTTTGCGGGTCACTAGGCAGTAATTTCCCAGTGAAGCGTAAACGAGCCGTTAAGGGATCGGGTAAACGGGTAAATTCTTAATTTGCGCTTCGCCACAGGCGAAGCTCTTAGCCAAGATGCCAAATCCAGGCGAAGGGCCGCATTAAAAAGACTCAGAGCGTTTTCCGTATATCGGAAAACGCTCAGGGCCTGGATTTGACGATTCCATACATTGCGTTTCGGTTACGAAACGCAATGAGATTAACGGTACTGCTGGATGCGCGTGGTGCGCAAGCCCGCCATACCGTGGCTGTCGATCGCCTTCTGCCAGCCGAGGAATTCCTCGGAGGTAATGCCATAGCGTTCGCAGGCCTCTTCGAAGGTCAGCAAGCCCCCGCGCACAGCGGCCACGACTTCGGCCTTGCGCCGAATGACCCAACGCTCCGTTCCCGGCGGCGGCAGGTCGTTCAGGGTTAATTTGGCACCGGTTGGTCCAATCACGTATTTTTCGCCTTTGCTATCGCGGCGTTGTTCTTGCAGCATGATTCTTCACGCCTTTCTTACCATCACCATGGATGGCAAGATAACGCATGGAATCTAATATCCGCTTAATTGCCTTAGTAAATATATTACTAATAACGGCAGATCAGGATATTAACACTCCATTCACCATGCTTTACCGCTCGTTATTACAAATTAATCAAACTCAATACTTAGCGCTTGATATTCAGCAACTCTTGCATCATCTCATCGGCCGTGGTGATCGTTCTGGAATTTGCCGAATAAGCGCGTTGCGTGACGATCAGGTTGGTAAATTCTTCGGACAGATCGACGTCTGAGGCCTCAAGCGTCCCCACCCCCAGCAGACCCGCCCCGGAAACGCCCGGCACCTTCAGCGTCAGGGGACCGGAGTCATTGGAGACGGTGTAGGCGTTGCCCGAAACCGGCGTCAGGCCGTCGGCATTGACGAAGGTCGCCAGAGCCAGTTGCGCGATGTCGCGCGTCGATCCGTTCTTGAAGATCGCCGTGACCAGCCCCTCCTTCGAGATCTGCACCTTGTCGAGACCAGAAAACGGCGTGCCATTGGCATCAACGCGATTGGTGCTGGCGGAGTTGAGCTGCGTCAGCCCGCCTTGCTCGCCATTGAACTCGACCTTCACCGTCTGAGCGGCGACGCCGATGGCGCTGTTCCAGTTGAAGCTGAGGTTCAGCGCGGTGGAACCCGTGGAGGCACCCGTCGAGTCCTGAATATCGCTCAGCTTGCCCGACGAATTATAGACCAGACGCCCGCGTGAGACGATCCCGTTGGTGGACGCGGCGGTCGCCGGTGTTACGGTCGAGTCCTTTACATCCGGCGACCAGACTTCATAGGCCCAGGTATTGGCGGCGATGGGCGGTGTGGCGGTGGGATCGGCAGCCAGCTTGACCATCGAAACGGTCAGCTTGCGCTCGCCGCCCTGACTGTCCGAGACCGGAATGGTGATTTCATAGTCTGGGCGGGTGGAGGTGGTCGTATTCGGGGCAGAGGCGTCGTAGGCCGCCATCGGCAGGGTGGTCGGGCTGGCCGCGTATTCATCGGCACGATCCGAAACCGCCTGATTGGCGTTCAGATTGCCGACAATTTCCGCAAACGTGGTCGGTTCGATCTGCGCCGCGATGTTTTCGACGTTGATGGTGCGCAACTGGCTGAGGTCCGCCGCCGACAGGGTGGGGCTGCCGCCCGCCGCGATGGGCCATCCCTGAAGATAGAGGTTCGAGGCGTTGCGCAGATAGCCGTCTTCATCGGCAAAGAAGGAGCCGTCGCGGGTAAAGACGCGGGCGTCTTCGGCGCTCGGAACGGACGACTGTGTGGTGATGAAGAAGCCCTGACCGTCGATCCCGAGATCGAGCTGGCTCGACGCCTTTTGCAGGGTGCCGAGCGTCGAGATCATGTGACGGGTCGTTGAGGACACCCCGCCGGCATTATAGCCCGTAGGCGTGGAGGACGCCGTGACGATCGACTGAAAATCCGTGCGCACGCGCTTATAGGCGGTGGTGTTGGAATTGGCGATATTGTTGGAAATCGCCGACAGGGCATTGGAATTGGAGGCCAGACCGGCAACGCCGGCCTGCATGGAGGCGCTCAGGCTCATAGTTCAGTCTCCAGACAAAAACGCAGGGAAAGGGAGAGGACGGGATCAGGCATCGGCGGTTTCACGCACGCCGGTGACGTAGGACATGGGGATCAGCGAGTAGCCCATACGCAGGACGATCTCGCCATTGATCAGTTCGGTGGCATCGACACGCTGCTGAACGGAAACGGCATTGGAAATGGTCGTGCCATTGGCCCCGGTAGCGGTGACCTTGAGCGTGTAATTGCCCTCCTTCACCGTGGCGCCGGTCGAATCCTTGCCGTCCCAGGTGAAGCTGTTGTCACCCTTATTCAGTTGGTCAGAGGTGCCTTTCCAGACGGTCTTGCCGTCGGCATCGAGCACCTCGACATCCACCTGTGACGCCGAATTGGCCAGTTCGTAATGCCAGGTGAGCGGCTTGTCCTTGAAGGTCTGGGTGTCGATATCGGCCACGGCGGTCTTGCCGATCATATTGACCGAATTGGCCACATTGCCCGCCCCAAGGCCCACCAGCGACTTCAGATACTCGTTGGCCTTCAGTTGCTGTTCGACGCTGGTGTACTGGACAAGCTGGTTCGTCCATTGCGTCGAATCCATCGGCGACAGCGGGTCCTGATTCTTGATCTGCGCCGTCAGCAGGCCCAGAAAGGTCTCATAGGTGGTGGCCAGCCCACCGGTCGTTGAGGCGGTGGAGGATGTCCCGCTGGTATTCGTGCCGGACGTATTGGATACAGACGTGACCATGACAGTTCCTTACACGAGCAAACTGAGCGAAAGGGTGCGCGCCGGGCCGTAACCATCGGCAGACAGGCGGGCATAAAAGGCGGGATCGGCAGATGCGGCCAGAAGCTGCGCGTCGATGAGGGTATGGGCATCGGCGACCGTGGTATCGGCTTCTGGCACCGTTAATTCGTAGTCGGACGATTGCGAGGCCGTGTACTGACGACCGCGCCCCTGATCGCCAGAGGTAAAGCTCAGCGAGGCGTCATCCATCTGAAAGCCCGCCTGCTCCAGTTGACGGCGCAGATCGTCCTGACGGCCCTTGAACTCGCTCTCGGCCACCGGGCTGTCGAAACGCAGATGCGCCGTCAGCTTGCCGTCGTGGGCGATTTCCAGCTTCACCTCGACCTTACCCATGTCGGTGGGGCGCAGTTCCATATCGAAGCTGGTCGATTTGCTGCCCAGTCGCCGCGTAATCTGAGCGCTGAGGGCGGCGATGTTTTCGGCGGCATGTGCCGACTGGCTATAGGTGCGGACGGTGTCCTGCGGCGTCGGCGCGGGCGGCGTGAAACGCACCCCGCTGTCATTTTGCGGCAGGGTCTGGGCCTGAATTTGCGTGAGCGCCGGATTGGCGGCCTGTGACGGTGGCTGGGCCTGCGCCGTCGTCGCCGGTGAGGCGCTGGTCTCTGAGGCGCCCTTCAGCGCACCGGACAGGGTTTGCAAAGTGTCGGACAAAGACCGCGCCTCGGCCTTCGTCGCCGACGTCACCGAGGTCTCAGAGGCCTTATCCTTATCGGACGTCGGCCTCAGCTCATCGGACACTGCGTCTTCCGCCCCCTCATCCGTTGTCTGAGGTGTGGCCTCTCCGGTCATTGTCGGCAGGGGCAGCGCCACCGCGCCCTTGACGAGGGGGGAGGCTGACGCCGAGGCCGCAGCGGCGGGCGTTGGCGCGGCCTGAAGCGCTGGCGCGGCCTGCGTCCCTTCGCCCAATACCTGAGGCACGGCGGTCGCAGCCAGCGCGTCAGCGACCGCAGCCTCTGTCGCTGCGGGCTGGGCGGCCGTGACCACGGGCTGAGGCGCTTGCTGCCCCAGCAGCACGGCCAGCACGTCGGGGCTCAGCTCCCCCGTCCCTTTTGCCGGCTCCGGCGTATCGTCAGCGGTTTCCGAAGACACGGTTTGCGGCAGCGGCCCGGCTTCGTCGGGTTGCACCGCCGCCAAAGCCTGCGTGAACAGGGTCGCCAGCGTCGCCTCCGCCTCGGCAGAGGCCGCAGCCGTGCCACCCGTCGCCACCATGGGGGCGCTCGGCAGAGGGGTCGCATTCGAAGGCAGCAGGTCTGCGGACAAAAGGAAAATCTTCGCTGAGGGCCGTCGCCTCCGTTCAGGGGCTGCGGCTGAGATCAGGCGAACGCCTTTTGCGTCCGGACATCGTCATCCGTTGATCGCAAAGGTCATGCCAAATTATAAATAATTGTTTTTATTGATTTTAATAAATAGCGCCCGGCGTATTTTGCCGGGACGATGCCCCCGCAGCCGGAACAAACTTGCCGGGGGACGCGCACTCTCTGCCGCCTGCCTGCACCGCCAGATCAGAGTGGCATCCTATTTGAAACCTTCCTTTCGGTTTACGCATTGCGCCGCGCGCGGAAAAAAGCAAGTCAATGAAAAGTATGAATAAATTTTCCAACTCGGTCCGGAAGGGACGGCAAATTCTGCCGCTCGTCGGGCAAGGCTTGCCTAAACCGCCTCAGCGGGAGGCCTGATCATGTCGCTCAACTCGATCCTCAATATCGGTGCCTCCGGCCTGATGACGGCGCAAAGCCAGTTGCGCGTCGTTTCGGACAATATCTCGAACGTCAATACGCCGGGCTATATCCGCAAGGTGGGCACCCAGCAGGCCAGCGTCATCGGCTCTCAGGGGGCGGGTGTCATGGCCGGTCAGGTCATGCTGGCCGCTGACAAATATCTGCAACAGGCGGCCGTGCGGGCCAATTCTTCCGCTTCGCAGGCCGAGGTTTTCCACGATCTGTTCGACCAGATCCAGTCGCAGTTTGGCGACCTGACCGACGCGAACGGCCTGTTCAATCTTGGCGACAAGGCCCTGTCGGCCGCCGGCACCGCGGCGGAAACCCCGGCGTCCAGCGCGGCGCGTCAGGAAGTGCTGTCGGCGCTTGAAAGCTTTTTCGACGAGAGCCAGCGTATCTCCGGAGAAATCCAGAACGCCCGCGCCAATGCCGACAGCCGCGTCGCCACGACGATCAAGGCGATCAATGACCTGATCAAGAACATTTCGGACCTCAACCCGACCATTTCGCAGGCCAATGTCAACGGCAGCGACGCGTCGGGGGCGCAGACCAAACAGACGGGCTATATCGACGAACTGTCAAAGCTGATCGATGTCGAGGTCAGCACCAACAGCAACGGCGGCGTGACGGTCCGCACCACCTCAGGCATGGTGCTGGCCGGCGATCAGCGGGCGGCCCTGTCCTATCAACCGACCAACCCCGTTACCGCCGCGACGAACTTCAACCCGATCATCGTCACCGGTCCGAACGGCGAAAAGCGCGATTTCTCCGAGCATATCAAGTCCGGTGAACTGCGCGGGCTTCTGGACGTGCGCGACAAAGAGTCCAGCGCCGTCAGCGCGCAACTGTCAGAATATATGTCGGTCTATGCCGATCAGCTCAACGCCGCGCACAACGCCGCCTCCGCCGTGCCTGCCCCGAACTCGCTGACGGGCAAGGCGATGAACCAGACCCTGGCCGAGGCCCTCAACGGCTTTGCCAATGCCGCCGGTACAGGCAGCGGCACGACCAGTCTGACCGTGCTCGACAACACCAACAAAATTGCCAGCCAGGTCGCCCTGACCTTCAGCCGCGACGCCTCCGGCAACAGCCAGGTGTCGATCAATGGCGGGACGGCGGTCCTGACCTCCGACTCGACCCTGCTGTCGCAGATTAATACGGCCCTGAATGGCGCCGGAACCCTCAGCTTCGCCGACGGCAAGCTGAGCTTCGCTGCCACCAACAGCACCTATGGCGTGGCCATCGGCGACGACCCGACCAGTCCGGCCCTCAAAAACGGCAAGGGCTTCTCGCACTTTTTCGGCCTGAACGATCTGGTGCGCAGCGACGTGCCCTTCGACTACGCCACCGGCCTGACGGCCAGTTCTGCCCACGGCTTCGACAGCGGCAGCGTGACGTTCAACGTGATGATCAGCTCTGGGTCGCGCGTGCAAACCGTGGACATCGCCTTCTCGGCGGGCGGTACTATGACGGATCTCGTCAATACGCTGAACGACACCTCCAGCGGGCTGGGCCGTTATGGCACCTTCTCGCTCAGCACCTCGGGCGAACTGACCTTCCGCGGCTTTGGCAATCCGGCCAACAGTCTGGGTATAGCCGAAGACTCCACGACGCGCCTTGGCACCGGCGCCTCGTTCAGCCAGATGTTCGGGCTGGGCGGGCTGGCGGCCGAACGCACGGACAGCCTGGCGCTCGACCCGACCATCGCCAACAATCTCGATCGTCTGTCGATGGCGACGCTGAACCTTTCGGCGGCTTCGGGGACACCGGCGCTGGTGGCCGGGGACGGCAGCGGGGCTCAGCGTCTGGCGGCCATCGCCACCAAAAGCGTCACCTTCAAGGCCGCCGGGACCAATGCGGGCGGTAGCTCGACCCTCACCCGCTATGCCGCCGACCTCGCCGGACAGGTGGGGGCCACCGCCGCGACGGCCAAGTCGCGCATGGACGGGGCCAACGCCCTCGCCGCCGAAGCCACCTCACGTCGCAGCGCCGCCGAAGGCGTCAACCTCGATGAGGAACTGATCAACCTGACCACCTATCAGCAGGCCTATTCGGCCTCCTCGCGCCTCATTCAGGCGGCGAAGGAGATGTACGATGTCCTGTTCAGAATGTTCTGAGGTAAATAAACATGCGTATCTCTACCGGTCAGATGTGGGGCAATGCCCTGTCGAACCTCATGCAGGCGCAAATCCGCAAGGACGAGGCCAATAATCAGCTATCGACGCAAAAGGTGGCGACCGACTACGCCGGCTATGGCCGCGGGGCGGAAATCATCGCCGCTTATCAGTCATCGCTGGAACGCATTACCGGCTACAGCCAGGTGGCGCAAAGCGTGTCTGACCGCCTCGACAGCCAGAATGTCGCGCTGGAACGCGCCAGCGACGGCATTGCCACCGGTAAGGATGGCCTCATGGACGCCATCGCCAGTAAGTCGCTGGATGGGCTGACCACCGTGCTGCAATCGAGCTATATGGCCTTTGCCGACGGCCTGAACTACAAACATCAGGGTACCTACCTGTTCGGCGGCGGCAATGAGGGCGAAGCCCCGCTGGCGGCCACTTCGCTGAATGATCTGGCCGCGACCGCTGTAGCCGATACCTTCAAGAACGGCAGCGTGAAAAAAGCCTCAAAGATCGATGCCACCACCACCCTGCAAACCGGTATGCTGGCCAGCGAAATTGGCGACGAAGGCGTCACCCTCTTTCGCGAAATGAAGGCCTTTATCGATGCCAATGCCCCCATGCAGGGCACGATGACCGATGCGCAGCAGGCCACGCTTCAGGGCTTCGCGACACGCATGAATGCCGCCTATACCAAGATGGTGGACCATACGGCGCTCAACGGTACGTTCCAGAATCGCGTCGAAAATACCCTGAAATCGCTGGAGGGTCAGGAAAGCAGCCTGAGCAATCTCATCTCGAACAAGACCGATATCAACATGGCCGACGCCTATACCAAGCTGGAACAGGCGGACCTGACGGTGCAGGCGGCGTCGCAGGTGGTGGCAAATCTCAAGTCGGTGTCCCTGCTCGACCTGCTGAGATAGGCGCGCTCACCGCTTTGTGAATTTATCCACAAGGCCGCAGGGTCTATTATAAGGACGTGGTTAGCCACGTCCAAAGACCCCGCGCGGGGCCATCTGAATGTTGCGCCGTTCACGCTTGGGTCTGAAGGCCTTGAGATGAAAACCCGGGACGCCCTCCCGCCGGATCGTCGCCCCAAAGCCTTCGCACCCGCGCCTGAGCCGCCCATTCGGGATGAAAGCAAAAAGGCCCCGTCTTCCGGCGGGGCCTTCTGTTTTGAGCGGAATGATTTCTATAATCATTCCGCTCAAATAGTTGCACCGCCCCCTACTCTTTTGGTGGCAAAAGCCTTATTTAGCGAGCCATGACCGCGTCTGTACCTGCCTGCCCTGTGCCTGTTTTTGATACCGCCGATCTGGGCGAAGCGATTGCGCGCGTGCGCCACAGCGTCGGCCTGCCGCAAGGCGCGCGCGTCGTCGCGGCCATGTCAGGCGGGGTGGATTCGTCGGTCGCCGCCGCCCTTTTGCATGCCGCTGGCTATGAGGTGATTGGCGTCACGCTTCAGCTTTACGACCACGGACAGGCGCTGAAAAAGACCGGCGCCTGCTGTGCCGGGCAGGACATCCACGACGCCCGCATCGCCGCCGAAAAGATCGGTATTGCCCACTACGTGCTGGACTATGAGAGCCGCTTCAAGGACTCAGTGATCGAGGAGTTTGCCGACTCCTATCTGCGCGGCGAAACCCCGGTGCCGTGCATCCGCTGCAACCAGACGGTCAAGTTCCGCGACCTGCTGGACGTCGCCCGCGATCTGGGGGCTGAGGCCATGGCCACCGGCCACTATGTCGAACGCCGCGATACAGGCAACCGCGCCGAACTGCGCCGCGCCGTCGATCGCAACCGCGACCAGTCCTATTTCCTGTTCGCTACCACGCGCGAACAGCTCGATTTCCTGCGCTTTCCGCTGGCCGATATCCCCAAGCCGCAGGTGCGCGACATTGCCCGTCAGATGGGGCTCAACGTCGCCGCCAAGCCGGATTCGCAGGACATCTGCTTTGTGCCGGAAGGCAAGTACACCACCCTGATCGACCGGCTGCGCCCGCAGGGCCGCGAGGCGGGTGACATCGTGCACCTCGACGGGCGCGTTCTGGGGCGGCATCAGGGCATTACCGGCTATACGATTGGTCAGCGGCGCGGGCTCAATATCGCCGTGGGCGAGCCCTTGTTTGTCATCAAGCTCGATGCCGAGACGCGCCGGGTTATCGTCGGCCCGCGTGAAGCGCTGAACACGGCTGCCCTCGTCATGAAGGAAACCAACTGGCTGGGCGATCAAGAGACGCTGGAAACCGCCGCCGCCGCCCAACTGCCGGTGCTGGCGCGCGTGCGTTCGACCCGCCCGCCGGTCCCGGCGCGGCTTAACCTGCATGAGGGTCAGGTCGAGGTGGTATTTGACGCTTCGGAAGAAGGCGTCGCCCCCGGTCAGGCCTGCGTCCTCTATGATCCGGCGGACGAGGACCGCGTGCTAGGGGGCGGCTTTATTGAACGCACCCGCGCCATAGAGTTTGCGGTGTAGAGCGAAATGACTTAAGCGAAATCGCCATTTCGCTCTAAATTTTTGTTTTGTCGCGATGTTTTTGCGGAAAACCGCTCACACTTTTGGCTTCGCCGAACTCCGTTTCCGCACATCGCTCTAATCCACAGCGATCCCTTTGCGGGCATAGAGTTCCGACAGGGTCATACCCCGGCCGTCCTCGCGCGCCTTCAGCACGCTGTGTTCGTCGATCATTTCACCGCAGGCCTCGCATTTGGGCTGGGTGATAAAGAGGCCCTTGCAGTCGTCGTGGACCAGCTCAAAGAAGGGG
Source organism: Asticcacaulis sp. W401b (assembly GCF_046503825.1). Lineage (NCBI taxonomy): Bacteria > Pseudomonadati > Pseudomonadota > Alphaproteobacteria > Caulobacterales > Caulobacteraceae > Asticcacaulis > Asticcacaulis sp. W401b. The sequence continues at coordinate 266,870 of NZ_JBKFEE010000006.1, forward strand.
CCATCGTCGTCATCATAGACGTGCTGACGCCCCCAGCCATAGAGCGACACCAGCACGCCCTTGAGGCTGCGCCCCTTTTCGGTCAGCACATATTCGTGGCGCAGCGGGCGTTCGGAATACACCACGGCCTGCATCAGGCCCAGCGCCACCAGACGCTTTAACCGCGCCGCCAGCACATTGCGCGCCACGCCCAGGCTCTTTTGCCATTGCTCAAAGCGGCTGTGCCCCAGAAAGGCATTGCGCACGATGAGCAGGGTCCACGGTTCTCCGACGATGTCTATGGCCGCCGCAATGGCGCACCTTTCGCCGGAATAGTCAGCCGATCGTCCCATAATATGTGTCTTTTCTTCTGTGCGACATCAGCCATGACGTCGCCACACCCCATGTCCAAGGCTTACGGACAGTGGGTTGATGAAAACCTAAAATTCAGGGCTAACGGAGGCCTGAGAATGCGATTAAATCTAAAAAACGGGACTATCTCAAGCGTGCCGGTATTTAGGCACCAGAGCATTGTTTTTGCTTACGGATTAAAGGCAAACAGGGTCGCCACGGCGCGACTTAAACGCACCTCATCGCTGTGGACAAAGTCCTGATCGAAGGCTTGCCCGTTCCAATGCACCAGTACCGTTACGCCGTCATCGAGAGACAGGATCAGACCGTCGGTGTGCGTTTCGATATTGCCATTGCAGTGGTCGGCAAAGCTGCCGCAATCGACGGCATAGGTCGCCGCCGGGGCACGCTGCACCTGCGCGGCCAGACGCGCATCCAGGCTGATGACCTTGACCTCTTCGCCACGACCGAGACGCATATAGACGGCCTGACGGTCGCCCTCTTCGGCGCTGAAGACCACGTCGTCGATACGGCCATCGCCGTCAAAGTCGCCCTTGAGCGAAGTGGACAGACCGTTAAAGGGGGCCTTGGACACATCGGTGCGCAGATCGGCGGCACCCGCGGTACCCGCTAACATCATACCCACCATCGCGACTGCCAGTGCCCGCATCCTCGTCTCCGCCTCTGTGCAGCGCTGTTATCCCGTATGGGTACAGGATGGGCTGCGTGTCCTGCTTCCAAGCAGGAACGGTGCCAACCACTGCCACAAAGGTTAACGGCGGTAAAGACCTTTCGTTAACCAAACACGGGATTGAGACAATTGAATTTTTCGCGCATCCGACGTAACGCGGTTAACGCTTTGTGTTCCGTACAGGGACGTGTTGCACGTCCTTTGTCCGGATTTACGGCTTGAGCGGGATTTCGCCGATGACCACCGGAGCCGGGGTATCGCGGCGGATATTGCCCTTATCGTCAAACTCCGACCACTGACTGCGCGCCACAAAGACGAAGCGGTCACCGATCACCTGACCGCCGCTCGGTTCCTCAAGGTCGGGGTGCCCGCGCAGCAGGACCTCGGCCTTTTCCACCGCGCTCCAGTCGGCACTCATCCGCAGGCGCAGGATGCGGTTGGGTTTAAAGCCGTTTTGTATGGCAATCAGATCATTGCCGTAGCGATATAGTCCGTCAATCCCCAGCAGTGCCGCCCCCGCAGGCGCAACCAGCCGCGTCAGGGTCCCCTTGCCCAGATCGACGCGGTAAAGCCCCGACGCATAGTCGGCGACGATCAGCGCGCTGGCGTCAGCATTCTCCACAAGCCCCTGCGGTGAGCCGAGATAGCCTTCGGGGATTAGCACCTGTAGCTTGCCCTGATAGCCGGTCAGGCGCAGCACTTCACCGGTATTGCCATCGGACACATAGAGGTCTTCCTTGCCGACATGCAGGTCGGCCAGCCGGCGGTCCGGCCGCTTGTCTTCGAACTGCGCCAGTATCTTGCCGGTGGCCAGATCGACCTTGATCAGCTTGGAGACAATTTTGGCATCGGGCGCATAGCCCACGGTCTGACGCGATGCCGAGGTCGAGGCCCACAGAACGCCGTCCCTGACCGCGATGGCATTGGCGGCCACACCGGCCCGCAACGACAGGCGCTTGTCTATGCCCGCGTCGGTGAGCGGCCCGACGACGCCGTTGCGCAGGCTGGTGGCCAGAAGCGTCCCGTCGTCAAGCACTGCCACCCCTTCGACCAGAGTGAGGCCGGTCAGGCGATTGAGCGTCTTCAGGCTGCCGATGCGCGCCGTATTGGCAGCCTGAAGCGATTCCAGATCGGCGTCCCAGATCGCGTTGAATTCCGGATAACGCCCCAGATCGAGCACCAGACCCCGCTTCAGATAGTCGATCAGCGCCGCCCGCGCCGCCGGTTTGCGCTTCAGCTCCAAAGCCGCCTGCGCCTTCAGCAGCAGGACCGACGGCGAATCCGGCAAAATCTCTCCCGCCTGCGTCAGGCGGTCGAGCGCGGTTTGCCGATCATCCTTCTGCAAGGCGGCCATGCCTTCGGCGCGCAGGGCATGAAAGCGGCCAAGGTCAGAGGCCGGGTCAATCTTTTGCGCGGCGGCGGGGCCCGCCATTACCGCGGCCAATACCGCCAACGCGATCAGGGACGTCTTCATCCGGTCCTCTCTCATCCATTCAACCCGACGAAAGCCTAACCGTCTGCTCCGGAGACGACAAGTTTCAACGGCAAGGCGGTCGTGGTTTTCACCGAGCGGATGACGATACGGCTTTCTATGGCGGAAACGAGGTCAGAGGCCAATAATTTGTCGCGCATGAAGTCGTCATAGGCGTGCATGTCGCGCGTCACGATACGCAGCATATAGTCTTCACGCCCGGTCACCGTGGCGCAGGAGACGATTTCCGGCCATTCGGCCAGCCGCGCCTCAAAGGCTTCGAGGTTTTCGCGCGACGGCAAAGACAGCTTGACCGCCGCATAGACCTCAAAACCCAGCCCCAGTTGGTCGGGCTCCAGCAGCGTCACGCGCTTGCGGATGACGCCTATGTCTTCCAGCCGTTTCAGACGCCGCCAGCAAGGTGAGGGCGACAGATTGACCTTCTCGGCAATCTCCGCCACCGACAGGTTGGCATCTTCCTGCACCAGAGTCAGTATCCGCGCATCCAGTTCGTCGATATCAGCGGACACCTTTGCCCCCTCGCCTGCATTTTGTGAAAAGTCATTTCCATAAAAGCGCATTGTGCAAAAAAATCCACCCTTATTCCGCTGACTGACCGTCTGTGGGACGAGAAAACCGTCCCTTTCGGGCGCGAGGCCTTTTCGTGGCACACACACCGGAGTACACCGGGGCAAAGGGAGCCACTCATGCGTATTGTCAATCTGATGCTGGCCAGGGGACGCGGCGGGCTGGAAAGCATGGCCGTGCGCTATCACGAGGCGCTGGTGGCCGAAGGGTTTGAGGTGCTGAGCATCGGTCACGCCAAAGGCGTGCTGGCCGAAAAGCTCAAACCCGCACAGTTCGCCCGCCTCAACAGCGGCTTTACCGGTGACCCGCTGGCGGCGCTGCGCCTGAAAGCGCTGGCCAAACGCTTTCAGGCCGACCTGATCATAGCCCACGGCAACCGCGCCATCGCTCTGGCCGGGCACCCGCTGGCGGGGCTGGGGCGTCAGACTCTGGGGGTGGTGCACAATTTCCGCTTCAAGCCGGGCCTGACCAAACTGCGCGCCGCCATCGCCGTGTCACCCGCCGTTCAGGCCGCCATTTCCGCGCGCTATCCGCGTCTGGACACGCACCTTCTGGAAAACTTCACGCCGCTGGTCATGCACCCGGTCAAGACCTTTCCCCTCGATGCGCCGCGTATCGGCTCGCTGGGGCGGCTGCATGTCAACAAAGGCTTTGACGTGCTGATCCGCGCCGCAGGTCTTCTGCGCGACCGCGGCACTGAGGTCTCCTTGCTCATCGCCGGAGACGGCCCGGAAGAGGCGGCGCTGGAGGCGCTGATCACCGAACTGAAGCTGGAAGACCGCGCTACCCTTCTGGGCTGGATCGAACCGGCAGATGAGTTTGTGGCGTCGCTCGACCTGTTCGTCCTGTCGTCGCGCGTTGAGCCCTTCGGTCTGGTGGTCGCCGAAGCCATGGCCGCCGGCGTCCCCATCGTCTCCACCCGCATCGACGGGCCTCGCCATATCCTTCAGGACGGCGAACTGGCCACCCTGATCCCGCCCGAAGACCCGCAAGCGCTGGCCGATGCCCTTGAGGCCATCCTGCAGGACTGGCTACCCATCCTCGACCGCGCTTTTCAGGCTCAAGCTCATGCGCTGGAAACCTATGGGCTGATCGCCGGTCGCGCGCGCCTCAAAAGCCTTATCAACTCATTTCAGCCTGAAAACTGAAAAAGCGCACTTGAACCCCCGGCTCAATTTGGATATAGCGGGCGCCTTCCCAAGGCGTGGACCTTTGTCCGCCTGAGGAAACCCGGCTGGTTGGGTAGCTCAGATGGTTAGAGCGGCGGATTCATAACCCGCAGGTCGGCGGTTCGATCCCGCCTCCAACCACCACCTTCTCCTTCAAAAATCTCTGCATGGCTGTTGCCCGCATCCCTGCCACGGGTAGCCATCCTGTCGAATGTGATGTAACTACCCGAACCCTTTTTTACGCCTCTTGATTTTTAGAACCCCATGACCCCTGCCCCCCATGCCGAGCTATTGTCCGAAGTGATCGACCTGATCTTCCCGGACGCCCTGCCGACCCCGGCTGAGCTGGAAGCCCGTTACCCCCCGCGCGACCTGCCGCAAGGGGCCATGGTCACCCGCGTCGGCCCCAGCCCGACGGGCATGATGCACATTGGCACCCTCTATGTCGGCCTACTCTCGGAACGCTTCGCGCAACAAAGCGGCGGCGTCTTCTTCCTGCGCATCGAAGACACCGACAAGAAGCGCGAGGTCGAAGGCGCCACGGACTTCATCTCCAGCGCCTTTGCGCACTTCGGCGTCGTCGTAAACGAAGGCCGCGACGTTCAGGGCGTCGAACACGGTGCCTATGCCCCCTATACCCAAAGCGCCCGCATGAGCCTCTATCAGGCCTATGTCCGCCACCTGATGCAGCAGGGCAAGGCCTATCCCTGCTTCTGCTCGCCCGAAGAACTGGACGAACTGCGCACGCGCCAGCAGCTGCGCAGCGTCGCCCCCGGTTACTACGGCGACTGGGCCATCTGGCGTCACAAGTCGCTGGAAGAGGCGCTTGAGGCCCTTAAGGCGGGCAAGCCCTATGTGATCCGCTTCCGCTCGCCCGGCAATCCAGCCGAAAAGGTCGCCGTCACCGATCTGATCTTCGGTGAGCGCACCTTCCCGGAAAGCGATCAGGACATCGTCATCATGAAGTCCGACCGCCTGCCGACCTATCACCTCGCCCACGCCGTCGATGACCACCTGATGCGCACCACCCACGTCATCCGCGGCGATGAGTGGCTGGCCTCGCTGCCGACGCACCTGCAACTGTTCCAGTCGCTGGGCTGGACGCCGCCGACCTATGCCCATATCGCGCCGATCAACAAGCTGGACGGGTCGTCCAAGCGCAAGCTGAGCAAGCGCAAGGACCCGGAAGCCAGCGTCATCTACTTCATGGATCACGGCTATCCCCCCGCTGCCCTGATCGAATACCTGCTCAACCTGGCCAACTCCAATTTCGAAGACTGGCGCAAGGAAAACCCCACCGCCGATTACCGCAGCTTCCCGCTGTCGTTCGAGCGTCTGGCCAAGAGCAACGGACCGCTGTTCGACTTCACCAAACTCGATAATATCAGCCGCGACATCGTGGCCCGCCTGAGCGCCGACGAGGTCTATGCGCAGATCGTCGAATGGGCCAAACAGCACGACGCCCCCTTTGCGGCGGTTCTCGAGGCCGACAAGGCCTACGCCACCGCCATCCTGTCGATCGAGCGCGGCGGCCCGAACGCGCGCAAGGACATCGCCAAATGGCAGGACGCCAGGGCCCTGATGGCCCCCTTCTTCGACTCCGAATTTACCTCCACGGCCGAAGACGCGCTGAGCGTTCTGGGCCATCGCACCGCCGAAGAGGTGCGTGAGATCGTGAGCGACTTCATGGGCGTCTATGACGAAGCCGACAGCAAGGAGGCGTGGTTCGATAAGGTCAAGACCATTGCCCGCGACCGCGGCTTTGCCGAAAAGGCCGGCGATTACAAGCGTAACCCCGAACTCTACAAAGGCACGGTCGCCGACGTGGCGAAGATCTTCCGCGTCCTGCTTCTGGGCCAGCCGCAAACGCCCGACCTGCATGAGGTCATGGCCGCCATGGGCCGCGACCGCGTGATCAAACGCCTGACGCGGGTGTAGTCGTCTGACACACACACCGCCACCCCATAAGGCCCGCCTGCGAAGGTGGGCCTTTGTGTTGAGGCCGTGGCCACAAGTCCGCACACCATTCTTTGAAAACGATTTAATCCCCAATTTACCGCATCCGCTTAAAAACAAACCAGATAACAATGACTTATCAACCATGGGGAGAGCGGTTTGCGTTTACTGTCGTCACAGATAAAGATTGCCGGAGCCCTGCTCATCGGCAGCCTGGGATTGTTCTGCGCCCTTTTGTTCTTTTCGTTACAGCACGAGATCCATCTGGCGCGCACGGCGCAGGAAGCCAACCACCGCAGGGCATTGATGGGTGAACTCTCCCTGACCGCCAAGCAAATTCAGGTCCATATTGTTCAGGTTCAGCAGTTCCTGACGGATGTGTCTGCGACACGCGGACTGGACGGACTCGACGACGGCCCCGGTGAAGCGGCCAAAAACGCGGCGGAATTCAAAGAACAGATCACCCATGCAAAGGCGCTGGCGGACACGCTCAAACTGAGTGAAATCAAGACCGCACTGGAGGTAGTGGAAGAGAGGTTTCCCGCCTACTATCAGACCGGTCAGGCTATGGCCGATGCCTATGTCAAAGACGGTACCGCCGCAGGTAACGCTTTCATGGGCACATTTGACGGGACAGCAAAGGCGGAGTACGAGGCCCTCGATACCGTTCTGGGCCTAATCGAAACGCAAAACCAGTCCATTTCGAAATTTGCGCAGACCGCCAGCAACACCAGTGTGCGTAACGCACAAACCTCACAGCTTTACATGCTGTTCGCAGGGGCTCTGCTCACGCTTCTGGTTGCCGGCGGCCTGTGGTTTGTACTGCGGTTCATCATCCGTCCACTAAGCGATTTCAGTGACCAGCTACGCCGCATAGCCAGTGGCGTACTCGATCAACGAATTGCACACACACATAAGCAGAACGAAATCGGCGCGATTGCCCGCGCCATAGACAGCTTTCGTCTGGCACAAATTGAGCGCGAAGAGAATGAGGTCGGCGCCGAAGCCGGCCGCATCGAACGGCGCACGCGTCGTGAAAATCTGGAAAAGGCGATCCAGACTTTCAAGGACCGCATAGACAAGGCCCTGTCGGCCCTGCACCACAGCACCCGTGGTATGCAGGACGTCAGTGCGACGCTCGAAGACATCTCGGCTCAGACAGCCGAGCAATCGCAAAGCGCCTCCGCCGCCACGCTGGAAGCCACAGATAATGTACAGATCGTGGCCGCCGCCTCCGAGGAACTGGCGGCTTCTATCGCCGACATAAGCGAGAAGATTTCGATGTCTCAAACCGTCGTGCAGGACACCACACGGGTCAGCGCGGAAAGTCAGGCCAAAATCGATCGTCTGGCGCAATCTTCGGAACGCATTGGGGACGTTGTTAATCTGATCCAGAACATCGCTTCACAGACCAATCTGCTGGCGCTCAACGCCACGATCGAAGCGGCAAGAGCCGGAGAGGCGGGCAAAGGGTTCGCCGTGGTCGCCACCGAAGTCAAGGCGCTGGCGGACCAGACGAGCCGGGCCACACAGGATATTTCGGCGCAGATTGCTGAAATTCAGTCTGAAACCCGAACGGCGGTTGAGTCTATTAAGGCCATCACCGGCAAGATGGATGAAGTCCAGCACTTTACCGTCGCCATATCGGCAGCGGTCGAGGAACAAAGCCGCGCGACACAGGAAATCGCCGTCAATGTCACGAGAGCTGCGGGCTGCACCGCCAATGCCCAACAAAGCGTACAGATGATGGCACAGTCGGTCGAACGCACCAAACACTCTGCCACCCGCGTGGGTCAAAGCACTCAGGAACTGGAGGCGGAAAAGGAAACACTCGTCCAGACCATCGATGATTTCCTCAAAACGGTCTCTGCCTGAAGACAAAAACATGGCCTTCTTCGGCGGGTGCCTTAACGATGATGAAGTCCGTCGGGAGGTTGGCTTTTTTATAAATCCAAGCGCCAGACGCACGAAAGCCCGCCATTTTGAGGCGGGCTTTTGGTGAGTTTGGGTGCGGGAGCCAGATTTGAACTGACGACCTTCAGGTTATGAGCCTGCCGAAAAGTCGTATATTATATTGAATATAATAAAAATTTAGAAACCTGACTAATAAGTGTGCTAACTTGTGTGCTAAAATCATGAGATGCTCAGCCCATTCGTCATGAGTTTAGCTGGTTATACTAAAGGCCACCGCCCATACGAGCGTGCTGGGTCAAGCCATCCATGACACCGCCAATACCGTTACCCGGCACTCGGCATTTTCCTACCCAATGCGAAGTGGGCGCTGGCAGCTATTGTGCGCGAGTGCGCAAAGAACTATTTTCAAACGTGCAAGCCATCCCTAATGATCGTTTCGCACACTATCTAATGTACATTCCGCATTAAGCGGAATATACAAACCGCACGTTTCAATGAATCCTCACGAGATAATGGACAACGATCTTTTCCCCCGGCATATGACGTCGATACTAACAGAGGCTTTGCAATCGGCCCGCGTCGTCAACGTCATTGGCCCCCGTCAGGCCGGCAAGACCACACTCGTGCGCGAACTCTATGGGCGTGGCCGCTTCGTGACGCTAGATCACGAAGCGACCCTTACCGCATTCGAGATTGATCCGCACGGCCAACTCGAAGCCCTGATTGCCGAAGGCGCCACTCCCCTGATCATCGATGAGGCGCAACGGTCAAAACGCCTCGCCCTGGCAATCAAAGCCCATGTCGATCTGCATCGCCGCATGGGCCAAATACTGCTCACGGGGTCATCGAATATATTTTCGAGTGCCGAGGTCATGGATTCGCTCGCCGGACGCGTCCAAACGCTCGTGCTACACCCGTTATCGGCTGCGGAAATCTACCGTGAAGCCCCGACCGCTCTCTTGGACTGGGCGCAGCATTCCGCCGACCTCGCTAGCTTGCCAGACCTGCCTAAATTCACGCGCACTGAGGCGATCGATCTCCTAACAAAGGGCGGTTACCCTGAAATCCGACCGCTCGGCGAGCGCGCACGGCAGCGCCGGTACCGCGCCTATATTGACAGTATCGTCGATCGCGACGTCGCCGATATTTTAAAAGTCCGCAAAACAGACGCCCTGCGACGCACGATCGATCAATTAGCCGTGCGAACCGCAAATGAGCTGAACATGCAAGAGCTTTGCTCAAATGTCGGTATTCAGCGCCAAACGGCGGATCAATATTGCGATGTCCTTGAACGGCTATCCCTGGTTAAGCGCCTGGCCGCCTGGGCATCTGGGGAGGTACGCCGCGATATCCGTCACCCCAAAATTCATATGCTAGATACTGGGATTGCCTCCGCCCTACGCAACCTGGGCGCCGATAGCTTTGCGGCTGACGCCCATCCGGCGGCGTTGGGCGGCCTCCTGGAAACTTGGGTCTTCAGCGAATTAATCAAGAACCTTCCTTACGCGGATTCCGAATGGCGGCCATGGCATTGGCGTGGCGACGCTGGCCGCGAAGTGGATATCCTGCTTGAAACAGGACGAGAGCTCGTCGCCTTTGAGATCAAGGCATCTACCACGATCACGCCGGCGGACCTTAAAAACCTGAAGTGGTTCATGTCCGAGGGGCCCGGCAAAAGCTGGAAGACGACCGGCATTATTATTTACCTGGGATCTCAACCGCTCAGCCTCGGTGACCGATTGTTTGCCCTGCCATTATCGGTGTTCTGGGCAAAGACCTTGCGCAAAAGCCGCGGGATTTAATAGCCATGTCGGCCGAGGAACTCGAACAGCGCCTTGCCAAACTTGAGAAGGCATTGACCGAGATCGATACGGCGCGGGCTCACCTGGTCGAAGAAATTGAAACTCTCCGCCTCCGTGCGGTCACGCCAGCACATACCCTGCAGGCCCCTGCAGTTTCGATGAACTCTAAAACAGCCGATAAGCTTGCACTGTTTCGCAGCCTGTTTGGTGGCCGGACGGATGTTTACGCTCAACGGTGGGACAATCCTAAAACAGGCAAGTCAGGCTATTCTCCGGCCTGTCACAATGAATGGGCCAAAGGGATCTGCGACAAACCCCGTGTCAAATGCGGGGACTGTCCTAATCAAGCCTTCAAAGCCTTTGATGACGTGGCAGCATTGCGACATCTGACAGGGAAGCCCGCTGGCAAATCGGACGCCTTTGTCGCAGGCGTATATCCCATGCTCCCCGATGAAACCTGCTGGTTTCTGGCTGTGGATTTCGACAAACGGACCTGGCAAGCCGACGTGGCTGCCTTCCGCCACACGGCCACAGATCTCGGCGTTCCGGTGGCCGTTGAGCGGTCGAGGTCAGGAAACGGTGCCCACGCCTGGATATTCTTTTCGGCGCCTATTTCTTCGGTTGAGGCGCGACGTCTCGGCTCGCTGCTCATTACCGCTACAATGAAGGCCTATCCCGATCTGAGCTTTGAATCCTACGACCGTCTCTTCCCCAATCAGGATACGATGCCGACGGGCGGCTTTGGCAATCTGATCGCTTTGCCACTTCAGCACCTGGCACGTGAAAACGGAAACAGCCTCTTCATCGACGAGACCTTCAGGCCGTATGCCGACCAGTGGGCCTACCTGTCTACAATCGAGCGCATGGACGAGACCCACGTGGGCCAACTCGTCGGTGCGGCGGCGTCAACCGGAGACATTCTGGGCGTCAGTCTCCCTGTCGATGATGAAGAAACACCGTGGACGATGCTCCCGTCGCGTCGGTTGAAGGGCGAGGTCATCACAGGCCCCCTGCCCCAGAGCATAACAATCGTGCTCGGCAGCCAGGTCTTCATCCCAAGAGATGACCTTCCTTCCAATCTGGTCCATCGACTGATCCGAATCGCCGCATTCCAGAACCCGGAATTCTACACAGCTCAGGCGATGCGTCTTCCGACCTTTGGCAAGCCTCGGATCATTTCCTGCGCCGAACTCTTCCCAAAGCACATCGCGCTTCCGCGAGGATGCCTTGACGAGGTTCTCGGTCTCCTTGCTACCGTAGGCGTCCGGGTGGACGTGAGGGATGAGCGAAACCTCGGTGCCCCGATCTCGACCGCGTTTGTTGGAAATCTGACAGACGAACAGACCAGGGCTGCCAAAGCACTGTTGGCCAATGACACGGGCGTGCTCGCTGCAACCACGGCATTCGGCAAGACAGTCGTTGCCGCAAGCCTCATAGCTGCGCGCGGGACAAACACGCTCATTCTCGTGCATCGACGCCAGTTGCTGGACCAATGGGTCGCCCGGCTGAAAACCTTCCTCGATGCGCCCGGAGAGCAGATCGGCGTCATTCATGGCGGCAAGAAAAAGCCGACCGGAAGGATCGACATTGCCGTGATGCAGAGCTTGGTCAGGAATGGCGTCGTTGCCGATCACATTGCTGACTATGGCCAGGTCATCGTCGACGAATGCCACCACCTTTCCGCGGTAAGCTTCGAAGCGCTATTGCGCGAAGCTAAGGCCCGTTACGTCGTTGGGCTGTCAGCGACCGTCGCTCGAAAGGACGGCCACCATCCCATCATATTCATGCAGTGTGGCCCCATCCGCCACCGAGTAGATGCAAAGTCGCAGGCGGCTCTGCGCCCGTTCAGTCACCAGGTCACTTTCCGAAATACGACATTTAGGGCCGAACGAGCCGCGCCTGAAGAAAAGCTGTCGATCCAGGAGCTCTACAAACAGCTTGCGGCCGACCAGGGACGAAATGATCTCATATTCAATGACATCCTGGAGGCATTAGAGAACGGGCGCAGTCCGGTCGTCATCACGGAACGCAAGGACCATCTGCTTCAGATGGCCGAACGCCTTGGGAAATTCGCCCGCAATGTTATCGTGCTGCACGGCGGCATGGGCATCCGGCAACATCGTGCAATAACGGCGAAGCTCGCTGAAATAGCACCTTCTGAAGAGCGCATCATCATGGCCACCGGCCGTTATCTCGGAGAGGGTTTCGACGATCCTCGCCTCGACACGCTTTTCTTGACGATGCCAATTTCGTGGCGCGGCACACTCGCTCAATATGTCGGGCGGCTGCACCGGCTGTACGCCGGGAAGACCAACGTTCGCATCTATGATTATCGAGACCGCAACGAGTCGGTGTTGTCGAGAATGGCCCAAAAGCGCGAGTCAGGTTACAGAAACCTTGGCTATGAAATTGGAACGCCGCTTCTATGATTCCTACGATATTGATGCTGGAAGAGCTGGGATCTGGCCCACGACCGCTAAGTCGACCGTGGCTGTGCTTGCCTCTCGGGCGGAGCAGTTGAACGAAGTAACAGCGACCAAGTGCCCCGAGGCCTGGCTGCGCGGTAAGGGCGCCGAGACCGACAACAGGACGCGTCACGCGAGGGAGAATGCTGTCCTAATCGAAGACGAAACGCGCGCCCTTCCCCGCGACTGTTCGCCACATCGCTCCCTCCCTTTCCCAAATTACCGATGGTGGCGCCCCGGGGCGACCTTCGACGGACGCCGCCAGCGCCATGTAAAGCCGTCAGGTTTTTTGGCACTTTTTGTGCTAACCATTCGGCTTAACAAAATCAAAGGTGTAGATCGGCGCCAAAAGTGGGACCACGGCAATTTCAATAATCATCTGATTTCGATGAGATATTTGGAATGCCGGGCCCCGGTCGGCGCCGATCGGAACCCGCGGCATTCCAGAGTTTACTGTTGCAAATCAGGCGGTTAAAATAGGATGAGGATGTCCCGGGGTGGACGCCGTTCCACACTCTGAGATACCCAGTTTCCCGAAGAAGGGGCGCAGATGCAGCCTCAGACGGTGCTTGTGGCCCTCAACCCAGCGAGGGCTCCTCTGGCCCTCCGTTATGACCTCGTATTCCAGCTCGAACTGATCCGCCACCTTATCGAAGCTGATCTCTTTCTTCCTGATCAGACCGGCCCGCGACATGCCGCGCAGATTTATGTACCAGTCCTCGGCAATCTCCTTAGCGGGGACGATGTCCTCCTCCCTGGTGCTGGACCGATGCTGCACGCCGTTGATGCTGGCAGAGCAATGCCAGGTGCGACCAGTACGCCGATACAGATGAACCTTACCGCCCAAAATCTCGTGGCTGGCCATGCGCTTTACCCCTCCACTCGCGTCACAGGAGAGACGATGACACCTTCGCGTCAGTTCGTCAAACTTTGTGCTAGACGCGTGCTAGGTGGATTTGAGCCACAAACGCAGAAAGGCCTCCCGAAGGAGGCCTCTAATGCATTGTATTTACTGGAAGTTTGGGTGCGGGAGCCAGATTTGAACTGACGACCTTCAGGTTATGAGCCTGACGAGCTACCGGGCTGCTCCATCCCGCGACACGTATAACCAGAGGGGTGTCTGGTTAAGCAAAAGACCGGCCTGAGTTTTTGGACCGGTCTTTGTGTTGAGTGGTGTGTCTGAAGGGTTAATTTCTC
>NZ_JBKFEE010000060.1:0-873 GCF_046503825.1 Asticcacaulis sp. W401b
CCGACCGCACACCGGGTTTACATCGCTGAATTGTCCGTTTGGTCCTGCGTGACAATGATTTAGATTTGATGTAACATATTGATATTGCGTCATATATTTCCCATAACTTCTATTATGCGCCATTTTTGAAATCCTGCGGTCGGCGGGCTTTTTGGAGCCTTCGAGCAGTTCCCCGACACAGGTAATTGCCGGATTACGACGGGTCATGCGGCAAGCCTCCGGTCAAAATCGATGCGCTGCTCCAGATCGAGTTCGAACTGGCCATATGGGTTCACGTGCTGGTAGATTAATGGCGATAGGCCTCGCCAATCGGCCTCGGTCATGCGGCGTGACCAGGCTGGGTCCTGGAGCACCTTCTGCAGCATCAGCGTGTTCACATAGACCAGGCTGTTCTGCAACAGCTGCAGCGCCAACACGGACAGCTCCTGATCTTCCATGCGGTTGGAGCTGATCTCGCCACCCTTCCCGAAGTAGATGAAGCCGTTGGCGCTATTCCAGTTCTCGACCACATTGAGGCCGGCATTGATCTCGCGCCGGTATGGCTCTTCCGCAAGATAGCGACACAGGAAGATCGTCTTAACGGCCTTGCCCAGTTCGGCAAGTGCGCGGTACGTCGGATGCTGCACATTTGCTCGGGTAAATCGGCGCAGCAAGGCTTCGGGCTCGGCCGTCCGGTGACGAAGTGCGGCAGTGTATTTGACAATCTCATCGTATTGCTGGCTGATCAGATCCCAGTCGATGGCGCGGGTCAAAATCGGAGACAAACTGCCGAGCGTGTCCTTGTAAGCCAGGTCAGGCAGATAGAGCCTCTGGCGCGAGATGCCTTTCAGCCTGGGTGCTAACTCGAAACCGAGCATGTGGCAGAAAGCGAAA
>NZ_JBKFEE010000061.1:0-731 GCF_046503825.1 Asticcacaulis sp. W401b
GTGCCGATCCCTTCGACGGCAAACCAGCGAAAGCCAAAACGCACGGTCTTTGATGACAGGCCGGTCTTACCCTTCCAGTCAAAGTGCATATGGTAGAGGTGGCGGTTTTCCAGGTCCCACAGCTTCGCATCAGGGGCGTGAAGATCATAGACGAGCGTCGCCACATCGTTTTCGATTCTGGCACTTTTTAAAGCACTCGTGACTTTAACCAACTTTCCGTCCGGGCCTTGCAACCGGACAGAAGCGCGTTTGGCGAGTTGCTCCGCGCTGATTTTATCCGTCAGCCGCACCTGCATATGAGCTGTGACTTTACGGGGCTCAGGCGTATTGAGCACCCATGCGTCCTCGATATGGCTGTCCAGCGGGTGCACGCTAAGGGTCATGCCGCGGTCCAGCCCGCCAAACCCGTGCGAAGCAAACAGCTTAAGCTTACCCCACATCATGGTGGTGGAATCGCGCCAGTCGTAGCGTCCACCCGGATTGGTAATGCGAATGGCCAGACGGTTGGTACCGCCGGGAGCCATGGCACCCGTCAGATCGCAATCGAACGGCTGTTCGGAGAGGATCGAATACCCAACCAGCTTTTCATTGAGGAACACCTCGGCGCGCAACCGCGCCCCCCGGATATGCAACAGAACGCGCTGGTCCTTGGCTGAGGCAGGAATAGTGATCTCGCGCCACCACCACGACACACCTCGATAAGCGCCGTTTTGTGGCACCGGATCGTCTTC
>NZ_JBKFEE010000062.1:0-720 GCF_046503825.1 Asticcacaulis sp. W401b
AGGATGACGACGACCGGTCGGCCTGTGCTCACATCGTAGACGTGGATCGGCTTAAAGACATATTCCCCTTCATGAGCATTGAAGAGCGACAACTGTTGTCGGCCGTGAACCACGTCGACCGTGTCATCGATATCGAGGGTTATGGCCATTGGAACAGCCGACTCGAAACTGGCGCAGTACTGGTCGATAAGACCGTAGGTCAGCTTTATCGAGCTACGCAGGTCCGGCGCATTCTCAAGGCGCGACAGGGTCGGTTGTGAGCACAGGTCCTTGCCGCCTTCAGGCAGTCGCCCGCATGCCAGCTTGAAGGCCGGATCGGTGCGCAGGAAAGCCAGATCGTTGCCATCTTCATAGCCACAGGCGATGGCGAAGACCCGCGCCTTCAGGATCGAGGCAAGGGAATGGGTTACCAGGAAGGGGTTGCGTCGATCCGGTATCAGCCGCCAAAGACGATCAATGATCCCGATCCGGCGTTCCGCGGCAGTCAACAGCAGGACACCGCCGTCCGAACTGATGCGTCCGCCATCAAAGGCGGCCGTGATTTTCTTGCGCGAAACGCTTGGCAAATCGAATGGAAGATCGGTATCCTGGTCCATGGCGGGTGTGGCAGGGCTCGTGGTTCGGAATGGGTTTGGTGTGGTAACCGGAATCTATTCCAAAACAACGCTTTACGCTACACCCGCTGCATCTTTTTGCCGCCGCCGTGAATAAGGGCGGCTA
>NZ_JBKFEE010000063.1:0-709 GCF_046503825.1 Asticcacaulis sp. W401b
GTTTTGAAGCCGATTTTGAGGCTCTATGAGCCCTAAAAGACGCTTTTTCGCCTCGCCGATCCGGAATGACATGGTCCCGCGCATGTTGACGTGGGCATGTCCGATGGGCGCGACCTTGGATGCGACGTTGTCCGGAATGCCGTCCGCATTGGCATCCATAAAGGCTTGTATTCGAGCCGTATTCCAAGCCATTACGATATTCGTCAGCAGCGTCAAGGCCCCGGATATGGCTGTCATCTGATGCGGTGTGCGCCCCCACTTCGCGGTGATCCGGCCGTTATGGATTGCACGCTGCAGGCTATGAACGGCTTCGCCCTGGTTTTGCAGATCCAATATCCCGTTCCTGAAGGCGGCGTTCCCAAAATAGTCGCACAGGTAGATGGTCCGCAACAGCTTTCCGATGCCGACGCCGGCGTTGTAAATGGGGTCGCCCTGGGCGGCGGAGCCGTACTGCTCCAGGGCATCCGTCGCCGGATACCAACCCTCTTTGACGGAGACAGCCACGCGCAACAAGCCATCCCAGCCTTTGGCGACGCCCCGTCGCGATATCCGCTCGGATGCGATGATCCGCTGCAGGGCCTCTGGGACCTTTCCCTTGAAGCCCTGCGGCAGAAAGAGTTTCCGGGTTTTGAGGTCCGCCAGATGAGGGCAAAGGTCGAAGCCCACGAACTTGGCTGTGGTCATGGCGAAGTGCGTGAAGCCGTGGGTG
>NZ_JBKFEE010000064.1:0-612 GCF_046503825.1 Asticcacaulis sp. W401b
CCGCAGAGCGTGCCGTCCGAGGCGTGGCGCTGGGTCGAAAGAGCTGGCTGTTCGCCGGTTCAGACCGAGGGGGTGAGCGAGCCGCGGCGATGTACAGCCTGATCTACTCCGCCAAGCTCTCCGGTATCGATCCTCAGGCCTGGCTCGCTGATGTTCTTACACGCATAGGCGGACACCCCAATACACGGTTAGACGAACTGTTGCCCTGGAACTGGAAGCTTATCAAAGATAGCGAGCGAGACGCCGCCTGATGACTGATACCATCTTCTTTACGCTGAAATACGTGGCTGCTGAGTTGAACGAGAAGCCGGCGCTCATCTACGAAATCGCCATCGACATGTTCACGGAAGATGGCTGCTACACCGCATACGACAATTACCCTGCATCGCCAGACCACAGCAGTCCCATCACCCTCTTCACTCCAGAGGGCATCACCTACCTCCGTGAGGCTCTCGAAGACAATCGGGATCATTATGAGGCGCGCAGGCGCGAAACCCAGCGCCAGAACAGAAAGCGTGGACAGAAGCCGCCGACAACTTGAACGCCGAGCCACTCTTTGCGCTCGTAAGTACGCACTTATGAGCGCTCATATCAGCACAAGCTGCGGTCTCA
>NZ_JBKFEE010000065.1:0-566 GCF_046503825.1 Asticcacaulis sp. W401b
CGGTTCTTCGAGCAGCTTTATCGCATCGAACGCCTGGCACACGACGAAATCCCCGGTGACAGCGAAACAAAATACGAATGCATCCGTCGCTTCCGTCAGACACATAGCGTTCCCGTTCTGACCGCCCTCAAGCAATGGCTCGATGACATCGCCCCCAAAGTTCCGCCTGACAGCAAGCTTGGGGATGCTGTCAGCTATACGCTCAACCAATGGGACTATCTGACGCGCTACGTTGAAGACGGTCAGATGCCGATCGACAACAACCTGCTCGAACGCGATATCAGGGTCTTTGCAACAGGCAGAAAGAGCTGGCTGTTTAGCGATACCGTCGAAGGCGCAAAGGCCAGCGCTATCGTTTACAGCCTCATGCTCACTTGCCGCGCCTGCGGCGTTGAGCCCCTCGCGTACCTCCGCCATGTCTTCACTGAGATGCCAAAGCGCGACAAGGACGCAGACCTCCAAGACCTCTTGCCCTTCAACTTCGCCAAACCCTCCAAACCCTAAGCCCAGCTCAACAGCGGTCTACAATCTCGGAAATCGCTACGTGCAGCGAAATGAGCGCTTAC
>NZ_JBKFEE010000066.1:0-561 GCF_046503825.1 Asticcacaulis sp. W401b
AAAGCCTTGTCGGCCAACAAGGCTCCGAAGCTGATGCCTGTCAGAAGCGGTTCAACGCCCACCGTATCGAACCGATGCCCCGGCAACAGTTCAAAGCGCACGAGATTGCCAAAGGCATCTGTCAAGGCGAGGATTTTAGTGGTCATGCCGCCCTTTGAGCGGCCTATGGCCTGGCTCTGAGTCCCCCTTTAGCGCCCTGGCCATGACGGTGGACCTTGACTATCGTGGCGTCGACCATCGCGTATTCCATATCTGGATCATCCGAGCAGGCATCAAATATCCGTTTAAAAACATCGGCTTTGCGCCAGTCACTGAAGCGGCGAAACGCTGTGCTCCAGTTGCCGTAATGCGCCGGAAGGTCGCGCCAAGGACTGCCGGTACGAGCAATCCAAAGCACGGCCTCCATAAAGCGCCGGTTATCTCCGCCGCTGCGTCCGGGGTCAGTGCGCTTCCCCAAACAGTGCGGTTCGATCTTGGCCCATTGGGCATCTGTCAGAATATTGCGGTCCATTAACAGTATGAATCACAATTCGATCCATCTGTGAATCCCCACAAACCCTA
>NZ_JBKFEE010000007.1:0-151051 GCF_046503825.1 Asticcacaulis sp. W401b
TTGTTTTTTGTTGGGGGGGGGGGGTCCTTCCTGCCCCTGCCTCTTCTCTTCACAAAACTCACGCCCGCAACTGATGGCGGTTCTTTTCGTGATAGCGCTTCACGAAGCCAATAAAGGCGCTCTGGTAACGGTCGGGCGCGCGGTCCGCGCTTTCGCTCAGCCAGGCGCGGAAGTCGGCGTGCAGGGCGTGGAAGTCCCAGCCGCGATAGTGTTTGCGCAGGTGCTCCAGCGTGTCCTCGGTGATATAGCCGCGCGGTTCGTCATTGGCGCTGACGGGCTTGGGTTTGGCCGCCGGTTTGATCACTTCGACGGGTGCGGGGCTGACATCGCGGCGGACCATGTGCAGCAGCGGTTCACGCGAGGTGGCGGCTTCGGTCAGGCTGAGGTCGTAGCCCGGCAGGTCGTTGCGGCGCACGATGGCGGCGATTTCGAACTTGAAGCGGCGGTACTGACCTTCGGCACCGGACTTCTCAAACAGCGTCGGCAGGGCGATGGCGAAACCGCCCTCCCCTGCCCCGCCGGCGTGTTTGCGTGCGACCTTGTACAGCCAGCGCTCACGCCCGCCGGTGATGTCGAAATAGGCGCGGTCGATGGACAGGACGCCCCCATTCATCAGCACGCCCTCATAGAACCAGCTCGAGAGTGACAGGCTGAGCCCGCGTGAGCGGTCGGTCTTTTCATCGACCAACTGGCTCCAGTTGTCGAGCCAGGAGAAGGTGGCTTCGCGGCGCAGGTCCGAGCGGATATTGGTCTTGACCGTCGTCGATTGCAGCCGGTCGAGCGCCTGTCCCAATAGATCATAGGAGCGGCCCGAAATAGGACGACCGATGGAGCGCAACAGGTCATAGGGCATGATCTTCAGCGTGCGCGGGATGTCGTTGACGCGACGTTGCTTGAGGTCGTTCAGCACGCTGGCGCAATAGATCAGGATGTCGGCGTCCCAGATGGTCGCCATGCCGTAGTCAGGATTGGCCGAGACGTGCACCCACACCTTGCCGTCGGGCGAGGTGTAGTCGATGGGCTTGAGGCGTTTCGATTTGGCCAGACTGAAGAAGGGCCGCTCCATCATCTCGCGCTGATCGCGCAGGCTCAGATCGGCCAGATAGGGCAGGAAGAGATCAATCTGTTCGGACTTGTCTTCGGCCATGATCCTGTCAGCCATGTCTGCATTTTTGATGAGGAAGGATAGGTGAGACTCCGGGGTTTTCTTAGTGCGCTACCGCTTCGCTGCTTGAGCGCAAGGCCCGGACCCCGGAGAGTTTCTTTGAGGAAACTTTTTCATACGCCGATTCTCTCCAGTCGTTATGGGGTGTGGGGGCTCTTTTGTGCGCTACCGCTTCGCTGCTTGAGCGCCAGGCCCCACAATCTTAGGCGCAACCCTTAAGAAAAAGGACCTGAGGCCACAGGCCCCAAACCCCAAAACGAGAAAGTTTCCTCGAAGAAACTTTTTACCGCAGCCCCTTGCCCTGCTTGTCCAGCGCCTCAAGGGCTTTACGAAACAGCTCGGTCAGTTCGCGCGCCGAGGCGCCAGACCCGGCGTGCAGGCGCAGCGACACACCGTTGCGGTTGGACGACATGACGCTGAGGGCCGGGCGACCGGACGGGGCGGGGAGGGTGAGCAGGCTACGGTCTTCGGCAGCGGCCGGCGCATCGACGCTCATCAACTGACGCACCACCTCGGCGGCGGGAAGGCTGGGGCCACCCCGGAAGCTGGCCTGCAATTTCGCCAGCTCTTCGGCGGCGTATTTCATCAGCGGCAGAAGCTCGGTGTCATTGGCGGCTTCCAGCGACTGAATGCGTTGGGCCAGCGGGTAGCAGGTGGCGAGTTGGATATCAGCGGGGCTGGCGAAGGCCGCGACGGCCCAGTCGGGCAGGGCGCCGACGCTGAGCATTTTCGACAGCCAGCCCTTCGACAGACGCAGGCGTTCGGCCATCCGCACCTGCTTGCCGCCATAGTGCTGATCGAGCGCGGCCAGATAGGTGCGGGCGCGTTCAAAATCCGAGACGTCTTTGCGCGCCCGGTTTTCGATGTCAGAGATGCGGAAGGCGGACTCGTCGTCCAGCGCATAGACCTGCGCCAGGAACATCATGTCCGGATAGTTGTTGGCCCGCAGCCACGAAATCGCCCAGTGGCGACGCGAGCCCGCGATGACTTCGTAATCGTGCGCGGGGTCGTTATCGACGCGGCGAACGATGGCGGGAACCTTTTGGCCACCCTCGGCCAGAATGGCGTCGATCAGCTCGCGGCAATTGGCTTCGGTGAGCGATTCCTGATGCCGCGGATTGCCGGTCCAGATGCGCACACGCGACGGGTCGAGGAGCAACTGCGTGACCTGCTTCACCTCGCCATTGGCGACGCGGGCGAGGGCGGATTCGCGCGCCAGAAGCGTGGTGGCTGAGCGGACACTGGCCGGGGCAGGGGCGGTTGGAACAACCGGAGCCGGACGGGTGGGGGCCACCGGTCCGGGTGTGCTTTCAGACAGGGCGTCGTTGAGCAGGGCGGACAGATAGTCGGACTGACGTTTGGACATAAGACCTCCTTACAAGGCGGCGGCCAGTGCCGCGCCCTTCTCATTATCCACCCGTCCCCAACGTAGGCGGATAAGTTTTTCTATCTGACCCATCGCTTCGTCGATATTGCTGCGGCAGCGTTTGTGCGTTTTCGGTGTCCCCACAGGCTTTTCCAGCTCATAGACGGTCATCATGCGCAGCGCCGCATGACTGATCTCAGCGGACTCAAGTATGGGGATAGGTAGCAGGGCCGGACCGAAAGATTGTTCCATGATGCGCTGGATCATGGCGTGGCTGGGGTCGTTGGAATTGAACTTGGAACAGATCAGGCGGCAGAAGTCGTATTCGACCTGAATGCCGGCCTCCTGAAGCTGGGTGATGACCTGCGACATCATCGACAGGAACTGCACGGTCGAGCAGAAGTCGGGCGTGGTGGCCGCCAGCGGCACCAGCAGGGCATTGGCCGCCTGCATGACGGCCAGCGAAATCGTGCCGAGCGCCGGGGGTGGATCGAGCAGCACCACATCATAATCCTGTGCCAGCTCATTGAGCCCCTGTTTCAGCTTGCGAAAGCGCGAAGCCAGCGTCCCGCCGCCGCCGGAACCGGCCGCCGCCAGCTCGTATTCAACGTCGAACATCTGAAGATTGGAGGGGATCAGATCGACATTGGGCCAGATGGTCGATTTGACCGCATAGTGCAGGCTGTCCTCGGTCGGCTCGATCGACAGATAGGGGTAGAGCGTCTCTTCGCGGCGGATGGCAAAGTGCGGATTGAAGCCGAACAGGGTGGTGGTGGTCGCCTGACTGTCGCAATCGACGACCAGCACGCGATAGCCCTGAACGGCCAGATAGTGGGCCAGATGGGTGGTGACGGTCGATTTGCCGACGCCACCTTTGAAATTTTGTACCGTAATGATGGCGGGCGGGTCTTCGGGTGAGCGTCGCGGCGAGGCCCCCAGCACCTGACGCATATTGAGAAGCGCCGGGATGTCATAGCCCAGACGCCGCCCCGTATCGCTTTCAGGCGGCGGAGGCAGGCGGCCATCCTGCTCTGCCATGCGGATGCGGTTGGTGGAACAGCCCAGCAATTCCGCCGCTTCGGCGATGCCCAGACGCACATTCAGCGCCTTGGTCGCACCGGGCAGGAAGGCGGTGCGGCGCAAGCGCTCAACCATCTGCTCACCAGCCTGCGCCAGTTGGGTGATTCGCTCGGCTTCGGCGAGGTGGGAATGAAACCCCTCATTATTCCAATGATTTGCGTTCATTTTGACGCCTCCGATGGCCGATGAATGAAATTTCGCGGAAATGTACCCGTAAAGCTTCAATGAGGCCAAGCGGTAAATATTTTGTTAACCTTAAAGGACGGTGGCGCGCTGTGGATAAAAGGGATTTTTATGGGGGAAATAAGAATTTAAACGTTTTCAGAAAAGTTTTGCGCGTTAACCCCTAAGCAAGCCTTTCCCCTGAATATCAAATATCAATGATATGTGTATGGTTGCCGCGTTGTTAACCTCAAGCGTCGCTAAGACAAGCGTTAGATCCATAAGGGAGGAATAGATGAAAGGCACGCTTTCACTGAAGGCCATGCTGATCGGCGTTTTGGCCAGTCTCACTCTGCTCATGGTCGGTATCGGTGGCCTAGCCTATGTGCAACTGGGGCAAACCTATCAGAGCGTCAACAATCTCGGGGACAACTGGCTGCCCTCTGTTGATCGCGTCAATGCTATTAACACCAATACCTCTGACCTCCGGATCGCGGAGGGCACGCACGTCATGTCGATCAACGAAAGCGATATGAGCGGGGCCGAGGCGGCCTTTGACGCTACTCTTAAGGAGATGCAGGCCAATCAAGCCATCTACGAGCCGCTGATTTCCTCTGATGAAGAGCGAAAGACATACGAATCGTTCAAAAGCCATTTTGCCGAATATTTGAAACTGCATGATCAGTTGTTCATGTTGTCGCGTGCCAATCGTAATGTTGAGGCGGCCGATTTGTTTCGCGGAGAAATGAAGACACGGTATGATACCTTCTCGAACGAATTGCTCAGCCTGATCGACATTAACCGCAAGGGCGCAGCCCAGAGCCGGCAGTCCGCCGCAGAGGTAAACCAGGAAGCCACGACCCTGCTTATAACCGCTAAACTGGCGGCGCTGGGGCTGGCGGGCGCTGGTGTATGGCTTATACTGGCGCGCGTCACCGCGCCTCTATCGCAGATCACACGCATGATGCAGGTGGTTTCCGAAGGCAAGTTGGATAGTGAAATCCCGCATACTCAAACGCGTAATGAGATCGGTGCGCTGGCGCGCACGCTTCTAATCTTCCGTGACGGCTTAAGAGAAACGCAAAGGATACGCGAAGAGAGCGAGCTTATGCGGGTCCGCAACGAAGAAGAGCGCCGCCGCGCCATGCTGAAACTGGCCGATGATTTCGAAGCCTCGGTCGGTCAGATCGTCTCGATGGTATCATCAGCGGCCACCGAAATGCAGGCCTCGGCGGCGCAACTGACCGCCACGGCTCAGGAAACCGCGGCGCAGTCGGTGGCGGTATCATCTGCCGCCGAAGAGGCGGGCACCAATGTGACCTCCGTGGCCTCCGCGGCCGAAGAAATGGGCGCATCCGTCAGCGAAATCGGCCGTCAGGTGGCCTCATCGGCCCAGACCTCGCGGGCGGCGGTGGCGCAAGCCGACTCGGCGGCCGAAGTGGTCAACGAGCTGAGCGAAGTGGCCGCCTCCATCAACGGTATTGTCGATCTGATCGCGGGCCTGGCTGGGCAAACAAACCTGCTGGCGCTCAATGCCACAATCGAGTCGGCGCGCGCCGGCGAGGCCGGTAAGGGCTTTGCGGTCGTGGCCTCCGAGGTCAAGGCGCTGGCCGGCCAAACGGCCAAGGCCACGACCGACATCTCCGCTCGTATCGGACAGATTCAGGAGGCCACGTCCAAGGCGGCGACCGCCTTCCGCACCATTACCTCGACCATCCAGAATATCGACAACACCAACGCCATGATTTCTGCCGCCGTTGAGCAGCAATCCGCCGCCACGCAGGAGATCATTCAGGCGGTCAATCAGGCCTCTCTGGGCACGCAGGAGGTGACGCTGAACATCACTGGTGTGGCCCAGGCCTCGGGTCAGACGGGCGATGCCGCGGCGCAGGTGCTGAGTTCTTCGGGTGAACTGGCGCAACAGGCCGAGTGCCTGCGTCGGGAAATGGATCAGTTCCTGAGCACGGTACGCGCGGCGTAACCCCCTCTACAGGCTTCAGTCGCGTTGCGTGAGTAGGGCGTGATTGCAGAGAGACGGCGTGGCAGGCCCCCACAGGCTGCGCCGTCTCTTCCTTTTTGGGCGGGCTTGTGTTTCCGGCCGATACCACTAACCTCCATTCATTGTTTCAGATTTGAGGTTATCCGTGGCCGCTTCTATTCAAAATCGACTGGATATGGCGCAAAACCTGTCGTGGGACGATCTGCGGCTGGTGTTGGCCATCCATCGCGAAGGCACGCTGTCGGCGGCGGGTAAGACGCTGAATCTCAGTCAGCCGACCATGGGGCGGCGTCTGGAGGCGGCGGAGGAGGCCTTTGGCGAGCGCCTGTTTCAGCGCACAACGCGCGGTCTGGTGGCGACGGGGCTGGGGCTGGCGGTGGCCGAGCACGCCCGCGCTATGGAGGACGAGGTGCTGGCACTGTCGCGGCGTCTCAGTGGCGCGCAGCAGGCCCTGTCGGGCGTGATCCGCGTGTCGTCTTCCGAGTGGTTTTTCAATCACGTTTTGATGCCGGTGTTTGAAGGTTTCATGGCTGCCCACCCGCAGGTGGTGATCGAGGCCGTGGTGGATACGCGCGCGCTTGATCTCGACCGCAGGGAGGCCGATCTGGTGTTCCGTTTTGGCGGCTTTGCCGAGGGCAATGCCGTGCAGCGTAAGCTGACCCGCATCGATTATGGCCTTTATGCCTCGGCCAGCTATCTCAATCGCCATGGCTTGCCGGAAGCGGGTGAGGGGGGGAATCATCAGTTGATTCTGATGGACGAAGCGCTGGGCCATCTCAGCGATGTCGTTTGGTTACAACGGCTTTTGCCACAGGCGCGACCGGTCTTTCGCTCCAATAGCCGCGATCTTCAGGCCATGGCCGCCGCCGCCGGGCGCGGTCTGGCGGTGCTGCCCACATTGATAGCGCGCCCTTTGGGACTGGTGCCGGTCGATCTGGGCGAAGATGCCCCCGGTCGCGAGGTGTTTGTCGGCTATCATGCCGATCTCAAACCCATGGCACGCCTGCGCGCCCTGATCGACCATGTGACGGAGAGCGTGCCCTCGCATATATGATTCATTCAATTATGAATGAAAATTATACAGAATTGGCCATTCTGTATCTTTGTGAATGGATTAGATAGCGGTCATCGTCCCTTTGCCGAATAAGGAGGCTGTGATGAAGGCCATAGGCTATCGTGAAACCGGACCCGCCAGCGTGCTGGGTGATCTGGACCTGCCCAGACCCATTGCCGGGCCGCGCGATCTGATCGTTAGGGTCGAAGCGGTGTCGGTTAACCCCGCCGACACCAAGTTGAGGCGCTTCGCCACCCCGTCGGACGATCAGCCGCGCGTGCTGGGATTCGATGCGGCGGGGATCGTAGAGTCGGAGGGTTCGGAAGTGACCCTGTTCCGTCCCGGCGATGCGGTCTTTTACGCCGGCGACATCACACGGCCGGGCACAAACGCCCAGTTTCACGCCGTCGATGAGCGTCTTGTCGGCCCCAAACCGCAGACCCTGAGCTCTGCCGAAGCGGCCGCCCTTCCGCTGACGACCATCACGGCCTGGGAGATTTTGTTTGAGCGTTTGAAGGTGTCAGGCGACGCCTCGGCGGCCCCGCAAACCCTGCTGGTCATCGGTGGCGCCGGGGGCGTTGGATCAATATTGATTCAGTTGGCGCGACGCCTGACAAATCTAACTGTGATCGCCACCGCGTCACGCCCTGAAACGGTCCAATGGGTTGAAAATATGGGGGCTAATGCGGTTATCAATCATGGACTCCCGTTGGCCGACGAGCTGCGGCGCATAGGACTCACCGAGGTTGATTTTATTGCCAGTCTGACCGCCAGCGACCGGCATTATGAGGCCCTCAAAACCCTCATCAAACCGCAAGGCCACATTGTGCTGATCGACGATCCGGAGCACTTCGATATCGTACCGTTCAAGCGCAAAAGCGTGACGCTGAGCTGGGAATTTATGTTCACGCGCGCCGCCTTTCAGACGCCGGACATGATCGAACAGCACCAGTTGCTGGCCGCCGTGTCGGCTCTGGTCGATCGCGGTGAGATTCGCACCACAATGACGCAGGATGCCGGACCGATCACGGCGGCCAACCTGATCCGCGTACACGAACAGATAGAGACGGGTTCCAGCATCGGCAAAACCGTCCTGAGCGGTTTTCCCGATTGATTTCAGGGCAGGGGAGGGGGACAAGAGGGACTCCCGCCAAGGAGTCCTCATGCCCCGTCCTCGCATTCTGCTGACCCGTTCATGGCCCGATGGGGCCTTCGCCTATCTGAAAGACCGTTATGAGGTGACGGTCAATGAGACGGGTGTGCCTTTGACGCAGGCGCAACTGATCGCCGCCATGAACGATTACGACGCCCTGTGCCCGACCGTGACGGATAAACTCACCAAAGAGATTTTGCGGCCTAGCACGCGGGTGCGCATGATCGCTAATTTCGGCGCGGGGTTTGAACATATCGACCTTGACGCGGCGAAGGCGGCGGGAATCCGCGTCTCCAACACGCCCGATGTGCTGACCGAAGCGACGGCCGAGATCGCTCTGTTGCTGATGCTGATGACCAGTCGGCGGGCGTCAGAGGCCGAACGCGGTTTGCGTGACGGGCGCTGGAACGGCTGGAAGCCGACGCAGTTTTTGGGGCAGGGCTTAAAGGGCAAGACGCTGGGCCTTGTCGGTTTTGGGCGGATCGGTCAGGCGACGGCCTGTAAGGCGAAAACAGCGTTGGGGATGCAGATTGCCTATCACAGCCGCCAGCGCGTCGCGCCAGAGATCGAGGCACGGCTTGGGGCGCGTTATGTGAACTCGCTTGAGGCTTTGTCCGCCGAAGCCGATGTGCTGTCGTTGCATACGCCGGGCGGTGAGGCGACGCGGCATCTGGTCGATGCGCGCTTGCTGGGCCTGATGAAGCCCTCGGCCATTCTGATCAACACGGCGCGCGGTTCGGTCGTGCATGAGGCCGACCTGGCGGCAGCGCTGAAGGCCGGGACGATCTGGGCCGCCGGGCTGGATGTCTATGAGCGCGAACCGCAGGTGCATCCGGACCTGCTGCCGCTCGATAATGTCGTCCTCTTGCCGCATCTCGGCTCGGCGACGCGCGAAACCCGCGATGAGATGGGTCTGCGGGCCGCCTATAATCTCGATCGCTTCTTTGCCGGGGAGCCGCTGATTGACCCCCTTGCCTGATCTCCCGGCGGCCCGTCTGGTCGTGGACGCTATCGACGGCTGGTGCAGGGAAGGGGTGCGGCTGATCGGCCTGTGCGGGGCGCAGGGCTGTGGAAAATCAACCATTGCCGAGGCGGTGCGCCAAGACTTTACCGAGCGGGGCCTGAGCGTCGCCGTCCTATCGCTGGATGACCTGTATTTGCCGCCAGACAAGCGGCCCGTTTCGGTCCATCCCTTGTTTGCCACGCGCGGTGTGCCGGGTACGCACGATGTGGCTCTGGGGATGTCTGTGCTTGAGGCGCTGAAAGCCGGGGACAGGGCCGCCTTGCCACGCTTTGACAAGGCGACCGATCATCCTGTGCCGCGTCACGACTGGCCGTATATCGCCGCGCCGGATGTTATTTTGTTCGAAGGCTGGTGCGTCGGCGCGCGCCCTCAAAGCGAAAGCGCCTTACACACGCCGGTCAACGCGCTGGAGCGTGACGAAGACCCGGATGGGGTGTGGCGGGCCTATGTGAATCAACAGTTGGGCGGACCCTATGCCGACCTCTTTGCGAGGATAGACCGATTGATCCTGCTGGCCGCGCCCGGTTTCGAGGTGGTGCAAGACTGGCGCACTCAGCAGGAAGACGCCCTCCGCCAAAGATTACAGGCCGAAGGCCGCGACACTTCCGGCCTGATGGACGCGGCGGCGCTGAGGCGCTTTATCGCGCACTATGAACGCCTGACGCGGCATATCCTTGAGGACATGCCGCGTTATGCGAATATGAATATCTGGTTGGATTCAGGCCGAAACGCTCTACAAAGATGAAATGTTCGCCTTGGGTCGGCCGCCCTTGGCACCGTTGGCCCGGCTGGCCGTGGCGCGGCGTTCGGCTCGGCTCATGGTGTGAGAGCCCAGTACATCTAGAAATAGCCGTGACACCGAAATATCGGCATCAAGCGAGGGAATGTGCAGGCCATACCCGCGTCCTTGCACCTCAATGGCGGTCAGGTCCTGTGGCGTGGCGTCCTCAAGTCCTGCAATGGCCCTGAGCGGAAAGCCGACTGAGGCCCCGTTGGTCAGTTGCACGACAAGCTGGGCGCTTTGGGCATCGTAACGCGCACTTTCGGCGCGAAACGTGGTTTGCGGTTTGCGCCGGGTCTGTTCGAATTGTCGCACCGTGACCGGTTTAAACTCAGCCATGAATTTCACTCCACTTCACACAGATCGCTTCGAGATTATGGGCAACCAGGCCGCCGATCTCGTTCAGTTCGCTCAGCTTGAATCCTTCGTGGTCCCAAAGTTCCACAGGACCTTGCGGGCAATTTAGCCGAAACCGCGCCTCCGCCTCATTGCCTTTCAGGGCATGGACACGAGGCGCCGGGTGATCATTCGGTTAGATGGCAATGCGGATGTTCCGCAGGGTGAGCACCGTCGGCATGACTCTGTATAGCACTAACCTAGAATGCAGTCTAGGTTAGTGCTTTCAGGCCGCTTACGCTTCGATAAAGGCCAGCATATCGGCATTCAGCAGGTCGGCATTGATGGTCAGCATACCGTGCGACAGGCCGGGATAGATTTTCAGCGTGCCGTTCTTCACCAGCTTGATGGCTTCGAGCGCCGAGGCCTTGACCGGGACGATCTGGTCGTCGTCGCCGTGCAGGATCAGCACGGGCGCGTCGATGGCCTTCAGGTCTTCGCTGAGGTCGGTTTCCGAAAAGGCCTTGATGCCTTCGTAATGGGCCTTGGCCGAGCCCATCATGCCCTGACGCCACCAGTTGTCGATCACGGCATCAATCGGGGCGACGCCGTCACGGTTGAAGCCATAGAAGGGGATGGGCAGCTCTTTGAAAAACTGCGTGCGGCTGGCGGCTGTCTGGGCGCGCAGACCGTCAAACACCTCAATCGGCAGGCCGCCGGGGAAGGCTTCGGTCTTCAGCATGATCGGTGTAATGGCGCTGACCAGAATGGCTTTGGCGACGCGGCCATTGCCGCCGTAGCGCGCCACATAGCGGGCGACTTCGCCGCCGCCGGTCGAGTGACCGATGTGGATGGCGTTTTTGAGGTCAAGATACTCAGCTACCGCGTGGGCATCGGCGGCATAGGTGTCGATATTGTGCCCTTCGCTGACCTGTTCGGAGCGACCGTGGCCGCGGCGGTCATGGGCCACCACGCGGTAGCCCTTGGCAAGGAAGTAGAGCATCTGCGTATCCCAGTCATCAGACGACAGGGGCCAGCCATGGTGGAAGACGACGGGTTGGGCGGACTTGGGGCCCCAATCCTTGAAGAAGATCTGGGTACCATCGGCGGCGGTGACAAAGTTGGTCATGGTGTAGCTCCGTTCGGGTAAGGCTCCGCCGGTCACGGCAAGAGGCCATTTTCAAAAAAGATCTGAAATTTGAGAGAGTTCGGTTCTGTGCGGGACGCTTACATTCGACGCATGAAGAGATAACGCGATCGCCGTCGTTACAGAAGCCGGAACTTTTGGAATAAAGCGTTGTTAAATACGCAACACTGGGGCGGTGTGGTGACCCGGCGGTATTGTAAACTTTTACGCGAAAAACAAAAGCGCCGATCCGCTAAAGCGGACCGACGCTTCTTCGTTAAATATTGGCTTAGACTCAGGCCGCAATGACCGTCTGCTTTTGGGTGCCGAGGCCTTCGATGCCCAGCTCCATCACGTCACCAACCTCCAGATAGACCGGCGGCTTTTGCCCCAGACCGACGCCCGGCGGCGTACCGGTCGAAATGACATCGCCCGGATGCAGGCTCATGAACTGAGACACATAAGAAACGATAAAGGCTGGCTTGAAGATCATGGTGGCGGTCGAACCGTCCTGATAGGTCTTGCCGTTGACGCTCAGCCACATTTTGAGATTGGTCGGGTCGGCCACCTCGTCGCGCGTCACCAGCCACGGGCCGATGGGGCCGAAGGTGTCGCAGCCCTTGCCCTTGTCCCAGGTGCCGCCGCGTTCCAGTTGAAAGGCGCGCTCAGAGACGTCATTGATGGTGCAGTAGCCGGCGATGCAGGCTTCGGCCTCGGCTTCGGTCGCGTAAGAAGCCGTCTTGCCGATCACGATGCCGAGTTCGACTTCCCAGTCGAGCTTGGTCGAACCGCGCGGTTTCTTCACCTCATCATTGGGCCCGATAATGCACGAGGTCGTCTTGGAAAACAGGACCGGCTCTTCCGGGATGGGCAGGTTCGATTCGGCGGCGTGGTCGGCATAGTTAAGGCCGATGCACAGGAATTTACCCACACCCGCTACGCAAGGGCCATAGCGCACGCCTTCGGCGACCAGCGGCAGGGAGGCCGGATCGATGGCCTTCAGCTTGGCCAACGCCTCATCTGACAAGGTGGCACCGGTGATGTCGGCGACAACGCCGCTCAGGTCGCGGATACGGCCTTCGCTATCCAGTAGGCCGGGCTTTTCCTGACCGGGCTCACCAAAACGCAAAAGTTTCATAGGGTTTCCTTATCTGTTCAGAGGCAATGGGTCAGGGATAGCGGGTTTGCGCTCCCAGGCAAAGAGTGGAAATGCTTTCGCCAGCAGAATTTCTTTCTTATATAAAATTGTCTTGAGGCCCCTACCGCTTATGGGAATCATTTTGAGTTTGGTACGGTGGCTGCGAGATAGATCATAGCCTTGAAGCTGTTGTCGGTTTTGTCTGCTCACATGGCGATGCGTTTGAACTCTTTGAGTTTACAGTAGAAGTCCGCGACGAAGTGTTGCCATTTGTAGATTTCTTTGTCGATCTCCAAAGGCTTTGAACGCCGTGGATGTTGGGAGATGACGATCTTCGCTCCGCGTTCATTGAGAGTATCGATGATCGAGTTGCTGTTAAAAGGGCACGCTGCCAAAACTTAGAGCGAAATGATTTTGAGTGGAATCGTCATTTCACTCTAAGTTTATGTTTTGTCGCGATGTTTTTGCGGAAAACCGCTCACACTTTTGGCTTCGCCGAACTCCGTTTCCGCACATCGCTCTAGGGTTTGTGGGGATTCACAGATGGATCGAATTGTGATTCATACTGTTAATGGACCGCAATATTCTGACAGATGCCCAATGGGCCAAGATCGAACCGCACTGTTTGGGGAAGCGCACTGACCCCGGACGCAGCGGCGGAGATAACCGGCGCTTTATGGAGGCCGTGCTTTGGATTGCTCGTACCGGCAGTCCTTGGCGCGACCTTCCGGCGCATTACGGCAACTGGAGCACAGCGTTTCGCCGCTTCAGTGACTGGCGCAAAGCCGATGTTTTTAAACGGATATTTGATGCCTGCTCGGATGATCCAGATATGGAATACGCGATGGTCGACGCCACGATAGTCAAGGTCCACCGTCATGGCCAGGGCGCTAAAGGGGGACTCAGAGCCAGGCCATAGGCCGCTCAAAGGGCGGCATGACCACTAAAATCCTCGCCTTGACAGATGCCTTTGGCAATCTCGTGCGCTTTGAACTGTTGCCGGGGCATCGGTTCGATACGGTGGGCGTTGAACCGCTTCTGACAGGCATCAGCTTCGGAGCCTTGTTGGCCGACAAGGCTTTTGACAGCAACTCGATCGTCGATAATCTCAATGAACGCGGGGCGAAGATCGTCATTTCCCAACATCCACGGCGTTCAAAGCCTTTGGACATCGACAAAGAAATCTACAAATGGCGACACTTGGTTGAGAACTTCTTTTGCAAACTCAAAGAGTTCAAACGCATCGCCATGAGAGCAGACAAAACCGATAACAGCTTCAAGGCCATGATCTATCTCGCAGCCGCCGTCATAAACTCAAAATGAATCCCCACAAACCCTAGCCTGGATTATTCACAGCGGGCGCAAAAAGGTGCAGCGGGTGTAGCGTAAAGCGTTGTTTTGGAATAGATTCTGGTTACCACACCTGACCTAAACCCAAGACACGCGGAGCCACACCCGCCATGGACCAGGATACCGATCTTCCATTCGATTTGCCAAGCGTTTCCCGCAAGAAAATCACGGCCGCCTTTGATGGCGGACGCATCAGTTCGGACGGCGGCGTGATGCTGTTGTCTGCCGTGGAACGCCGGATCGGGATCATTGATCGGCTTTGGCGGCTGATACCGGATCGACGCAATCCGTTCCTGGTGACGCACTCGGTGGCTTCGATCCTGAAGGCCCGCATCTTCGCCATCGCCTGCGGTTATGAGGATGGCAACGATCTGGCTTTCCTGCGCACCGATCCGGCCTTCAAGCTGGCATGTGGACGACTGCCTGAAGGCGGCAAGGACCTGTGCTCACAACCGACCCTGTCGCGCCTTGAGAATGCGCCGGACCTGCGTAGCTCGATCAGGCTGACCTACGGTCTTATCGACCAGTACTGCGCCAGTTTCGGGTCGGCTGTTCCAATGGCCATAACCCTCGATATCGATGACACGGTCGACGTGGTTTACGGCCGACAACAGTTGTCGCTCTTCAATGCTCATGAAGGGGAATACGTCTTTAAGCCCATCCACGTCTACGACGTGGCCACGGGCCGACCGGTTGTCGTTATCCTGCGGCCAGGCAAAACACCGTCAGGCAAGGAGGTGCGCGGCTGGGTCCGCAGGATGGTGCGCCAGATCCGCAAACACTGGCCCACAACCCACATTACCCTGCGCGGTGACGGCCACTATGCCCGACCCGAAGTCATGGCCTGGGCTGAGCGCAAGGGCGTTGACTATATCTTCGGGCTCGCCGGCTCAAAGCCTTTGCATGCTAAGGCCGAAGCCTTTGCTGACCACATCCGTGTCGTTCGGGCCGAACAGGACGCCGCGGCCGTGCGCGGCTACACCGAAGTCCGTCATGGAGCCAAATCCTGGGGCTGTGAGCGCCGCGTTATCGCCCGCATTGAAGCCACACCGCTCGGCCTCGACAGTCGCTTCGTCGTGACATCCCTGACCGATCCCGATCCGGAAACCCTCTACGCCAAACTCTATTGCGCCAGAGGCCATGCTGAAAATCTGATCAAGCTCCACAAGACCCAGCTTAAAAGCGATCGCACCTCTTGCCGCTGTCCTCTGGCCAACCAGATGCGCCTGATCCTTCACACCGCCGCCTATTGGCTGATGCTGGCTGTCCGCGATCAGATCCCCAGGGCCCATAAGCTGGCGACCGCTGAGTTCAATACCATCCGCTTGCGCCTTCTGAAGATCGGGGCACGGATCAAAGAGACCGCCCATCGCGTAAGGATTGCCTTCGCCGCGGCTTGCCCGGAGGCTTCGCTCTTGCGCCATTTAATGGCGTCCCTCAAACCCGCGCCCGCATGAACGACGGGGCTATGCCCCCGAAACCGCCGCCATCACCATCAACCCCATCGGAGAAAAATCAAACCCAGCGCGTGGCGGAAAACACGACGCCAACAATCGCGTCCGCGAAAAAGCCGACCTAACTGAAAACCCGAACAACGTTACGATGAATGATCCGGGCTAGCTGTACGAAGAGGTCCTCTCTACTGAAGCGGATGAATGCGGCTTCAGCCAGCCCTGCAGAGGGGGGCAAAAATAGAAGCACTATGAAAATCCAAAGCAAAATGATCTGTGCGCCTTGCAAACTCGCTGTCCACCCCTAAGATCGAGTTGAAAAAAATCGCAAAAAGCAGATCGCTGTTATGATCTTAGGGGAGTCCGCATTGAATCGTCGTGAGGTTATGCTTGCTTCTGGAGCGCTGCTCCTAAGCTCCGGACCGGTTTGCGCTGCAGACAGCCGTACCTACAGTTGGTCGACGGTTCCGTTCGGTGGCGGAGGTTATGTCGATGGCTTTTTATATCACCCAAAGGTCCCGGACATCCTCTATGCCCGTACAGACATAGGCGGAATGTACCGCTTTGAGTTTGCCGAT
Source organism: Asticcacaulis sp. W401b (assembly GCF_046503825.1). NCBI lineage: Bacteria > Pseudomonadati > Pseudomonadota > Alphaproteobacteria > Caulobacterales > Caulobacteraceae > Asticcacaulis > Asticcacaulis sp. W401b. Next base: position 15,764 of record NZ_JBKFEE010000007.1, read on the forward strand.
AAGAGCTGGGTTCCGTTACTTGACCATCTGGGGCGCGAAGACGCCGACCTCATGGGCGTTCTGAGTATGGCCCTCGACCCCTCTAATCCGGACAAGGTCTATGCTGCCTGTGGGCTTTACCTGGCGGAGTGGGCACGCAAGGGGGCAATTATGGCCTCATCAGACCGCGGGCGCACCTGGCGAAAGACCGAGTTGCCCATCCGTGTCGGCGGGAACGCAGACGGAAGAGGAACCGGGGATCGGCTGGTCGTTGACCCGAAAAACAGCGATGTGTTGTGGTATGGATCAAACCAGGACGGACTTTGGCAGAGCAAGGACGCGGCCGCGTCCTTTGCCAAGGTTGCCGGACCGGGTTCGCACCTGAGCCTCGTCCTGGTTGATCCCTCTTCAGGCGTTCTCTATGTGGGTGTCGGGGATGCCCAGTCGGGCCTCTATGTCAGCCCGGATGCCGGCGCAACTTGGCAACGTGTAGAGGCGACACCGAACCAGGTGCCTCAGCACGCCGCCTTTGCTGCCGATGGGACGCTCTACGTCACCTTCGCGCGGGCAGACACTCCCTCTCAAACGATCAACCCCAGCTTTGCGACCGGGGGAAGCGTCTGGAGACGCGACGTCAAGAGCGGTAAATGGCGGGATATCTCTCCGGTCAAGCCGGAAGGTGGTGCCCGTTTCGGCTTCTCTGGCGTAGATGTCGGGCCTCACGGTCGGGTCGTGGTCTCCACATTGAACCGATGGTGGCCAGGTGACGACATATTCGTGTCAGATGATGAAGGGCAATCCTGGGTCGCGCTGGGCGAAAGATCAAAACATGACGCCACGCCTTACCCCTGGCTTTCAAACTATTTGAGAGGCGAGGACAAGATGGGGCACTGGATCAGCGATCTTAAGATCAATCCATTCAAGCCCGACGAACTCATCTACGGGACGGGATATGGCCTCTGGATGAGCGAGAACCTCACAAAACTGGGTCAAGAACCTGTTCGCTTTGCCTTTAATGTCAAAAACCTCGAAGAGACCGCAACAATCCAGATGACGTCTCCGACGGGGGGGGCCACGCTTCTGGTGGCGATGGGCGATGTCGGAGGGGCCGCCTGGGACGACCTGACCAAAACCCCTAAGAACGGATTGTTCTTGCCCGCAAGCGAGACGAACTGGTCGGTGGACTACGCAGGGCTTGCCCCAGATGTTGTTGTGAGAACGACCAATGGCGGACACTTTGCGATGCTCTCGGAAGAGGGTGGCGCGAGTTGGTCAGCACTCCCGACTACCCCCTACAGACGGCCAGCGGAGGGTCAAGGCTGGAAAGGCCCCGGCACAATCGCCATCTCGGCCAAGGCGACCTCCCTGCTGTGGGTTCCTGAGCGCGAGGGGGCGTATGTCTCTTACGACAGGGGGCAGAGCTGGAAAGAGAGCGAGGGCTGGCCTTCAGGGCGGGACCAGGCGCTCGTACCCATTTCGGATAAGGTGGCTGACGGGGTCTATTATGTCCTTGACCGGTTTAGCGGAAGCATACTGATCAGCGTTGACGGCGGGGCCACATTTAAACCCATTATTCGGGGCTTGCCAAAAATTGAGAGCTGGCAAAGTGCCCAGCTTGCTGTGGTGCCTACGCGTATGCGCGATCTCTGGGTCGCCTTACCAGATGGCCTTTTGCATTCACGCGATGCCGGTAGTTCGATGGCGTCCGTCAGAGGCGTTGAAGCGGCCTGGTGCATTGGGTTCGGGGCCTCCAAGGCTCAGGGTGGTTATCCGGCTGCCTATTTGTGGGGTAAGGTAAAGGGCCGCGAAGGTTTGTGGCGATCAGATGACGAGGGCCTTAATTGGACGCGAATCAATGACGATGCCCATCAATTCGGCGCGTTCCGAGCGATAACGGGTGACCCGCTGGAATGGGGCACGATTTATGTGGCGCCCCATGGCCGAGGCGTCTTGGTGGGTAAGTCCCCTGCCTGAGTAATCCCCGTACCACTCAACTGAAGCACAATTATCTGATTATATTTATATAATTCATAGGGTTGGCTTGGCTCCATTCCCGGAACGGTCCCGTTTTCGTGAAAAATTTCAGGGGTCTTTGTTTTGGGTTTCAAAGAATTGTTACACTTGGATTTGTTGTCATTTTCAGAGAGTTAATGAAAATTTTGCGTTCCGGCTCCAGACCCGACGTACAATCCCTTTGCGTCCCGCTTTGTGAAGCTGCCGTTTCAAAAACGCTTCACAGGAACAGCAATGCCCTTTAGATTACGCTGATGTTTGTCGGTGGCCGGAGATGCCTGAGTTGGCGCGAGTAAAAGCAGTGGAAAATATGGCTTTGGTGGCTGATGTCGAAGACTTGGCCGAAGCGGGCGCCGAAAAGGAAAAGGGAATCGCCGGGGCCCTGACCCTGATGCGTGGTCTGGACGTGCTGGGCCGGGTGGCCAAGGGTGACAACACCCTGCCGAAAATCTCGCGGTCTCTGGGGCTCAACAAATCGACCGTGCACCGTCTGGCCTCGACGCTGGTCGATTACGGCTTCCTGTCGTTTACGCAGCGCGAGGGCTATGCACTGGGGACACGGCTTCTGGAGCTGGGCCATGCGGCGTCGCAGCAGATCACCCTGACCCGCGTGTCACACGATCATCTGGTGAGGTTGGCGGCCGATACGGGCGATACGGTCAATCTGGGGGTGCTCGACGGCCACCAGGTACACTATATCGATAAGATCCCCGGCACCCGCCGCATTGAGGTGCGCTGCGTGATCGGCGAGCGGCAATATCTGCGCCCGACGGGATTGGGTAAGGCGCTGTTGCTCGACGCTGATGAAGACAAGCTGCGCGAGGTCTATAACCGCGAAGCGCGCGAATTTCCTAATTATCGCTACGACCTCAAAGGCTGGCTCGATATCATGAAAGCCTACCGCGAAGGTGGTTATGCGCTCGATATGGATGAGAACGAAGATCGCATCCGGTGCGTCTCCGCGCCCATCCGCGACCTGTCGGGCAAGATTGTCGCTGCCGTCTCTATCTCCAGCGCCGCCCAGTATATGGACGATGGAAGGCTTGAAACTCTAAAGGGCTACGTAAAGGAAGTCACCTTGACGATAAGCCGTGAGTTAGGTTGCAAAGGGTAGCGTATTGCCGCATACGCTGGCGGCCGGTCGGTCCGTCCAGCCTACCTCATGGCTGTCAGGCTCATAACCTGAAGGTCGTCAGTTCAAATCTGGCTCCCGATATTGGGCAAAAAGACAATAATATCAATAGTATAATGAACTTTTTGCGTTTGAACCACAGGGTGCGAGGTTTGCTAGCTTGCGGTGAACCCCGTATTAACCTTTGATCTTATTGCCAAAGAAGTTAAGCACAAATCGCAGCTAAAAACCTGACGGTCGTAGATGTTTCTCGTTCGTCCAACCATGCTGTGGAGTTTGATTGCCATTTCATCATAGCCGACGTTTCTCTTGGGTTTTAGGTCCGCGGTGAACTAGGCGCGGTTCACATTCACACTGACGCTGGACCACCAGATCAAATAGACCGCACTTCCCGCTCCAACAAGTTACAACCCCTACGAAGCAACGGTTTGCAACAGCTGACCACCGCGATTTGCTGCGGGATGCAACAGCTTGCGACACCGCAAATCCGCGAAAATCGAGCATGATTGGTCAGTCCCTGATGGCCCCGGTTCGATGGATTCTCGCATGTCTCTCTTCGCCCACAGAGCTGTTCCAAGCGCCGGCCTGGTCGCCGCGGGGGCCCATTGCGTGTTGGCTGCGTCGCGGGCCTTAAGCCTGCGGTGCTTGTGCGCAAGGCGGCCCGTGACCGGAGCCGCTACCGCGATGCGCAGAGTTATTCATCCTGTGCCGTCCTGATGCGGCCTGACGACCCGCGCGCTCTTCCGACAGGCTGCAAAGCGGACGCCGGTTTACCCCTCCCAGCAAGGATTAAGCCCGACTGACCTGGCCAAGGGGTGCCACACGATTAAAGCGAAATCCTAGAAGACCTTGTGTTGCCTTGAGTTCCTCCTGACGTCTTTTTCCTCCACACAAAGGATAATCCCATGCGTAAAACCCATCTGCTATCGGCATGCGCCCTCTTTACCCTCATGCTGGCCGCTGGCGCCGCCCATGCCCTGCCGCCGGGATACAACCGCAACTTGGCGCGCCAACAATTGGCTAACATGGCGCAGGTTGCCCATGCCAAGAAAGTAGTCACCCTTCAGGAAGCCCAGTCGTTGGGCGTGCGTCTGGCGACCAGCGACCGCTTCGTCGACGACCATGTTAACGAAATGCAGCAAGTCGGCGTGGACCTAGGCACTCCTCTCCTCGGAACAAGCGGAGCCAAGGTTCTGGACGCCATCATCGCAGCGTAGGCCGCTGTCAGCGCAAAACGTGGCGGTGTCTCGACGACCGTAACTCCCGGAGTTACTGGCCCGACCCAACGCGCCGACGCCCAGTCCACGGTGACCGAGGCTCAGAGCACGTTGACTGGGTCTCGCAACGTAAACGCACCTGCCTTGACCTCGGTCACCGAACGGACGCGTACCCCCGGGCGCGACAACTCGATGATTTCCGATGTCGATAATCCCGGCATCTGGGACTGGTTGACGAAGTCCGATGCCGACATGCAGGCCGAATGGGACAAAAAGTATGGCTCTAAGCCGTCTTGCGGCGATGATGGCGACGTCATGTGTGGTTACAGATTCACCGGTGGCGGAGCCAGCCGGCCGAACCCCGAAGGCGACCCGCGCCGGGCGCTGCCGTCCGACTTGAGCGCCAGTGACTTAAAAAATCCGCGCAACGGCAGCCATGTCACGAACCCAGCGCCGGATGATGGTACGGGTGTAACAGGGGGCATGGACCGAACCGCTCCGATCCCGACCCTCCCTGGTGGCGGCCTAGTCAATCCTGGAGGTCCTGAGAATGTTCGCACGCCGATCAAGATCGATGGCAAGGTGCCGGTCATCGACAACACCAATGTCATTAATCCAGACCGCTCAAACGGCAACCCGACCGAACCCGGCCAAGCCGGCGGTGGCGCTCAGGGCAATGTCGGGACTCCGGGCGGCAAAAAGAACGAGTAGGTCGTGAGGGGGTGGCTCACGGTCGGGATGTCTACTATCTCGGCGTGGGTCTTTTACATAGACGGGGAGTTAAGCCGTGTGTGTTCATTTTCGCCTTAGCTTGAGTCTGCATGTTTGCCGCGGAATGACCCAAGCCTACCGTTATCGCGTAACGGGTTTATCTCTCAAATGATGGTCACGGTGAGATGAAAATTTCGATCCTAAAGGGGTCATTTTCTGGCGGAACTCAACACACACTCTATTCAACCTCCCTCAGACTCGTCCGGGAGGATGCCGAGTTCAAGGGGACCGGCGCACCGCATTTCACTCTTGCGCCCATTTTTGACAAAAAAAGAGCGGCAGTTGACTGCCGCTCTCTCTTATCACTCCCGGTGGGATCAGAAGCTCTTGGAGAGCTTGAGATAGAACTGACGCCCCAGGTAGCCTTCGAAATACTGGCTGGACAGGGGGTAGTTACCGAGACGGGTGATCGTGCTGCCGTTGCCTATGACCGTGGGCTTTTCGTCGGTCAGGTTCGAAAACGCCGCGGTCGCGTACCAATCCTTGCCACGATATTGCACGCTCAGATCATGCGTGATGAAGGCCTCGACGTCAGTGCGATATGTGGCGTTGGGGATGATCGATGTCGGGCTGGTCTTACCCTCCTCACCAAAGCGGCCGAGGTTTTCGGTGTCGCCCGTGTAGTTGAGAGTCCACACCATGCGCCAGTCGTCCTTCTTGAACGAGGTCTGGACGTTACCCACCCAAGCCGGCTGACCCGCAATGCCTTGATAGTCGTAGACTACGTCGCCGGGGAAGAGCTGGGAGAGATACTCTTCGGTGTGGGTCGCCTGCAGATCAATCAGGAGGTTGCCGAAATTGAAGTCCTTTTCGTAACTGGCGACGATGTCCACACCCTTGGTTGTTTCCGTCGGGATGTTGCGATAGCTGGCGTCGATGACGTCGATGCCGTCGTCGCTGGCGCGGCGGCTGAACAGAGTACAGAACTTGTTGGTCGCGAAGTCCACGGCGTTGTAGCACGCCCCCACGACGCCCGCACCTGTCGAAGAGATCTGATCGCGGACTTCGATTTTCCAGAAATCGACCGCTAGGCGGAGTCCGGTTTCCGGTGGCGTCAGAACGATTCCGTAGGTCGTCGCCGTCGAGGTTTCAGGCTTCAGGTCAAGCCCGCCACCGGTCTTCACGATCGCCGACGAACCGCCACCGGCAAAATCCGCCGGAAGTCCGGCTGCGGCGCAGTTGGCGCGGACGCGGTCATTACGCACGAAGCCGCCGTCTTCTCCGACCCGACCGTAGTTGATGCACGGATCGACTGAGGCCTGCTGCAGGAAGCCGGTCTGGTCCTTCAGGTACAGTTCGTAAAGCGCCGGTGCGCGGAACGAGGTGCCATGGGTCGCCCGCAGACGCAGAACATCGTTCAGGGCCCAGTTCAGACCCAGCTTATAGGTCGTGTCGTCGCCGACGCTGTCGTAGTTCGAATAGCGACCCGATGCGTTCAGTTTGAGGTCCTTCACGAGGAAGACATTGTTGACCAGAGGCACCTCGAATTCGGCATAGACTTCCGAAAGCGTGTCCGTGCCCTTGGTAACCCCGGCCGTGGTGCGGCCCCAGATATTCTTTGTCAGCGATAGCTCACCCGGCTGATCGTTGATCTTGTCACGACGGAAGCTGACACCGAAGGCGCTGCCGACCGGACCAGCCGGAAGCGTGATAAGGTCGCCCGTGACAGAACCTTCGAGGATAGTCTGCGTGTACTTGGTGGAGCCGTTGTCGCGCGTGAAGTACCAGTCGCGAACCGCTTTCGAATAGTTGCCGTCTTCAAGACCGGCTTTCGAGAAGAGTTCTGTGAACGGGATACAACCCGTCGGTGCACCCGCACCACAGGCATTGCCCGGCATCAGTTCGAGCGTGTCCTGGTTGGTGCCGGTACCCCAGTTCAGGCGATCCAGAATGATCGCATCGTTGGAATAGGTGCCGTTGCTGACAGAGTGCGACAGATAAACGTCCCACGCCCAGCTGTTCCATTCACCGCGAGCCCCGCTCAGTGCACGCAGGGTGCGCACTTCCTGCTCGGAGGATTGACGGTAAAGGCTGATCGGGTTGGCGCCCATGCCGGGATAGCCGAGTTGGGCGAGCGTCGCATTGACCGGAAAGCTGGGAATGATGGAGCGGATAGGCACCGTACCGGTACGGAACGGATTGATGGTGGACTGTTCGTGCACATAGGGGAAGAATTGTGCGTAAGCCACCTGCTCGGAATTACGCAGGGTGAACATAAGTTCGCTGTAAAGTTCGCCTCCGCCCAGCCAGTCCGGACGGTACTCGCCCTGCATGAAGAAGGACAGACGCTTCACCGGCGATATGATCGTGGCGTCGTGCGACTTCGGATCGTTGAAGCTGCGCTCGGCATAGGGGGTAAAGGCCCAGCCGGTGACCCCTTCCGTAGGCGTGCTGCCCGGCGAAATCTTGCGGCTACCCCAGTAGCTGCTCAGACCAAAGGCGTCGAACGGCGCGTAGACGCCAACATAGCCTTCGATGCCGTGCGTATAGCACTTGATATTGCCTGTCGTCGGGTCGATCAGGTCGGCGCGCGAGCCGTCAGCCTTGTAATAGTTATCCTGCGGGCAGAGGAAGGCGTCACGATCACCGATCGTGAGCGCATCCTGCTTGAAGCCTTCGAGCGAAAGGGCCAAGTGCCCCTTGTCGAATGACTTGCCCCAGATGGCGCTGAGGTTAGCGGTGCCGCCACCGCCGTCCTGCGTGCGGTTCGTCTGGGCCTCAAGGGTCAGGCCTTCAAAGTTCGAGCGGGTGATGACGTTGACCACGCCCGCAACGGCATCAGAACCGTAGATCGAGGAGGCCCCGTCTTTCAGGATTTCATAGCGCGAAACGAAGGCGGAAGGGATGGTGTTGAGATCGACCGGACCGACCGTGCCGCCGACACCGGCGGGGGGCATGCGACGACCGTTTATCAGAACCAGCGAGCGCTGGGCACCCAGACCGCGCAGGGAGATGGTGTTGATACCATCACCGCCACCGACGATATAACCTGTGAACGTATTGTTGATCTGACCCGACGAGGCGGCCGTGGTCGAACTTTGCAGAATTTCGGTCGCCGAGATCAGACCGGCGGCCGAGGAGCGTTCCGCCGTGATAACCGTTACCGGCGACGCCGACGTATACTCCTTGCCTTTAATACGCGAGCCGGTGATCACGACTTCGGTCGTTTCGTCGGCCGCAGGCTCATCGGTCTTTGCTGGCTGAGCGTCTTGCGCGTTGGCAGCTGCCACGCCGAACAGAACGCCGGTTAAAACCGTACCAGCCAGAAGCCATTTACGAGTCAGGTGAGAGGGTTTGGTCAATGCCGCCTCCGGGATTTGTATTACGGGGATGCCCTGCGCATATTACGAAAGGCGAATTTACAACAGTCTGACACTAACTCGTCACATTTGAGACGCAATGCAAAAATCGTTGGCGACGTAACAAACCCTGGTCCTGTGGTAAGTTTGCCTCAAATACTTGGGATAACTGACACAAATCATTAAAATACCAACGTTATACATTAAACTTATTTAATACTTCGAAGAATGAAAAAACGTTTTCTGAAAAAGCCAGTCTTAAATTAACGCAGTCTTTTTTTAAAAATCCGCAATAAAACAAAACTTTAAGGCGAGCCCCTATGCGCGCCATGTCGAGTGCGAACACAAAAAAACCCCGCCAAGTATGGCGGGGGAAAGCTAAAGCCCTTTTCAGCGCCGATTTACAGCAACCCGCACTTATCGGACTTAAGGTAGTTTTCGATCAGGGTCAGGCTTTGCGTATGCCACTCCGGACGCCACGGCAGAGTGTGCCACATGTCCTTGATTTCAACATATTGGACATCCTTTCCGGCGGCCTTCATCGCCTTGAAGAACATGCGTGAGTGATCCGTATCGGCCTGACGGTCGCGGTCACCGTGATAGAGCAATATAGGGATATTCGCGTTGCCGACATTTTTCAGGGGATCCATGCCCTTAACCGTGTGCCCCTGAACGTCACGCTGTATGTGGTTGCCGCCCCAGAAACTTCCGAGCCGCTCCAGACTGGAAACCCCGGCACCGGCAATGGCGCAACGATACGGGCTGTTGGGACGCACGCTGGCCGCTATGGCTGCGAAGCCGCCGTAGGAGTAGCCGAAGATCGCCGTTCGCTTGGGATCGGCAACCCCCTTGGTCACCATAAAGGCGGCAGCGTCGTCATTGTCATCTGACATCTTCTGACCCCACTCGCGGTCACCCGCCTTCCACAACTTGTCACCCCACCCTTCAGAGCCCCGGTACTGGGGCTGAATCACTGCGATACCGCGGGTCGCCAGGAATTGCGGCCAGCCCGACCCATCCCAACTCATTTCATCCCGAGCCCACGGGCCGCCATGCGGCAGAACTACCAGCGGCACTGGCCCCTTGGCGGGCGTCCATTCCGGCGGATAGGTGACAATCGCCGGGATATCCAGCCCGTCTCTCGCCTTATAGGTGACAAACTCGCCTTTCCCCAAGGATTTGGGGTCGATCCAGGGCCGCTCGTTACCCATCTTTGTCAGGGCACCGTTCTGATAGATATAGTAGTCGGTCGGATAATCGACGGCATCGACGGCAACTACGGCCTTGTCGTCGCCGCGGTTTACGCGAAAGGTGACGTTCTTGCCTGGAAAGGCCGCCTTGACCTGCTTTTGCACGGCGGCCCATTTTTCATCCAGAAATACCTGGATTTCCGCAGGGCCACCCAGGTAGATCGCAGACACGGAGTCTAGCTTCTTCTCGGCATAGTTCTGCTTCAGGCCGATGGCCATGATATTGTACTTGTCATTGGCAAAGAGCGGCTCTTCAGAGAACGCCTTGGCCGTGATGTCGTAGCTGTAGATCGCGCTTTTGTCGCGACCGCGATTGGTCCGCACAAACAGCTTGTTGGTATCCGTATCGTAACCCAGTATGGCCAGATCGACCCGTTCTTCGAGAACATAGCCCAGTTGCGGGTGATCGACCCACATTCCGGTGGCCGGATTCTTGATCTGGGTGATGAGGTAGAACTTACCCCCTTCCCGCACATCGACCGCCTGCCGGATCAGAGGCTCAGCCGTGGTGAGGTTGACGCCAGCTGCGACAAATTCCCACTTCTCGCTGTCCTTAGCGACAAGGCGAGTAGCCCCTGTTTTGCGGCTCAGCTCGTAGTATTCCCACGCCCCTTCGCCGGGCTTGCGGATAATCACCTTGTCCTCGTCATAGAGGTTGCTGAGCCAGACCGAGGCGGCATCACCGACCGTATTGGCCTCGCTGCGACCGCCTGTCTTGAACGGCTCGATGATGTTCTTACCGTCGATATCGGCCATGTAGGTTTTGACGGTAAAGCTCAGACGGCCATCCCCGCGTGTGATCTCCTGTTCGGCGCGGAACAGAATCTTGTCATTGCCGAAAAAGCCGACACCGGTGATGCGATTGGTTGCTGATGGGATCCACACTGGCGGCTTGGCCAGATCAGATGCATCCCATACCGAAATGACTGGCCACTTCTGATTCGGCGCTGACACGATCGCCGCGACGTGCTTTCCGTCGGGCGAAATGGTAACATTGTTAATCGCCTCGAACTTCGCGAAGGATTCTATAGGTACCGGCGCGGCCATCACAGGCGTAATGGCAGCGGCAACAGCCAGACTTGCCGCAAAGGCGAGTAACGCACCGGTGCGACGGCGGGCGAAGGGAAGGCCAGTCATGGGAAGCTCCGTAACGTCCTTTGGAAAAGTATCTTATGAGCCTTTTTTGGGGCTTTCCGTCAAGCTGCGCAACTCAAAAACGCACGTTATTAGCAACCGTTTTAAAAGTCTTGGCGGTCCAGATGCTTTATCCGCAAGTGATATCTGCAAACTCCTCCTTCTGGATCAAATGAGAGCAAAGATTTTAAGCGACAGTATTCTTTTTGAATGACCGCGTTATTTGAAATGATATCTTCGCACGACTTTCGGGCCAGGTGAGGTCCGCCTAAACTTTGGACTGATGTGGTAGGGTAGTCCCCGTGAGAGCGGACGCAATTATGACGCGTGTACCAGACTGACATACATTTTCGAGCGGAAGAGACTTTGCCGCGTGGCTCGACCTTGTGGCGCGATAGCGTTCGACTTGGGGAAAAATCCTTCTTGGCGGTGTGCGTGCGGATGCTCCCCAGATCCCGATCTGGGCCTGGTCGCGGGTCTAGAAGACAGCCATTTACGCGGCTCTTTATTTTCGGCGCGAGTTAACAGCCCAGTCCCAAGTCGCTCATAAGCTGCGGTTTTGAATTTTGAATACAACTGCCTTTTGCGGTACGTCATTACAATTTCACTTTGCGTGCAGGCCTATTTGCCGTATCAATTGAGTGACGGGCGCAAAGCCGAACACAGGCAGGGGGATTTCATGAAACACACTGTGGCTGCCATTACGGCGCTGGCGTTTTTGGCCGCGGGCGTGTCCGCGCAGGCGCAGATCACCTATCAGCCTGCGCCGGTAACTAAGACGCAGGTCTTTACGCTTGAGGCCCGTGACGGGGTAACCTGCGCCAATGGCACGCTGAATTGGCCTGCGGCCTTCATCTTTCCAGCCGGTTTGATGGCGCAAATACAAGCCATAAAGAACAGTGAGGCCATCACGTTCAATAGTTCGGACCCGGCCTCGCGCAAGGGTTACTCTCTGGCCTTCGACGTGCTGACGAATGGCCGGATGACCAATATCCGTCCGGCGGGCGGGGATTTTGGGGTGACCAGAAACGTATTCCTGCCGGCCTGGGCAGCGGGCTGGAACCTGGGGCCGCAGGCAAAGCCGCTCACCGGCTGTAAGATGACGTGGGACGTAAAGACGGACTTTTCACCGGAGATGGCCAGCGCCCTGACCTATGAGGCCAGGCATTTGCGCAACTATGCCAGCGGTCTAAAGCTGCCTGATCCGCGTACGGAGGATTGCAAAGCCGCCGACCGTCGCATCCGCCTGAAAGCCTATCCGGAGGCCAGCCGTCTGAGCCGCACGCCGGGCCGTCCGCAATGGCTGGTCGCGGGATATGATATTCTGGCTAATGGCAAGGTCAAAACCGGCCCCCGTCTGCGTGCTTCGGGCGAGACGACGAATCTTGACGCGATTGAAAAGGCCCTTGGCCAGCGCGCCTTCTATCCCGGTGAGGCGGTGGCACAGTGCCTGACCAGCTTCGCTATTCCCGCCGCCGATCTGCCTGTGGAACCGGGCATAGGCGAGCTTATGACACTCAACAACACAAAGTCCGGATCGGACGGCGACTCTGACGAGCAAAAGACCTGTCCGGCGGAGGCGCGCAGCAAAGCGATGACCTTTACTTACCGTCCGGAATATTATCCAGCTCAGGCGGCACGTCTCGGGATCGAAGGCGTTGCCATGTTGAGTTTCGACGTTGCGCCGTGGGGGCAGGTGCGGCTGAAATCAAGCTGGAGCCACCCTCTGCCGGAATTTGGGCAGGCGGCTTCGCGTATGCTCACGCAATCGACCTTCAGGGCGTCTGAGCGTGGACTGAGTGGGTGCCGTCTGCTGGTGCGTTTTGTCCGCGAAAAGGACGGTTCGGCTGAAAACGAAGTGCCCGGCGGTTTGGAAGACTCAGCGTCCTAGAGCGGATTTCGTTCAGGTTGAATCGAAATCCCGCTCTAATGCTTTGTTTTGTCGCGCATTTGATTCCGAAAACCGTTGCACACTTTTCGGAATGCGCTCTAAAACGCCGGGCCATCTCTGAGCACAAAACGCTCTGAGCTGTGTTCGGCAGCGTAGGTCTGGGCCTTGGCTGCCAGTGTTGCATCCTCCGTCGCGGCGGCGGCCTTGAGCAGCATCTGATAGACCATTTCCGGTTCGGGCGAGATTTCCTTCCACGCCCACGGCTTGCCGTCGCCCGCGAAAGCCGCGTGGAAATCGACGGCGGTGCGCAGGGATTGCCCTTGCGGTCCCTTGTGCGCCCATAGATCGACCCCGACGCAGCGCGACAGGGCAGCGATATCGAGCATGGCCGACAGGTTGGTGTAGCTGTAGTGCTGAGAGCGCGTGCGTTCCAGCTCCTTCGGCTGGCGGCCGTCGGCGGCGATCTGCGCGTCGATGCGCTTCGTGAAGCCTTCTGCCACCTGCCGCGCGAGGTCGGCGCGCCCGGCAAACAGGGCAAAGGTGATCAGCTCATGATCATAATGGACGGCGTGGTTATTCAGCGCCGCGGCTTCTTCCTTGCCCAGTGGATCGGTGACGAACCAGTCGGCCATGTCCGAAAACCACTGTTGCAGGCCCGCCGTGTCCTTGGCCGTCAAAGCCCCTGACGGGGCCAGAAGCCCGACGCCTTCGACCACCCCGATCAGATTTTCCATGTCGATCAGGCCTTCGGCCCGGCCCCTGGTACGGCCGGGTACGCCCTGACCGAAGTTGACATTGGGGTTCATGCGGGTGGCGGGATCGAGGAACCACACGCGCAGGATCAGAGCCGCGCGTTCGGCATAGGCGCGCTTGCCGGTGAAATAGTAGGCGAGCGACAGCGCCTCCACCGCATCGGCCATGCGGGTGATGGCTGTGCGGTCGAAGGCGTCGGTGGCGCGCTCCGGATTGACCTGCCCGTCGCGTCGGACATAGGGTTCGCCGCCCGGCACGGCCGGATCGGGCCACCAGTAGGGCCCCAGACTCATATAGTCGTGTTTGTCCCCTGACGGCGGTGTGCGCGTCTTGTTCGTCACGCTCCACGGCCCGGCGGTCAGGGCCTTGTCAGCGTCTTTAATGACCTTGGCCACAGCGGGGGCCTTCGGGTCCTTGGTCCGGAAGCTCTCAAGCCGCGCCGGCGACCAGCCGAAGGTGCGCCGGCCGTCAAAGGTCGCGCTGTAACCTTTGGTGCCTTCGCATACCGGCGCGGCCGCGACCGCAGAGGCCCCAAGCGACAGGATCAGGCTTAGCGCGATGAGATTACGCATCCGTCTTCGCCTTCAAAATCTTCTCTTCGGGGACCTTTTCGAGCCGGGGCGTCAGGGTGTGGATGACGAGGATGGCGATCAGATAGGCTGAGCCCGCGACGATAAAGATCGGCTGGTACGATTTGAACAGCTCAAGGATATAGCCGTTATAGGTGGTCATCAGCATACCGCCGATGGCCCCGGCCATGCCGCCGATGCCGATGACCGAGGCCACGGCCTGCTTGGGGAAGAGGTCCGACGGCAGGGTCATCAGATTGGCCGACCACGCCTGGTGCGAGGCGGCGGCGAGGCCAATAATGGCGACGGCGGCCCACAGATTATCGACAAACTGCGCGGCGATGATGGGGGTAACGAGCAGCGCGCACATCAGCATGGTCGATTTGCGCGCCGCATTGGGGGTGCGCCCGGCCTTCAGTTGCTTGGACGACGCCCAGCCGCCGAAGATCGACCCGAAATCGGCCAGCAGATAGATGGCGATCAGCGGCGGTCCAAAGGTCTTCAGATCAAGGCCGTGCCGCTTGTGCAGGAAGTCCGGCAGCCAGAACAGATAGAGCCACCAGATGGGGTCGGTTAGGAACTTACCCAGCGCATAGGCCCAGGTCTGGCGGAAGGTCAGCAGCTTGAACCACGAGATCTTGGCCGTAGGCGCGGCGGCCTCAGTAGCGCTCGTGTCGTCGGACTGGATGTGCGCCAGCTCGGCTGCGGAGACGCGCGGATGCTCCTGCGGGCGACGGTACATGACCACCCACGCCACCAGCCACAGGGCTGTTACGATGCCGATGGAGATGAAGGCGGCGCGCCAGCCAAAGGCCAGCGTAATGGCCGGGACGAGCAGGGGCGTGATGATCGGCCCCATGGCCGTGCCGGCGTTGAAGATGCCGACGGCCTGCGCGCGCTCCTTCTGCGGGAACCATTCCGATACGGCTTTCAGCGAGGCGGGGAAGGCCCCGGCTTCCCCAAAGCCCAGAACCGAGCGGGCAATGGCGAACTGCGTCACCGTGTGGATCAGGCCGTGACCGATCGAGGCGATGGTCCAGATGGTAAAGGCCACGGCATAGCCGATGCGCACACCGACGGCGTCGATAACGCGCCCGAAGGTGAGGAAGCCCACCGCATAGAAGCACTGAAACCAGAACACGATGTTGGCATAGTCGGTTTCGCTCCACTGAAGCTCGCCCTGAAGGGTGGGCTTCAAAATGCCGATCATCTGGCGGTCGATATAGTTGATGCCGATGGCGATGAACAACAGCGCGCAGATCACCCAGCGATAGCGGGTGACCGGGCCCGTCGCGGCCGGTGAGGCGGAGGCGGTCATGCAGAACTCCCTGTGCAGCCGTAAAAGGGCTGGAGTTTCATTTATGGAGATAATTGTTTCTTATATAGAAACAAATCTGGCCGGGTTTCAACCCGCTTTTTTGCGATACACGTTTATGAGAGTGGCCAAAACCTGTTGCTATAACGCTTTGTAACCGCGCACCCCGCGTTGCGCAGGGCTTTATTCATGGCCTGACCCGTTTGAAGGTCTGTTCATCAAGCATACGCGTTCGGGCGAAGGGATCAATGCGTTTTTGAGGGCGCACCAACCGGCGGTGTCCAAGGTAGAGATTATTCGTCACGATATATGGACTGCGCCATCATAAAATGATACGCGTTATTTGTAAGATAAAAATCGGGTGCAGGGCCCGAAACCGTAGTCCCAGAGACCCTATTCCCAGAGACCTTTCCGTGTACGAGCGAACCTTTTACGCCACCCATCCTGATGAACTGATGGGGGCTTCGGCGGATGATCTGCGCGAACGCTATCTTATTGATGGCCTGTTTGTCGCCGATGACATCCGCTTGAACTATGTCCATCAGGAGCGGCTGGTGATCGGTGGCGTCGTGCCGGTTAGCGGTTCTGTCGCGCTGCCGGTCATGTCCGAACCGGCGTCTCTGGCTGGTCAGGCCTTTCTGTCGAACCGCGAAATGGCGGCGGTAAATATCGGTCCGGGTGTGGGGACGGTCTGCGTCAACGGCG
The DNA here is from genome assembly GCF_046503825.1 of Asticcacaulis sp. W401b. Taxonomy (NCBI): domain Bacteria; kingdom Pseudomonadati; phylum Pseudomonadota; class Alphaproteobacteria; order Caulobacterales; family Caulobacteraceae; genus Asticcacaulis; species Asticcacaulis sp. W401b. Next base: position 31,792 of record NZ_JBKFEE010000007.1, read on the forward strand.
TGGATTATACGCTGGCTGTGCACGACGCCCTCTATCTGCCCAGAGGGATAGACAGCGTCGTTTTTTGTTCCCTGACGCCGCAAAGCCCGGCCCGCTTTTATCTGGCCTCCACGCCGGCGCATAAGGCCTTTGAGGTCAGGCATTTGTCGATAGCGGATGCCCATCCGCTGCATCGCGGGGCGCTGGAAACCGCCAATGCCCGCACGATTTATCAGCTTGTCGTGCCGGGTGTGTGCGAATCGGCGCAGCTTCTGGTCGGACTGACCCTCCTTCAGCCGGGCAGCGTGTGGAACACCATGCCGCCGCACACTCATGACCGGCGTTCCGAGGTCTATTTCTATTTTGACCTGGGCGCAGACGATGCGGTGTTTCACTTTATGGGTCGCCCGGATCAGATGCGACATATGGTGGTGCGCAATGAACAGGCCGTCATCTGCCCGCCCTGGTCCGTACATACGGGTGCGGGCACGTCGCGCTATGCCTTTATCTGGTCGATGGGCGGCGAAAACCTCGACTATAACGATATGGTTCCACTCGATATCTGCCAGTTGTCCTGAGACGATGGAAAAGAGGAAGCTCACGCCCATGACCCATCCCGCAGCGTCTGAAATTAAAACTACAGAGAGAACGCCCATGAAAACGTTTCTGTTTGCCACCGTCGCACTTGCGGCCTGTGTAACGGTGGGTCTGCCCTTAAACGCTGTCTCGGCGACGCCTCAAGCCGCACAAAAGGCAACGACCCAGACGGAGGCAGCCATTCCCTACCGTCCGGCGGAGGTCATGGCGCTGGCCGACAAGGTGGCGGCATACCAACTGGCTAATCTGGCGGGCGGGGCCATTCCGGCCAATGCCTCAGCCGATACGCCGCACAAGACCGGCTGGGTGCAAGGCGCCCTGTTTGTCGGCCTGACCGAGATGGCCAAACACTCCGGCAATCCGATCTATAAACAAACCATCCTCGCCCGTGGTCAGGCCAATAAGTGGCAACTGGGCCCCACGCCCTACCACGCCGATGATCATGTGATCGGTCAGTCCTATCTGTGGGCCTCGCAAAATGGAGCGGGTCCGGAGGCCATTGCGCCTTTGAAACAGCGGTTTGATACGATCCTGGCCTTCCCACCCGAGGTGGGCCTGAAGCACCGGGAATATTCCGATCCGCGCGGCGTCGATTGCGATGAGCGCTGGTGCTGGGTCGATGCGCTGTTCATGGCCCCGCCGGCGTGGTTCGAGCTGTCGCGTGTCACCGGCGATCCGAAGTATGCGGATTACGCCAAGAAGGAGTTTCTGGCGACGACCGACTATCTTTATGATCCGCAGGAGCGCCTGTATTTCCGTGATTCGCGCTTTTTTGATCGCCGCGGACCCAATGGGGAAAAGGTGTTCTGGAGCCGGGGCGATGGCTGGGCCTTTGCCGGGCTGGCGCGCATGATCCCGCTTCTGCCCAAGGGCGACCCCGTGCGGGGACGCATGGAGAGCATCTTCAAGGAAATGGCGGGCAAGCTGAAAACGATTCAGAAGCCGGATGGCTACTGGTCGCCGTCGCTGTTGTCCGACCCCACCAAGTCGCTGCCGGAATCGAGCGGTACGGCCTTCTTCACCTATGGGTTTGCCTGGGGCATCAAGGCGGGTCTGCTGGACGCGCGTGAGTATGAGCCCACCCTGCGCAAGGGCTGGACGGCGCTTGTGCGCGCCGTGCATCCGGATGGCAAGTTTGGCTGGGTGCAACCGGTTTCCGACCGTCCGGAAAACGTCTCCTATGACGACACGCAGTTCTATGGTGTCGGGGCGTTTTTGCTGGCGGCCACGGCGGTGGCTGATCTTGATCTGAAGCCGGGTAAGGATTTGACGGTGCAAAGCGCGCCGGTTCCGGTGCAGGCGGTGTTGAACGTTCAGGACGGCGGCACGCTGATCAACAATGTGCTGAGCGGCGGTGTCTTCCATCTGCGCAAGGATTACACCGTGCCGGAGTCGCATTTCATCCACGATGGCCTGCTGGCCTTCGAGGGGATCGGCTGGGAGTCGGACCTTGCGGCCTATCGCATGTATCTTGATGAGCGTCTGGCCATCGACATCTTCGGCAAGAAGACGCCGGGCCCCATCCTGCACACGATCGGGCAGGGCGTTGACAACTATCATGCCATGGCGCCGTGGGGCATGGACATCTTCAAGGTCGGTGACACGGTCGGGATCGGCGGTGTCGGGGTGCTGCGCAACAACCGCGCGACCCAACTGGGCAAGTCGGCCATCACGGCGAAGATCATCGAAAACGGTCCGGCGGCAGCGGTCATCGAAGTGGGCAATACGGGCTTTGACGGGGCCGCGTCGCGTCTGACGACGCGGCTGGAGATCCGCAAAGGTTCGGCCCTGACCCATGTCAGCGCCAGAGGCGAAGGGGGCCAGTCCCCGCTGCTGACGGGCTTTGTCAAACATCCGGGCGTCACGCTTGTGCGGGGGGAGGCCGATGCGTCGGGCTGGGCCTATATCGCCTCGTGGGGTGTGCAGTCTCTGGCCAATGACGCGCTGGGCCTCGTAGTGTTTTACCGGCCGGAGGCCATTGATGGTGGCGTTCGCGATGACGGCAACTCCGTCTTTGTCACCTTCCGCGATGCGCAGAACGTCCGCTACGCCTTTGGCACGGCGTGGAGTCAGGATCAGCAAGGCGTCAAGAGCCTTGACGCCTTCCGGACGTGGCTGGATGCGCGTCGCGCGGAACTGAAGAAATAAAAAAGCCAACAGGGAGGCGATACCATGCAAAGACGGGATTTTCTGACTGCGGCTGTGGCGGGCACGGCGGCGCTGGGGGCCGGGGCCGCGTCGGCGGCCAAGCCCAAGGCCGCTGCGCCTGAGACGGATCGGGCCTATATGGCCGGGTTGTTGCAAAAGATAGCCGAACCGGTGCTGTCGAACATGGCTAAGGGCCAGTTGAAAGCCCGGTTTCAACTTGAGGTCAGCCCCACCTGGGACGGGCGTAATCGCGATGTCGCCTATATGGAAGCCTTCGCGCGCCTGATCGCCGGGGTGGCACCGTGGCTGACCCTGCCGGAGGATGACACGGCCGAAGGCCGCGTTCGCCGCGCGCTGACGCAACAGGCCTTACAGGCCTATGTCCATTCCGTTGATCCGCAGAGCCCTGACTATCTGCTGTGGCGTGGTCACGGTCAGGCGCTGGTCGATTCCGCCTATTTCACCAATGCCCTGATGCGCGCGCCCAAGTCGCTCTGGGAGCCGCTCGATGCGACGACCAAATCGCGGATCGTGACCGAGATCAAGCAGCTTCGCCGCGTGTCGCCGCCCTATACCAACTGGTTGCTATTTGCCGCCATGAACGAGGTCTTCCTGCTGATGATCGGCGAAGACTGGGACCCGATGCGCGTCGATCTGACGATCAAGAAGATGGAAGAATGGTACGCGGGCGATGGCTGGGTCGCGGACGGCACGCGGCTGCACTTTGATTACTACAATTCCTACGTCATCTATCCTATGCTGGTTGAAATCCTTGAGGTGCTGGTGCGGTTGAAGCCCAGCTTCAACAACCTCAAGCCTGAGGTCGAACTGCCCAAGTGGCAGAAGCGTATGCAGCGCTACGGCGAGCATCTGGAGCGCTTCGTGTCGCCGACCGGCACCTATCCGCCCATTGGCCGCTCATTGACCTATCGCACGGCGGCATTTCAGCCTCTGGCGCTTCTGGCCCTGCGTAAGGCCCTGCCGGCGAAACTTTCGGAAGGTCAGGTGCGCGGGGCCCTGACCGCTGTGCACCGCGCGGTGTTCAGCGCGCCGTCGAACTTTACGTCTGAGGGGTATCTGACCATCGGTTTTGTCGGACATCATCCCGAACTGGGCGACTGGTATTCGAACAACGGCAGTATGTACATCACCTCCGAGAGCTTTCTAGCGCTCGGCTTGCCGGCCAATGACAGCTTCTGGACCGCGCCCGCCGAGGACTGGACCCAGAAGAAGGCCTTTGCCGGTCAGGGCTTCCCGAAAGATTACCCGGTCGATTACTGAGTCGGTGAGGATAGAAGGCGGCCTTTTCCACGCGGTATGTCCTTACGGCGGCGCAATATATGTCGTTCCGATATATGAATGTCGCGTCCCATATGATGCAACGACGCCACAGGGCGATCTTAAAATGTGAGATATGCGCCTTTCGTCATACAATATCGTCCCGATATATATTGCAGCGTCTCATTTTGTGTTATGACTACGTTCAGAGCGTGGAAGCGCTATAGCGGAATGATTTCTAATGGAATCATTCCGCTTAAGCCGCCATTGAAGCGGCGGCCAAGGTGGCGAAGCCACCGCCCGGCGAGGGGCTAAACAAAAATCCAGATCATTATGTTTCCACCAGAAATCATAATGATCTAGTGAACGGGGTAGAAAATATGAAATCGACTTCAAGGTGGGAACCGGCTTCCGGCTAAAGGACCGCCACACCTCAATGATCACAACAACAAGCGACTTTGTCGCAACGCGTCGTGCCAGACGCGAAGGATTTGTGCGGCCGCGCGCCGACACGGGGAGCATCGCCATGACTAAACAGTCTCTTTTACTGACGACCATCCTGACTATGGGGTTCGGCGTCACATCAGCCGTCTGGGCTCAGGAAGCGCCGTCATCGGCCACAGCCTCTAACGAGGTCACCGAGGTCATCGTTACCGGGTTTCGCTCATCGCTGCAAAAATCACTGAACCTCAAGAAGCAAGCCATTGTGACGCGCGACTCGATCGTCGCAGAAGATATCGGCAAGTTTCCGGAAGCCAATGTGGCCGAAGCGCTGCAACGGATACCGGGTGTCTATCTGCAACGCGACGGGGCGTCCAACGAAGGCCAGCGCATTTCGATCCGCGGTCTGGGTTCCGAATATGCCGTGACGACGATTAATGGCGCGCCGGTGCGCACCACCTCCTCATCGAGCGCCGGCGGTTCCTCCCGCTCTTTCAACTACGATGTGTTCGCCTCGGAACTGTTTGGCCGCGTGGATTTTTACAAGACACCGCTGGCCGAACTGGAAGAGGGGGGGATTGGCGGCGTGGTCGATCTGCAAACGCCGCGTCCCTTCGACAATGGCGGGCGCCGCAATCTGCGCTATTCGGCTATTGCGTCGTACAACACCGCCTCGCAGCACCTCGATCCCAATGTGTTTGGCCTCTATTCACAAACCTGGGGCGACTGGGGCTTTCTGTTGGGTGTGGCGCATTCTAACAGCGTCAATATGAAGTCGGGGTTCGAGGCCACGGGCGGCTATAACTCCAACTATCGGGCGAATAACCCGTTCAACTATGGCGGCACGCTGGGTTCGATGAACGGGCCTTTCACCTTTGGTCTGGACTGGGATGACCCGCGCGCGGCGGCCATGCTTCCCAACCGCACAGTCATCGACAATGGCTATTTGCCGCGCTTTTACCGCTACTACGGCGCGCAGAATGACCGCTCGCGTACCGGCTTCGTGTCTTCGGTGCAGTACAAGCGCGACAAACTGGACCTCAGCCTCGACTTCCTCTTTTCCCACCTGACGGACGAGCGCGACGAGTTCACCTTCGGCCTGCCTATCCGCAATACCCGCACCACCAATATGCCCGCGCGTCCGGGAACGAGCGGGCATAACGGACTGGTGCCGATCAATGTGACGCTCGATAAGGGCAGCAACCTGCTCGAAGGCACGTTTGGCAACACCTCCTATCTGGGGGAAAGCTATTTCTATGATTCCGAAACCAAGTTCGGCTATGTCTCGCTGAATGGCAAATACGATGTCAGCGACACCCTGAAGCTGACCGGTCAGATTGGCACGTCGCGCAGCGGTGCCCGTTACGACAACAAACGCATCGTCTCCAATATTTATGGCGTGACCACCACCATCACCTATGGCGGCGACCATGTGTATCCGGGGCTGAGTGCGCCGGGCACCGACTTTACCAACCCCGCCAATTTTGAGGACTTCTCCACCGCGCTCGACTGGAACCGCGAAGTGGACAAGGAACTGAACGGGCGTCTGATTGCGGATTGGGATTACAAGCTGCCGGCCGGCTGGACGGGTCACCTGAAGGGGGGGCTGGTATATACGCGCACCACCAAGCAGAAAACCAAGCGCAATGGCACGGCGCTGGCGACGGCGCGTCTCAATGCGGTGGGTGCGGCCGGTTTGCGCGCGGCCATGCTGCGCTCGGTGCCGCTCGACAATCTCGTCATCGGTGACAATTATCCGAACGCCTGGGCGACCTTCTCGCGCGGCTACACGGTGGGAATACTCAACCCCATCGGCGCGGCTCTGGACTCGCCGATTGATCTCTCGACCAGCTTCACGGCTGAAGAGGCGATCACCTCCGCCTTCCTGCAATCCGATTTCGAAGGACAGGTCTTTGAGCGCACGCTGCGCGTCAATGCCGGTGTGCGCTATTCCCAGACGGATACCACGATCGACAATTACAAGAAGACGGGTGCCAATAATACCTACCTGCCCAATCAGGAAACCAGCAGCTATGACAACACCACGCCCTCGGTCAGCTTCGCCTATGATCTGAGCGACAAGCTGATCTGGCGCGGCTCGTGGGGCAAGACCATCACCCGCGCCTCGCTCTCCCTGATCGCCGCGCAAACGGTCATCCCCAATATCTACAATACCTACGCCACCTCGGGGAATCCGGGCCTTAAGCCGCAGATTTCGACCAACTGGGATACGGGTCTGGAATGGTATTTTGGTCGCGGCAGCCTCGTCAGCGCGGGCTTCTTCAAAAAGAAGCTGGTGGACACCACGGTTTCGCAGACGACTCAGGTGACGTTTGGCAGTCTGGGCCTGCCCGACACATCGCTGGCCAATATCTATTACGACGCCAATGGCAAGGTGGACCCCAATCTGCTGATTACGCTGGCGACCTATTACAATGCGGGCACCATCGAGCTGGATGGCTATGAACTGGCCTACCAGCAAAGCTTCAACTTCCTGCCCGCCCCGTGGGACGGGTTGGGGGCGCTGGCCAGCTACACCCACGTCAATTCCAGCGGCTATGACTACCGCACGACGGATGGCCGCACGCTGAACGTCAACACCATCCCTGAGTATTCCTACAGCCTCACCGGCTATTACGAGCAGGGTCCGCTGGGGATCCGCCTGACCTACAATTACAAGGACCGTAACATCATTGAAACCGGTCCGAATGGATCGGACCTCCAACGCTGGCACGCCGGTGCCGGCTATCTTGACGGTAATATCAGCTACAAGATCAGCGAAAATCTCGAAGTGCGGCTTGATGTTCTCAACCTGTCTGACACACTTGGCTATGACTATTTCGAAGACGTGTCGGGCCGCTTCGGCGATGGCAAGGATACGCGGCTGGACTATGCCAAGTATGATGGCCGTACGGTGAAGCTCGGTATACGCGGCAAGTTTTAAGGAGAGGGGCAGGGCCCGGCGTCTTCTACGGCGGGCTCTGCCTTTTGTGTGTGCTTTTGTCCCGTTGCGTCACGCCTGAGTGAGACTCTCATGATTGTTTTTGCGCTCCTGAGTTCGTCAGCAGTTGTGCCTGACCTGCCCCTGTCCCGGTCTATGGATCTGGCCAGGGCTGCCCTAGGGGCCTGCGAGTCCCGCGGGGCGGCGGTGAGCGCAGCGGTTGTCGATGCGCAGGGCGTTCCCGTTGTCATCCTGCGCGCCGACGGTTCACCAAAGGCCCCCGTGGCGGCCCCGCGCAAGGCGGCGACGGCGGTAAAATACGCCGCCTCCGGAGCCGAGCTGGAACAGCGCGAAAAAACCGACAGCGATTTTGCGGCCTTTATCGCCGCCCATGCGGACCAGTATAATGCGCATGGCGGTTCCCTGCCGCTGTACAAGGGCGGTCGGCTGGTCGGCGGTCTGGCCGTTGCCGATACCGATCATGGGCTGGCCGACACCTGCGCGCGGGCCGCCGTGGCCGCGGTGCCCCTTGAGTAGGCGGGGGTATTATGTCACCATTCCCAATGCGGTTGCGTTTACGCCGCAGACCTGCCGTTTTACCCTGCGGCCTGAGCGGGACGTGAAAATAATGGGGGCGTGTGCGGATTTGACGGCGGAAATATTTACCCCGCCCGTTGGACATCACAGGAGCCACCGCTATGCGCGGGGCTGACCCGGAAATCGTCTCCTGGGTGAGTTCCGAGATTCTCCCCTATGAGGCCGAGCTGCGGACCAAGGTCCGACGCTTCTGCCGCAGTGCGGAGGATCTGGACGACCTTATTCAGGACGTCTATTTTCGTTTGCTGAAACTGACGTCAACCGACCATATCCATGACCCGCGCGGCTATCTGTTCCAGACCGCGCGCAACCTCATTATCGACCAGGTCCGCCGCGACCAGATTGTAAAGATTGGCGCGATGCCCAATATGGACGAACTGATCGCCGACACGCAGCCCGGACCCGAGCGGGTGACCGCCCTGCGGTCTGAATTGCGCTGGGCGCTGGGGGTTATCGCCAGCCTGCCGGGTCGCTGTCAGGACGTATTCCGTCTGCGAAAAGTGCAGGGCCTGTCGCAGGCCGAAACGGCGGCGCGTCTGGGCCTGTCGGAGAACATCGTCGAAAAGGAAACCATGAAGGGGATGCGGATGATTTCCGCTCTGGTGGCGCAGGGACCTGACGCTCGCCCCGGACTGTCAGCAAGCGCCAGCGGGCAACCGTCTGACCCTGAGACCGCCGACCATGTCCCGTATTGACGAACAGGCCCTCGACTGGGTGGTGCGACAGGCGTCGGGTCCGCTGAACGACGAGCTTCAGCAGGCGTTTAACGACTGGTACGACCGGGGTCCGCGCGAACAGGGGGCGTATTTGCGCGCACAGGCCCTGTGGCAGCGACTGGATCAGGCCGCGACGGACACCGACCTCACGCCACCGATGGTCTTACCGGTCGCAGCGAAACGAAGCGGCTGGCGTCCCGATCGGCGTCTGGTCATGGGCGGGGCGATCGCCGCCTGTGCGGCGGCGGCCTTTGTCGGATTGCGGGCATTCCAGACACCGGTGGCAACGCTTGTTCTTGAGACCGGTCTGGGCGAAATCAGCAACCATCCGCTCGAAGACCGCTCGCTGGTCAGTCTGAACAGCGACAGCCGCATAGAGGTGAGGATGACGCCAGAGCGGCGTCAGGTGACGCTGGTGAAGGGGGAGGCGCTGTTTCAGGTCGCCAAAAACCCTCAACGCCCGTTTGTCGTCACTGCCGGTTCCGTCTCCGTGCGTGCGGTCGGCACAGCCTTCAGCGTCCGCTTGCGCGGCGAGGGGGCGGAGGTGCTCGTCACCGAGGGGGTGGTGGAAGTCACCGAGAACGGCACGTCCACAAGGCTGAGGGCGGGCGAGGCGGGGCACATCGCTCAGAACGCCGTGTCCGTGCGCTCAGACCCGTCTGAGGTGTCGCGCAAGCTGGCGTGGCGCGACGGCCGTATCGTTCTGGCCAATCAGTCGCTGGCCGAGGCGGCAGAGGAATTCAATCGCTATAACCGCACCAAGATCTATATTGCCGACCCGGCCCTGTCGTCGCGCAAGCTGGTGGGTCAGTATGGGCTCAGCCAACCGGAAAAGTTTGCTGAAAACGTGCATGAGTTGATGGGGGTGCCCGTCAGCGTATCGGCGGACCGCATCGATATTGGCCGCCGTCCGGATTAGACACCTCTCCCGGATTGTGGAAAAACGACCGGTGCTCTATCGTTGCGGCCATAATAACAAACGACGGGTGAGGGCACCGCAGGATGGTCCCCTTTTGCAAATCGGGAGTGTCGGCCAGTCTTCTGTGGCTGGGCGTCAGCGTGTCCGCGGTGCAGGCCCAGGTTCAGGCTCAGGAAAAGCCTTTTGATATACCGGCGGGGCCGGCGCCTGAGTCCGTCATGCGCTTTGCCCGGCAGTCTGGCTGGCAAATTCTGGCCAATAGCAGCGACCTTGACGGGATCGAAACCCCCGCTGTGCGCGGCAAAATGGCCCCCGAAACGGCGCTGGCGCGCCTGTTGGCCGGGACGCCGCTCACCCTGCGGCGCAAGGGCAGCGAGACGGCTCTGATCGTGCGGCAGGCGATTTCAGCGCCCGTGCCGGAGCCCGTTGTCGAGACGCCCCCTGCCCTGATCGTGGTCACCGGCTTCCGGCGCAGCTATGCCGACGCCGTGCAGATCAAGCGCACGGCGGTGGGTGTTTCGGATGCCATCTCGTCGGACGGTCTGGGGCGGTTTCCCGATCTCAATATTGGTGAGGCGGCGCAGAGGATCACCGGCGTGCAGATCAATCGCGAGGCCGATGCGCGATCGGCAACGATCAATCTGCGGGGGCTGCCCGGCACCTATGCCCGCATCACCATTAACGGGCAGGCCTTTGCCGATCCTGTGCTGGACAGTTCGACCCCGCTGGGGGCCTTTCATTCCGACATTTTTACGTCGATCAGGGTCGTAAAAACCCTGGGGCCGGGCGATGCCTCCGGCGGCCTGAGCGGAAATATGGATCTGGAGATTCAGCCCGCACTCAGCCGCAAGCCCGGCGGACAGGCCCGGGTATCGTGGGAATATAACGATCTCGGCAAAAGCCTGACACCGGCGTTCAGTCTTGGCTATAATGCCCGCCTGAGCGAGGCTTTGGGGCTTTACGCCACTCTGGCCTATAAGCGCGAACGCTTCCGGCGCGATTCCATCGTCTTTCAGTACACGCCCTTAAGCGAAAACACCGCCGATTTTGCCGGTCTTTACGCAGACTACTACGCGCCCTATGCCGCCGATGGCACCTGTCGCTCAGGACACGTGTGCAGTCAGGTCGGCACGGGCCGTCTCGGGCAATCCGGCGTGCTGTTTCCGTCGGATATCCGGCAGGTCACGCGCTACAACAGCGGCCGGCTGTTTTCGACGGCGCTGGGGGCGCAATACCGGCGCGGTCGCCTGACCTTCGGGATCAGCGGTTTTTTTACGCAGCGCCGCCTTGACGAAAATCATCTGGAGCTGGTCGAAATCGACCTGCGGCCCAAGGGCGGTCAGGTCGTGCCTCAGGTGGGCGTCGCGCGGTTGCCCGGTGGCACGGCCTATGTCGATCAGTTCAGCTTCGCCACGCCGCAGGTCAATCTTTCCTCGCGCTCTGAACCGGCCCGGCAACAGGCGTGGAGCGTGGACAGCCGTGTGGCATGGGCTTCGCAACGCACGACCCTGACGGGGACGCTGGTCACCTCACGCGGCCGCAATGTCTATGAGCAGACGCAGATCGACTGGCGCACCGCGGCGCGGCCTGACAACGGGTTGCGCGGCACGCTTCAGTCGGGTGGCCCCGATATCGCCGATTACCGCCTGTCGCTAAACAGTGCGGCGATCGTCGTAACGCCGGGTCCGTGGCAATGGCTTGGCCCCGCCAATGCCTCCTTTCACCAGAACGCGCAGGGTGATCAGATCGTGGTGTCGGGCAGCTCCGGCTACGCTGATAACCGTCTCGATGCCGTGCAGTTCGATGCGCGGCAGCGGATCGGTGTTGCCGGGCTGGAAGCCCTCAGCGGCGGCGTGCGCTTTGAACGCACGGTGTTTGCCTCCGAAGGCTACCGCACAAGCGCCAAGGGCATTCGTGTGGACGCGATTGACGACAGCCTGCTGGGCGACAGCGGCATCAGCGACTTCTTCGGTGGCGTGGCCCCCGGCCATCTCACCGGCTTTCGTCAGGTGGACTTTGCCCACACGGCCGCGCGACTGCGGCCACTGCAAGTGTCACCCGCAGATCAGCTCAATCCCACCGGCTGGATCAACGATCCCTACAACACCTACTACGCCTCGAACAATTTCACCGTCGCCACCGAGACGCGGGCGGTCTTTATTCAGGGTGAGTTCCAGAGCCGCGTATCTGCCCTGCCGCTGACCCTGTTGTGGGGCACGCGCCATGAGGCAACGCAGCAGGTCATCATGACGCTCAATCGTCAGGAGCGCCGAACCGGTGAGGTGGGCTATCAGCCCGCCACCTTTACCCAGACTCACAGCCAGTGGCTGCCCTCCGTACAGGTTCGCGCCGGGTTGCGCGACGATCTGGTGCTGCGTCTTGCGGCCTATAAGACGTTTTCGCGGCCGCAGCCCCGAAATCTCAGCCCGGCCACCAGTGTTTCGGCGACGTCCAATGGCTATGCGATCGTCTATGGCGGCTATGACCTCAGACCCTATACGTCCGACGCGCAGGACCTGTCGCTGGAATGGTATAACAGGCCCGGCAGTCTGGTCTCGCTGGCCCTGTTTCGCAAACGGATCACCAATCTGATCGCGCCGGAATGGCGGCTGGAGCGCCTGTGTCCGGCGGATGCCACCGCCTTTGGTCTGGGGCATCTGCGCATTGAAGGGGGGCAATGCCTGAGTGATCAGTTCGTGAACGGACAGCCCGCCGTCATAACCGCCAGCGGCAATTTCAATCAGGACAGCCCGCTCACCGTCGATGGTCTTGAACTGAGCGTGCAGCAAACCTTCGACTTCCTGCCGGGCGCGTGGCGGTATTTGGGGGGTGTGGCCAATCTGGCCTATACGCGCGTGGCCGGTCGCGTCGCCGATGGCACTCGTTCGGTGCTGCCCGGCGTTTCCGAACGGACCTACAATCTGATCGGCTATTATGAAACGCCGCGATTTGGGGTGCGCGTCGTCTATAATTATCGCGACGAATATACCCTTGCCGGGGTCAACACCTTTTTCGGCTCGTCCAGCCGTGTCAAGTCGCGCGGGCAGGTCGATGCCTCGGCCTCCTATCGCCTGAAGTCTGGTTTTACCGTTTCACTTGATGCCTTTAATCTGAGCGATGCGCGGCGGTCACAGTTTCAGAGCGATCCGCGCCTGCCGCGCGTCAATGATTATGACGGGCGCACCCTCAGCCTGAATGTGCGCGCGCCGTTTTAAACCTTTTTGGTCAGGCCTTTTTACTTTCTGTCATTTTTGTCAAAAATTTTTGGCGGAATTTTTAGAGCCACTCGTTGGGACAGTCAGAAAGGGGACCCGTGCCTCTTTTTCAGACAATTTATAACCCAGACGAGGAAATACTCATGAAAAAGGTCAGCCCCCGGGCGGGCGCGGCGCTGTGCGCCTCGGTCAGCCTGTTCGCCCTGGTGACAGCCCCGGCATTTGCGCAGGAGGCAACATCCCCGACGGCCTCTGCCCCCAAGGATCAGACGGAAACGGTCGTGGTCACGGGCTTTCGCAAGAGCTATGCCGACGCGCTGCGTATGAAGCGCTCGGCGGTCGGGGTTTCGGACAGTATTTCGTCAGACGGTCTGGGCCGTTTCCCGGATCTCAACGTCGGTGAAGCCCTGCAACGTATCCCCGGCATTCAGGTCAATCGCGAAGAGGATTCGCGCAATGCCTCGATCAACCTGCGTGGCCTGCCAGGCAGCTATGCCAAGATTACGCTGAACGGGATGAATTTTGCCTCGCCGGTGCTGGGCGGGGCCGCGCCTCTGGGGGCGTTCAACTCGGATATTTTCAGCGCCATCTCGGTTATCAAGTCGGTGTCGGCGGCGGACCAGTCGGGCGGCATCAGCGGCAATATCGACCTTCAGATCCAACCGGCGCTCAGCCGTAAGGACGGCGCCTTTGCCAAGGTGAGCACCGAATACAACACGCTCGGCGACTATGTGACGCCGTCGGTCACGCTGGGGGGCACGCAGCATTTCCTCAATGACCGCCTCGCTGTGTTCGGCACCATCGCCTATCGCAAGGAAAACTTCCGCCGCGACTCTCTCCATTTCCCGCAATATACGACGCTTTCGGCGACCACGACGCCGGGCTTTGCCAGCCGTTTCGCCGACTACTACGCGCCGTTTGAAGCCAACGGATCGTGCGCGGCCGGTAATGTCTGTGCCGCAGGCGGCACGGGCGCCAAGTCGAAAACCGGCGTCCTTCTGCCCTCGGATATCCGTCAGGGTGTCAAATACAACGAAGGTGAGCTTCTCACCGGCGTCATCGGCGGCGAATACAAGGTCAATGACAATCTGCGCGTCAACGGCACCTATTTCTACAGCAACCGCGACATGCCGCTGACCGGCACCGACATTCTCGATATCGACTTCCGGGACGCCAATACCATTATCGACCCGACCATCACGCCGTATCAGCAGGCAGACGGACGTTACTATGTTGATCAGTACAAGTTTACCAATCCGCGCGTTTACGCCTCCTATCGCAAGGAATCGTTCAAGCAGATGACCAACGGGGTGCATCTGTCGGCGGAGTTCCGCAACAAGACGTGGCGCATCAACGGGGCCTTCGGCTATTCGGAGGCGGAAAACTTTGCGTACCAAAGCCAGCTGGACGTGCGCAACCCGGCCAAGCCGCTGGGGACGTCAGGGGTGGGTAACGGCCTGACAGGCAGCCTGTTCAGCGGCGGCGCCGACATCGAAGCCTTCCGCCTGGCCTTCAACCAGACCACCCCTCTGGTCACCGATACGTCCGGTCCGTGGGCCAGCCCCAATACGCCGCCTTCCGGTCCGGAACTGGTCAACGGCAATCTGAACCGCTTCATTGTGGCCGGCAGCGATTCCGCCGCCAAGAACTCGGTCCGCACGGTTCAGGCCGATATCGAGCGCTTTGTGGAGTCGTCCTGGCTGTCCAGCGTGCAGTTCGGTTTGCGTTCGGAAGCCAGCGAATACTCATCGACCGGCTACCGCGCCAGCGCCGTCGGCGTGCAGAGCCAGAATATCGACAGCCGCTTTGTGGTCCGCAGCGCCTTTGCCGATGACTTTTTCGGCGGCAAGGCCGATGGCTATCTGAAGAACTGGCAGACGGTCGATTTCGACTATGCCGTGTCGCGCCTGCAACCGGTGACCCTGCTGCCGGGTCAGCGCCTGACCAATGGTGGCTGGGTCAATGACCCGGCGGATGGCAATTTCACGGGCAATAACTTCACCAAGTCGGATGATGTCAATGTGGCCTATCTGATGGGTAAGGTCGATACCGAGGTGCTCGGCATCCGCCTGCGCGGCCATGTGGGCGTGCGTCAGGAGAACACCAAGCAGAAGATCACCTCGCTGGATCGGACCGGCAGCGGCCTGACGGCGACCTTCAAGCTGAACGAGCGGGAAACGGAATATAGCAATACGCTGCCGTCCCTGCTTCTGGCCGCTGATGTCGCTGAAAACTTTGTGGTGCGCCTGGGCGCTTACAAAACCTTTGTGCGCCCCAATCCCCGTGACATTTCCCCCATTTCAACGACGGTCACGCCGACGGTCGATGGTTATAATATCGCCCTTGGGCGCGTGGAGATCGAACCCTATACCTCCAACTCCTACGACGTGTCCTTTGAATGGTATAATCGCCGCAATGGTCTGATCGGGCTCGCCCTCTACAAGAAGGAGATTAAGGGTCAGATTCAGGCCGAAACCCGCGATGCCTTCCTCTGCCCGGCGGATGGCTATGGTCTGGGGCTGGGCACGTGGTCGGTGAATGGCGACCTCTGCTACAGCTCGCTGAACACCCCGGCGGGTACGCGGGCGCAGATCAATGTCGATGGAGCGATCAACTCACCGACGCCGCTGGAAGTGACCGGGGCCGAACTGACCATTCAGCAAAACCTCGACTTCCTGCCGGCCCCGTTTGACAAGCTGGGCGGCGCGTTCAACTATTCCTACGCCGACGTCAATGGCAAGACGGTCAATGGCGCTTCGGCCGTCCTGCCGGGTGTGTCGCGAAACGCCGCCAACCTGATCGTTTTCTATGAGACGGATCAGTTTGGTGTGCGCGCCGTCTATAACTACCGCGATGTCTATGATCTGGCGGCCGGCGGCACCTTTGCCGGTGCGGCCCGCTCGGTCAAGGCGCGCGGACAGTTTGACCTGTCGGCCTCCTATAACCTCAGCAGCCGTATCACCGTCGGTCTGGATGCTTTCAACCTGACCGACGAAAAACGCACAGAGTTTGAGGGCGATGAGCGTAAGGTGCGTCGCGTCGATTATGACGGGCGGACCTTCCAGGTCAGCGTACGGGCTACTTTTTAACCCAAGTGACGGGGCCGTCTCAGGGCGGCCCCGTTCCTGATACAGCCTTCACACACAGGACCGTTGCCTTATGCGTGCCTTATCCACCCTTCTCCTGAGTGCTTTGCTCGCGACGACGGCGATCGCCCAGACGCCGCCTTCGGCCCCGCCCGAAGCGATTGATCGCGTCTGGTCGGGCCATAGCGCGCGCTTTGCCATGGCGGTGTCGAAGACGCATCTGTACGTCGCCTATTACGACGCCAACCGGCAACTGACCGTGGCGCAGCGCCCGCTGAACAACCCGGCGCACTGGGTCTATCATAAGGTGGATACCTGGCTCGGCTGGGACAGCCATAACTATATCGCCATGGCGCTCGACCCCGCAGGGGCGCTGCACGTGGCGGGCAATATGCACGTCGATCCCCTGACCTATTTTCGCAGCGACCCCTCTGGCGATGTGCGCACCCTGAAACGCGTGCCGGTCATGGTAGAGGCGACGCGCGAAGCTCACATGACCTATCCCATCTTCCTGCACGATGGCGACGGGCGGCTGGTCTATAAATACCGCGATGGCTCCAGCGGCCGCGGCAACGAAGTCTATAATGTCTATGATGCCGCCGCCGGGCGCTGGTCGGCCCTGACCTCGGCCCCGCTGGTCGATGGTGAAGGGCAGCGCAACGCCTATTTCGTTGGCCCGGTGTCAGGGCCCGACGGCTGGTTTCACATCACCTGGGTGTGGCGCGACTCGCCGATGGCCGAGACCAATCACGACCTGTCCTATGCGTGTAGCCGCGACCTGATCCACTGGGAAAAGGCCGATGGGTCGCCGCTGCCGCTGCCGATCCGGCTGAAGGACGCGGAAATCGTCGATCCGGTGCCGGTCAAAGGCGGCATGATCAACAACAACACCGTGATCGGCTTCGATGCCGACAAGCGCGTGACCATCACCTACCATAAATACGACGCCGCCGGGAACACGCAGATCTGGCTGGCGCGCCGCGAAGGCAAGACGTGGAACCGCCAACAGATCAGCGCCTGGACCAACTACCGCTGGGACTTCAAAGGCGGGGGCTCGCTGAACAGCGAACTGTTTGTCGAAGGCGCGCGCCCCGGCCCCAAGGGTCAACTGATCGTGCCGGTGACGCGGTTGGGGCAGGCGCTGGCGTTTGTGGTCGATGCGGCGACCCTGAAGCTGATCGAGGAGCGCAAGGTCGAAAGCCTCAATGCCCGCGCGGCGGCGCGGATCGGGGTCACGGATGTCACCCGCGTGCAGACGGCCCATACGACCGGCCCGGACGGGCGCGTCTATACGCTGGTCTGGCAGGCTTTGCCGCCCAATCGCGACCTGCCGCAAGCGCGTATTCCGGAGCCGTCCGACCTGATCCTGCTGACCGACACGCAGCCTTAGATTCATAAGGGGGTTGAGGATGTATGCGATTGACCGGCGGCGCGCTATTGCCGCCCTGCTGCGGCCCAGTCGTATCACGACCATAGAGGAACTGGCGAGCCATCTGGCCGTGTCCCGGACGACGATCCACCGCGACCTGATGGAGCTGCACAATGCGGGTCATCTGATGCGCGTGAAGGGAGGGGCCGTGCCCCGCCGCCTGGCTCAGGCCGCCCCGGACCCTGAGCGCCATCCGCCGATAAACCTCGCCGCGCGCCGCGCCATCGCTCAGGTGGCTCTGGCATTCATTGAACCGCATGACCGTATTATCCTCGCCGGCGGGGCGACCGTCGCGCTTATGGCCGAACAGATGGGGGACAGGCCGTGTCAGGTGCTGACCGCTTCGATCCCGGTCCTGCTGAGCCTGTTTGACAAGTCGCAGGTCCGGGTGCGGCTGGCGGGCGGCGAGGTTTTCCGCGAACAACAGGTCATGCTGACACCTTATGAGACCGATGGCCGCACAGGCCTGCCGCCTCCCGCTGAGGATGCGCCCCCTTTCTCAACGCGGTTTGGTGCCAGCACGCTGTTTCTGGGGTGTCAGGCCCTGTCGCGTAAGGGCGTGATGCAGACCGATCCCTTGCGGGTGCAATCCGACCGCCGGCTTGTGGCGCAGGCTGAAACCGTCATTCTTCTGGCGGAGTCTGCCAAAATTGACCGCAGCGGCGTACTGGCGGTGTGTCCTCTTTGCGATATCGACGTCGTTATCACCGATGATCAGGTCTCTGATCAGGCCGTGGCCTGGCTCAATGCAGAGGCTATCCGTGTGATCAGGGCCCCGCTGGCGTCGGGTCCGGAACCGATCGGTCCCAGACCCTGACGCTTTCTCATCAAACGCTTTCCTCAGAACACAGCGCGCAGTTTCAGTGTTACCGGCACCACAAGACGATTGCCTTCCTCATTAATCGAAGCGAGACCCAGACCGCCTATGGCGCTGTCGTTACCGTCCAGCTTGCCGTAATAGCGCAGGCCCGTTTCCGCGATCAGGGAGACGTTTTCTGACATCTTGTAGCTAATGCCCGCCTCAACGCCGGCGGTCAGGATCGTCGTGTCGTCATAAAAGGGGACATTGCGCAGAGACTGATTGATGGTCAGGTCCGGGATGGTGAAGGTGGCGCGGATTTCGTCGATCTTGCTGACGCCAATGCGTCCGGCAATAAAGGGTTCAAATGTGCCGCCTTCATTGAACCACTGGCGCGCGCCGACCGAGACGCCCATGCCCTTGTATTCGCCAAAGCGGCCATAGACCGGTACTTCGGCCACGGTGTTTGAGCCATTGACCACGGCGGCGGTGCCGACCTGGGTCGAGCCTTCATCGGCCTTTACATAGTCGAAGCTGCCGAACAACTCGCGGCCATCACCTATACCATAGGTGGCTTCGAAACTCAGCGCAGTGGCGTTGTCATAGATATCATCGAAACCGCGCGACTGAATGCGCAGTTGACCGGCATTGCCGGTGGCGGTCAGGGCGGCAGGCAGGGCCGGGGCACCGGGATCGCGCAGTGAGGCAATGGTGGCCAGCGGGATCTGACCCGTGGTCGTGCCGCCGTGGACATCGCCGGAAACCGGAACTTCGGTCCCGATGCTGCCGTTAACGGCCCAGCGGCCGGACTCTACGGGCCCGGCATGGGCCACAGATGCCAGAGACAAGGACGCAAGTGCGGGCGCGCAAAGCAGGGTGAGTGCAAGCGTTTTCATAAGAATTCCATAAGGTTAGAGGTCTATCCAAAACGCACGTTCAATCATCGCGATGTGCCCTTGGTACGTCGCGACTTAAGTTTCGGATTTTAGGAAGCGCGGCTTGAGGCGGCGGCCAAGGTGGCGGAGCCCGTACCCGGCGGGGGGCAAAACAAAAGCTGGATCATTATGTTTCTACCAGAAATCATAATGATCCAGGCGGGCAAACCTATAGCAGGGCGGCCAGCAACGGGTTGGGGAAACGGCGTTCAATGGTTACCGCATAAAAGGTTTCGCGCAGGTCGGGCAGGGCGGCAAATTCGGCCAGAAGACCGCTCTGTAATTCATCGCGCACGACGATGGGCGGAACGATGGCCAGCCCGAACCCTTCGCGGGCCAGAAGGCGCATCATGGCCATGTCGTCGATTTCGGCGGCAATCACCGGACGCAGACTCAGCCGGTTGATCATGGCGTCGAAACCGGCGCGGATGCTGCTCGAATGGCCGGGCAGGATCAGCGGGGCTTCGCTTAGGTACGCGCGCAGGTCCGCCCCGTCGCGCATCCGTTGCGGCGCGCCTATCAGGCTCACCGTCTGGTCAGCGATACGGTGCGATATCAACGGGTTAAGATGATCGCGTGCGGGGGCCATATTGGCCAGAACCACGTCGAGTTCCAGCGCCTGAAGCCCCTCCAGAAGCTCGCTCAGAGCCCCTGACCGCAGCACGATATCGACATCGGTGCGCGCCATCAGGGGTTTCAGAAACTGCATCTGAAAATTGCGTGACAGCGTGGCCAGCGCGCCGATGCGTAGCACTTGCCGCGCCCGCCCACGGTTTTCCAGTGTGCCGATCAGTTCATCACCGGCCGCGAAAATCGTGTCGGCATAGTCGAGCGCCACGCGCCCGGCCTCGGTCAGGATCATCTGCCGCCCGCGCCGTTCAAACAGGGCGTGCCCCAGTTGCGCCTCCAGTGCCTGAATCTGAACCGACAGGGCCGATTGCGACACATTGCAGGCCTCGGCGGCGCGCGTCAGATGCCCTTCGTGAGCCACGGCCCAGAAATAGCGCAGATGTTTGAAATTCAGGCTGGCCATGGGTTCGTTCTAATTAATCGAACAAAATAATTCAATCTTTGAATTTTTTATATTGATTTTGAACCCGTATCAGCAAGCGAACGGGAGTTTTCACCATGTCGGTTGCGCTACTTGCCGGGCTCTGTCTCGGTCTTTGTGTTGGTCTTGCTCTGTTCCATGTGGCCATAGGGGCTGTGGGCGTGCGGGTTGTTGGCCTGCGAAACCTGCGCCGTCTGTCCACCGGCCTGTCTCTGGCCGGGTTCGCGGTCGGTCTGATCGCCCTTGTTTATCTGGTTATCGTGTGGATCAGCGGTGCTGCTCCTCCGGAGACCCAGTGGCTCGGCCTGCGGTTCGACGCCACGGGCGCGGCACTGGTGGCCATGGTGACGCTGGTCGGCGGGGCGGTGCTGCGCTTTTCGCAGAACTATCTCGATGGCGATGCGCGGCAGGGCGCCTTTCTTGGCGGGCTGCACCTGACGCTCGCTACCGTGATCCTCTTTGTGCTGTCGGCGAACCTCCTGACCTTCGCGCTCGGCTGGGTGGCGATGTCGCTCACCCTGCATAAGCTGCTGGTCTTCTATCCCGATCGCCCGGCGGCCAGGCTGGCGGCCCACAAGAAGTTCCTTCTGGCCCGTCTCAGCGACGCGGCTCTGTTGCTCGCCTTCCTCTGCCTCTACCGCATAACGGGCAGCCTCGACATGGCCGACATCGCCGCGCGTCTGCCCGCTGCGGCCCCCTTTGATGTCACGTTGGTTGCGCTGCTGCTGGTCGTCGCGGCCGTTCTAAAATCGGCGCAGTTCCCGGTGCACGGCTGGCTGATCGAGGTGATGGAAACGCCGACGCCGGTCTCGGCCCTTCTGCACGCCGGTGTGGTCAATGCCGGCGGCGTCCTCCTCCTGCGCTTTTCGGACGTGCTGATGCAGAGCCCCCTCGCGCAAGGGCTTCTGGTCCTTCTGGCTCTGGGCTCGATCATCGTGGGTTCGCTGGCCATGATGGCGCAAAACAGCGTCAAGGCCGCACTGGCCTGGTCCACCGTAGCGCAGATGGGCTTTATGCTGCTGCAATGCGCGCTGGGGGCCTTCGGAGCGGCCCTGTTCCACATCCTTGCCCATGCCGCCTACAAGGCCAATGCCTTCCTCAGCGCCGGCACGCTCAGTGACAAAAAGCCGGTTCAGGAGCGTTCGGTCGCCGCCCTTTTCCCGTTGGCCGCCCTTGCGGGCCTTAGCCTGACGCTTCTGGCCACTGGCACCCTGTCGGCCAGCCTGCTGGTTACGCTTCTGGCTGCCATGGGGGTGGTCACCGTGCTTGAAGTGCGCCGCCCGCTGATCCTGACCGTCGTCACGGCGGGCATGGTGGCGCTGGCCCTCTTGGGTCACGGCGTGATCGAGCGGCTGCTGGGTGAGACATCCCTCAGTGTTTCGCCGCTGCTGGCCACGGTGACCGTCGCGGGCATGGTGATCCTGTGCATCGGGCAGTGGCTGGCCTTGAGCGCGCCGCGCTGGCCGCCGGTGATGGCCCTCTATGTCCATCTGAAAAACGGCTTCTACATCAATACCTGGCTTAACCGGAGTGCTCAGCCATGAACGCTTTTACGTCGCTCTTTCCTACGACAGAACAGGCACTGGACACGCGGTTAAAGGCGATTGTGCGCCGCGTGTCACCGCAATGGCCGCTGAGAAGCTTTGTCGCGGTCAACCCCTTCATGGCCCGCAGCGGCGTCGATTTTGCGCAGGCCGCGCTTGACGTCGCCCGCAGCCACGGCGCGCACCTGCTGCCCGATGCCGCCCTGCCGTCGCCGGTCGAGACGCTCAGCGATGCCTTCGGCAAGGCGCTGCAGAAACCGCTGAGCGACTTCGTGACGGGGCGGATTTCGCAGTGGACGGCGGGCTTCTACGATCAGGGGCAGGCCGTCTGGGGCAATCCGTGGCAGGGTGAAACGCCCTTTGCCGCCTGGCGGGCCGAAGCCCTGCACGACCGCGCCCCTGAAATCTTTGGCCTCAAAGGGTTCCGCGCGCAGGTCGCGGCCCTGCCGACGGACGCCGTGGTGGCGGCCGAAGTCCTGCTGAGCGCCCTGAATTTGCCCGCTGAGGCCGAGACCACATATCTGGAACGGCTGATCTGCACGGTCGGCGGCTGGGCCGCGTGGGTGCGACACCGTGACTGGGAGGCCCAGCTTGACGGGCACATGGATGAGGGCCTGCGCGATCTGCTGGTTATCCGGCTGGCGTGGGATGTGCTGGCGGCAAGGTCGTTCAAGGATGAGACGACGCTCATGAACTGGCGGCGCGCGTTGTGCGCTCCACGTGCGGACGTTTTGCCCGACGTGTCGCCGCTGGAGGCGCGGGAAACCCGCTGGCGGGAGGGTCTGTTCGACAGCCTGCGCCGCGCCGCTGCGCCTGCCCCGGCGCCACTGGCGCAGGCCGTCTTCTGCATCGACGTGCGTTCGGAACTGTACCGCCATGCGTTGGAACAGGCCGGGCCGCGCATTGAGACCCTGGGCTTTGCCGGTTTTTTCGGTCTGCCCATCGCCGTTGAAATGACCGATGGCCGCCGCCAGCCCGCCTGCCCGCCGCTCCTGCGGCCCGGTGCGCTGGTCTGCGAAGCCGTGCCCTCTGAGACGGTTAGAGAGTCCGCGCTCAAAACGGCCGTCGAGGGTCTGAAACGCACCGGCGCGTCGGCCTTTGGCTATGTCGAAAGTTTCGGACTGGCCTCAACGCAGTCTCTGGCCGCGACCCTGTTTGCCAAAGAACCGCAAGCCCGGCGGGCGGCCACCGAGATCACCCTGTCTATGCCCCTCGCTCAGCAGGCGGACATGGCGGCGGGTCTGCTGAAAGGGGCAGGGTTGACCCAACCGAACGCCAATCTGGTCGTGCTGGTCGGGCACGAAGGCGAGTCGCTGAACAATCCGCACGCGGCGGGCCTGCACTGTGGGGCCTGTGGCGGCCGCAGCGGCGCGGTCAATGCGCGCGCCGCCGCCCTGATGCTCAATCACCCGGAGGTGCGGCGTCTGTTGAAAACCGAAAAAGCTATCGAGCTTAGCCCCGATGTCTGGTTTGCCGGGGCGGTCCACAACACCACGACCGATGAGCTGTGCCTGCTTGATGAGGGCCTGATCCCGGCGCACCTCAGCGCGGAAGTCGAGGCGTTCAAGGCCGCCACGCTGCGGGCGGGCGAGAGGATGCGGCAGGTGCGCGCGCCGACCCTGAACGAGGCCCCGACCCTGAAGGCTTTTCGCCGCCGGGCCGCTGATCCGTCTCAGGTGCGGCCGGAATGGGCCCTGGCCGGTTGTGCCGGTTTCATCGCCGCGCCGCGTCAGCTAACGCGCGGCAAGGATCTCGGTGGACGGGTGTTTCTGCATTCCTACGATTGGCGAAACGACGAAGGGTTTGCCGTATTAGAGCAGATACTGACCGCGCCGGTGATTGTCGCAAGCTGGATCAACCTGCAATATTTTGCCTCGACCGTGGCGCCGGAGGTGTTCGGGGCAGGCAATAAGGTGCTGCACAATGTGGTAGGCGGCAATCTGGGCGTGCTGGAAGGCAATGGCGGTGATCTGAGACTGGGTCTGCCGCTGCAATCCGTCTTCGATGGTCAGACCTTCCGCCACGAGGCGTTGCGTTTGTCGGTCGTCATCGCCGCCCCGACCGAGGCGATTGATGGCGTCCTGAGCCGCCACGCCGCCCTGCGCGATCTGGTCGAAAACGGCTGGATTCACCTGTTCGCCACGGACGACGAAGCTCAGACGGTGCAACATCGTACCGCGGCAGGATGGGAGTGATTTCAGGCGGCAGCCAGTGCGCGCACAAAAGACTGGAATTCTGAATCGAGGGTTTCGGCTTGCTGAGTGAGGTGCTGAGCGAGGCCCAGGAGTTGTACAGACGCGGCGCCGGTAGATTCTGCGGCGCGTTCAACGCCAAATATGTTCTCGGTTACTGACAGGGTGCGCGTGGCGGCCTCATGCGTGTTGGAAGCGATTTCCTGTGTGGCCATGCCCTGCTGCTCGACCGCAGCCGCAACCGCACCTGTGCGGTCGGCCACGTCGTCAATGCGCGCCGCGATTTCAGTAATGGCGTTCAGGCAGGCGTTGGTCGCCGCCTGTATCCCTTCTATGCGTCGTGAAATGTCATCCGTGGCCATTGCCGTCTGATTGGCGAGCGCCTTTACCTCGGTCGCCACCACGGCAAAGCCTTTGCCGGCGTCTCCGGCGCGCGCCGATTCTATGGTGGCATTGAGCGCCAGAAGATTGGTTTGACTGGCGATGTTGCTGATCAGGCTGACGACCTCACCAATGCCCGCCGCGGCGGTAGCCAGTGCGCGTATCTCTGCCTGACTGTTCTGCGCGATCGTGGCAGCGTCTTTCGAGGCGGAGGTGGTCTGACGGACCTGACCCGAA
This sequence comes from Asticcacaulis sp. W401b, assembly GCF_046503825.1. Classification (NCBI taxonomy): domain Bacteria; kingdom Pseudomonadati; phylum Pseudomonadota; class Alphaproteobacteria; order Caulobacterales; family Caulobacteraceae; genus Asticcacaulis; species Asticcacaulis sp. W401b. Next base: position 56,277 of record NZ_JBKFEE010000007.1, read on the forward strand.
ATTTCCATAACGGCGGCGCTCATCTCTTCGGTTGCCGCCGCCACGGTCTGCACATTGCCGGAGGCGCTGCAGGCCGCTTCATTGACGGCTGAGGCCTGACGGGTGGTCTCTTCGGCTGAGGCTGAAAGCGTCTGGGCCGCCGCTGACATTTCTTCGGAAGAACGCACCAGATCGCTGGCCATTACTGCCATCTTGGTGCGGAACCCGTCGATCAGTTCGCGTTCAAAGTCGAGGCGCGCCTGACGCGCCGCGCGTGCGGCCTCCTGCTCGCTCTGCAAGGCTCTGCGCTCGATCATCACCTGCTTGAAAGCGAGGATCGCGCGGGCCATGGTGCCGACTTCGTCTTTCTGTGCGGTGGCAGTGACGTCAGAGGTAAGGTTATCCTCCGCCAGCTGGCCCATGACCCGTGACAGCGCCACCAGTTGCGAAGACATCAGCCGGGCAACATAGATGGCCAGACCTACGGAGAGCAGGACCACCACGCCTGCAAGGCTCAGCATGGCAATGAGCTCATTCATCAACGATTGTATGCGTGCCAGCAGAAGGCGCTCAAGCTCACTGGCCGTGACCTGCCAAAGCTGCGTAACCGCCTCACGAAACCGGGCCTGAGCTTCGCTGAACTGCGCCATTTGTGACGGCTCAACGGGCAGGCCCAGACGCAGGCGCCCGGATATGGCCTGACGGGCAGAGGACAGGGTGCGGGTTGCGTCTTCAAGACGCTGACGCGGAGCCATCAGGGCGGGCGCCAGTTGATCGCTTTTGGTTCCGGACACTGCCGATGACAGGTTAAAGACTGCCGCCTCATTCGCGGCATCCAGCTTTGCGCCAGCGATTTCAAAAGCAATCAGGTCTGAGGTATTCGGAGGCGTGGTGAGGCGGTTTACCGCCTGCGAGAGATCGTCACTTAGGGCTATCATCTCCGGCAGGACAAAGGTGGCATTCGACTGGAGATAGTAGGTGTCAACTTCGGGATCGAGGGTCAGATTGCTCGCATCGGCTGCACGCGTAATGAGGGTGGAAACCAGGTGCGGATCGGGCTGTGTGGCTGATTTCAGTTTTGTGCGTGCGGCTTCAAAATCAGCCGTCAGTGTGAAGGCTGGCGCCTCCTCCAGGCTCAGGCCCTTGCCCTCTGTATGGGCTGCCCAGAGGGGGCGGATATAGCTCAGGCCTTTAATTTCTGATTTTGTGAATTCAATCATAGACTTTTCGCTCATCACGAAAAGACCTGTCATAAGTGATAGCGGTATCGCCATAGCAATCACAATAAGCGAAAACTTCCCTGCCAGAGGCAGGTTGGCAAGACGCTGGCGCATGTTCACCCCGGTTACTCATTAGGTGCAATAATTGAATAACAAGATTCGCAAAACGTTGTTAACAAACTTATAAATTGTATAGGTTGTAGGGGTAAATTTGTGACCGGTATCAAAAATTCGCTTTTGGCGTGCTCTGTGGCTCAGCGTTTGCGCAAGGCCTGTCGCTGCGCCAGTTGATGATCGTATAGGGAGGGGGCAGAGTCGATGCAGACATTGACGCCCTCAATCCGCGCGGCGTCGGGATAGATCACGCTCAGGCGGCGGTTGCCATAGACGCCGATGACGTTTTCGCCGATTCCCTGTTTGAGGCCGCGTAAGGTGACTTCGGCGTCCCAGGGTGCGCCGCCTTCGATCACCACTTCGAGGTTCCACGTCGTGTTGTGCAGGCCGTGATTGGGCTGCCAGTAGGGGGCACCGCCGCCGGCCCAGGTGTCATGCACCCACATCCCGCTCCCTTGGCCGCCCTCCTTTTTAGGGCGGATGTGCAGACGCACGGCGTCAAACAGGTTCTCATGGTTGGCGCCGGCGTGCTGATCGATCAGGCCGCGCGTCAGGACGACGGCGCGCGAATAGACGGCGCGCGTCGCCTGTGTATTGACGCTCAAGGGGTGGACGACCGGATTGGCGACCAGAACGTCCTTCACCAGCACATTGTGGGCATTGCCGACGTGCACCGAATAGTGGGCTTCGCGCGCCCCGGTCGTCGCTATGCCGCTGAGGGTCAGGCTGGCGCTGTCATAGGTCAGGATGCCGGAATCGGCATTATGGATGGTGACGTCGCGCACCCAGCCGTCAAACATCTCATTGAGCGCGATGGCATTATAGCCTTCTTCCAGATGGTGGCCGAAGGCGGGCGCGTCGGGAAATTCGATGCGCAGGCCCTGAATGCCGACATCGGTCAGAAAGGCCTTGCGCACAAGGCGCGCCGGTTGCGCCGCCGAGACGGCGTGCAATAGCGGATCGCCCAGCTCCAGCCGCGTGCCCTTGACCGAGACGACGCGGGTGGTCTGGCTGATCAGGGCGCGCGCCGGATTGTCGTAGTGGCGCTGCCCCAGGGTGCGCGTGGTGTTGCCATAGAGCGAGCGCAGGATGGCGCTGTCGCGGCCCTTGTCGGCATACCACTGGATTTGAATAATCTGACCGGGGGTGATGCCCGAAGCGTCGGCCACCTCCAGGTGTCGCGTCCATTTGCTGCCCGAAACCCCGGCCGTCACGATGTCCGGCGGCGTGTCGTATTCGGGCAGGTACTCGGCGTAGCGCACGCCGGGAATGCCCACCCGGATAAAGCCTTCGCTCCAGCTATATTCGCTGAACCAGTAGTCGATATTGCGGTCCTTTTCGACCTGCCGCTTGTTTTCCTTGCGGATATATTCGCGCAGTTCTTTCAGGGTCTGGGTTTCGTCCACGAGACGCAGCGGGCGCGGAAAGTAGAGGGTGGTGCCTTGATCGTCGTGCCCGGCGCCTTCAAAGACAAAATCGCTGCGTTCGATGCGCAGCACCTCGGTCAGGACGAAGCGTCCGGCCGGAAAGCGCAGCGTCACCTTGCCTTCGACCTTGTGTGCGGCTGCCAGCGCCTCACGCACGGCGCGCGAATCGTCGGTCTCACCGTCGCCCTTCGCGCCGAAGCTTTTGACGTCGATGACCGTGCCCGGCTCAGATGGGATCGCCGCCACGCCGAAGCCGTAACCCGCGTAGGAATAGTCGGGCAGCCCCTTCAGAGAGGGCAGGGTGTGGGTACGCGTAAATGGCGTCCGTGACAGGGCCTCACCCGACAGCCCCATGCCCGTCAGGCCCGCCACCGCAAGGACAGACAGATGGCGCAGCGTGTCGCGGCGGGAGGGCGTGTCAGGCATGGCGGTATTCCTTTCATCGGACGGGTGCGTCCAGAGATTCTCGCCGGATCAGTGACGAGGCGACCATGGAGGGCAGGGCCGCGGGGTCTTCGCCCGCCGGCAGGGTTTCGGGGACCAGCTTGTGCACGGCCAGCACACCCATCTCGATCACGGGCCAGTGGACCGTGGTCAGGGAGGGCCAGAGCTGCACAGCGACCGGTCCATCGTCAAAGCCGACAATCGACAGGTCGTGCGGCAACCTCAGCCCTTTTTCATGCGCCGCCCGCACCACGCCGGCGGCCATGGAATCATTGCTGGCGAAAATCACGCTGGGCGGTTGTGGCAGGCTGAGCAGGGCCTGACCGGCGGCAAGGCCAGAGTCGAACGTGTAGCGTCCGTCGGCAAACAGCGTCTCATCCGGCGTGAGCCCGGCGGAGACGAGTGCCTGACGAAAGCCCGCTTCGCGCTCCCGCGCCGACAAAAAGCCTTTGGGGCCGCGCACAAAGCCGATGCGCGTGTGACCGAGGGCCACGATATCGCGCACCGCGCCCATCACCGCCTCGCGGTCGTTCGACCAGACGCTGCGCGACATCATATCGAGCTGAGCCGAGCCGACGCGCACATATTTGACGTTCAGCCTCTGGCACATCTCACCGATATCGTCGCGCTCGGACAGGGGCGGCAGGAAGATGGCCCCCATTGGCTTCTGACGCGCCAGAAAGGTCTCGATCTCGCTCAGAAGCTCCGGCGACTCGCGGTTGACCGGCCGCACCGCCAGAGCCAGCTCGCTGTCGCCAATGGCCGACAGGACGCCGCGCTGAAACGTCATGGCCATGGGCGAGGTCGAGTCGTGGATGAACAATACGATCACAAAATTCTTGCGAAAGGCCAGCGCGCGGGCCTGCGCATTGGGCACAAAGCCCAGGGTCTCGATCGCGGCCTCGACCTTCGCCCGCGTGGTGGCCTTCATCGGTTCGCGATTGAGCACGCGGCTGACCGTCTTTTTCGAGACTCCGGCAAATTCGGCGACATCGGTAATGGTCAGGGCTGACCCCGGCTTGCGCACAGAGGGGCCAAGGGGGGCCGCGTTGCGGTCCTTGGGGGCCGGGGTCCGTTTGGTGTCGTCCACGCTGGTTACGCCTGTTTAGAATTTCTTTGTTACGCTGAGGGAATAGGTGATGCCGTCGTAATCTGCAACGCGGTTAAAGGCCTCCACCCCTTCGTACTCCTCGCGCCGCGAATTGGTGATGTTATAGACCTCAAGGCGCACCTCGGTCGTGCCGTTGGGCGTATAGGCACCGGAGAAGTCGAGCTGACCACGCGGGCGCACGCGGCTGGAGGAGCCGGTAAAGGTCGAGCCGCCTTCGAGCAGGATATCAGAGGCGTAGTTATAGGCCAGACGCGCCTGCCACTTGTCGTCTTCGTAATAGCCGATCAGGTTATAGGTGCTGTCGGCCACACCGTAGAGTTTGGAGCCATTGGCTCCGCTGGAGGTGACCTTGGTGGCGTTGAACACCATGCCGAAATTCTTCCAGAGACCGGGCAGGAACGAGAAGTCCTGCTGAACCTGGAACTCAAAGCCTTCGACCGTGATGGCGTTGGGGTCATTGATGGTGCGGTTAATGGTGATGCGCTGATTGCCGAGGTCGGTTGTGGCCCCCTGCTGAATGCGGCAGAAGCCCGTGCCATCGACATAGAGCGGCCCGAAGGTCTGACCCTCCGCGCTGAAGCTCTGCCCCACCGGGCAATAGTTGTTCTGCAGGACGATGTTGTTTTCAATCTTTTTGTGGAAGTAGCCGAGCGCCACCACATTGCCACGGCGATTATACCACGACAGGCCCAGATCAAACGCCTTGGAGCTGCGCGGTTTCAGGTCAAAGCGGTTCATATCGATGCGGATGGAGCTGAGCGACTCGCCCGTATCCGGATCGACATTTTCCAGCACGCGGGTGGGGGCGGGCGAAAACTCCACCATATCAAAGGCTTCAAACGTCTCGTAATAGGCGGCGCGCGCCACCAGCTTGGGCGTCAGATCGACGATCAGGTTCATCGACGGCAAAAGCGCATCATAGCTGCCGCCCGCCGGTTCCGGCGGCAGGAAGTAGCCGGGGCGGAAGTCGGCGCTGGTAAAGCCCAGAGCCTGATAGAAGTTCAGCGCCTGATCCTCGATCAGCCCCGACAGATCGGCCTTGACGTAGCGCAGGCCCAGATTACCACGCACCTTCAGGTCCATCACTTCGGAGAAATCAAAGCGCGTCAGGGCGAAGGCTTCGAGGTTTTCGCGCGAGGCGCGGAAGTTCTGACCGGCCACGCGGTTGAGCGGGAAGCGCTGGATCATGCCCGACAGTTCATTGCGCGGGGCCAGCTCAAGGATTTTCGCATAGGTGATGCGGTTGCGCGCCGCCGGGGTGAGCTCCGGGAAGAAGGTGGCCAGTTGCGCCGCCGTCATGGTGAAACCGACATTGGTCGGCACGGTGTTGAGCACCGGGAAGATCTGCTGCTGGATCAGGCGGTAATCGACCGACCAGAAGTTATTGATCTCGGCATGGGGCGCGCCTGAGCCAAAGAAGTTGCCACCCTTGGTCACCGCATCGTTCAGCTTGAAGATGTCGTTGGTCAGATTATTGAGCTGAAGACCCAGATTGGCGTTTTCCTGATAGATTTGCCGGGCCTTTTCTTTCGAATAATAGACGCCGAATTCGACACTGGTGATGGGGCCGAAATCGAGTTCGCGCGCCGCCTTCAGGTCCAGCGCATAGAGGTTGCGGCGCACGCGGTGATTGGCCCCGCTGGCAGTAAAGACGACGTTTTCCGGGCGCAGGCCATTGCGCGCCTGAATGGCGTTGCCGGCACTGACCGTATAGGGGCCCACGACGTTCAGCAGGCGCGAGGGCAGGTTGAGATCAAGGCGGTAGTTTTTGTAATCGCCAAGTCCGGTATCAAGCACGGCAGTGATGCCATTGGTCGTATCGTCGATGCCGTCGCCATTGGTATCGGTGCGGCCCGTCGTCGGCTGAACGCGCTGTTCATAGAGGTATTCATCGCGCGTGCCCAGGGCTTCGGAAAGCGTGCCGATGGCGTCAATGCGCCAGGCCCCGGTGCGGAAATTGATCTGCGGATAGAGGGCAAAGCTTTCGTCAACCGACGGCATCCCGCGGTTGCCGATGGGCAGTTGCACGTCGCTGGCCTGAACCTTATTGACGACATAGACGTTTTCGATGGTGCCGTCGGAACCGCGGTCGAATTGCCCGACCTTCACCGGATTGCTGAGCGGCGTGACAATGCCGGTCGTGTCCGAAGCAAAGGCCGTCAGGATGTCGAGATTGGCCTCATCCAGATCGCGGCGCGTGGCAATGGCATCGAGGCGCACGTTCAGGGCGTCATTGACGCGCCATTCAAAGCCTGCGGCCCCCGACAGGCGATAACCGTCGGAGGTGCGCGAATACTGACGCACTTCGGAGGGATAGACGACCTGATTGGCGACGCCGTCCGTGGTGGCCGGGATGGCAAAGGCGGGGTTACCCGCCGCCAACTGCGTCAGGCGCGCCTGCGTATAGGCCGTGTAGGCATTGATGCGGATGGTGTCGCGGCGGAACAGTTGCCGCGAATAGGACAGGGTGCCGTAGATGCCAAGGTCCGGAGACAGCTTCTTGGAGCCGGTGACGAAGAAGGCCGGGTTGAGCTTGGCCGTCGTCTCTTCCCACTGGGCCTCGGCGCGGAAGACGCCGCCTTCTTTACGCGACAGGGCCGGGCGGATGCGCAAATTGACGACCGAGCCCAGCCCCCCCGCCGGCATGTCGGCCGAGAAGGATTTGACCACATCGGCCCCGCCGAAGATCGACGCATCATAGATGCCGAACGGATTGCCCGACCCGCGCGTCCCCAGAGTTGGCGCAGCGATGCTTTGCCCCATCACGGTCGTCTTGGTGTATTCGCTGGGCAGGCCGCGCACGCTGATCGTCGCGTCACGCCGGTCGTCGGAGCGGTTGATCTGCACGCCGGGGATGCGTTGCAGCGCCTCCCCCAGATTGAGGTCGGGCGTCGAACCGATGTCATCGGCGGAGATGCCATCGAGGATGACATCCGATTTGCGGCGGATTTCCATCGCGTCATTGAGAGAGCCGCGAATGCCGCGCACCACGACGACTTCGACGCCGTCGTTAGCGGCGACGGGCTCTGCGGCCGGGGTGGTCTGGGCCATGGCGGGGCTCAGTCCGGTCAGAAGGGTGAGGGCGGAAGCGGCGACGGTTGACAGGCAGGCCGCCTTGAAGGGCCGGTGGCCCGTCAGGAAAGATGGCATCATGGGTGTTCCTCCGCGGGCGTTATTTTATCTTCGCCCGGCTATGGGTATGGCGTAAATCAAATTCGATACCGGTGTCAAGTTTGAATCTGACGCTCAATCCTTTGTCTTTAAACATAGCCATTCGACTTAGGTCGTAGATGCGGGATTAAAATAGACACCGGTATCTTTTTTTGATTACCTCGCGGCATAACTCTGGGCAAACCTCCGCGCCTGTGCGCAGATGGGCAAAACAAGAGTGAACACAGGAAGACACGCATGATCAGGAAGACCGCCCGACGGGCTGCGGTCATCGGGGCGGGCCTTATGGCGCTGACCTCCGCCGCCAGCGCCCAAACCCCCCAAGCCTCACAGACCCCGCAAACCGCGCTCAGAATCGACCCTTTGTTCGGCGATCATATGGTGCTTCAGCGCGGTAAGCCGGTCAGCCTGCGCGGCGATGCGCCTGCCGGGGCGACCATCACGGTGCGCTTTGGGGCCGCCTCGGCCACAGCGAAAGCGGGCGGCGACGGCCAATGGCGCGTCACCCTGCCGCCGGTTGCTGACGGGACCAGCGGCACTCTGGAGATCAGTGCATCGGATGGCAGCCGCCTCGCGCTTAAAGACGTGGTGGCGGGGGATGTCTTCCTCTGTTCGGGTCAGTCGAATATGGACCTGTCGGTTGGTGATACCTCCTACCCCAAACGCACGGCTGAAGAGGGTCAGGGCAAGCCCATTCGCCTGTTCAAGGTCAAGCGTACAGCCAGCCCGCGCGCCGAGCGCTTTGTGACGCCGGAACAGGCATGGGCGCTGGCCGGGCCGGAGGCCTTGCCGGGCTTTTCCGCCGCCTGCTGGCATATGGCGCGCACCATGGCCGCCGCCAATACCGGCGCTCCCATTGGTCTGGTGCAGGCCTCGTGGGGCGGCACCTCGATCGAAGACTGGATGGCCCCGGCGGTTCTGGGCCAACGCCCCGACTATGCCGCCGATATCAAGCGCCTTAATGCCTTCGCGGCTGATCCGAAGGCCGCAACGGCGGACCTGATAGCGGCGACGGACGCCTGGGCCAAAAGCGCCGATGCGACGGCCGCTAACTGGCACACCCCGGCTTTTGATGACCGTCAGTGGCCGCAGATGCCGCTGCCCGGCACATGGGAGCGCTCCGGCATCGCCGCCTTGCGCGCCTTTGATGGCCTGATGTGGTATCGCCATAGTGTCGAACTGACGGCGGAACAGGCGGGCAAACCCGCCATCCTGCGGCTGGGGCGCATTGATGAGCGCGATCAGGTGTGGGTCAATGGTCAGGTGGTCGGCGCAACGCTGCTGGGCAGCGAATCGCGCGCCTACACCCTGCCGGCTGGTCTTCTCAAGGCCGGGCGTAATCTTATCGCCATCCGCGTGGTGGATGAGCGGGGGGCCGGGGGCCTGATGGGCAAGGCGGGGGAGTTGCGCCTTGAGCTGAGCGGGGCCCCGACGCTCGATCTGTCCGGCCCGTGGCGCTATCAGACCGGGGCGGAGCGTCGCAACTGGAAGACGCCGCCGCCCTTCGTGCCGTGGGCCGCACCGCGCGGCGTGAGCATGTTGTGGAACGGCATGATCGCCCCGCTCGACGGTTTGGCGCTAAAAGGCATCGCCTGGTATCAGGGTGAAACTAATACAGCCGCGGCGGCGACCTATGCCGGGCTGCTGGACGGCTGGGCGGCCTCGTGGCGGTCGTTTTTCCACGATCCGGCCCTGCCGGTGATCATCGCGCAACTGCCGGGCTATGGGCCGCGTAGCGCTGTGCCGAGCGATAATGACTGGGCAAAACTGCGGGAAGCGCAGCGCCTGACCGTGGCGAAGGACCCGCATATGGGCCTTGCTGTACTGATCGACCTCGGCGTCTCCTATGACATCCACCCGGCGCATAAGGACGAAGTCGGGGCGCGTCTGGGTACTGAGATGCTGCGCGTGGCCTATGGCCGTCCGCTGTTGCGCGCGCCGTCGCCGGTTAAGGCTGAAGCCACCGCCGATGGTATCCGTGTGCGCTTTACCGATACGGGTGGCAGCCTGATCGCCTACGGCTCGCACGAGGCGGCGACCTTTGAGCTGTGTGACGCCGCGGGTAAGTGCCGCTTCGTTCCGGCGCAGGTCGAGGGCGACACCGTGCGCCTGCCCGCTGATGCGTCCGCGCGTCAGGTGCGCTACGCCTGGCAGGGCTCACCGCCGGTCAATCTCTATGGCAAGAGCGGCCTGCCGGTCGTGCCTTTCACCCTGTCTTTGTCGCCCGGCTCATAAGCGGTGGCGTGCCCGTGCGTGACAAGGCCCCGTCTTTGGCCCATGATCAGGCAAACAAAAGACGGGACAGTGAAACGATGGAAACGGGCGCGCGGCGCGGACTCTGGCGGGTCGTGGGCCTTATCTTTGTGGCCTCCTGCCTGACCTATATGGACCGTCAGATGTTTGGCCTGCTCAAGCCGATGATGCAGGCCGAACTGGGCTGGTCGGAAATCGACTATTCCGGCGTGGTGATTGCTTTTCACGCGGCCTTTGTGGTGGGGTTTCTGACCTTCGGGCCACTGATGGACCGCGTCGGCGCGCGGCTGGGCTATGCCGGGGCCTTTACCCTGTGGGCAGCGGCGCACACATTGCTGGGGCTCGCCACCACAACCGCGCAGTTTGGCCTGATCCGCTTTCTGCTGGGGGTGGGTGAATCCGGCACCTTTCCGGCGCGTCTGAAGGCGATTTCCGAAGGGTTCCGCCCGCAGGAGCGTGCGCTGGCCATCGGTCTGTTCAACGCCGGCTCGGCCTCCGGGGCCCTGCTCACTCTGGCGCTCGTACCGTGGCTCACAGAAAGCTATGGCTGGCGCGGGGCGTTTCTGATTACGGGCCTCGTCAGCTTCCTATGGCTGATCCTGTGGTTCAGAATTTACAAGCGACCACAGGCGGCGGAGGCCCCTCGACCCTTAGCGCCGCCCAGTTGGTCCACCCTTGCGCAGGTGCTGCGGACGCGGCGCGCCTGGGTCTATATTGTGGTGAAGTTTCTCACCGTGCCCGTGTGGTGGCTCTATCTGTTCTGGCTGCCGGACTTTCTTTATCGCTCCCACAGTCTGGATCTGCGGCAGTTTGGCGTGCCGTTATTGCTGATCTTTCTGCTGGCCGATTTGGGCAGCATCATCGGCGGCTGGGCCTCGGCGCGGCTGATGGCGCGAGGCCTCAGCGTCGGATCGGCGCGCAGCCGCGTAATGCTCGCCTGCGCGCTGGTTATCCTGCCTCTGGTCGCTGTGCCGCTCAGTCCGTGGCTGTGGCTGTCCGTCATGATCGTAGCCGTAGCGGCAGCCGCGCATCAGGCCTTTTCGGCCAATCTGCTGGCCGTGCCGTCGGACCTCTTCCCGCCGGAGGTGGTCGGCAGCGTCGTCGGCCTTGGCGGGGCGGCGGGGGCCGTGGGGGCTATGCTGATGGCGCTGTTTTCAGGCGTGGTGCTGGAATATACCGGCTCCTACAGCCTGATATTCTTTGTCGCCGGTACGGTCTATCTGGCGGCGGTCGGTGTTTTGCATCTGTCGCGGGTCTATGCTCAACCCCAAGCGTAAATCGTCTCAGCCCTTGGCGGCCGCCTTGGCCTGCGCTCTGGCCAGATCAATGTGACGACCCATGGCCTTGATGAAGGGGTGACGCGCCAGTAGGCGGCGGCCCACAATGGCCACGATAACGAATCCGGCCCATACCTCCGGGCGGTTCCATTCCGGATGCAGGTCATAGATGAAGAATTTGAAGCCAATCGACAGCACCAGATAGGGCAGCAGGATCGCCCCCCAGCGCACGCATTCGTCCTTCAGGAAACCGCGCGGCCCCTCCGGATGATAGCGCCACGCCTTATAGCTGACGCCCCAGCGGATCAGCACGATCAGACTAACCACGATCAGCGAGATCACGCTTGAGATCATCGCCATGGTCAGCGGGTGGGCGTGCTGCCAGGCAGCGGCGGCGGTGTGCGGATCGGGCCCCATTTTGATCCCCTCGATCGTGCAATCGTTCGCAGGATTAGGCCTCAAGCGTATCCGTCTGTCCACTGAAACTTGCGGGCAGGAAGCGGCTCACACGGATCTCAGTGCCCCCAGCAACCGCGCCATATCGGCTGGGGTCGAGCTATAGCCCGGCGTGACGCGCAGGCAGGCCCCGCCGTCAAGTCCTGTCCGCGTCACGGTGAACAGGACGTGCGCGTCCAGAAGGCGTTTGGCCAGTGCCGCGTGTGCTTCGGGCGACGGATCGGCCTTAAGGCGCAGGGAGGTGATGCCGATATGCAGGCGCGGATCGACAGGCGTCAGAATGTCGATCGTCTTCAGATCGCGCGCCGGTTCAGCCCACAGGTCGCGCAGATAACGCAGACGGGCTTCAACCGCCGCGGAGCCCAGTTTTGTGTGCAGTTCCAGTGCGTCTATGGCCGCCATTTGCGCGGCGAAATTGGCCGTGCCCGTATGAACACGGGCGGAAACCGGATCGCGCGGATTGACGCTTTCGCCCATATAGGGGTCGATGGCCTCCACCCGGTCCTTGCGGATAAAGAGGGCACCGACGCCGACGGGTGCACCGATCCATTTGTGCAGGTTGAAGCCTGCAAATTCAAAGCCTTCGGCGCGCACATCGACCGGGCTTTGCCCCCAGGCATGGGCGCTATCGACGATCGCATCGACACCGCGCGCTTTCGCCATGGCGATGATCTCGCGCACGGGCAGGCGCAGACCGCTGCGGTGACCGACAGGGGTGAGCAGCATCATTCGGATCGCGGGGTTGGCCTTCAAAGCCTGTTCGTAAGCGTCGATCAGGTTTTGATACGTGGCCGGATGCGGAAGGGCCAAGCGCACCACCTCGACCCCGCGCCGCGTTTTCAGCCACTGCATGGCCGTCTGCATGCTGTCGTAATCGTGGTCGGCCATCAAAACCGCATCACCGGGCTTCAGGCGGTTGTAACCGCTGATCAGGGCCTGAAGCGCCTCGGTGGCGTTGCGCGTCAGAGCGATTTCGGACGCATCGGCGTTCAGGGCTGTGGCTATCGTCTGACGCAGTTTCAGATAGTAGGGGACAAAGCCCCGCCGCGTGAAGGCCGCCCCCTCCTGATTAACCTGCGCCGTATAACGCGCAAAGGCCGCCTCGACAGCGCGTGGCATCTGACCAAAGGCCCCGTATTCCAGATTGATCAACCCCTGCGGTCGTGCCGGAAAGGCCTCAGCCACGCGCGCCCAGCCCGCCTCGTCCTGCGGCCCCAAGGGTGGTGTCAGCGCAGGGGGTGCTGATTGCGCGGCAGCGACGGCGGGCAGCAGCGCTCCGACGGCGCTCAGAAGGTGGCGGCGATGCATGGCGGGTTCCCGAAAAACAGAAAAGGGGGCAGGCTTTCACACCTGCCCCCAAAGGGTAGTTTAGCCTAAATCAAAATTTGGCGTTCAGGCGCACATAGTACTGACCGCCATAGGTATCGTAAGGCGCATTACGCGAATATTCGATACCGCGCGACGCCTGGAAGACGGCCTTTTCCGGATACTGGTCGAACAGGTTTTCCCCCGAAACCTTCAGTGACAGCTTGTCGGTCATGTCCCACAGTACCGAGGCATCGACGAAGTTCATCGCGCCGAAGCGTTGGAAGATGTCGCCGGTGGAATTGCCGGTCGAGTCGGTCCAGCCGCCGTAGTGACGCGCACGCACCTGATACTCAAACGCCCCTTTGCGGAAGGTGCCGGTGAAGGTGGCGTTGTTCTGCGGCAGGCCTTCTTCGAAGACGCGCTTGGTGGTCGGGTTGGCGTTGAGCGTCCCGCCGGTGATCAGGGTCTTGTTGTTGTTATAGGCGAACGTCAGGTTCAGACGGCCATCCCACAGCGGGCGCACATAGGTGGTCACCACGTCGATACCCTTGGTGCGGGTATTGTAGTCGTTGGTGTACCAATAGACCGAGGTGAAGCTGGCCGCCGCCGGATAGCCCTGAGCGACCAGAGCGTTCTTTTCGGCCGTCGTCAGGGTGATCGAGGACGACTGTCCCAGACGGTTATCGACCTCAATCTGATACATGTCGAACGAGCCCGACAGGCCGAAATCGGTGCGCCAGACGAAACCGGCGCTCTTGTTGGTCGACTCTTCCGGTTGCAAGGGCTTCGCACCCTTGCTGACGGCGATCGGGTTCAGCGGCGACAGGCGGCCATTGGTGAACACTTGCAGCGTCACCGTATCCAGACCCTGTGAGACGGAAACCGAATTGATCTGACCCGGTGTCGGTGCGCGGAAGCCGGTGGACCACGAGCCGCGCGCCGCGAAGAAGGGCGTGAACTCGTAACGGGTCGAGACCTTTCCATTGGTGGTGCTGCCGAAGCTGTCAAAGTCTTCGTAGCGCACCGCACCGCCCAGCGTCCATTCCGGCGTCAGCCTGGCTTCGACATCGACATAGGCGGCGTCGCTGTCCTGCGACCACTCACCGGCCTGCAGGTCGGAGAAGCCTGGGAAGCCGTTGGAGCCGACGGCGAGTCCGTCCTTGGCGCCGGCACCGACAGCGTAGGAGGCCTTGTCACCGGCACCGACCTTATAGGTTTCCTTGCGGTGTTCGGCCCCAAAGGCGATATTGACCGGCTCGCTCAGGCCCAGATCGAGGCGATAGACGCCATCGGCATTGACGGTGACTTCGCGCTGGGTCTGGGTGCCGAGGAAGAAGTCGAACGGTGAAGACGGGCCCAGCGAAGCGTTGATCGAGTTATAGAGGTAGAATTTGGTCTCGTTTTCACCGACCGAGGCCGACAGGTCCCAACTGAAGACGTCGCCGGTGTGGCGCACGCCACCCACGGCCTGATAGTCCTGATACTTGGCCTGTTCGCGCGGCGTGAAGCCCAGCGGATAGACCGATTTCAGATCCCAGCCGGGGAAGCTGGGTACGGTCTTATAGACGCTGGCGTTCGACGTGGCCGAGGGGATGCGCCAGTTGATATCGTTGATGCCTTCGCCCTTGGCCGCCGTGGCGAAGCCATAGGCTTCGGCAAAGCCCAGATTGAACGCGCCGTTGAGTGCCAGATTATAGCTCTTGCTGTCCGGCGCGCCCCAGTGCTGCACGGGGTCGGGCAGAACGACGCCCGGATTGGCCTTCATATAGTCGAGCGCGTCCTGACGCTGATGGCTGCGTGAGGTCATTTTGGCGTCGGCCCATTCGACCGAGGCGGTCAAAAAGCCCTGATCGAAGCGCGTTCCGGCCTTCAGACCGGCGCGCACGGTTTCGCCGTCGCCTTCGTAATATTGCGAACCTTGCACATAGGCGTTGACGCCCGGACGCTCATCCAGCTGGATATTGATGACCCCGGCGATGGCGTCCGAACCGTACTGGGCCGAAGCCCCGTCGCGCAGCACTTCGACGCGACCGACGCTCAAGGACGAAATCTTGTTCAGATCGGCCCCCTGCGCCCCGCGCTGGCCCAGAAAGGCCGAACGGTGGAAGCGCTTGCCATTGACCAGAACGAGCGTCTGATCCGACGACAGGCCGCGCAGACGCGCCGGGCGGATAAATTGCAGACCGTCCGACGACGGCAGTTTCAGCACCTGAAGCGACGGGATGACCTGCGCCAGATTGTCGGCCAGTTCCGCCGACGCGCCGTCCTGAACCGCCTTCGCCGAGATGACATCGACGGGGGTCAGGCTCTCGTATTTGGTGCGACCCTTTTCACGGGTGCCGGTGACGATGACTTCCTGCGTCTCTTGGGCAACAGGCTGAGGCTGTGCGTGTGCCGCAACCGCCGGAGCCAGCAGGAGCGCGGTGGGCAGGAGTGGCCACAAGGAGGCGGTGGCGCGCAGCGAACGCAGATGGAAGGCGAACATGTCTTTGTCCCCAAAACATGAATGGAATGGGGTCTGACTAGGGACGCTGTACGACGCTTACGTGATGGGTGAATGAAGTTTTAAATATGATATAAAATCACAGGCTGCGTACCTTGGGTTATCTCGCCAGGCGTGCGGCATTAAAATACCCGCTCAGAAAGGGGCATTTCTCAGGCTATAGCCTGCGCGACCATAGCTCTCAGAGGGATAGTCGCACGCATGCGCACCCCCAGAAGCGCCATGCCGCTGAGCTTGCGCTGCACGAACAGGGTATCCGCCGGCGGGCTTTGCCAGGTCGTCTGATCCATGGCGATTTCGTGCGCCTTTTCACGGATCAGCGGTACGAAACGGCGATCCGCCAGATCGAGAAGCGGCCGCCGCAGGTGCTCGATCATGATGTCGAGCATGGCGTTCAGGCGCGCGCGGTGGGCGGTCAGGACGGGCTCATTGACCGCCCCGATCTCGCTTAAGCCGACGATTAGCCCTTCGCGGTCTTCGTTGAGGCCCGCCTGCATCAGGGTGCGATAGGCCTCGACAGTAGTCTCAGGGACAGTGCGCGTGGCACCGAAATCAAGAAGCACCACCTGTCCCGTTTGTGGCCGCCATTTGAAATTGGCGAAGTTGGGGTCGGTCTGCATCAGCCTGAGGTCAAACAGCTCGCGCAGCACCAGACCAAACAGCGTCTCCATCACCTGATTGCGTGTGGCGGCGGGGGCGTGTGTGAGCGTCTCGACCGGCTCGCCCTCGACGAAATCCATCGGCAGGATGTTGGGACGCAGAAGCGGCGCATGAGTACGCGGCACCACAAAGGTCGGATCGTCGGACAGGGCGTCGGCATAGCGTGCCATGTGCGCGGCTTCACGCAGGTAATCCGCCTCTTCGTGCAACTGTACGCGCGCCGTCTCGATCAGGTCCGGCAGGTCCTTCACCTTCTGCGCCACGCCCAGCAGTTTCAGCAGCCCGGCAATATTGGCGACGTCGGAATCTATGGTTTTCGTTACGTTCGGGAACTGCACCTTGATGGCCAGCACTTCGCCGCTTTTCAGTTGCGCGCGGTGCACCTGACCAATCGAGGCCGCCGCAAAGGGCGTCAGGTCAAAACGCACGAAATGCTGACGCCAGTCATCGCCCCACGCGCTGCGCAAGACGCGCTCCAGTTGGTCGCGCGGCATGAAGTGGGCCTCCTGTTGCAGACGACTGAGCGCCTGAGTGAAGGCGGGCGGCAGGATGTCGCCGCTGTCCATAGAGAGAATCTGCCCCACCTTCATGGCCGCGCCGCGCATCCGCGCCAGTTGGTCCGCCATGCGCAGGCCGTTGGTTTCATCAAACAACAGGCTGGCGAGGTCGGGCTTTTGTCCGCGCGACATTTGTCTGGCGCTTTCTTTGACCACGTGGCCAAGGCCGGACGCCGCCAGACCCCCCAGCGCGAACAGGCGCGAGGCAGGTCCGGCCGGCATGGCGGAGGGTCTGAGGTGGGGTGGTTTTGCGGACATCAACGGGCACCGGTTTCAGGTGGTCTACGTTTCACAGGTGGTGATGGATGCGCAAGGCGCGCAAGAAGGCCTCCGTGCCCTGCGACATTTTGGCCGTCATCGGACCCCTGCACCCAGACGTAAACCAGTTGAGTTGCAACGGGTTGCGTGGTGCGTGGTGTACGGAGGTTTTGATGTTGGGACCTAAGACTGGCCCCCGACTGGTCGTCAGTCTTGAAAGTGCGGCGCTTCTACCGGGGCTCGGCATCGGCGAAACCGTTGATCTGTCGCACTTGGCCGACCGCGTGATCGAAGGCGGGGCCGAAGGGGTGATGATTCACCTGACCTCCGATCATGGCCTGATCTCGGAGGACGATCTGGCGCGCGTGGCGGACGTTTGTGGCGAACGGCAGAGAGACTTCTGCTTGCGGGTGACGACGGCGTTCGATCACGTGGAGCGCGCGCGTCGCCTTAAGGCCGACCGTATCTATTTGGGGCGTGAAGCGAAGGTCGCGCAATGGACGAGCACCAGCCTCTTCCTCAAATCCCATATAGGCCATATCCAGAAGGTTCAGAAGACGCTGAAGGACAGCGACTGTGCGCTGTTTGTCACGCTGGAGCCGACGCTTGAGGCTGCGGAGCAGGCCCTGCGCTACGGCTTGTTTACCGTGGAGCTGGATATGTCGCATCTGGCGGCCAGCCTGCGCAGTCCCGATATCGACCGGGCCTTTGATGCCTTATCGCACGTGCTCAGTCTGGGGCGCTATCTCAATCGTCACGGTGTTGAGGTGCATCTGGGGGGCGGGCTGCGGCCTGCTGACCTTAGGGTGCTGGCGCGATCGGGCAGTTTCCGGCAGTTCAATATCGGACGGCGGCTGATGCCAGAGGCCCTGAATGAGGGGCTGTCTGCGGCTGTCAAAACCTTGCGCGAACGCATGTCCGGGGCAGGCAGAGGAGAAGATACCCCGGCCGAGAGACACAGACGCCTTACTGAGCGTGTCGCTGGTATGGGGGACATTCGGCTAAAAGAGGGGCTGGAGCGGTTTTGTCGTGAGGCCCTGCCTCGCCTTGAAGACCCTCAGCTTTATGCGGCAGAACGTCTGCTGGCCGGGCCGTTGGTGCGTCTTGAGGCGCTGGTGTTCGCGGCGAACCTGCCCGCCAGTTTTGCGGGGATTATGCTCATCAAATATCTGCGTCAGACTCAGGCCCCGGGCCGCTCCGGCCCCCCCTTACGGCGCGCGGGCTGAGGCTCAGGTGAGGGCGGCGACCCCAATTAAACACGCAACGACCACACAGGTAATGACCACGCGCAGCCGGAAGAAGGCCGCCGACAGCCAACCCCGGCGCATCAGGACATGATCGACCGCCAGCAAACTTAGGAAGACGGCGATCAGAACGCCTAATGCGGCCTGTGGCCACCCGGACAGGGCCAAAAGCGCACCTGCCCATGCCAAAAGGCAAAGGACGTTACTCAGGATCAGAAGCCACGTCGCCTGAGCCCGCCCCCCCAGCACAAGGCCCCAGTGCAGCCCGCAGAGAAAGGACGCAATCACTGCCCCATAGGTGATGGCGATGTCCGGTCCGCCAAGGCCTAGCACGCGCAAATGAAGCGCCGTCATCAAGGCTGCGGCCATAAAAGGCAGGCCTACGGCAAGGGTAAGCGCGATCACCCAACGGGTGTTCAGTTTCGACAGAGTCGCGTCCATAGTTCGGTCTCCCGCTTAGGGCTTATCCTGAAACCCGCCGGGGTCCGTCAGCGCCATAAGGTGCCCAATCACCGGCCGGAAGGCAAAAAAGCCTCTGGCGGCGGCGGGCCAGGCCACGGCGTCCCAAAGGCGGGTGCGTTCAAAAAGGTGGATGGGTTCGCCGGTGTCGTTCAACACGGCGTTCAGCTCTGCCCGCGTCAGGCCGACCGGCAGGCGGCTGGTGAGCAGGGTGCGCGTCCCGAATGCCGTCAAAGCGCTTTCCAGTTCCGCACGCGAGCTAAAGAGGCGGATCTCGGTTCCGATCTGCCGCGCCAGTGTTTGCGCCACCGAGGCCGTAGCCGCCGCGACCGGGGCCTTGCCCGTCACCAGTGCGGCCACACCGACAACTGGCTGTTCCGCCAATCGAAACCCGTCCGCGCCGAGGTCTTCCGACGTCACCAGCAGGACCGAAGGGGCGCGCGGGACCGGTTGGGCGGCCGGCAACGCCACCACAGGGGGCGGTGGCTCCATCATGACCGGGGCTGGGTTTTGCGCCAGTCCGGTCGGTCGAAACCGCCCGGCGGAGCAGGTGGCAATCGCCTCCGTTGACGCCAGATAGACCTTGCCCGGCGTATGTAGCCCGGCGACCCAGCGCCACGACAGGGTATTGGCCGCTTCGTCGCCATCGAGCAGATGCTCAAGGAAAAAGGCCGCGCCCAGCTGCCCCGGCAGGCGCAGCGTATGCACCCAGATACTGGCAAACGACATGCGGGCGTGATTATGCAGATAACCGGTCGTGATCAGCTCAGAGACCCAGACGTCGAAGGCATCGATACCTGTGCGCCCCTCAATCGCCGCGCGGTAAGTCTCCCCGATGCGCGCGGTTTCGGCCTCATCGCTGAGGAGGTAATCCATATAGCGCGCCCAGATCGCCGGCCGCATCTCCAGATAGCCGCGCCAGTAGGCCCGCCAGCATACCTCATCGATAAACTTGCTGGCGGCAGCACCGTGTGCTTTTTCCGCGGCGCGGGCCAGTTCCCATTCACCGATCAGACGATGGCGCACATAGGGAGAGAGTCGTGATACGTGCCCGGTTTCCTTGGGGTCGGGGTCGATATTGCGCTCACGGGCGTAGGCGCTTCCGGCGCGCGGTAGGAAGGCGCTCAGCCGCTCATGTGCCTGCGCACGGGTCAGCGCTTCAGGCCGCAAGGAGGGCCTCCGCCAGTTCAAGACCTGACAGCCACGCCGCTTCGACGCGCGGCCCTTTCAGCCAGTCGCCGCAGACGCCGAGACCCAGTGTTTTGTCGTAAAGTCGCCCTTTCACGCCTTCGCCCGTGCGGGCATAGCGCCACAGGTGCGCCTTGAGTAGGACGGGTTGCGGCAGGGGCCGACTCATCAGCGCCTGCCACGCCGCGAACATCGGGGCGGCGGCGTCTTCGCGGCTCAGGTCAATATAGGCGGCCGTCCAGTCGGGCGTCGCCTGTAGCACCCAGGCGCTGGTTTTCGCGCGGCCCGACTTGGCGGCATTATTAGCGACCCACGCCAGCACGGGCCCCGTAACGCGCATCACGGGCGCAAGGTCGGGCGGGTCTTCCGAGAACGACACCATCGTGGTCCAGCACGGTTGCGACAGGTGAGAGCGGGCTGTCTGCGCAAAGTCCGGCACCCACGGAGAGAGCAGATCAGCCGCCTGTTCAGCGGGGATGGCGACAATCACCTGCGCATAGGGGCCGAAGGTGTCGTTTTCGGTTGCGAGGTGCCACGCGCCGGGTGCTCCGGTGATGCGCTCAATGCGCGTGGCAAATCGCACGCCAAAACGTTCACACAGATGCGCCAGAGGCGAACACATCATGGGCGTGCCGACAAAGGCGTCCGGTCCGGCGTCTGGCCAGCGGGCGGCCAGCCCGTGCTGTACCCAATGCTCGACCTGAGACACAAAGCGCGGATCACGAACGGTAAAATACTGCGCACCGTGGTCGAACAGGTGCGCCGTATCGTTGATCCGCTCGCGCCGCGTAGACATACGCCCGCCGGGGCCGCGCCCCTTATCAAACAGATCGACCGCGTGGCCGGCCGCGATAAGCCGCTGCGCCGCCGACAGACCGCTGATCCCGGCCCCGATGATCCCGATACGTTGTGACATGACCCCATTACGCTCAGGCAAAGGACACGGATCAGATGGGGGTGTGGCGGCTCTGTGACATAAGGTTAAATATATATTATACACCCCTTGCCTTGGTTCGCGGTATCCGTGTATGCAGCGCGGAAAACGATTTCAGGAGGGCTGTAGGTCTTTTCGCAAGGCCGTGATCAAGCATGGGGAAGCTGCGTGCCCGCCAAAACATCTGTCCTGTCGTCGAGCCATATCCTGTCTCTGATCGAGGAAAAATTCAGTATCGCGTGGATTGTGTTTCCCTCGGACGGGGGTGACTGGACCGGTTCCCGATCGTTGGATTATTTCATCGGTTACGACTCAAGCACCGACCCCTTGCGTGCCCGTTTTCTGAAAACCGTTCACCCGGATGACCGGACCGATTTGCTTCTTGATCTGTCCTTTTTGACCAAGCGCACCCTCCCGTGCCGCCGAAGTGTGCGCCTGCAGGTGGCCGGGCGCACGGAGCGGCAGGTTCAGATCGAATTCCGCCATGTGGAGGGGCCGGGTTTTGACACTCTTAATCTGCTGCTTTTGAAGGATGTGTCTCAGGAAGATTACAGTATCCAGAAGCTGGCGCAGTTTGAGCGGCGTCTGGAGCAGGCGATGCGTACCTAGCAGATGAAGGCCCTGTGGTGGGCGGACACCCAATACAATATGATCGACTATGTCGGGCGCGATGAACTGATTTTCGACCGCGAGCTTCTGGGGACGCAATATATGGACATCGTGCCCAAAGAAGATCAGGGTGAACTGATGCTCGACCTTATGAAGACAGGGCAGGCCGAGAAGCCCTTCTGCCTGCCGGTGCGTATTGTCGGGGTGGATGGCGTGACCCGCGCCTATCAGGTGCGCGGTGCCCCCTACAGGGTAGAGGGTGAGATTGCGGGCTGGACTGGTTATGTCAGCCCGTCACCGCTCACCGTCATGCCGCGTTCTTCCGCGGTAACGGATGGCGAGCTGATGAATCATCTGAGTGCGGCTCTGCTGAGAGCGGGCTGCGCGGCGCTGGGCTGGAGCTATGGGGAATTAGCCGCCCGCGCCAAGGTTTCGGCCTCGACGGTCAATCGTATTCTCGGCACCTCCGGCCCGCTGATCGAAGCCTTCCGCCTGAGCAGTCTTACGGCGCTGGTGGAGGCTCTGGACGGGGCCGGGGTCACCTTTCAGCTTGAGGCGCAAGGCGGCGTTTCTTTACGCCTGTCGCCGGTGCATAATTAATACCCACCCGCAGCCGGTTACCGCTACGAATGAGGGTTTGAGTGTTTTTCGCGCACGAACGAACGCTTTCGATAGAAAAATGACAGTCACGCTGTCAATTTGCGTCGCAAATGTGTCTTTCTGTCGCAAACAGACACAGAGTTTTGTTTACCGACTACCCCGACCCTCAACCCTGAGATCCAAAGGGGGCCGGGCGTTTCGCAGAGCGTGACATGCCGGTCCCCGCAACGGCGGAGGTTTTGGATGAAATTGTCGGATATAAAAGTTGGTTTCAAGATTCTGGGCATTATCGGTGTCTTTGGTCTGACCTGCGTGTCCTTGTCCCTGTGGCAAAATGCGGTGATGGATGACGCGCAAAAAAAGTACAGCGCCATGATCGAAAAGGCCGACCCGGCCCTGTTGTCGGCGGCGCGGATGCGGCAAAATCTCTTTTCGCTTCAGGCGGCCAGCTATGGCCTGATCGCGCAGGATTGCCCCAGTGAGGCCTGCGAAACCTTTTCGAAACAGATGGCTACCTCTGCCGAGCGCTTTCAGCAGCGCTATGATACGGCGGTGGAACTGGAGCCTGCCTATCAGGACGAGTTGCAGCCGTTGAAGGCGCGCTTTGACGACATCTTCGCGACCCTCAAAAAAGACATCACTCCGCGCGCCAAAGCCAATGATGCCGCGGCCAGCGGTTTGATGGCCGAACTGGATACGACTATTGAAAAGCTTTCGGATGATATTTCCGCGGCCATAGATACAAAGGTCAAGGAAAACGAGGCCAAGGGCGCTGAGCTGCGAAAGGCCATTGCGGCAAAGGGGCAGTTCGGTCTGATCGTGTCGGTGCTGGTCACCCTGCTGATCACCGGCCTCGCCTCCTTGCTGGCCTTTGGCGATATTGCGCGCGGCATGAAGCGTCTGACGACGCAGATGCTGGCCGTTTCAGACGGGCGTTTGGATCAGGTTATCGACGGGCAGAAACGCAAGGACGAGATGGGCGTCATGGCCCAGACCCTGGCAGTCTTCCGTGATCGTCTGATCGAAGCGGAAACCTTGCGCCTCGAAGCGGCCCGACTGAAAGAATTGCAGGAGGCTGAACAGCGCAAGATCATGCTGGCTCTGGCGGATGATTTCGAAAAATCCGTCGGCGGCATCGTGACGCTGGTGTCCAGTGCCGCTACCGAAATGCAGGCCGCTTCGGCCCAGCTCAGCGCCACGGCGCAGGAAGCTTCGGCGCAGTCCGTTGCCGTATCCGCCGCTGCCGAACAGGCCGGGGCCAATGTCAATGCGGTGGCATCGTCGGCCGAAGAACTGGGTGCCTCGGTATCCGAGATCAGCCGTCAGGTCGAAACCTCGGCCGAGATCGCGCGGGCAGCAGTAGGCGAGGCCACGGCCGCCGGGCAGATCGTCACTGAACTGAACGAGACAGCGGCCTCTATCGGTGGAGTGGTTGATCTGATCGCGGGTCTGGCCAGCCAGACCAATCTGCTGGCGCTGAATGCCACCATCGAGTCGGCGCGGGCCGGTGAGGCAGGCAAGGGCTTTGCCGTAGTGGCCGCAGAGGTCAAGGCGCTGGCGGCACAGACGGCCAGAGCCACGACCGAAATTTCCAGCAAGGTGGCACAGATTCAGGAGGCGACCACGCGCGCGGCCTCGGCCATGCACAACATCACCGGCACCATTAACAGCATCAGCCAGTCGAGCGTGACCATCGCTTCTGCGGTCGATCAGCAGGAGGCGGCGACACAGGAAATCGTGCGCGCCGTCACTCAGGCGTCGCAGGGCACGCAAGAAGTGACGCACAATATCGGTGGGGTCGCCCTTGCGGCGGAACAGACGGGCGAAGCGGCGGTTCAGGTGCAAAGCTCATCCGGCGAACTGGCCGAGCAGGCCCAGAAGCTGCATCAGGAAATGGACCGCTTCCTGGCTACGGTCCGCGCGGCATAGGGATAGACACATGTCCAACCCGTTGAAACTCAGCGATGAACCGGAATCGCGGGTCATCTATCTCGATGATGTGCCGTCGCTGCCGCCCGAAGCCAACGCCACTCTGGAAAAGCTGGTGGCCGACATGTCGCGGCAACTGGCCGGCGTTTACGACCAGTGCCTCGCCATGAAGCTGAAAAACGGTGTGACCAGCGAGGTCGAATTGCTGACCATCAGTCACGCCCTCGCCCAGTTCCGTTCCGGCTTCCGCGATCTGCTGCTGCGCTGCCTGACGGTGGAGGGCGAAGGCGGGAAAGCGGAATAGCGCCTCAGGGCTTGCCCGCAGCGTAGCGCATCACCTGATAGAGGAAGGTCGATTCCACCGTCCCTGTCAGGAGGTGCGCAAACGGGCCAGAGGCATAGACGGGCACATCTTCGCCCGCGTGCTGGGCGCTCGACATGGGCGTCAGGGCCAATTGATGGAAGTCGGGCGATAGCGCCTCCTCTTCCGTCAGCGGCGGGCTGCCTGCGGGGCGCGCGCCGGGGCCGGTCGCATAGTTCAGCGTCAGGCGCGGCTGGCCGTTTTTGTCCGGCTCATTGACGCCGTTCTTGCGCGCCAGCCCCAGGATCGGCTCATTGCGCGTCGATCCGGCGCTGAGCGTCAGGCCGTGGCTGTGGTCGGCGGTGATGATGATCAGCGTCTCGCTGGCGTCGGTCATCTCCAGCGCCGCCTTCACCGCCTTATCCAGCTCATCGACGTCGGTCAGGGCGCGGTAGGCGTTGTTTTCGTGGTGCCATTTGTCGATGGAGGCGGATTCGACCAGCAGGAAGAAGCCGTCCTTGTTGTGCGACAAGACCGAGATGGCTTTGCGTGTCATCTCTTCCAGAGTGGGTGTCGGGCCCTGACCCTTGTGATCGACGACCGAGGGCAGGTCACCATCGGCAAACAGGCCGAGCAGGGTCTTTGTGGTCTTCGTATTGACGGCGGCCAGCCCCGCCTTGTCGGTGACCACCACGGCACCGGGCAGGTTGCGCCAGTCGGCCGTGAGGTCGCGATCCTGACGCTTACCGCCCTGTGCGGACGTGACAAAGCGCGCGCGGTCACCGCCGAGTGCCACATCAAGGCGCATGGCCTTCGGCGCTTCGATCATCTGGCGGGCGAGGTCGATACAGCCGGCCTGTTTCGCCTCGGTGGGCAGTTCGGCATCCGAGCGCCAGCCGCGCGTCGGCACGTGGCCATAGGCGCCGGCCGGCGTGGCGTCGGTGAGGCCCGCCGTGGTGACGATACCCGTGGCCTTGCCTTGCGCTTTGAGGGTTTCGGCGATGGTCGGGATGCGGCCTTTCAGCGATGAGGCGCAGTCATTGCTTTTGACCGTCGCATCGACGCCGATGGCGGCATTGATCGTCTTGACGCCCGTGGTGATGGCCGAAATGCCGTTGGCGGAGTCGGTGACAAACTTGTCCGCCGAATAGGTCTTGGACAGACCCGTATAGGGCAGGCCTTCAAAGGTCAGGCGATAGGAGGCCCCGTCCGCGCCGCGCGTCTGCCCGGCCAGAATACGCCCGGCGGTGACCGAGCTGATGCCCATGCCGTCGCCGATGAACAGGATGATATTGCGCGCTTTTTTCGTATTGGGCGTGCGGGCCAGTGCGGCCCGCAGCTCCGGCGACAGCGGGGCCGGGGCCTCGGCCATAGCCGGGGCGACGCAGAGAACGGACAGGGACAGGCAGACGAACAGGGACTTCATGGAGCCTCCATAGATAAAGGAAGCCCCGCCGGCTCTGGAGAGGGACCGGCAGGGCCAGAGCTTCATACCCAAAAGTTGAATACACTTTTGGGCATGAGGCGAAAATCGGCGGGTTCAGATACGCGATCCCGCTGGATTGTTCAGTTAAAATTTACCGCGCACGCCCACCGAGACACTGCGGCCATTGAAGGTGTAGCCGCCGAACTGGCCGTTCTGCGTGAACTGCCACTGGGCCTCGTTGGTCAGGTTCTGCGCTTCGATGACCAGCGTGAACTGATCGTCGATCTTGTAGCTGAAATTGCCGTCCAGCGAACCATAGGCCTTGTCATTCAGGCTGGCCAGACCGCCGGTGCCGACCGAGGCCAGCACATCATCCACCCAGGCATAGGACAGACGCGCCCCCAGACGGTCCTTCTCGTAATAGACCGTCAGGTTGTAGCTGTTCTGGGCCACGTTCTGCATCTTGTCGGTGAGGGTGGCCGAATAGGCCGCCTCTGAATCGGTGCGCGTATAGCTGGCCAGAGCGCCCAGACCGTCCCACGGTGCGGGCAGGTCACGGAAGTTCTGCTGCCACGCCAGTTCCATGCCCTTCACCCAGGCATTGCCGCCATTGACCGGGGCGGTCAGGGTGTAGTTCTGACCGTCGATAGTAATGGTGGTGTTCTGGTTATACACAAAGGTGGTGATGTCCTTATAGAACAGGCCACCGATCAGGGCCGAACCCGGCGCGAAATACCACTCCGCCGTCAGATCGTACTGATTGGCTTCGAACGGATCGAGCAGCGGGTTGCCACCGACGGCAGTGAACACGGTCCCCGATGAGTTGAGCGTCAGGCGCGGCGACAGATCGGCCAGAGACGGACGGGTGATGACCTTGGCCGCAGCGGCGTGGACCTGCACGCGATCCGTCACCTCATAGACGAGGTTGAGGCTTGGCAGGGTGTCACGATAGGTCTTTTCAAAACGCACCGGCAGGGCGGCCGTGCCCGTATCGGCGTGGCCTTGCGACACCTGCTCGGTTTCGGCGTAACGCACGCCCACTTCGCCGCGCAGGGTGCGTCCGAACAGTTGCGTGTCGATATCCGCCGCTGTGTAGGCCGCCGAAATCTTTTCCGACACATAGTAGGAGTTGCGCAGGTCGCCGCGCGCCGGCGCCGTATTGGCGATGGCCGACATATCGAGGATGGCCATGAACTTATCACGGTTCGGGCTCAGCCACGTCTTGGGCAGGGTGGCGCCCACTTCGCCCAGGAAGTTATCGACGGCAATGGTGTCGTAATAGTCACGGCCGAACAGGGTGTTGTTGCCGCCGATCGTCTTGCCGTTCAGATCGCGGGTAAAGTTGATGTCGCGGCGGTTATAGCGGCGCGACCGGTCGCGGACCTTCACGCCGGCCGAAATCTGGCTGAAGGGGCCGAAGCTCAACTCACGTTTGGCGTCAAACTGCACGGCGTTTTCTTCATCCAGCGAGTCGTTGACACGCCATTCCAGACGGCGGAAAGGCAGGATCGGGTCGCTGAGGCTGCGTGTCAGGAAGGTCAGGGTCGGCACGCCGTCACCCACCTGCGGCAGGGAGAAGTCGAGCCCGCCGGACGCGCCCAGCACGCGGGTGCGGGTGATCGGCTGGTCGGTATTGGAATAGGCGCGCGCCACATAGAGGCTGCCGCTCAAATCCCACGCCCCGAGCTTCTGCTTGATGCTCAGATCGGTCAGTTGGTTGTCGTGAACCAGATAGTCGATTTCACGCCCGATCTGGGTGCTGGTCGAGGTGGTGCGACCGCCGACCAGCGCGCCATCGCGGACCTGACCCGTGTTGGCAACGAGGCTGGAGAGGACGAAGTCCGCCGAATAGGTCAGCTCGTCATAGAAGTCGTCGAGGTGCGAATAGAGGTGCGACAGCGAGATTTCGGTGCCTTCGCGCGGCTTCCACTGCACGGCGGCCGTGACGCCCCAGCGTTCGCGGCGCTCGGTTTCCAGCGTCGGGCGCACGGCGCTCGGCACGTAGGTGGTGTCGGTCACACCGTCGCCATTGACATCAACCTTGCCCGTCGTCCAGCTCACGCCCGTGATGCGGTCCGAGCGCAGGCTGCGGATGCCGTAATTGGCCGACACGAGCACGCCCAGCGTGCGGTCTTCATTATTCCAGCTCCACAGGCCCGACATTTTGGGATCGGTCTTTTTGGCCAGTTCGACATAGGTCGAGGTCAGGCTGATGGCCGAGGTCGGGCGTTTGAAGTCGAGCGGTTTGAAGGTACGCAGATTGACCGTCCCGCCAATGGCGCCTTCGTCCATAGCGGCCAGGGGCGATTTGATGACTTCAACGCCGGAGACCATTTCGGTGGCCAGGGTATCGAAGCGGAACTGACGGCCCGATTGCCCGGAATCACGCACGTTTTCGTTCACGGCGGCGCTGCGGCCATCAATGGTCACGTTCTGGAAATTGGGGCCAAGGCCGCGCACGCGCACGAACAGGCCTTCGCCGCGGTCGCGCGTGATGGAGATACCCGGTACGCGCTGAAGCGCTTCGGCGATATTGTTGGCGGGAAATTTGCCGATGTCTTCGGCATTGATGACGTCAACGACATTGGTGGCGCGGCGCTTTTCGTTGAGCGCCTTCGACAGCGAGTTACGGAAGCTGGTGACGACGACCTCTTCGACGGGCTCGTCCCGGACGGGGGCTTCAGCACTGGCGGCCGGGGCACTGGCCGCCGCCGTGCGCGCGACAGGGGCCGAGGTCTGCACCTGACCGGCGCGGATCACCACGACCTCACCCTTCATCGTATAGGCCAGAGATTGACCGCGCAGAAGACGGGTCAGGGCCTGATCAAGGCTGAGGCGGCCACTGAGGGCGGCGGTGCGTTTGCCGCTGGTCAGGGTCGGATCGGCGACGATCTGCACACCGGTTACGCGCGACAACTGCACCAGGGCGGTATCAAGCGCGCCCGCCTTGATATCGATGTCTATGGTGCGCGAGGCTACGGTCTGCGCCTGCGCGATGTGCGGCGCGAAGCCGCCGAGGGTGAGGGCTGTCAGAGAGGCCGACAGGCAAAGAAGTCGAGTGAAGGTCACGGTCTTATCCCCATTTGGCCGGTGCGCGGGCCCATCCCCGCTGGCGGCTCTGGGAAAGGGACGGAAAATGTCGGGGCAGACCGGACACGGTTTTTGGTGAAATATTTATGACGGGGGCAGGTCGCGGCCTCAGCGCAGCGTAATGACCTCGCCCTGCCGTTCGACCGTAAAGCCGTGCACCAGCGCCAGTGCCTCCAGCTGCGCTTCGGGGGCATCGAGGCGGATGCGCCCCACAATCGGCTTTTGTTTCAGGGCCTCGTCGGCAAAGCGGATGCTCAGTCCCGATTGCCGGCTGAGCGCCTGTACGACGCGCTCCAGCGGCCAGTGGTCGGGCTCGATCCAGCCGCGACGCCAGTCGTCGCCTTGCGGATCGAAGCGGCTCAGGGGTTTGACATGACCGCTTTCGAGACTGGCGCGCATGCCGCGCGTGAAATCGCCATAGCGGCGCTCATCGCCAGTGAGGCGCACCTTGCCCTCATAGACGTCCAGTTCGACACCGTTCGGCAGATAGCTGAGGTTAAATTCCGTGCCGAGCACGCGCACCTTGCCGCCGCTAAGCCCGACATAGAAGGGGCGCGAGGCGTCGTGGGCCACGTCAAAATAGGCCTCACCGCTTTTGAGCGCCACGTGGCGGCGGTAACCCGTCAGACGCGTTTCCAGCCGCGACCCACCGTTCAGCGTGACCTGGCTGCCGTCGGCGAGCGTCAGTTCGCGCACCTCGCCGGGCCTTGTGCTGTAGACAGACACTGGTGTCGTCCAGTCGGCGATGACAGGCGGTAGGAGAAACAGGCTCAGGCACGCCGCCAGAGCCAGACCCGCCCCGCCCCAGACAACCGGCCTTTGCCACAGGGCACGGCGGGACACGAGGTGATCAGACGCCTCCTGATCAAACTGCGTCAGGGCATCATGCAGGGCGCGGTCCTGAGCGATCCGCAGCAGGCGCTGATAGGCAGCCTCATGCCGCGGGTCGGAGCGCCGCCAGTAGAGCCCTTCGTCGGTTTCCCCCTGTGTCAGGGTTTGATCGGCATAACGGGCGGCGGTGTTCCACAGAAGATCGTCGGTGTCCGCACCCTCAGGCGTCATAGCGTTTTCTTTTCTTCTCAGCCCTGGCAAGCGTCTCGTGCAATTGCCGCAGGCCGCGCGTTATGTGTTTTTCGACGGCGTCCACCGACAGGTTCAGACTCCGGGCAATATCACTGCAGGTTTCGCCATGCAATCGCCGCCGGATCAGAACCTCGCGACGTAGCGGCGGCATGTCCTTCAGGGCTTCGGTGAAGGCTTCGAGACGCTGTTTGTGCATCAGAACCTGCTCCGGCAAGGGGTTGTCGCAGGCCAGAGTGTCTTCGATGGCCTCGGTGGGACGCAAACGCTCGGCTCTGAAATGGTCGCTGATCAGGTTGAGCGCGATGCGTCGCGCCAGTGCGGCGATATTGTCCACCTTGTGGTCGCGCACATAGGCGACCAGTCGCGCCAGCGTTTCCTGCACCACGTCCTCGCAAAGGCCATGGTCGCGCACCCTACCCGCGACGAAGCGCGACAGGCGCTGACGCTCATCGGCAATCCACAGGAAGGGCAAAGGGGCGGGCGACATGATACTTCTGCGGGGAGCCTTATGCCGAAAGGGGAGGGTGTTATGTGGTGGCCTTGCTGGCCGTCTCCTGCTCTAGTCGGCAAATGTGACAGATTTTTATAAACAGCCTCTGCAAAAT
Organism: Asticcacaulis sp. W401b; assembly: GCF_046503825.1. Classification (NCBI taxonomy): domain Bacteria; kingdom Pseudomonadati; phylum Pseudomonadota; class Alphaproteobacteria; order Caulobacterales; family Caulobacteraceae; genus Asticcacaulis; species Asticcacaulis sp. W401b. The sequence continues at coordinate 86,483 of NZ_JBKFEE010000007.1, forward strand.
GGCTAGGGTGACGCGAATCCGGCGGGTGTGGCTTTGTGGTTGGCTATTCGCCCCTCCGGTAGCGCCTGAGGCGATAGTCCCCGCGGATACAATTGCGTGTGGCGGGGATTTCTGCTGTAAAAGCCGTGGTATCCTGGGTGTCGGGCCCGGCGGTGACCGCAGAGGCGGCGGTGAAAAAAGCAAAACCAACCATCGACGATGTCGCGGCCTTGTCGGGCGTGGGGCGCACCACGGTGTCGCGGGTGCTCAACAATGGCCCCAATGTCCGCCCGGAGGTGCGCCTGCGCGTCCTGCAGGCGGTTGAAGCCCTGCACTACAAGGTCAATACACAGGCCCGCTCTCTGGCGGGCGGCCGGTCGCAGACTCTGGCTTTGATTCATGCCTCTGATCCCGATGCGGAACCCAACTCCTACTATTTTTCGGGTCTGGAGCTGGGGGCGCTCAGGGCCTGCGCCCCCGAAGGCTTCCGGCTTCTGATGCACGGCCTCAACCAGCACGCCCTTAACCGCATTGAGGCCATTTTCGATTTCGTGCGGACGCATCACTGTGACGGCGTCATCCTGACGCCGCCCTTTTCCGATGACCGCGAACTGCATCAGGCCCTGCTCACGCAGCAGATCGCCCACGTCGCCGTCTCGCCGGGAGAGGCCGTGCGGCGGCAGGTGGCGGGTGTCGGCATGGACGATGAGGCGGCGGGCTATGAGCTGACCCGCTATCTTCTGGGGCTCGGTCATCAGCGTTTCGCCTTTATACAGGGGCTGGAAAACCATGCCTCGGCCGAAAGCCGCTATGCCGGATATGGCCGTGCCCTCAGCGAGGCGGGGCTGTCCCCGTTGTCCATGGCCACCACGCGCGGCAATTTCACCTTTCGCGCCAGGGCGGATCAGGCGGTCAGGCTGCTCAACGTCCCGCAGCGCCCCACGGCGCTGATCTGCGCCAATGATGACATGGCGACGGGGGCGCTGTTTGCGGCGCACCGCATGGGGCTGCGTTTGCCCGCCGACCTTTCCGTCGTCGGCTTTGATGATACCCCCGTCTCCGAAGTGGTATGGCCGCCGCTGACCACCATCCATCAGCCGATCAAGCAGATTGGCGCCCGCGCCGTGGAACGGCTGATTGACCTTCTCAACGGGGCCGAGAGCGCAGACGCAGGCTTTGAGGCGGTGCCCCACCGTCTGGTCGTGCGTGAGTCCGCGGCCCGGTTCGAATGAGCGCCTTCCTTTTTCCACGCCAAGCTTTAGAAGCAGAAATAAATCGCCCGCTGTACGTCAGGGGCTAAACCAAACAAGCCTTCAGGGGGTCACCGTGTCACTCATTTTGCGTTTTCGTCTATGCGCCGTATTAATAGCGGTGTGTGTCGGTCTGTCGCCGCTGATGGCGGTGGCCCAGTCGGGGGCGCGCTTCGAAAAGATCCGGGTGCACGCCCAGGCGCTCGAAGGCAATCTGGCCGGTGAGTCAGAGGATCGCGACGTGATCGTCTATCTGCCGGCCGACTATGCGACGAACCCTGACCGGCGCTACCCGGTTGTCTATGGCCTGCATGGCTATGCCATGGATGCCGAAAGCTTTGCCGGCCTGTTGCAAACGCCGAAGTCGCTCGATGCGGCGCGGGCGCAGGGCCTGCCCGGTGTGATCCTCGTCCTGCCGGACAGCCGCACCCTGCATAACGGGTCGATGTATTCCAGCTCGATCACCATTGGCGACTGGGAAGGCTTTATCACCCGCGATCTGGTGGCCTATATCGACGCCCATTATCGCACTCTGCCTGAGCGTCGCAGCCGCGGCCTAATGGGCCATTCGATGGGCGGGTATGGCGCCGTGCGTCTGGGGATGAAGTACCCTGATGTTTTCGGTGCCCTCTACATCATGAGCCCCTGCTGCCTGTCGGCGCGCGAAGCCCCGCCGGCCCCGGTCGCCGCTGAGGTCGAAAATACCCGCACCCGCGAAGCGGCGGTGAAGCTCGACTTCCTGCAACGCGCCACCTTTGCCGTTGCGGCGGCCTGGTCTCCCAATCCGCACAAGCCGCCCTTCTTTGTTGATTTGCCGACGAACAAGGGCGCGGTGGACAAGGAGGTGCTGGCGCGCTGGGCCGCCAATGCGCCGCTGGCCATGCTCGATCAGTACGTATTCAATCTGCGGCGCTATCCGGCCATCGCCATGGATGTCGGAGACGAGGATGGCTTTCGCATCGACGCAGCGGAACTGCACCGCCGCCTGACCGACTCCGGGGTCAACAGCCGCTTCGCCATCTATCCCGGCGATCATGGCAACCGCATCGGCCAGCGCTTTGAAACCCACGTCCTGCCCTTTTTTGCCGAGACTCTGGACTTCGGTCCTGAGCCCGGCAGGAAGCCCTAGGATTCAATCAGCAAAATCATGCCAATAGCCGGCAGGTAAACGCACAGGGTGTAAAGCGGCTGATCCATCGGGCAATGCAGGGCATAGGCGGCCGCTGCCAGCCCGGCAAAGCCCAGCGCCGCACACAGACGCAGCAGACGGGGCTGGGACGAGGCGGTACGGCTCAGCCACAGGGGCGTTACCAGCCGCATCGCCACCCACGCGCTGAGGATGATGGTCAGACCGCACAGGGCCGCGCCGCCAAAGCCGCCTGCCGTGGCCGCCTCCCAGCCTGCATGGCTGACCTCCCACCACAGGGCGAGGCCGTGGCTCAACAGGATGACGGGCAGCGGGGCGAGGTCGCTCCAGTGACAGCGGCCTTCGGGGCGTGACAGGGCGTTGGCGGCGTGCAGGGCCGACAGACCGGCCCAGCCCCACAGCAGGGGTTTGAGCAGGGCGAAACGCGCCTGTGCCAGCGCCCGTTCGAGATCGCTGAGTTCCGGGCGCATCCCATAGAGGCCCACTACCCAGATCAGGCTCACGGCGGCGAAGACGAGGGCAAGGCCAAGAAGCCGCCCGGCGCTCAGCGGTTTGACGGGTCGCAGGTCTTCGCTCAGCCGCTCGATCAGGTCGTGCGGCGGCCTTACCATCGGAACAGCCAGCTCCCGACGGCGCTGCCGATCAGGGCCGCCACCAGATTGGGCGCCAGATAGATCAGCAGCAGATAGGCCGGGGCATCGTGGTCGCAATGCAGCGTATAGGCGACCGTCATCAGGGCCGAGGCAGCAAAGGCGCTGAGCGCCCCAAAAAGCGCCGGATTGCCGGGCGCGGTATGCCGCAGCCACAGGGCCCAGCCGCCCCCCAGCCCGGCCATGCCGCCGATCAAAATGGTCAGGAAGCACATGCCCGCGCCGTCTGACAGGCCGGTCATCGCTGAGGGCAGACTGCTCAATGCGATATCGACCCCGGTCAGGGTGGTCAGGGCAATGACCGCCAGTCCCAAAAGCCCGGTCTGTACGCGATTGAGCGCGCCTTCCGGTCGCGCCGTGGCCTGCACCTGCCAGACGGCCAGCGCGGCCAGAGCGATGAAAAAGCCCGTCTTGGCATAGGCCGACAGGTTATCCGCCACACGCCCTTCGCTGAACAGCAGGCGCATTTCGGGCCGCGCGCCGTAAGCCGTCAGAACAAAGGAGATGCCCGCCAGCAGGCTTAAGCCCACCCACAGCCACAGGCCACGGCGGCCCAGCGGGGCCACCGGGGGGACGGACTGGCTTAAGGTCTCGATCAGGTCGGGGGTATTCTTCTTACTCATCTTCGTACACTTTCCGGGGCACGCCGACGCTGTCCCGTAACTTTTTCAATCCTCTGTGGACGATGACCTTGACGGCGGCCACCGATTTGCCGGTCAGACGCGACACGTCCTCCAGACTCAGTTCTTCGACCTTGTGCAGGCGAATGACGCGCGCCTGATCGACGGGCAGTTGCGACAACAGCACCTGAACGTCGCGCCGGGCGATGGTGGCTGGCAGGCCCAGAGAGGCCTCGTCCACTGGCTCGTTCAGTTCGTTCAGTTCGACATGTACGTAGCGGCCGTATTTTCGGACGTGGTCGATCAGCTTGTGCCGCGCCACGGCGGCGATCCACGGCATGAAGGGGGCCGTCGGGTCATAGGTGTGGCGCTTTTCATGCACAGCGACGAGCGTGATCTGGGTCAGGTCTTCGGTATCGGGCGATTGCAGGCGACGGCGAAAATAGGCCGAAAGCCACGGGCGCAGGGCGGTGAGGAGGGCGCGATAGGCCTCCGCATCGCCGCATTGGGCGGCGTGCATCTGCTGCCGCCACAGGTCGGGTTGGCTGAGGCTCATGCGGTTGTCTCTGTCGTGTCAAGGCCGGTGATCAGGCCTTCGGCCAGCCACTGACCCAGCCACGCGCCGATCTGCGCCGTGAGGTCTCGGTCGGGGGCGTCGCGCATCAGGGTTTCGCAAGCCGCCGCAAAGCCCTGACCGGCGGCCAGCGCACAGATCAGGGCGTATTCGTCGGCCTCCAGCGTGCGAAAGCGCGAAGCGAGTGCGGTCTTCCACACGCATAGACCACTCATCGCCTCGAAATAGAGCACCTCCGGCGGCGTCTCGTTTTTGGAGAGGGCGCGCCACAGGGCCGGGGCATTGGAACGGATAGCGCGGTGACGCAGGGCCGGATTGAGGACAAAACGCACCGTCTCCCAGTCGCTGACCTGCGTCAGGGCCGTCCCGTCGAGCAGGTCTGCATCTTTGGCGGCAAAGGCCTGCCGCAGGGCAGCATCCAGCCACGCCAGTTCGGTGATTTCGGGATCATCCGGGAAACGCTGCGCTAAAAAGGCCGCAAAGTCCTGCCCATAATCGTCCAGCGACCACTGGGTGGAGGGATGGGCTTCGATGTAGGCGCGCGCCTCAGCATGAAACGTCTCATCGCCCAGCCACGCCCAGACCTGCGCATAGGTTTCGGCCATCGCGCCCGCCAGCCGCGCGCGATAGGCGTGGTGATAAACGCGCATCCCTTCGCTCACCGTGGGAGCCGCAGGGGCCAGAATCTGACCCAGAAAATCCAGTTGGGTGTCGGCCAGTCTCATACGCACACCACAGGGGAGGCGAGGCGGCGGGCCGTGTCGAGTTCGCTCAGAAGCTCAGGCAGGGGCGGAATCTCGTCGTCGCGTTCGATCATCACGGCGGCGTGGCTAAGGCGCGGAGCCACTTCGGCCCACAGCGCCCACACGCCATCCGGGACGGGGGCGTCATGGGTGTCGATCAGCAGGGTTTCGCCCTCAGAATGACCGGCCAGATGCACCTGACGCACGCGATCCAGCGGCAGGCCGTTCAGATAGGTTTGGGCGGAAAAACCGTGATTGTGGGCGCTGACGAAGACATTGTTGAGGTCCAGCAGCAGGTAGCAGCCCGTGCGACGGCATAGCTCCGTCAAAAAGCCCCATTCGGTGTAGGTATCTTCGGCAAAGGTGATGTAGGTCGAGGGGTTTTCGATCAGCAGCGGGCGTTGCAGAAAGGTTTGCACGCGGTCGATATGGCGGCAGACGGTCGTCATCGCCTCTTCGTTCAGGGGCAGGGGCAGAAGGTCGTGGCTGTTATGACCATTGACACCGGTCCAGCACAGATGATCTGAGACCCATAAGGGGTCCACGCGCGTCATCAGGGCGTGTAGCCGCCTCAGATAGTCGGGCCCCGGTCCGTCGGGTGACCCCAGCGACATCGAGACGCCGTGCATCGCCACGGGATAGTCGGCCCGCACGCGATCAAGCACATGCAGGGGCCGCCCGCCGTCGATCATGAAGTTTTCCGAGATGATCTCGAAAAAATCCACCGGTTGCGGCGCGGCCAGTATGGCTTCGTAATGGGGCGGTCTGAGGCCGAGGCCAAAGCCTGAGAAGGGGGCAAGGGAAGGGGGCATGGACGGGTCCGGAGAAGGGCCGGTGCGACACCGGCCCCGCAGGGCATACTTAACCGATATCGCCGATCACGCCACCCTGAGCCAGGCATTCCTTGGCCTTGACGGCCTTGAACCCATGACCCTTGCAGACGTTCTGGCCCTTGCATTCGTGCGTCGTGGTGGCGCAGTCGGCCGTGCCCTTACAGGTATTGATGCCATAGCAGTGGACGATGTCGTCAGCGGCCACGGCGGCACCCTTGCTGCCCGCAGGGGCGGTGGCGGCGGTGGCGAAGCTGGCGGCGGCCATAAGGGCGGCGGCGGACGCGATGATGGCGCCGGTTTTCACAGTGATCATGGTGGGCTCTCTCAAAATAGGTGCGGTGCCGATGTGGCATGGGGGAGTACGCGGCGTTTTGGGATGAGGTTACACAGCCACCCATTTATTTTTTTCTTATGTTTTGCTCTGCCCCTTTTGTAACCTTTGCGTGGGGCCCTGCGTACCTCCTGCCAGACGCGATGAGGCGTCATCTCGCAAGGAGAACCCCATGTCTGTTTCCCGTTCCGGTCTGGCTATCGCCGCCGCCCTGTCTCTGGCCTCGTCACTGGCCGCGGGTGTCGCCGCCGCCGACACCAAAAAGCCCGCCAAGGCCCCCGCGGCCAAGGAAGCCTGCTACGGCATCGCAAAGGCGGGGCAAAACGACTGCAAGGCCGGTCCGGGCACGAGCTGCGCCGGCAGTTCCAAGGTCGATTACGATGGCAAGGCTTTCAAGCTGGTCGATAAAGGCACCTGCGTCACCATCAAGACACCCAAGGGCAATGGCTCGCTGACGCCGAAGGCCTGATATGACCATCGGGGCGGGGCTGGGCTTGAAGCCGCAACATTATGCAGAGGCGACGGGCGACCGCCGCCCCGGCCTGTGGTTTGAGGTTCACCCCGAAAACTATATGGTTGAGGGTGGTCCGCGACTGACCGCCCTTGAGCGGGTGCGCGCTGAGCATCCTCTGTCCCTGCACGGGGTGGGGCTGTCTCTGGGCGGCCCCGACCCGCTGGATCAGGCGCATCTGAAGCGCTTTCGCGCCCTGATCGACCGCTTTGCGCCCTTTGCGGTGTCCGAGCATCTGGCCTGGTCGCGTTTTGAGGGCCGCAGCGTGCCGGAGCTGCTGCCCGTTCTGCGCACCTCGTCGGAATTGCAGCGGATTGCCGAGCGCATCGACGCCACTCAAACGGCTCTGGGGCGGGCTCTGCTGATCGAAAACCCCAGCCATTATCTGAACCTGCGCGGCCAGGACTATGATGAGACCGATTTTTTGAGCGAACTGGTCCAGCGTACCGGCTGCGGCCTGCTGGTCGATCTCAACAATGTCTTCGTCAGCGCGCGCAATATCGGCATCGACCCACTGATCTGGCTGCACGCTATCCCCGCGCAGGCTGTGGGCGAGATTCACGTCGCCGGGCACAGCGAAGACCCGGTGCGTGGTGCGCAGCTTCTGATCGACAGCCATGATCGCCCGGTCGCAGAGGGCGTTTGGGCGCTGCTGGACGCCGCGCTCGACCTGTGGGGGCCACGCCCGGTCCTGATCGAACGCGACGGTGAGGTGCCCGCCTATGCCGAGCTGATCGCTGAACGTGAGCGGGCTCAGGCGCGTTTGCAAAAGGGGAGGGTTGCCGCATGAGCGCCTTTCATCAGGCTTTTGCGGGGGCGCTGACGGGCGACACAGAGGCGCTGGCGACGTGGGTGGCAACGCCCGCCCGGCCGACCGTGGCCGTCTATCGCAACACGATTATGTCGGCTCTGGTCGAAGCGCTTGAAACGGCCTTTCCGGCTGTAGTGGCGGCGCTGGGGTCAGACAATTTCCATCAGGTGACGGCGGCCTTTGCGCGCGACCATTACCCGGCCCATCCGATGCTGCACGATTATGGGGGCGGGTTTGCCGACTGGCTGGCAGCGCAAACTGTCCTGTCGGAGATGGACTGGCTACCTGATCTGGCGCGGCTCGACCACCTGCGGCTCAGCGTGCTGAACGCGGCGGATACGGCGGCCACACCTGCCGAGGGGTTTGCCAGCCTGTCGCCCGAAGCCCTCAGCCACACCCGCCCGCGCCTGATTCCGGCCGCGCGACTGATCCGTTTTGACACCACGCTTCTGAGCGTCTGGGAGGCGCTTCTGGCGGGCGAAGGCGAGGGGCTGGAGCGTCGGCCTGAGCCGGAAACCCTGCTGGTGCGCCGGGTGGGCGAAGGCGTCGAAGTGCGTCGCCTAAATCCCGATGCCGCGGCTTTTCTCAGCGTCTGCGCTGAAGGCGGCACGCTGGCCGAAGCGGCGGAGGCGACCCTGATCTGCGACCCCACGACCGATCTTACGGCCCTGTTCAGCCATGTGCTGGGCCTCTCCTGTCTTCACCTCTCAACCGAAAGAGACCCCCTATGACCCGCAAACTCACCGACTGGATCAATGCGCCCGCGCAACTTATGGCCAAGCTGCCCGAAGACGTCATCGCGCTCATCACCCGTTTCGGCGTGGCGGCCATCTTCTTCAGCTCGGCGCGCACCAAGGTCGATGGCCTGTTCCACATCAGTGATGGCACCTATGTGCTGTTTGAGCAGGAATACGCCCTGCCGCTGATCCCGCCGCACACCGCCGCCGTGGCGGCGACCGTCTCCGAACACCTGTTTTCGATCCTGCTGGTGCTGGGCCTGTTCACCCGCTATTCGGCGCTGGCCTTTCTGGGCATGACGGCGGTTATTGAAATCTTCGTCTATCCCGATGCCTGGCCGACGCATCTGAGTTGGGCCGGGCTTCTGATCTATCTGATCGGGCGCGGCGGCGGGGCCTACAGCCTCGATCGGCGGCTGGGGCTGATTTAGAGCGAAATGACTTTGAGTGGAATCGTTATTTCGCTCTAAATTTTTGTTTTATCGCGATGTTTTTGCGGAAAACCGCTCACACTTTTGGCTTCGCCGAACTTCGTTTCCGCACATCGCTCTCATTTGTGAAGTTTTCATTAAGTTTCAGCGTGTCTCCCGCGGGGCAGCGTCCCTAGGCTTGAGAGGGCGTGCTGTATGCCCTCAGCCTTTAGGGGATACTGGCATGAAACTTTCCACCCAACTGATGGTCATGGCTTCGGCCATGAGCCTGAGCCTCGGACTGGCGGCGAACGCCGTGCAGGCCGAAGAGGTCGCGGCCAAGGACGCTACCGCCAAGGACAGCGGCAATGTGACCGAAGTGGTCATCTATGCCAACCGTTCGACGGCCACCTCGGCCCAGATGAAAAGCGCCAACACCATCAGCGTGATGTCGGCCGAAGACCTTGAGCACACCGCTGTGCACAACGTCGCCGAAGCTCTGGCCCTGCTGCCGGGCGTCACCGTGACCAATACCGGTAACTCCTTCTTCGGCGGCGTGGACGGGGCCTCGCGCGGGGAAGGCATGTTCGTCGGCGTACGCGGCATGAACACCGAATTCACCCTTGCCCTGATCAACGGCGTCAATGTCGCGCAGGGCATGCCTTATTCTCGTCAGGTGCAACTCAGCCTGCTGCCGCCGTCGGGTCTGAAGACCATCGTGGTCAACAAAAACTCGACCGCCGAAATGGACGGCGATGCCATCGGCGGCACGGTCGATTTCCGCACGCCCTCGGCCTTCGGCTTCAAGGATGGTTTCATGTCTGTGGCCGTGTCGGGCCGCGTCGAGAGCCGTGCGCGTGACTATGGCGAAGACGGTCTCGGTGGCGGCGTCAGCGCCGAATACGCCCGCCGCTTTGGCGCCAACAAGCAGTTCGGCTTCTATGGCAGCGCCTTCTACGACAAGCGCAACTACGCCAACTCGATGATCGCCGGCATCATGACGGCGCAGCAGGACGGTAGCTGGGGTTATCTGCATGCCGTGAAAGATGCCAGCGGTAACTTCCAGAACCCGACCGGCTACGACAAGGAGGCCAACCTTGCCCAGACCGGCCTGAACATCGGCGTTTCGACGGGCTTCACCGAGCGTTACGGCGGTAACTTCTCGGCCGACTGGCGCGTGGACGACACGCTGGACCTGTATCTGCGCGGCTCCTATGCTTTCGCCGAAACGCACCAGAACTCCACCCTGGCGCAGTTCGTCAACAGCAAGGTCTATGTCGAAAACGCCGCCACGCCGGGTCTGTTCGACCTGACCGGCGTCACCAATTCGTCGGTGCGCGCCTGGTACGAAACCAACCCCGAACAGGCCGATCTCGGCACCTTGAGCCTGGGCGCGGTCAAGCGCGTCGGTAACTGGACCCTGTCGCCGTCGGTCTTCTATTCGGAAGGCGATAATGACCGTCCGAACCACATCGAAGCCTCGATGCGCAACAACCAGTCGGATGATTACAACAAGGGGCCTCTGGCCGGTCAGACTGTGCCCTATGCCGGTATGTTCATCGCCTATAACAGCGACGGCTATCCAATCCCGATGCTCAATGCTACGCAGCAGACCCAGATCAACAACGCCTCGACCACGCTTCTGGCGCGGCGCGCCGGGCAGTTGACGCAGCAGTTTTCGGGTCAGGAAAAGGCAGGCCTGAAGTTTGATGCGCAGTACGATTTTGATGGTGGCAACCTCGCCTATATCAAGACCGGCCTGAAATATGTCGCCAGCCACCGCCGTGTGATCAACCGTGACTGGACCAATAACCATCTGGCCAATGTGATGCAAAAGGCCGGGGTGAAGTGGGCCGATGTCGGTCTGGCCACCGACTATTTCGACTCCATCTATCCGGGCCTCTACACGATCCGCGCCCCGAAGGTGAATCAGGACCGCCTGTTTGAAATCTTCTACACCTACTTCCCGATGGCGACCGCTCAGGCGGACCCCGAATATATGAACGGCAATACGCTGAAGGGCGATGAAAACGTCAGCGCCGCCTACGTCACCGGCAAGTACGATTTCGGTGCGCTGGAGGTCATTCCGGGCCTTCGTTTTGAGCATACGGACATCAAGAACACCTACTGGAACAGCACCAAAAAGACCTTTGAGTCCAATTCGACCGATTACAACGAATGGCTGCCCAGCCTGTTCGTCAACTATCGTCCGGAAACCGGCGGCGTTTACCGTGCGTCCTTGACGCGCGCCTATATGCGTCCGGCCATGGTGCAGCTTGGCAACAAGACGACCACCCGTGAAGGCGACAACAACAGCCTGACGATCAGCCAGGGCAATCCGGACCTCAAGCCTCTGAAGTCGTGGAACCTCGATCTGTCGGGGGAATGGTCGAACGCCGAAGGTGGCTATGCCATGATCGGTGCCTACTACAAGAAGCTGTCGGACTATATGTACGACAACGGCTCGACGCAGGTGAATACCGGGGAAACCCCGACCAACCTCCTGACCTATAACGGCAAGACCTATGACCGCGTCAGCCTCTCGCACCCGACCAATGGCGGCGAAGGCACGGTGAAGGGTCTGGAAGTCCAGCTTTATCAGAAGTTCGGTATGCTGCCGGGCTGGCTGTCGGGCTTTGGGGCCGGTGCCAACTTCACCCGCCAGTGGACCGAGGTCGATATCGGCAAGGGCGAAAAGCACCCGATCCAGAACGCCCCGGAATATCTGGCCAATGTGAAGGTCAACTACGCCTGGAAGGGCCTGACCGTGGACCTGACCCACAACTATACTGGCGAAGCGGTCATTGCCTACAACGATGTCGCAGGTCTCGAACTGTGGACCCGTCCGGTCAAGCGCACCGACCTGCACGCCGGTTATGACTTCGGCAAGGGCGTCAAGCTCGACCTGTCGGTGTCCAACCTGTTCAAGGACTATTCCTACTGGGCGCACGTTGGCAAGAACAGCCTAGCGATCAATGACATCGTGGACTCCGGTTCGACGACGCTGCTGACGCTGAAGTACACCTACTAAAATCCCTCAGGCGTTCTCCAGACGCCTGAGACCTGACCTCCGGCAGCCGCAGGGCTTCCGGAGGTTTTTTTATGTGATCAGTAAGCGTATGTCAGGCTGAGCGACAGGCGCTGCCCGGAGTCGATGATGTCCGACAGGGCCAGACTGTCGCGTCCCACATGCGCCCAGTAGCTGTAGGCCCCGGTCAGGTTGGTCGCCGACAGCGATAACCGCAGGCGCGGCCGGACCTGCCAGTCGGCGGCGAGGTCGAGCCGGGTGGCGGGTCTGACCCACATATTGTCCCAGTCGCCGGGTGCCGCCAACGCATTATAGCTTGAGAGATAGGCCCCCGTATGCTGGGCGCTCAGTGTGACTGTGGCGCGTTTGTAGCGGTAGGTGGCGGTAAGATTGGCCAGCCAGTCCGGCGCGTTCTGCATGGCGATGTGGCGGCCCAGTTCGTCGCTGCCCAGATCAACGTGCGTCCATTGCCGGCTAAGCGTGCCGCCTGCGGTCAGGGTGCCGCCCGCCAGCGCCCAGTCGTGGCGCGCTTCGGCCTCAAGCCCCTGCACCCCGCCGCGTCCGCCATTGTGCGGGGTCAGGAGCCGCAGGTCCGTGCGGCCAAACAGGACATCGCCCCCGCTGCCGCCGCTGTCGAAAAGATAGTGTTTCAGCCGCTTGGCATAGGCCCCAAAGCTGTAGCGCGTGCCGCCATGGGTGCGGCCTTCGACCGACAGATCGAGATTGAGCGCCGTGACGGGCTTCAGCGACGGATTGCCCTGCCGCAGCAGAGGCGTCCCGTCCTCGTCGGGCTGATAACGCACCGCACTGCCCAGCAGCATAAAGGCCGGGCGCGTATAGCCGCGCCACAGGGCCAGCCGCCAGACGTGATCCTCATCGGGGCGATAGTTGAGGCGAAGGCTCGGCAGGCCGACGCCATAGGTGGTGCGGCTTTGCCCCCAATGACCCGGCACTTCGCTCACACCCGTCGGCGGTGCGGGGATGACCCAGAAGCGGTTGTCGATGCGCGTCTGCTCATAGCGCAGGCCGGGCGCGATCTCCAGCCGCCCTATGACCCAGCGCGCGCTCAGATAGGCGGCGGCCACCGTTTCGCGCCCATGCTGACGGTTGCAGTTGTCGTTGTTGACCGCCAGCGTCGCGCACGTATCAAAGCTCTGCGGCGTCACATAGCGATGGAAATAGTCGGCCAGCCGCTCATGATCGACCCTGGGCAGGCGCCAGTCAAAACGCCCCGGAAAGGCCTGATCATAATAGCCGCGAACGAGACCCAGTTCTTGCCAAGTCACGCCGCCACGCCCCAGAAGATCGGCGAAATAGGCATTGGTCCAGTTACGGTCGGTGACTTCGCGCACGCTGTCGGTCCATTTGACGCCAAAGGCCAGTTGCCGCAGCGCGCGGTCATAGGCGGTATATTCGGCATCGAAGCGCGCGCCCTGCCGGTATTGACGGCTGGTCTGCACCGTGAACTGCCCGGCGCGGCGGGCCAGCAGGCGCTCACCGACCGAATCCAGATCGGCGCGCAGGTCCGGCGTCAGTTGCGGCGTCGGAAAGCCGTCCGTATAGCCGATTAGCAGCCCTGAAAAAGGACGTCTTTGGGCGCTGTTGTAGGTGTCCATCTGGTCGATGCGCGCAGAAGCCTCGATGCGTTCCGGCCGGTCGCTGCGCCCCTGACTGAAGAACAGGGACGGGGTGAGGGTCCAGGCTCCCGCCTGACGGCGCGCGCCAACACTGACCGCCGACAGGCTGGCCACATCGGGATTGGTTTCGTACCACAGGCGGGATGAAACGCTGCCGACCGACAGGTGATAACGCCCGCTGCCGTTGTCGGCCCAGCTCAGATTGCGTCCGACCACCTGACTGAGGGTCGAATTTTGCTCCGTACGGTTATGGGCGGCTGTGGCGCGCAACCAACCGTCCCAGTGCTCATTAAAACGCCCGGTCAGGGTCAGCACGTCATAGCGGGCGCGGCTCTCGCCCGTTGAAACGCCGACATTGAGCGCCGTAGCGGTCAAAAGGCTTTGCGGATCGGTTCCTGCGGGCAGGGTGCCCTTGGCTGAGTCCGACCACAGATAGGCCCAGCCCGCATCGTTTTGCGCCGACATGATGCCCGCGATTTCGGAATTGGCGTAGCGCCGGCGGTCTTCAAAATGGCTGAAATAGAGGCCGAAGCGCTCATCATCCCCAAAACGCCGGGCATATTCAACGCCGACACCGCCGCCGAGGCCGGATACGCCATAGGTTTCGGCGCGGCGGTTGTCATAGGCCGAAACGCTCAGCGACAGGTGCTGACGCGCGCGAAAATCGTTCGCCGTCGGGGTGCGGAAGTCGATGGCGGCGCTGATGACGTCGCCGTCCATATCGGGTGTTGGCACCTTGCTCAGGACGATCGACTGAAACCCCGTCGGCGGCAGCAGATTCAGTTGCACACCGCGCGAATGGGGCAGGCCCTGCGCCAGCGACACACCGTCGATCATGTTGAGATTGAATTCGGTGTTCAGGCCGCGGAAGGCGCTGAACAGCCCTTCGGCGCGTGAGGCGGAATCGACCCCGCCGCTGAAAGAACGGCCGGTATTGAGCACGGTCACACCCGGCAGGACGCCCAGCGCTTCGGTGACATTGCGCGCGGCGGTGCGTTCCAGATCGCTGCGCGACAGGATGGCGGTCGCCTGCGGCGCGCTAAGGCTGCCGTCAAAGCGGTCTGTGTCCTGACGCGGGTTCAGGATCGTGCGCTGCGCCACCACCACGACCTCGCGCACGGGCTCGGCTGTGTCCACGGCGCGCGGTGTGGGTACGGGGCGCGCGACCAAACGCGGCGCAGGCGGCGAGACGACGATAAACGTGCGCGCGTCGATCTGACGGATCGACAGGCCAGAGCGCGACAGGACGCGGCGAAAGGCGGCTTCGGCTTCCAGCGTACCGGAAACGGCGGCACCGTTGTGGGCGCGCACCTGATCGCCGGAAAAGAGGATCTGCACCTGCCCCTGCTCGGCCACGCGCCGCAAGGCCTGCTCCAGCGGCAGGGCCGGCACGTCGAACCGCCGGGGCGCGGCCTGCGCCGCCGGGGCCCAGAGCGTCGCGGTCATAACGCTTGCGGTCAAAACGCTGATCAGGCGTGGCAGATAGACCTTGGGCAGGGGCCCGCTCATCCAAAAATGCCTTCATTCACATCCCCACGGGCTTGATAGTCAGGCGGCGTGATAGATTTATGACGTTTCACCGAACACCGGTCGGGTGTGCTCATGTCATCAGCCTGTCATCAAAAGCCTGTTTGACAGTTTTTTGGCGGTTGTGGCGCGCGTGAGCGTTAAAAGCTTTGGGGGCGCGTGTTCACAACCGGCGGACCATGTACGGTATCTATGACAGGTGGACGATGAGGCCGGACCCCGAAGCCTTACGGGCGGGTAACGCCGCTGCGCAGGTGAGCGGGCTGATCGAGCGGCTGGATGGTCGCTTGCGCCGTTATCTGGGGCGGGCGCTGCGGCCGGACGATGCGGACGACGCCCTTCAGGATATCTATGCGCGGCTGGTGCGACTGGCGCAGCGCGAACCGCCGCCGGAGTTCAATATTACCTATGTGTTCAAGACCGCCGACAGCGTTATCCGCGACCTCTATCGTCACCGCCGCCGCCGCGAAGGCGATCAGCACGTTGAACTTACGGATAACCTGCCTGAAGACGCACCGACGCCGTTCGATGAACTGCGCTGGCGTCAGAATGCGGATCTGCTGCGTCAGGCCATCCGCAAACTCAATGCACAGGAACGGCTGGTGCTGATGCTGCACCGGGTCGAAGGCCTGAAACTCACCGAAATTTCGCAAAAACAGGGCATCCCCCTGCGCAGCGTGCAACGCCTGCTCGCCGACGCTCTGGCCAAATGCCGACATAATCTCAAGGACAGCGGATGGTACGAACAGTAATCCCGTTTCAGGGAAAGGGGACACCGCCTCAGAAGGCCGAGGCACTGCGTCTGGTCGAGGCGATGACTGATGCCGAAGAGGGCACGGCGAACCCGAACGGGTCGGCAGGCGATGCGTGGACGCAGCGCGAGCTGGAGGCCGTGTGGGACGCCGTCGGTCTGCTCGATGCCGCGGATTTCGCGGAGACACGCCCGCAGCGCGCCTGGTGGCCTATGGCTGCGGGCATGGCGGCGGCGGTCGTGCTGGGGCTCAGCGTGTGGTTTATCGCGCAGCGCCCGGTTATTTACGAAACCAGGGTGGGCCAGCGTCAGGCGGTTGTTCTGGCGGACGGCTCGCGCGTCACGCTGAATACAGGCAGCCGCGTCGAGGTGCGCGGGCGCAAGGTCGATCTGATGCGTGGCGAGGCCTTGTTCGAGGTGGCGCATAAGCCTGACGCCCGCCCCTTTGATGTGCGTACCGATCTGGCGCAGGTCCGCGTGACCGGCACGCGCTTTACGGTGCGCCGCGAAGAGACCGGCACCGATGTCAAACTGATCGAGGGCCATGTCGAGGTGCGCGGCCAGAGGTCGGACGCACAGCTTGTGAAGCTTCAGGCTGGTCAGGCGGTGGCGGTGGACCGTACCGGTCATTTGGGCCCGGTGCATCCGGCGGATACAGCGGGCGTGAGCGACTGGCTGCAAGGGCGCCTGACCTTCAGCCGCACCCCGCTGAAAGAAGCGGTGGCCGAGATGAACCGCTATAGCGACCGCAAGCTAATTGTCTCTGATGAGCGGTTATCGACCTTGCGCATCGACGGTGAATTCGAGGCGGGCAATACCGAGGCCCTCGCTCAGGCCCTGCACGCCCTCTATGGCGTGGACGCGCAGGCGAGCGAGGACGGCATCCGGCTGCGGGCAGGCCGCGACTGACGTCATGTGGCTATTCTGACACAAAATCCACCCCCATTCATCCATGCAGACTGTAAGAGGCGGACAAAACGGCATGGCATTTTTAGAGCGCGCCGCGTTTGAATGGCGGCTCCTGATGCCCGACGAGGTATGCCGATGCGACCTTCCTTTCTGCGGCGAAATGGCCTGTCGATCTTTGTGCTTGGCTTCTTCCTCCTGTTCTGGGCGGCGCAGGCCCTCACCGGCTGGGGCGTCTATAATGAGATGCGAACCGAGGAAGGGGCGACGCCCATCAGTCTGGCCGCCTATCTGACGACCGGCAACTTTATCGAAGTGACGTTTGAAAACTGGGAGAGCGAGTTTTTCCAGATGGGCGTCTATGTGCTGGCCACCGTGTGGCTGCGTCAGCAGGGCTCATCGGAGTCGAAACCTTTGGAAGGCGACAGCGACGTCGATAAGGCCCCGCAACCCCACCCGCGGGCACCGTGGCCGGTGCGCAAAGGCGGCTGGGTGCTGGGGCTCTATAAATACTCGCTCAGCCTCACCTTTTTCGCTCTGTTCCTGCTGTCCTTTTCGCTGCACCTCTATGGCAGCTACCGCAACCAGGTCGAGGAGAGCGTGCTGAAAGGCCAGCCCGCAGAGGGGGTCGCCGCCTTTCTGGCCGGCGCGACCTTCTGGTTTGAGTCCTTCCAGAACTGGCAGAGCGAGTTTCTGGCCATCGGCGCCATTGTCCTGCTGTCGATCTGGCTGCGGCAATATGGCTCCCCGGAATCAAAGCCGGTGGATATGCCGCACGACGAAAATCCCTGAATGTTCAAACCGGAGTCCCCCATGAACCCGACCGACAAAGACCTCAAAGACCCCAAGGGCGGCGGCAATGAAGCCGACAACGCCAATGTGCACGTCGATATCAAGCCCGGCTGGAAGAAGCGCCCCGAACAGTATCCGCAGGCGGGAGAGCAACTGGGCCCGCACGACCGCGGCGAAAAACAAGAGGCGAATAAAGCGCCCGATTGACCGCATCCTGATGGGCAGGGGAGGGGGGCGTATTTGTTCTTTCGCTGGCCGTCCCTAAGGTGGCCTCGTCAACCGACATTCCCCAAATATTCCGGAGCCCGATATGCCGAAGATCAAGACGCTTGAAGACGCCTTTATCCATGAACTGTCCGATATCTACAGCGCCGAAAAGCAACTGACCAAGGCGCTACCCAAGCTGGCGCGCGCCGCCACCCATCCGCAGCTGGCCGAAGGCTTCACCCAGCATCTGGAGGAAACACAAGGCCAGATCGAGCGCATTGACCAGATCGTCGAAGCGCAGGGCCTCAAGCTCAAGCGCGTCAAGTGTCTGGCCATGGAAGGGCTGGTCGCCGAGGGCGGCGAAACCATTGAAGAGATCGAAAAGGGTCCGGTGCGCGATGTCATGCTGATCGTTGGCGCGCAAAAGGTCGAACACTATGAGATCGCCGCCTATGGCAGCCTGATCACGCTGGCCGATCAGTTGGGTTATACCGACGCCTCGCGCCTGCTCAAAGAGACCTTGCAGGAAGAAAAGGCGACCGACGAAAAGCTCAACGGGCTGGCCACGTCAGAGGTCAACCGTCAGGCGCTGGAAGCCGCCGCCGAGGTCGAACCGGCGCAGTAGCTCCCGGTTACTGATCCACTCAAAACGCCTCGGCCAGAATGATGACCCGTTCATTATTCTGGCTTTTTTAGTACCCGTCGCCGCAGGATGATCAATAAAGCTGGATTTATAGATCAGAAACGGCTGTCCTTTTGATGGATAAATGAGGCGGTATTGATCATGCAAATGAACAGGCGCGCTCGTTCCTACTCAAATACGAAAACACTCTTGGGGATATGGGTGATGCGGCAGGCAAGATCCGCCTCACCCGACGCTACGATATAGTGGTCGCCGTAGTCCAGTATCCCCGTCGTGAAGACGACATCGCGCAGATACATCTGGTGTTCGATGGGCCGCGTCAGTTCGGCATTGGCCTCCAGCACCGGGGTTGCTTCGGTGTGCAGGACACGGCTGGGGTCATGAGTGTCGAGCACTGACCAGTAGGTGCGGTAGATGCCGACCACCTCATGCGGTTCGACCCCGTGCCACAGGGTCAGCCAGCCCTGAGGGGTCAGGATCGGCGGGGTGCCGCCGCCCATGCGCTCCATGATCAGCGTGCCCGACGGCGGGCGCAGGCCCGGCCGCTCAAACGGCTTCCAGAACAGGGCGTCTTTGGAGACCGCCAGATTGATCGACGGCCCGGCGCGCCAGTCGCTGCCCGGCGGATAGGCGAAATAAAGCGCCCCCAGGGGCCGCGTCTGCGCCCAGTAATAGCCATCAATCAACCCCTCAAAGATCAGCATATCCTTGTTTTGGTGATCGAGAACGATTCCTTCAAAGGTCCAGTCGAGGCCATTGTCGGAGCTATAGAGGGTGGTCGAATGGCGCTCCGGGCTCACCGAACAGGTGGTCATCAGCCAGCGGTCCCCGACGCGGCTGATGCGGGCATCTTCCACCCCATAGCATTGAAAACTATAGGCCGGTGCGATGGCGCGGTCATAGTGCAGCGTGAGAACACGTGTGCCGTCCGGGCTCAGCTCGACGGGCAACAGCCACGACAGGGAGGTCAGGGCCATCACCTTCCACTGCCCGCCGGCGAGGGTGAATTTGCGCGGATCGGCCGTATTGGCCTGATCGAGCGGCCAGGCATCGAGCCTGTAGGTCTGCGTCTCCTCGTCCCAGCGGATGGCGTGGACATGGCCATCGACAATGGGCTCGCGCAGGGCTTCGGCGACGCGGACCATCATCAGCAGATTGCCGCTCGGCAGGCGCAGGAGGCCGGGATTAAACGCCCCCAGCACGAAGGTTTCCGCCTTCAGGTGCCCGGCCAGCGGCGAGCGCGACAGGTCGATATCATCGGGCGTCAGGACAAGCTTATCAACGGGGTAGGGCATATCGCTCAACGGATGGAACATATAGGGCGTGGACATAGCATGACCTCAGGCCCGGACCATCGGATATTCGCGGTAAGCGCGATATGGGCCACCAACGGTGCGGCGTAAGCAATCGGCAAAGTTGCGCCAAGGCCGAGCGATCCGCATTTTCTTTTGATGCCTGCAACCGCAGTCTGTCCAGCAGCTTCCTTACAACAGATGGAGACGGTGATGGCTGTCGAGACGACTTCGCTTGCGGGCAAACGGGTTCTGGTGACCGGCGGCACGACCGGCATCGGGCGGGCCACGGTGGCGCTGCTGGCCGAACAGGGGGCGCGTGTCGTCACCTTCGGGCGGCATCAGCCGGAGCTGGAGGACGCACTGGCCCATGCGCGGGAGGTCAATCCACAGGCCGAAGTCTTCGGCCTGACCGCCGACGTCTCTACCCGTGACGGCGTGGCCCGCGTCTTTGCGGCGGTGGACGACCATCTGGGTGGGCTTGATATCCTGATCAACAATGCCGGTCTGGCCGTTGGTGGGGCGCAGGATGAGACCGATGAGGACTGGCGGCTGGCGGCGGAGACCAACTTTCTCGGCTATATCGCCTGCGCCCGTGAAGCCATCGCGCGCCTGAAAGACAGCGGGGCCGGGCATCTGGTGTTTGTAGGCTCGATCAGTGCCGAGTTCAAAGGGGCGGGCAGCAGCGTCTATGCGGCGACCAAGGCCGGGATTGAGACCTACGCCAAGACCCTGCGCAAGGAGGTGATGGACTTCAATATCAAGGTCACCCTGGTCGAACCCGGTTCGGTCGGGGCCGACATGCAGGAAAAGAGCCCTGAAGAACAGCGTGAGGCCATCGCGCGCAACGAAATGCTCTATGCCGAAGAACTGGCCGACACCATCGGCTTTGCCCTGACGCGCTCGGTACGCACGGACGTCTCGGTTTTGCGCGTCGAACCGCTGCTGGAACGTTCGTGATGGCACGCAAAACGGCGGCCGTGACGCCCGAAACCCTGCGCGTGCGGGCCGATTTGCATGGCAGCCAGACCGCCGAAGCGGCGTTGCGCATGGGCGAACTGACGCTGGAGGTCAGGGCGGGGCGGGATACGCCGTGGCTGAAGATTTCGCGACCTGAGCGCGGCGGTCTGGCCCTGCGCCTGATCTTCAACGCCGGTCCCTATCGGATGGAGGGGCTTGAGACGACCGCGGCGGGCCTAAGTTTCCGCGCGGAAACCGAGGCGGGCGAATGGACGGTGGAGGTGAGCCTGAAGGGCGAAACGCTGTTGAATGTCCGCAGCGCCCTGCGGCCCGCCTTCGACCTGCTCCTGCCCTTCTGGCCGCGCGATCTCTATGTGCTCGATGTGCAGGACGATCCGCTGACCACGAAGGGCCGCGTCGAGGCGGCGCAACGCGGCCACAATACCGGCCTGTGTTATTTCTGCGTCGAGGAACCGGCGTTTGGGTGCGCCCTCTATGTGCAGAACCTGACGGCGCTCAATCCCTATTTTCAGGCCACCGCCACCAAGCCCGACGGCGTGGTGGGCGGTGAGTGGCCGGAGCTGGGCTATCAGCCACCTGCCGCGCCCAATGGGCACTCACCGCCCACCGCGCCGCTGAAGGCCGGGCAGACCTATGTCATTTCTGACGCCTATCTGGGCCTGCGGACAGAGTGCGCCCGTAATGAGACCGAAGAGGCGCGCCTGTTTATCGACATGATCGGTGACATCTATCCGCATCTGGACCGCCCGGAACCGCGCTTTCACGACTGGACGAAGCGGGCTGAACAGACCCTGCACGACCTGAAGACCGCCCCCGAAGCGACCGTCAGCCATTACGGGCAGGTCTATCTGCACCCGTACACCGCCTCAGAATGTCCCGATTCCATGGTGCAGATGAGCGTTGCCTCGGCCATCGACGAGTATCAGACCCTTTTTGGCAAGGCGGAGCCCTTCCGCGACGTGCTGATGGCCGGGATGGGGCGCTTTTTCGATAAGGAACTGCGGGTCATCCGCCGCTACCTGCCCAATGTCGGGGAAGACAAGAACGCCAATGCGGTCGATTCCTGGTACCTCTACCACCCGCTGATGAATCTGGGGCGGCTGGCTCTGCGCGGTGATAAGCGGGCGCGAAAGCTGTTTCTCGGTTCGCTCGACTATGCGGTCAAATCAGCGCGTCATTTCAAGTATCTGTGGCCCATCCAGTACGATGTGCGCGACTTTTCGGTGATTACCGAGACGCGCGGCGATGGCTATGGCCAGACCGATGTGGCCGGCCTCTACGCCTATGTCATGCTTCAGGCGCATCAGCTGACCGGCGACGACCTCTATGTCAACGAAGCCAGAGCGGCCCTGCACGCGGCCGAGGGGATGCGTTTCGAACTGGTCTATCAGGCCAATCTGACGGCGTGGGGTATTGCCGCGTGCATCAGGCTGTGGCGCATGGACGGCGATGAGCGCTACCTTGCGCAGGCGGAGGTGTTTCTGGCCAGCTTTATGCACAATGCCATTCTGTGGGAATCGCGGATTGAAAACGCCACGGCCTATAGCAACTTCTTCGGCGTCACCTGTTTGCACGACGCGCCCTATATGGCGGCCTATGAGTGCTTTGAGTCCTTTTCCGCCTTTGACGAAGTGCTGCAACTGGCCGGGGAGCAGTTGCCGCCTAAGGTCAAGCTGCTGCTGTCCGAATATCGCCGCTTCGCCTTTGATCGAAGCTGGTCCTACTATCCTGATGCCCTGCCGAAAGAGGCGCTGGCGACCACCATCCGCAACGGCCATATCGACCGTGAGCTGTCCTTTCCGCTGGAAGACCTGTACGCCGACGGGCAGCCGGCGGGACAGGTCGGGCAGGAGATTTACGGCAGTGGCGGAGCCTTTATCATCGCGGCGCGGGGCTTTTACGGGGTCGATCTGCCCTTCTGGCTGTTTGCCGACTATCCCTATGCGGTGACGCGCAATGAGAAGGGGCTGATGCTGGTCCTGAAAGGCCCAACCGGTCAGACGGCCTCTGTGCGCGTTTTTGCCAAAACGCATCAGGCCTTGCCGGACATAGGCCTGAGCGCGAACGCAGTCGATGTGCCGCTGAAATGGAAGGAGAACACCCTTCTGGCGCAGGTGCCCGCCGATGCCACGCTGTTTTTAGGCTGGTAAACTCACAGGACCGGAAAAGAGCGTTTGCCATACGCCCATCTGCCCCTATGATCTCAGCTAACACTCAACAGGGGGACGCAATTGATCAACGTCGAATCACTGGAAAACCTGCCGGCCTATCTCATGTTTCTGGGCACAGGCGTGCTTGTCTGGCTGGTGGGCATAACCGTTTATCTGTGGGTGACGCCCATTCGCGAACTGGCGGAAATCCGCAAGGGCAATATCGCGGTGGCGATCCATTTTCTGGCGGTCAGTCTGGCTCTGGCCCTGCCGATCCAGTCGGTTGGCCATTCGACCTTCAATGCCGGGGATATGATCCTGTGGGGCGGTATTGGCATCGTGTCGCAGATCGTTTTGCACCTGCTGGTCCGCCTGTTCGGCAAGAGCTTCTATACCCGTCTGACCGAGCCGGGGAATGAGAAGGGCTGCATCGCCGCGGCTCTGGCGCTGTCGGCGCTCAGTCTGGTCGTTGGTATGCTGAACGCCTCGGCCCTGTCATACTGAGGCAGGTGCAAAACCATGACCCGCTATAATTCCACCAAGGCCTACAGGGCCGATTATCTGGCCCGCCTCAACCGGCGCAAGGCGCGCTGGGTGGCGGCGCTGGCGACGACGGTTTCGGCGGTCGCCATGCTGACGGGCTGCGATGAACCGCAGGCCACACAGGCCCCGCCGGTTGCGCAGACCGAGCAGATGCGCGTCTATAAGACGCTGGACGAATGCAAGGCGGCGCAGGACGACGATAAGCTGTGCGAAACCGCTTTTGCCGAAGCCTGGGAGTGGCAGAACCAGCAACCGGGCTATAGCGCCAAGCAACAGTGCGAGGCGGAATACGGCGTGGGTAACTGCGAAAGCCGCGCCAATCCGTCTGGCGGCAACTGGTTTGTACCGTTGATGGCGGGCATGATGATGTCCAATGCCATGAGCCGCATGTCGCAGGACCAGTATCTGCGGGAAAAAGAGCGTGAGCGCGGGGGCGGTGCCTATCCCGTCTATGTCAACAGCCGTGGTCAGGTGTCGAGCTACGGCGCCGGGGGCCTGCGCCCAATGGGATACCGGGTGACGCCCGGTGGCGCGGTGCCGACCTATATGGACGTTGAACGCGACCCCTCTGGGCGTGGCTACGCGGCGCGCGGCACCTATTCAAAAGCGGAAACGGGCTATCGGGCGTCGTCGCGCGGCGGGTTTGGCAAATCCTCATCCTTCCGCGGCAGTTGCTGCGGTTAAAGAGATAAATGCATGGAACGCTGTCTCGTGCCGGTGCGCGACAACTGGAAGGCGCGCGTCGAAGCGGAGGGGATGCTGTGGCACAGCGCCCCCGGCCTGACCTACTGGCATGAAGGCGTGGTCTATCGCTTCACCGATGCGGAGATCGAGGCCATCCATGACGCCACTGAGGCCTGTCATCAGATGGCCCTTGCCGCCGCCGGGGCGATTATCGAAGGCGGTGAACTGGCAAACTATGGTTATGGGGCCGACGCCATAAAGCTGATTGAGCGTAGCTGGCACACCCGTGAGCGCGACATCTATGGCCGCATTGATTTCGCCTTTGACGGGGTCAATCCGCCCAAAGTGCTGGAATACAATGCCGATACCCCGACCAGCCTGCTGGAAGGCGCGGTTATACAGTGGTCGTGGCTCACCGATACGTCAGGGGCTGAGGCCACGAACCAGTATAACGACATCCACCGCGCCCTGGTTGAGCGGATGCGGGGTTTGAAGGCGGAACGTGACGCTGGTTTGCTGGGTGTGCGCCAAAGCGGGGCCCCGTTGCATGTGGCCTGCGTCTTTCCGCACGATGAAGACACCGGGACCGTGGCCTATATCGAAAGCGTGGCGCGTGAAGCCGGGCTTGAGGTCTGTTTCGTCCCGATGGATCAGATCGGTTTCAGCGAGGTCGAAGGCGGCACATTCCTTGACCAGAACGACGTGCCCATCCGGCTATTGTTCAAGCTCTACCCGTGGGACTGGCTGCTGGCCGATGACTATGGCCCGCGTCTGACGCAGGCCGTGTTGACACACACGATCCGCCTGTTTGAACCGGCGTGGAAGATGCTGCTGGCCAACAAGCTGCTGATGACGAAGATGTGGGAGATGTATCCGGACAGCCCCTATCTGCTGGAGACGCGCCGCAGTGATGAGGCGTTTCGCGCGTCTGGTCGTGGGTTTGTGCGCAAACCGGCGCTCGGTCGTGAGGGACAGAATGTGTCGGTTTTCGCGGCCGGTGACCGGGCGCACACAGCACAAACCGACGGTAATTACGCCGACAATGACTTCGTCTATCAGGCCTTTGCCGATCTGTTCCGTGACCCGGCATCCGGAGCCTATGCCCTGATCGGCAGTTGGGTCATCGGCGGGGAGGCGGTGGGCATGGGCATCCGCGAAAGCGACCATCTGATCACCGATGATCGCTCACGCTTTGTGCCGCACCTGTTTCGCTGACACCTGTTTTTCGACCCGTTCGCACCACAAGAAGCCGTGGTCAGTGGAAGGACACAAAAAAAGGCGGCCCGCACGCTTACGGACCGCCTGATGTTGATTATCACCGAGAACTGACCCCCGGGTCAGTTCTCGGCGGAAATCGACAGTCGGGCTATAAGAACCATCTATAATAGTCAGGATGTTTCGTATTATCGGAGTTTTCTGGCCTGTAGTAACACTGAGAATGCCAAGGGTGTTGATTCCGTCAGCGCATTCATTGGCAAACATCCCCGTTTCGGTACTCCCCGTTGTCAGTCAACCTCCGGAACGCACCTGGCAAGGCGCGTAAGCGCCTGTCCTTTTTACAGAGATGTGTTTTCAAGATTGTAGGCCTTGGCGGCCCGGCTACGGATGTCTTCTATGAGATTCGTGAGTTGGGGATCGCTGCTGCGTTCTTTGAGTGAATAAACACCCATTTGCACAGGGTCGGGTGCCTCACCCGGTATCAGTTCCACTTGCTTTAACCCTGACTTTGCGAATTCGTCGGCCAGCAGATTTCCATGCTGAAGAACCGCGTCCGTGCCCTTGGCGTAGTCGATGCAGGCTTGCAGCGAATTGGACGTGAAGGCTTTGCCCACCGTGCCTCCGGTAAAAACCGAACTCGACAGGCGTTGTTGATGGCTCTCTCTTGGAAAGGCTATAGTGGAGGGGTAGGCCTTTATCTCGGCGTGAGTCCGGGGCGCAGCCAGCAGGGGATGGTCTTCGCGCACGAAGAATCCATCCTGTAAGCGGCCGACAGGGGCGAAGGTTGTGCCTAGATTGGGGTCAAGGTCGGGCACCTTGTAGCCTACGAACATCATTATATCGCCTGCCAGAAGCTGATCCATCAGGCGCAGAACATTGCTTAGACTGATGTTAATTGACACGTGTGGGTGAGTCTCTCGATAATCGAAAACGAGATCGCGCAGAAAGGCTTTCCAGGCCGTATAGCCTGATCCAATGCTGATCCCGTACTCAAGATCATTCTTCTGACGTTCGATCGAAGCCATGGCGTTGTCGTGCAGACGCTTCATAATCAGCGCATGTTCATACAGGGTTTGGCCATAGGGCGTCAGGCGCATCCCGCGTGAGGTTCGCGAAAACAAGCTGACCCCCAGCGTGCGCTCCAGCTTTTTGAGATTGAAGGTGAGGGTGGGTTGAGTGACATGCAGCCGTTCTGCGGCGGTACTGATGGAGCCCGCTTCGGCCACAGACAGAAATTGCAGGAGCACACGATCCATCGCTTACCTCGATATAGATTAATTCTATATAACGCGCGGAATTTCGTATTATTCAACGCTCATCCGACATGTTATTTTTTTGACATAAACGCAGGAAAATTCCGGAGATCAAGAGTTAATAAATATATACAAGGCTTAGCTTCCGTAAAAAATGAAAACATTCAAATTTGAATGAACTTGACTCACTAAAGTGAAGTCAAGTTATTCGCGTTTTAATAATAATTTACAATTATAAACATATTTACATTCAAAAGTGGTGTGAATTTGTCTCACCGTGTTCAAAACTGGTTAAATTGTACTTGAGTGAATAAAAATCATCATATACGATCAAATTCAATCACCATCGTTATTGTGTGATCGAGCTGCGGCTTGCCAGATAAAAAACAAGGGAGCATCCTTATGAAAAATGTCAGATGGCGCAGTCATGCGTCCGTTTTTGCAGTTGCTGTGGCGATCGGTGGCCTGTGCGGCGCCGCCAGTGCGCAGGAGGCTTCGGCGTCCGCGACCGCTGCGGAGCCGGAGGTCGTCGTCGTGCGGGGTATCCGCAGTTCGTTACGGTCTTCCATGAATGTCAAACGGGATGCCGTTCAGGTGGTGGATGCCATCACGGCCGAAGACATTGGTCAGTTTCCGGACAAAAACCTCGGCGAAGCCCTGCAACGCGTGACGGGTGTTCAGATCAGCCGTCAGGATGGCGAAGGCCGGGGCGTGTCCATTCGCGGCGGCGATCCCAACCAGACGCGCGTCGAAGTCAATGGCTCGACAGCGATGTCGCTGACCGTCGGCGCAGGCGACCGGGCGGTTGATTTCCGCGACCTGCCTGTCGAATTTATCTCGCGTCTGGAAGTCGTGAAGTCGGCCACTCCGGACATGAGCGAAGGCGGTGTCGGTGGTACGGTCCGGATTGTCACGCGACGCCCGTTCGACAGCCGTAAGCCCTTCTTTGCGGCGTCCGCCCAGGGAGTCTACTCCAAC
Source organism: Asticcacaulis sp. W401b (assembly GCF_046503825.1). Taxonomy (NCBI): domain Bacteria; kingdom Pseudomonadati; phylum Pseudomonadota; class Alphaproteobacteria; order Caulobacterales; family Caulobacteraceae; genus Asticcacaulis; species Asticcacaulis sp. W401b. Next base: position 113,669 of record NZ_JBKFEE010000007.1, read on the forward strand.
ATTGCGGAGAGCTGGGACCCGAAGTTGGCGATCATCGGTTCGCGTCTGTTTGCCGGCGATAAGTTGGGTGTGCTGGTGAGCGCCACCTACGAGGATCGTCATCTCTTTTCAAATAATGCGCGCACGACCGGTTGGATTCGCCGCACGGACGCGCGCACCCGCGCCGTTGGGGCTACGGGACGCGATTCCGATCTCAATGGTGATGGCGTCAAAGACTGGATCCCCGAAATTCCCCGCCTGATCATGGATCGTCGCGACACCAAGCGGGCGGCCCTGTCGAGCGTCGTCGAATGGCGTCCTAACGACTACACCAACCTGTTTGCGGAACTTACCTATGCCCGCGCCAAAGAAGAGGTGTATAGCCAGTTCCTGCAACTGAGCGGTTCGTCTGGCGAAATCGACTACGCCAATTCACGCGTCGGGGCTGATAATACTGCATCGCATGTCGAACTGGTCTCAACGACCGCCTTCCCCATTGATCTGACCTACCGCAACATTCTCGGCAGCCTGACCCGCACTCAATATACCTCGGCCATCGGCGGTAAATGGACGGTAGGGGAATGGCTGTTTGACGGCCGCGTATCCTACTCAAAGGGTGACGTTCATAATGATGAAATCAACTCGACCGCCGTCGTGTTTGGCGTACCGCGGGCGGTCATCGACTATACGGGCTCACAAGGGTCGCCGCAGTTCAGCTTCCCTGGTCTGGATGTAAAAACGGGGCAGGGTGTTAATCAGCTTGATGCCGTCTATAACCCGCGTGACAATGTCGCCGACGAGCTGGCGGCGCGTTTTAATGCCGCATGGACGCCGTCGGACTCGTTGTGGATCACCAGCGTCAAGTTCGGCGTCTCGCGCACAGAGGTGAGCAATGAAAGCCTCCTCTATCAGCGCACCATCCGGCTAGCCAACCGCACGCCCATGCCCACCAGTTCCGGCGCAGCTGTCGTCTATTCGGTGCCGGCAGCGACCCTGCAATCCATAGTCAACGTCAATTCGCGCGTTAACGACATTCCCTTCTTCAAGACGGGCGACCTCGGCTATTCCGGCGGTGTGCGTCAGTGGGTCGATAATACCTACGCGACCTACTGGGCGACGATTGCCGCCAGCGGCACGACGATGGATGTTCATGCGACGAACCCGAACGCCAACACCATGGGCAGCTATCAGGCCTTTCTTGACACTTGGACCGTCGAGGAAAACACCAACGCCGCCTATGTGCAACTAGGGTTCCGCTTCGACAATGACTTCCCTTTCCCGGTGGACGGGGTCATTGGCGGTCGCCTGATTGATACGGATACCAAATCCAGCGGTTATAACCGCGTGCAGGGCACCGGCGGTGCCGTGACCTTCGTGCCCGGTGTCCGCGAAGGCGGCTATTCCGAGTTCCTGCCGTCCTTCAACATGCGCCTGAAGTTTGTGCCGAACAAATGGGTTGGCCGCTTTACCGCCAGCAAGGTCATGTCGCGCCCGGCCCCCAGCCAATTGGCGTTACGCCGTTCGACCGATATTGTCGGACTGACCGGTTCGCGCGGCAATCCGGATCTTCTGCCCTTTTCGGCGGCTCAGTTCGATCTGGGGCTGGAACATTATCTGAATGCCGACAGCTTCTGGTCGGTGACGCTGTTCCGCAAGGACATTTCACGCTTCATCGTTAATCAGTCCTCGCCCGAAGTCATTGATGGTACAACCTATAACATCACCCGTCCGGTCAATGACAATTCGCCAGTGAAGATCACAGGTGTCGAGGCGGGCATTCAGTATGCTTTCGACTTCCTGCCGGCACCGTTCAACGGGCTGGGGATACTGGCCAATGTCACCGTTCAGGAGGATAAGGGGTATAAGGGCACCAATGCCATCACCGGCGAGGCCCTGCCTTATCCCGGTCTGTCCAAGACCAGCTATAACGGCTCGCTCTACTACGAAAATGACACGCTGAGCGCGCGCCTCTCTTATAACTGGCGAGACAAGTGGCTGATCACACCGACCGGACGCGGCAATTTGCCCGAATTCAACAAGGCCTATGGCTCGCTCGACGCGGCGTTTAACTACAACGTCACGCCGAACTGGACGGTCTTTATCGAAGGGGTCAACCTTACCGACGAGGTGCGCGTCGAATATAATGCGGATGCGCGCGTCATCGGCAATGAGACATTCGGCAGCCGCATCTTTATGGGGGTTCGATTCAAGAACTAGATGTGAGCTTTCAGTAGGTTGTCCATTCGGGGTCGATGTAGGAGATTGGAGTTACCACACTTCAAACCTCTACAGGGAGCGCCCGAATGGACATCCATAAGAATGCCCATCATCAATGCGAACAGCTTTTCCAACCCTAATTCAAAACCTACCTGTGTGCCGTCAAATGTGATATGACCATGCATACCGTCCGTCGTTCTGAACGATTTCGGCTTTCTCACCGACTCGGTATAATTGTGCCGCCGCCGTCTTGCCCGCTTTTTGATGCAATTCGACGTAGGCGAACTTTGAGGTTCGGTCGATGGCCACAAAGAGATAGAGCTTGCCTTCAGCCGTCTGGACCTCAGCAATATCAATGTGGAAATAGCCTATCGGGTAGGACTTGAACCTCTTCTTAGCCGGCTTGTCGCCTTTGATGTCAGGCATCCGGGATATGCCATGGCGGTGCAGGCAGCGATGCCGGTTTGAGCGGGTCAAGTTGGGGATCGTGGCCTGCAAGGCATAGAGACAATTATCCAGCGACAGCAGGGTGTGCCTTCAGAAAGCGACAATGATCACTTCCTCCTCAATCGTCAGGACCGTTGATTTAGGGGCTTTCGGCCCGGTCGGAAGATCGGCGACAGTGGTGCGCTTTTTCCACTTGCTCACCGTCTTTGGGTTTATCCCGTGGCGCTTGGCCAGCACCCTCACATCATCTTGACTATTTTGTATTGCTCGATGGACTGCCTCTGTCGTTGTGGCGCTCCCGTGTAAAACTTGTCCCACAGCGAACCCCTCATCGATGGCGATAAAACCGTACCCTCAATCACCGGAACTAAACACCTAGGACCCGTTCGGCGGCGCTTCCTGCGCAAGGCGCGCCGCCATAGCTTTCGCCCCCAATCGGCCGATTAAAAAACCTCCCGATCCTGGATCGAGAGGTTTTTTTGTGGTCTGAGTGAGGGGGCTCAGAGGGCCTTGACGATCCCCTCGACCATCTTCTTCGCATCGGCAAACAGCATCATCGTATTGTCGCGGAAGAAGAGTTCGTTTTCGACACCCGCATAGCCCGACGACATGCCGCGTTTGACGAAGAGTACGGTCTGCGCCTTTTCGACGTCGAGGATCGGCATACCGAAGATGGCCGAGGTCGGGTCGGTCTTGGCCGCCGGGTTCGTGACGTCATTGGCCCCGATGACAAAGGCGACGTCCGCCGTGGCAAACTCGCTGTTGATGTCCTCCAGTTCGAAGACCTCATCATAGGGGACATTGGCTTCGGCCAGCAGCACATTCATGTGCCCCGGCATACGGCCGGCCACAGGGTGGATGGCGTATTTGACCTCAACGCCTTCTTCTTTCAGCTTGTCGGCCATTTCGCGCAGGGCGTGCTGCGCCTGAGCCACCGCCATGCCGTAGCCCGGCACGATGATGACCTTGGAGGCGTTCTTCATGATGAAGGCGGCGTCATCGGCGGAGCCCTGCTTGACCGGGCGCGTCTCTACCTTGCCACCGGCGGCGGCCGCCGAGGTATCGGCTCCGAACCCGCCCAGAATGACCGAGACGAAGGAGCGGTTCATGCCCTTACACATGATGTAGCTGAGGATGGCCCCGGAGGATCCGACCAGCGCCCCGGTGATGATCAGGGCGATGTTTTCCAGCGTGAAGCCCAGCGCTGCCGCGGCCCAGCCCGAATAGGAGTTGAGCATGGAGACAACGACCGGCATGTCGGCCCCGCCAATGGGGATGATCAGGGTCACGCCCAGCACCAGAGACAGGGCAAAGATCAGCCAGAAGGCCCATTGCGCCTGACCCGCCGTGGCGATCAGGACGCCGATCAGGGCGAAGATGGCCAGACCGATGCCGATATTCAGGGCGTGACGCGCCGGCAGGATGATCGGTGCCCCCGACATATTGCCATTCAGCTTGGCAAAGGCAATGACTGAACCGGTGAAGGTGATGGCCCCGATGGCAACGCCCAGACTCAGTTCGATCACTGACTGCGTCTTGATGCCAAGGCCGGAGTCGATATGGAAGGCGTCGGGCGCATAGAGGGCTCCCACGGCGACCAGACAGGCCGCCAGACCGACGAGTGAGTGGAAGGCCGCCACAAGCTGCGGCATGGAGGTCATCGAGACCTTTTTGGCGATGGTCGCTCCGGTAAAACCGCCGACCGCCACGCCACCCAGGATCAGGGCGATGGTGACGGGGTCGATCTCACCGCCAATAAACAGGCCCAGAAGCGTCACGCCGACGGCGATGGCCATGCCGACCATGCCGTAAAGATTGCCCTGACGCGACGTTTCGGGCGAGGACAGGCCGCGCAGAGCCAGAATGAACAGCACGCCCGAAACCAGATAGGCGAGAGCCGAAAAATCAGCAAAAGACATCAGTGCGCCCCTTCTTTCTTAGCCTGAGCGGGACGCTCTTTTTTCTTGTACATGGCCAGCATCCGGCGCGTGACCATGAAGCCACCGAAGATATTGACAGCCGCCAGCGCGCTGGCGATGGCGCCGGAGCCCTTGGCAAACCAGGTGCCTGCGCCGAAACCGGAGGCTGCGGCGGCGATCAGTGCGCCGACGATAATGACCGAGGAAATAGCGTTGGTAACGGCCATCAGTGGCGTATGCAGGGCCGGGGTCACAGACCAGACGACGTAATAGCCGACAAAGACCGCCAGCACGAAGATGGCGAAATGGAAGACGGTGGGATTGATGTGTTCCACGGTTTCCCCCTTAATTTTGTAAGTTGGGGTGCACCACGGCACCGTTTTGCGTGACCAGAGCGGCCTTGAGAATCTCATCCTCAAAATCCGGGCTCAGTGCGCCGTCCTTGATCAGCAGCCCCAGAAAGGCCTGAAGATTTTTGGCGTAAAGCGCTGAGGCGTCGTTGGCGATGGTCGCGACGATATTGGTCGGGCCATAGATTTTGACGCCATTCGTTTCCGCCACGCTATCGGGCACGCAGCCCTCGACATTGCCGCCCTGCGGAGCCGCGATATCGACCAGTACTGAACCGGCCTTCATCGAGGCGACCTGCGCTGCCGTAACCAGTCGGGGGGCCGGGCGGCCGGGGATCAGGGCCGTGGTGATGACGATGTCTTGCTTGCCGATATGGCTGCTGATCAGTTCGGCCTGTTTGGCCTTGTAGGCGTCGGACATTTCCTTGGCATAGCCGCCGGCGGTCTGGGCGTTTTTGAACTCTTCGTCCTCGACCGCGATGAACTTGGCCCCCAGCGATTCGACCTGCTCCTTGGTCGCCGGGCGCACATCGGTAGCGGAGACGACCGCCCCCAGACGCCGCGCCGTAGCGATGGCCTGAAGCCCGGCCACGCCGACGCCCATCACAAACACCTTCGCCGGGGCGACGGTGCCCGCCGCCGTCATCATCATCGGAAAGGCCTTGCCGTACAGGTGCGCGCCTTCGATCACAGCGCGGTAACCGGCCAGATTGGCCTGAGACGACAGGGCGTCCATCACCTGCGCACGGGTGATGCGCGGCACGAACTCCATGGCGTAGGCGGTGGCACCGGCCTCGGCCAGCGCTTGTAGCGCGTCTTTTTCACGGTAGGCGTCGAGCAGGGCGACGACGGTCGCGCCTTGTTTCAGCGTTTTCGCTTCGGTGGTGGACGGGCCGCGCACCTTGAGCAGGATGTCTGCCGACGACCACACGGCTTTGGTGTCCGCAATCTCTGCGCCCGCAGCGGTGAACGCTTCGTCGGTAAAGGCCGCGCTGAGGCCGGCGCCGGTTTCCACAACAACGCGCTGGCCGCTGGCGACCCATTTCTTCACCGTGTCGGGTGTTGCGGCGACCCGCGTTTCCCCCGTCAGGCTTTCTTTTGGTATTCCGATGACAAGAACCAAGTGTCTCTCCCCGGATTTGTCTGATTACATCAGAAAAATCCTCACAATTGCAACGAATTACGTCACTTTATTCTTCTGTTGCCTTCTGCTGTTTCCCTTTCGACGTTTTCACAGCTTCCCCGCGGTGTTTTATTTCCAAGCATCCCTACTGAATGGTCGAGCGTTTCACTATATCGGGTGTCCAGGAATTGATGGACGGTTTGCTCGGCAATCTCAGGGGGGGGGGCCTCGGGAGCAGGGTTGGCAGGCTGCGTATGGCTTCGCTCTGCCATCATCTGCTCCATAGTGCGTATCTCGGTGAGGGGCGAACGCACAAGCTCCCGAGGGCTTTAGAAAGAAACAATCTTCCCTTGTCAGCACGGGCAGCGGAATTCACCGATAAATGTACGAAACGACCTTTCAATTCCACATTTCCAAGCACGCGGTTGCCGCTTCAATCCATAGTTTTGTCAATGGACAGTCCGCCCGTTTATCGAATTACGCCGTGGCTGATCAGGAAGGTCTTAATGTCGGCATTGATTGCCGTCTTCTGCTCCGGAGTGAACTTGCCGTGTACGCCGCCTTCGACCGTGTGCATCTGAACCGGAACGCCCGCCTGCATCAGGGCGTCGCGCAACAGTGTGGACTGGCTGATGGGCACGGTCGGATCGTCCGTGCCGTGGACGATGAAGATGGGCGGCAAGTCCTTGCGCACATAGGTCACGGGCGACATGGCTTTCGCCAGCGCCGCCGGGTCATTCACCGGCCCGATCCAGTTGACCAGAGACGCCCACGGTTTGGGTGCGGCGACGCCGGGCACGAGGTCGGTCGGGCCGTAATAGTCGAGTATGGCCGCGACCCTGGGCAGCGGACCGCATTTGGCGCCGGCAATGTCGGTGTTCTGCGGCAGCATCCCGGCCATCAGTGCCAGATGCCCGCCCGCCGAGGTGCCGTAGGCGACGATGCGTGAAGCGTCGAAGTGGTACTTTTCGGCATGGGCCTTGGTCCAAGACAGGGCGCACAGGGCGTCGGTGACGGCGGCCGGCGCGGTGGCCTGTGCCGTCAGACGGTAATCGACGCTGACGACCGAAAAGCCCATGCGGATGAAGGCGCCGAAGCTTGACGCCGCCTTGGGACGTTCACCGCGCGCCCAGGCTCCGCCGTGGAAATAGACCAGCACCGGGGCGGGCTTGGCCGCCGTGGCGTTGGGATTGACGAAGACATCGACCATCTGATCGTGCGTATAGACGATATTAGGATAGGCGATGGCGATGGGCGCCCTGGCCTCGGCGGCGTCCGGCGTATCCTGCGCCATGACCGGACCGGCTAGCAGGGCGAGGGCAATGAACAGGGGCTTACGCATAGTCTGACTCCCATCTTGAAGAGGTGTGAGAAGAAGTAACGCGAACCGAAAAAGACCCCGCGGGCTGTGCCGGTCGCGGTACAGGCGCAGGACGCTGCGAACCGCGCAGGGATGCGCGATCGACCCTTGGGGAAGTTTCGGGGGGAGGGGTTAGGTTACGCTGACTGGAGCGATATGCCGAAACGTGTCAGCGGTTTTGACGGCGTCGAACTTCGTTTCGGCACTGATATCGCGACAAAAACAAATCTAGGCAGCGCTGTGCTGGGTCGACAGCTTGAAGCGGTCGCGGTGCTCCAGCGTCTTTTTGCGCAGTTCGGCCAGCGCTTCCTTTTCTTCCGCCGCCAGCATGGCTTCGAAAAGACGGCTGAAATGTTCGCGCATGGCGCCGCGTGCGGCGTTCGGATCGCGGTTGCGGATGGCCTCCAGCACGGCCATGTGCTCCTGCACCCGGTCTTCGAAGCCGCCCTTGCACACATTGCCGTAGACGTGGGCCACCTGAGGCGCTTCGTTGCGGATGCGCCAGAGGGTGCGCACGAAGTGCTCGATGATCGGGCTGCCCGTATTCTGGGCGATGATGGTGTGGAACTCTTCGTCCGCCGCCTCGGCTTCGGCGTCGTTACGTTCCATGACGCGGACGGTCTCCTCCAGAGCAACCAGAGCCTGCGGCGTGATGTGGAGCGCCGCCAGCGCCGCCGCTTCGCTTTCGATGACCGCGCGCGAAGTGGTCAGTTCGAAGGCGTTGACGTCGGCCGAGAAGATCATTTCCGGGGCCGGGCGCGCCTGAACATAGACGCCCGATCCGGTCTTGATGACGATATAGCCCTGAGCCTCCAGCGCGATTTCGGCCTCGCGGATGGTGACGCGCGACACGCCGAGACGTTCCGCCAGTTCGCGCTCGCCGGGCAGGCGGCTGCCGGGCGGAAACTCGCCGGACTCGATCAGGCCGATGATCTGTTTCGCGATATGCTGATAACGGCGGTCCGTCATGGGGTTCGTTCGACTCCTCGGTGTCCGAATCTGAAAATAAGGATCGCGGACGCTGTAAAACTACACATATTCCCACCCCTTGGGAAGGTGGTCCGCCAGCGCTGTCCCTATGGCCAAAGCCAAAGGGTCAGCCACTGGCGGGAAAGCGGTTACATGCGGTACCGGAGACCCACCGTGAACTGACGGCCCGTCGAGCCGTACAGTGCGGTGACCGGCTGGTCCGAATAGTAGTAGCGGTTGGTCGTCTGGTTGGTCAGGTTGAGGCCTTCGACCGAGATCGACAGGCGTTTGGAGACGCTATAGCTGAAGGCGAAATCGACGTTCAGCGTCTCTTTCGAGCCGCCGAAATCGTTGATCAGCGGCGTGTCGCAGGCCACGCCATTGATCACGCCGGGCGCACAGGAGCCGGCGACGACGGGATAGGTGGTGTAATAGCCGTCGCGCTGTGCGAGCGAGACGCGCGTATTGATCTTCTCGTCTTCGTAATAGAAGGTCAGATTGACCGCATTGGGCGATGCGCCCAGCCACGGCCCTTTGCCGGTGACCTGCGGCGTCGTATCCGAGCCCGGATCGAGGATATAGGTCAGTTCCGAGTCGATATGGGTGGCGTTGAGCTGGATGCCGGTATTTTTCAGCAGACCGGGCAGGAAGGTGAAGGCCTGCTGATAGTTGATCTCGATGCCTTTCAACTCGCCGCCCGGCGCGTCGCGGAACTGACGCGCGGTGACGTCGTAATCGCCGCGGATATAATCGGCGCGCTGGTCGCCGGTGGAGTCGTAGAGGGCCAGCAGCGAGGCCAGGCTTTCCGGGCTGAAGAATTGCGAGAACGGCGCGGAGAAGCGCACGGTCTGCGGGTAGGAGTTGATGGTCTTCTTGAACAGGGCTGCCGAAATCAGACCGCCTCTGGCATAGTACCATTCCACGGCCAGATCGAGATTGTCGGCGCGGAACGGCGACAGTTTCGGATTGCCGACGGTCAGGGTGGCGCCCGTGGTTTCGCCGGCGGGGATGCTCATCTGGGTGATGGTCGGCGCCAGTTGCTGAAGCGTCGGACGCGACATGGTCTTGGCCGCGCCGAAGCGGATATAGAGGTCGTCGCGCGGGCGGATGGCGATGTTGAACGAGGGCAGGGTGTCCGAATAGGCATTGCTGCCGACGACGGGACGACCGCTGTCCGAACGGCCCACCGATTCGACATCGGTCGTGGCGTAGCGCACGCCCAGATTACCGAAGGCGTTCCAGCCGTCGAAGAAATCATAGTTGAAATTGACCTGCGCATAGGCCCCGCCGGTTTTTTCGCGTACGCTGAAGGTTTCGCGGCCCTGCTGGCGGAACTGGGTCAACCGCCAGTCGCCCCACTTGTTGATGCAGTTGCAGGTAAAGCCGAACAGGGCGTCGAACTTGTCGATATCCGGGCCGAACCACGCCGTCGTCGAGCCCGCCGGGACGTCGAGGCCCTGACCGAAATTGATGACCTTGCCGAGGCTCTCGATGGTAACGCCGGCTTCCTTTTCGGTCGGATTGATCTGGACGTTCTGACGCTCATAGGAGGCGGTCGAGAAGCGGTAGTCGCGGCCCGTCCCGCCAAATTTGAAGGTCAGGTGATCGTCGAAGGCGTAGGTAAAATCGGCCTTCCACGAATTGTAGCGGTTATCGACGAACTTCTTGTGGTGGCGCAGGAAGGACACGCCCTTGAGAATGGTCCATTGCGTCGGATCGGCGGCGTTGAAGCCAGCGTCGAACAGCGGCATGTCGCCGCCGCCGCGCTCGTCATAGGTGAAGGTGGCCTGCTGATCGTAGAGCCCCCATTCGGCCATCTTGCCCGTCGAATCGAGTCTGGAGCGCGAGGCGCCGTAGGTGAAGTCGCCCTTCAGCCTGTCGGTGAATTCGTGCGTCAGATTGAACGAGATCTGCTGGAAGGTGGTCTCGTAGCTGCCCTGATCGGCGCGGGCCGACCAGTCGACATTGCGCAGTTGCAGATAGTCGGCGACGCCATTGGTGACATTGGCCGCCAGCACGTCGGTGGCCGGGCGACCGATCTGCTTGTCACGGATGGCCAGGCCGTCCGCCGAGGCGACGTACCCCTTTGAGCCGGACCAGTTATAGTAGTCGTAGACGTCGAGATTGTTGGGGTTGTACGAAAAGTTCGTTCCCGCCACCAAAGACGTGCCGTACAGGGTCTGACCGCAGTCGATGGGCGAAGCGAAGGCGCTGCCCGCCGTGGCCGTGCAGGTGCCGGGATACAGGCCGCGTTTGGACGACAGGGCCGTTGCCGCCGTGGCGCGGGCATAGGTGGCGTTGGTGTTGTTGCGGTTCAGACCGAAGGGCAGCAACTGATTCAGCGTTGAGGTGCTGTTCTGTCTGGAATAGAGCACATCCACCGTGGCGCGGGTCTTAGGCGAGATCTGCGCCTGAAACGACGAGGTGATGCCCAGACGCTCCTGATGCAGATCCTGCTGTTCAGGTCCGGCCAATGCCGGGAAGATGACCTGAGAACCGTCGAGCGACGGATGCAGGAGGGCGTAGGCCGCCGGGTCAGAGCCGGTGATGGCCGCCAGATAGGCCGCATTGGTGATAGGGACGGTGGTTGAGGTCGTGCCGTTGGCGTTCAGGCTGCCATTGGTGAAGACGGTGCCGGTCGGGGCCGAGAAGCCCGCCCGGCGCGGGTTTTCCAGCGTCGCCCACGTCGCCGAGCGGTAGACATATTCGCCGGTAACGATCTGACGGCGATACTGATCGTTTTCGGAGTCCTTTTCCGAATAGGCGACCGAGGCGAGGAAGCCCAGCTTGCCGCCGGCCCAGCGTTTCGAGAACAGACCGGTGACGCGCGGATTGTTAAAACCGCCATTGTCGTAATAGGCGTTCTCAATGGCGAAGGCGTAGCGGTCGCGCTTGTAATCGAAGGGGCGACCGGTTTGCAGGTCCACGGTCGCGCCCAGCGAGCCTTCGTCGGTTTCGGCCGAGGCGGTTTTGCGCACCTTGAGGCTGTTGAACAGCTCCGAGGCGAAGACGTTGAAATCGAAGGTCCGCGTGGTGTTCATGGCGGTCGAATTGGTGTCGTTGGTGCCCGCCGTCGACAGGGCTTCGAGATTGTTAATGCGCACGCGGGTGAAGTCGCCGCCCAGGCCGCGCACGGTGATAGTGCGGCCTTCGCCGTTGTCGCGATCGATCGAGATGCCGGGAATGCGTTGCAGCGACTCGGCGAGGTTGGCGTCCGGGAAGTCGGCAATGTCTTCGGCATTGATGGCGTCGATCATTACATCGGCATTACGCTTGGTGTTCAGCGCGCTTTGCAGCGAGGCGCGATAGCCGGTCACGACGACGGTCTGGATATCGTCAGCCGGGGCGGCGGGCGCGTCTTCCTGAGCGGAGACGGGCATAAAGGCGAGGGCGAACAATATGGCGGTGGTGCCGCTCAGGGCGGCGCGCAGCGGGGTGCGCCGGAAGGATCTGTTCATGGGTGTTTCCTGTGTCATGCCGTTCATCCGGTCGATGGCCTGCCGGATTGGTATATTTATCGGTCTGGCATATGGTTGACCTATATATGCGAGAATGTCAATCGACTGGTCTGGGAAAATTTACCAAGCGATTGTCCACTTGTGCGCGCATGGGCTGTAAGATCTGCAAAAATCGCCTATAAGGGCGGATTTTAAGGGTTGGGACCGGCATTTACCGAGTTATTCCGTGCGGTTGCGGTAGTCTCCGGTCCGCGCTGGGGAAACTGGACAACCTATTCCGTAAAAATTGGTCTTCATATGGGTTGACAAATTGGTCCGCACTGGCATGGTGTGCGCATAAGGGCCGTATGGCTCAGTCATAAGGGGAGGACGGGTTGGGCCGTCTGGCGTTTCATCTTCTCGTCGCGGCGGCACTGGTCGCGCCGTGTGCGGCTCTTGCCGAGGCGCGCACCGTCTTCGTCGCCACGTCGGCGGAATATGCCGCGGCGGCGGTGAGTCTGCGCGCGGGCGATACGATAGTGCTGAAAAACGGCGTTTGGCACGATTTCGACCTGAACGTCGAAGGGCAGGGGACGGCGTCGGCTCCGATTACGGTGCGCGCCGAGACGCCGGGGCAGGTGATTCTCAGCGGGCGTTCGGCCCTTCGGCTGGGCGGCGACTATCTGACCGTTTCAGGGTTGGTTTTTCGCGACGGGGCTTCGCCGCGCGATGAGGTGATCGCGTTTCGCAGCGGCAAGCGCGTGGCCAACCACTCGCGCGTGAGCCAAACCGTCATCGACCGCTTCAACAAACCGCGTACACACGGCGCCGAGAACGATATCTGGGTCGCCCTGTTCGGACGCGACAACCGCTTCGATCACAACCATGTCGAGGGCAAGATCACGCCCGGTGTGACGCTTGCCGTGCGTATCGAGGGCGAAGACAGCCGCCCGAACCGCCACCATATCGACCACAACTATTTCGGTCCGCGCCCGCCTTTGGGGGCCAATGGCGGCGAGACGATCCGCATCGGCACCAGCCATAACTCGCTGTCAGACTCGCTGACCGTCGTGGAGGCCAATGTTTTCGAGGGGTGTTCGGGCGAGGTCGAGATCATCTCGGTCAAATCCGGCGGGAATGTCATTCGTGGCAACCTGTTCCACCGGTCGCAGGGGACAGTGACGCTGCGCCACGGCAACGGCAATCTGGTCGAGGGCAATCTGTTTATCGGCGGCGGCGAAGCCAATACCGGCGGCGTGCGCGTCATCAACGCGGATCAGACCGTGCGTCACAACGTCTTTGTTGGCCTGAAAGGCACGGGTTTCGCCAGCGCCTTCACGATGATGAACGGCGTGCCCAATTCGGTGCTCAACCGCTACCATCAGGTCAAAAACGCCGACATTCATCACAACACCTTTGTCAGTGTGAGCGCGTTATTGTTCGGGGGCGGGGCCGATGCCGAGCGCACCTTGCCGCCCATCGGCAGCCGCTTCCACGACAATCTGATCGTCGGTGCGCCGAGCGTCGAGGCGTTGTCGGACCTGTCGGGCATAGAGTTCAGCGGCAATGTGGCGGGCGACAGGATCGACCTGCCGGGTTTTGCCGTGGGCAAGGTGCGGGCGAAGTTCGGCGGCCTGACGCCGCCGCACATAGAGGCCCCGGCAGGTGTCGGCGCGCCGCGCGATCTGAAGATCGTGCGCCGTGAGGAAACGGGCGTCGCCTGGTATACCAAGCTCGATCCGGAGGTGAAAACCGCCCGGCGCACGGTTCAGGTGGCCTCGGACGCAGCGCTGGCGGCCGCGGTCGAGCTGGCGCAACCCGGCGATGTGCTTACCCTCGCGCCCGGCCGTTACGAGACGGATATACTGACGGTGCGCGCGCCCCTGACCGTGCGTGGCCCGGCAACGCTTTCCGGGCGTTTCGTACTCACTGGCGGGGGCGATCTGACGCTTGAAGACGTGTCCCTGACCGGAGCTGCGCCCCTGATCCGTGTCGATCCCTCCGATAGCGGTCACAATTACAGGCTGGCCCTGACGCGGGTGACGGTTGAAGGCGGCGGCCCCGTGGTTACGGCGGCAAGCGGGGCGTTTCTGGCGTCCATCGACATTACGGACTCCCGGTTCGCGGGCCTGAGCGCGCCGGTGATCGATCTGGGCGGTGACGGCGCGCTGACGGGGGCCTATGCGGTGGAGACGGTGACGGTGCGCGGGTCGCAGTTCACCGGCTTCGACGGCCCGGCTTCAAAACCGGTATTGAACATCGTGCGCGGCGGTCGGGACGAGAGCACCTTCGGACCCCGCGTGACGCTGGAAGGCAACCGGTTCGCGCGCGTCGCCACGCCGGCGCACCTGCATGGCGCGACGGCCCTGACCCTCAGCCAGAACACGTTCGACAACAGCGGCGCGGTGATCCTGATCCGCGAAGCCGGTGCGCCGCGCGTCCTGCTCGACGGGCAGGCGGTGACCACCAGTGATGCCGCGCGCCATTTCGACTACATCACACAAAAATAAAACAAACGGAGCGAAACGCATGCAGATTTCCCGAAGGTTGCTGGGGGGCGGGCTGGTCGGGCTGGGACTGGCCTCCGCCGCTTCCGCCCAGACGAAAAAGACCGCTCCCGCCGGTGTAGACGCGCCCCTGTTCAAACAGACGCTCGATAAGGCGCGCCGTTCGGTCGCCCCGTATCTGAAACAGCGCCCCGATGTGCCGGTGCCGAAAGACGCCGGCGGCGGCTATACGCATGAGCGGCACAAGGACAATTACCGGCTGATCCGCGAAGCCGGGATGCTCTATGCCTTCACAGGCGAGCGGCCCTACGCCGATCTGGTCCGCGATGTGCTGTTTGCCTATGGTAACCTCTATCCGACCCTGCCGCCGCACCCGGTCGAGGCCGCGCCGCAAAAGGGAAAGCTGTTCTGGCAATCGCTGAACGACGCCGTGTGGCTGGTCGAAGCGATACAAGGCTATGCCGAGGTGCGCGGCGCGCTAACCGCCGCCGAACGCAAACGCATCGAAGACACGGTCTTCCGCCCTATGTGCAAATTCTCGATGGTCGATTCGGCCAAGACCTTCGAGCGCATCCATAACCATGCCACCTGGGCCGTCGCCGGTGTCGGCATGGCCGGCTACGTCATCGGCGAACCCACCTACGTCAGGGCGGCATTGCTGGGTCTGAAGGGCGACGGCAAGACCGGCTTCCTGCGTCAGATCGATGAGCTGTTCTCGCCGGACGGCTACTATACCGAAGGCCCCTATTATCAGCGCTACGCCTTGCAACCCTTCGAGGTCTTTGCCGGTTATATCGAGCGTTACGACCCGGCGCGCCGGATTTTCGACTATCGCGACGGTATGCTGGTCAAGGCGGTCCATGCCCTGATCGACTTATCCTACGACGGCAAATTCTTCCCGCTCAACGACGCCATCGTCGAAAAGGGCATCGACTCCCCGGAACTGATTCAGGCGCTGGCCATCGTTTATGCGCGTAACAACGACCCGCAACTGCTGTCGGTATCGACCGCTCAGGGGACGGTCGCCTTTACCCGGGAAGGAGCGAAGGTGGCCGCCGACGTCGCCGCGGGCAAGTCGAAGCCCTTTATCTATAGGTCTCAGGCCTTCCGCGACGGTGCAAAAGGCGACGAAGGCGCGGTCGCGGTAATCCGCGTCGGCAAGGGCGCGCAGGCCCAGGCGCTGGTGTTCAAGGCGACGGCGCAGGGCATGGGGCACGGCCATTTCGATCGCCTGAGCTACATCTTTTACGACGCCGGGCGCGAGGTCGCCACCGACTACGGCGCAGCGCGCTATCTCAATGTCGAGGCCAAAAAAGGCGGGCGCTACCTCGCCGAAAACGAGACTTGGGCCAAGCAGTCCATCGCCCACAATACGCTGGTGGTCGACGAAACGAGCCAGTTCGCCGCCGATGTCGATATCGCCCAGCCGCAACCGACGGCGTTTCTCGGTTTCACGACAAAGGACGGCATCCAGTTGGCTTCGGCGCGTCTGGATAAGGCCTATGGCGACGTGACCGTGTGGCGCGCTGTGATGGTGGTCGAGCGCCCGGAACTGGGCCGGCCCGTGGTCATCGATCTGGTCCGCGCGCGCGGTCAGGCGGCGCATCGTTACGACCTGCCGCTGCACTATCGCGGTGTTTTTCTCGATGCTTCGACCAAATTCAAGGCCAATACCAAGGCGCTTGCGCCGCTGGGCGCGAAGAACGGCTATCAGCACCTGTGGCTGAAGGCCGAGACGACCGTACCCGCCGGCCCGCAGCGCCTGTCGTGGTTCAACCGCGACCGCTTCTACAGCCTGAATTACGACGCGCCGGGCGTATCGAAGGCCTATCTGACCGAGCTGGGGGCCAATGACCCGGACGACAATCTGCGGCCCGAACGCGCGGTGATCCTGCGCGCGGACGGTGTGCGCGATTTCAACAGCGTCTCGGTGCTGGAGGCCTATGGCGACTACAATCCGGCGGAGGAGTCCGTGCGCGACATCGCCCCGGCGGTCAGCTGCGTGCGCCTGCATCAGGAGGGGGCGAACGATCTGATCGTGCTGACCCTGAAGGGCGGCAAAACCCTGGCCATCGGCGTCAACTGGGACGGCCCAAGTGGCAGCGTCAGTGTTGGCGGGCGCGTATATCGTTGGGCCGGCGCTTTCGGTCTAGCGGCGTAAGGGGAGGTGGACATGAAACTTAAAGGGCTCCGCTGGTTCATCATCGGCCTGATCGCCATCGCCACAGTCATCAACTATATCGACCGCAACGCCATGGCCGTCATGTGGCCGGAAATCTCGAGGGAACTGGGCCTCAGCAAGGACGACTATGCCCTGATTCTGACCTGTTTCACCCTGTCCTACGCCTTCGGGCAGTCCCTGTTCGGCAAGATACTGGACGCGGTCGGTACGCGGATCGGATTCACGCTGGCCATCCTTTTCTGGTCGCTGTCCATCGCCGGGCACGCCTTCGCGCGCACGCTTCTGACCTTCGGCATCCTGCGTGCGACGCTGGGCCTGTCCGAAGCCGGGGCCTGGCCCGGCGCAGCCAAGGCCAATGCCCTGTGGTTCCCGTCTACGGAGCGGGCCTTTGCGCAGGGCATCTTCAATGCCGGGGCCTCGGTCGGCGCCATCATCGCCGCCCCTCTGATCGCCTTCCTGTTCCTGCAGATCGGCTGGAAAATGGTCTTTTTGCTGATCGGGGTACTGGGCTTGGTCTGGATCATTCCGTGGCTGTTCGTTTACCGCGCCGATCCGGAAAAGCACCTCTGGCTGAGTGACGAAGAACGCGACTACATACTCAATAATCGCGTCACCAAGGATACGACACCTCAGAACGAGTACGCGCCGAATATCCGGCAGTTGCTGGGGCATAAGGAGAGCTGGAGCATCATCCTGTCGCGCTTCTTCCTCGATCCGATCTGGTGGCTGTTCGTATCGTGGCTGCCCATCTATCTGGCCGAAACCTTCGGCTTCGATATCAAACAGATCGGCCTGTTCGCCTGGGTGCCGTTCGTCGGGGCCGCTATCGGCAGCCTGTTCGGCGGCGCGTTGTCGGGCTTCCTGATCCGCCGCGGCGTCAGCGTGGGCAATGCGCGCAAGGGCGTTATCATCCTTGGCTGCATAGTCATGATGCCGGCCCTGTTCCTGTGCATGAACGCCGCCACGCCGCTGATGGCCGTGCTTCTGATCGCGGTCGTGCTGTTCGGCTTCCAGATCGCCATCGGCAATATCCAGACCCTGCCCGGCGACTACTTCTCCGGCAAGTCGGTAGGCTCCTTGTCGGGCCTTGGCGGTACGGCGGCCAACCTCGGCGTGCTGATCACCACCTTGATCGTGCCCATGGCCACCAAGGTGTCCTTCGCGCCGGTTTTCCTCATGGCGGGCCTGCTGGTGCCGCTGTCCATCCTCTCCCTGCTCCTTCTCGGCGGTCGCGTGCACCGTCTGGCAGGGCGTCAGTCATAACAAAGTAAGGTTTTCCATATGTCATTGAAAGACAAAGTCATTATCGTCACCGGCGGGGCGCGCGACATCGGCCGTTCCGTTTCGCTCAGACTGGCCCGAGCCGGCGCAAAGGTGGCCATCAATTACAACGCCAATGAGAAAACCGCAGCCGAGACGCTTCAGGCCGCCAGGGCGCTGGGGGCGCAGGCCATCACTGTCAAGGCCGACGTCACGGATGCCGAGGCGGTAGAACGCCTGATCAATCAGACCCGCGAAGCCTTCGGCGATGAGATTCACGGCCTCGTCAATGTCGCGGGCGGCATGGTGGCGCGCAAGACCCTCGACCTGATGGACCTTGAGTTCTTCGAATACGTCATGCGCCTGAACGTCTCCTCGACCTTTCTCGCCACCAAGGCGGTCGTGCCGCACATGCCGGCGGGTTCGGCCATCGTCAACCTGTCGTCTCTGGCCGGACGCGACGGCGGCGGACCCGGCGCCAGCGCCTACGCCGCGTCCAAGGCGGCGGTGATGGCCTTCACGCGCGGCATGGCCAAGGAACTGGGACCCAAGGGTATCCGCGTCAATGCGCTTTGCCCCGGCCTGATCGGCACCTCGTTCCACGATACCTTCTCGACGCTGGAAGGCCGGGCGAAGGTCGTTTCCGGCACGCCGCTGCGTCGCGAGGGCTCGCCGGACGATGTGGGCGATGTGGCACACTACCTGCTGTCTCAGGAGGCCGGATTCCTGACCGGCGTGTGCCTCGATCTCAATGGCGGATTATTCTTTTCCTGACGTCCGTTCGCTGGTGACGCGCCTCGATGGTGTTTGGAAGGAGAATGGCCCTGACATCAGGGAGCGTCCTGATGCCCAGGACGTCCATGACGGCCTCAAGATAATGAATAGTATTGCGCCGGGCAGACGACGCCAGCCGAAGGTTGATCAGGAGTCTGGGGCGCAAGAAGGACCAGAAAATTTGCCACCCGCTCAGGAAACGAATGTTCCGGCTACGCATGGCCGTCAACAGCCCTTATCTGCTGGAGACGCGCCGCAGTGATGAGGCGTTTCGCGGGTCTGGTCGTGGTTTTGTGCGCAAACCGGCGCTCGGCCGTGAGGGACAGAATATGTCGGTTTTTGCGGCCGGTGACCGTGCGCACACAGCACAAACCGACGGTAATTACGCCGACAATGACTTCGTCTATCAGGCCTTTGCCGAGCTGTTTCGTGACCCGGCGTCGGGAGCCTATGCCCTGATCGGCAGCTGGGTCATCGGCGGCGAAGCGGTAGGCATGGGTATTCGCGAAAGCGACCATCTGATCACCGATGACCGGTCGCGTTTTGTGCCGCATCTGTTTCGCTGATCCGGGGGCTACGAACCCGGCAGGCTCCGAATACCGTTTGTTTCAGAGCCTGCCGCAAGCCGCGTTACCGCGTTTCTGTCACGAGCGTGCCGCGCAGCTTTTTGATGCGTGCTTCACCGGACGAACCGCCGACGCTAAGCGCGGTTAGAAGGTATGTTCGGGTCGTGGCAATGAGGGAGTAGGTTCCAGGTTGCGTAAATCGCGTATTTAGACGCACATTTAACAGTTCGCACTCATCACTGGCCGCCCAGAGTATCCCGGCAATTACAGTGCAATAAACACCGTCACTGTCTCCGGGTTGCGACTGACTGCCTACAATGCGGGCCGAGACACTACTTGTGCTTGAGGCAGAGCCCAAAATCCCCAGCGCCTGAGCCTTGGCCGTCATGTCAACGGTCAGTGTCGCCTCAACCGTTTCATTGGGTCTGACGCGAAACTCATGAACATAACTGCCTTCGTTCTTGCAGCCGCCCGTCGAGATCGCGACGGCCTTATTGGTCATATAGCCGCCAGAGACGTTGATTTCACCGCCGGCGATCTGACCGCAGCCCACATCCTTACTGATGGTATAGTCTTCCGTGACCAGATTTTTGACTTTACGTGACGGCGTCGGTGCGGGCAATGACCCGTTGGCCGGCGCGCTTTTGCGGCTGGCGGTCTGCATTTTCGGGGCGGCCACGATGCTGAGGTTGTCGGTCACCCGGAAGTCCATCTCAGGTGCGGCGACGGCCATTTCGCGGGCCATGGCGTTGAGATCCACATTGCTTTCGCGCAGGGCCGCCTGATAGGCCGTTTTGTTCTTGGCCTGATAGGCCTTGATCAGACCCTCGCGCTTGTCTTCGTCGGGTTCCTGCTGAATGGCGCGCAGTTCAGCTTCCATGCTGGCTTTCAGGGCTTCCTTGCCGCGGAAGGCCTGAAGCAGGCGCTGGTCCTGACGCTGGGCGATGAGCTTGAGCTGGCTTAACTGGGCCGGCTGAATCTTGGCAAGGGCGGTCGTGTTCAGTTCAGCGCGGTTCAGGGCTGGCTGAGCGACGGCAGTGAGGGGGGACAGGGCGAGCGGCATCAGAACCAGTGCCGCGCATACTGTCGAAGTCAGGGATGATTTACGCATAGATGTCTCCTTTTCAGGGTAAGATGTCTGTTGTGTTGAAATAAGGAAGGTAATTTTTAAGCTTTACTGGTACTGCAACCTGCACCGGAAAGGGCTTATCCATTCAGAGATTACTCTTCGGATTCAGCCTCAACGATGCGGCGTTACTCTCAGGGTGCGATAAGCTCCCTCAGAATGTCTTCGTGATCGTGCGGCAAGTTGGGCCACGACAGGGGCGCATCGGCTTTGCGCGCCCGACTAAACAGGCGCGAACGCGACAGGGTTTCAGTGACGGTGCCGAGGTCAGAGCCGGGGGCGACGGTCTTGTCCCAAAGCATCATCAGGCGCTCGACATCGGCCGGGCGGCTCCATGGGCGGCTGTTGAATGCCTGAACCGGCGACGGCGTGACCAGCACCAGCACGGCGTCGCGGCGTTCATTGATGACGCGCCGGTTGAAACCGGATCCGATCAGCGGGGCGTCCCCCAGAATCGGGGTCTTGGTCACCGAAGAATCGCGCACGCTTTCAGACAGGCCCGACAGGATCAGGGTCGTGCCGAAGCGGACTTCGACCGTGGTCGAGACGGTTTGCCGCCACGTGTTGAGCGCTTCGTTGAACGTGCCCGCTGGCTCGCCGGACAGAAACGAGCGGGTCACTTCGATCTTCAGCCGCGTGCCTTGGGCGGTGATGTCTACCGGCGTGACCTTAACCTGCGTGCCGATGTCGATATTTTCGAGCTGCGAGAAATTGATCCCCTTCACTGCCACCTTGGTCGAGCGGCCCACGAAAAAGTCCGAAGGTTCGCCGCGAAAGGCGGTCAGCATGGGGCGGGCGACCACCTGGTAATACTGACCAAAACGATTGAAAAGATTTAGATTATAGGTGAGCTGAGGCAGGGTGATGGTGTCGGTGATGGTGCGCGCCACGCCCGTGTCGCTGCCCGAATGCGTCTGCTGATCCTGACGGCCATACTGTAACTGGAGGCCATCCAGCAGGTTCAGGCCGATGGAGTCACGCTGGGCATTTTGCGACAGGATAATGGCGACATCGACCGAGACCTGATCCGGTGAACCGGGCTCAGCCGACGTAGGCTCAGCCTCCGTATCCGCGTCCTGAGCGCGGGCCAGTTCCTGCATCCGCGTTTTGATGGCGGGGGCCTCCGCCGGGGCCAACAGGGCCAGTTGCTGATAGGCGGTTTCGGCGGCCTGCGTCTGACCTGTCGCGACATGGGCCAGGCTGAGCAAACGCAGCGCATGGGCTTTGAGGTCAGGGCTTGCCGCGAAACGGGCGGCACGACTGGCCGCTCTGGCGGACAGGTGCGGATCACCGGCCATATAGGCACTGCTCGCCAGTCCCGTCAGGGCGCGCGCGTCCTCCGGGCGCAGGGTGACCGCCCGCGCATAATAGGCCTGCGCCTGTCCGTAGCGTCCGCGATCAAATGCGGCCTTTCCGGCCAGTGCGGCCGCCCAGAAGCTGTCCTGTCCGCTACGCAGGGCCAGATCATAACCCGCCAGTGCCAGATCCAGCTGTTCGGGGTCGCTGGACGCCGCAGACTGATAGGTCAGAGCCAGAAGCGTCTGAAGCGCCGGGTCAGACGGTGAGCGGGCGGCCGCATCGCCAAAGCCCTTGCGCGCTGTGGCAAGGTCACCGTGGCGCAGGGCGTCCGCCGCATCAGCAGGCGTTATGATGTGTGCCACCGGCGACGGTCTGACCGGTTCTGAGGCGCAGGCGCAAACGCTGCACATCAGCAGTGAGGTCAGAGTGGCGCGGAGAAGGGGCGTGGCTTTCATGCGTTTCAGGCCTCCAAAGCCCAGATGGCCCGTACCCCCGGCAGGGTGAGGGCGAGGAAATGACCCTGAGCATCGCGTTCAAACGCCCAGGCGGTGAAAAAGGGGTCGTCGGAAAAGGGCAGGCGCACGGTTTGCGCGTCTTCGACAAAACAGGGGAGGTAGCGGCTGTTGTCCGGGGCCCTCAGCGCTTGCCGGATGACAGAGCGCTCGGCGGCTGAGCGCTGATCAAAGTCCGCAGGACAGGGATCGGGGGCCTGCGGCACCGGTGGCAAGGCGGCATAAAGGGCGTTGAATTCCGGCGCGCGCGCGGTGCCGCCTACAGGCCGGTCAATACCCCCGGCCGCCGTGATCAGACGGTTGAAATTGACCGGGGCGATGGCCTTGCCGGATTGGGTGAGGCGCGACAGCTTGCGTTGGTAAAGCCCCCGGCGACGGGCATGGGCCTCGACCGGCGTGCCATTGATGAGCAGGAGCAGCACCTGTGTGCCGCCAAACTCCGCCAACTGGCAGATAGCGCTCTGGTGCGCGCTCATCAAAGCCTTGACGCTCGCCGAAGGCGTGAACGCCGTCGCGGCTATGGTCAACGGCGCGGCCATTACCGTGGCGGCGGTCGATCCGAGTGCGGCTCTGCGCGTCCATAAACCCATCTGCATCCCCTTGGCCAGCGGTCAGGAGGCGATGCGCGCCTGTGCCGCTAAGATGAGGAAAGCATGAGGATTTTTTGAAGTTTGGCCATGTCGCAACTTGTTGCACGGCGTGAGAAAACGCCGCGCTCAGGTGTCGCAATCTGTTGCAGTGTGGGTCAGGCGGCGCGGCGGGCGCGCAACGACTGGAGCAGGGTGTTGATTTCGGCGTCGTCGGGCCACAGCCGCGCGATGCGCGCGCTCAGCCCCGCTTCGCCCCACGATTCCCCGCGCTCCGTGGCGGTTTTCAGGAACCTTAGGACGTCCGCCCGGTTCTGAGCCACAGAGCCCAGAAACACGGGCCAGACGTGTGTACGGCGCGGGTTGGCGGCAACCTCCTCAAGCGCCTTTTTCATCAAAAGCGCCTGAACGGCCGGGGCGCCGGATTTCAGGGATGCGCGCAATTGCGCTGCATAGGCTTTGAGGTCGCTTTCATCCCGAAGGCGCGCAAATTCGCTGAAGTCCTGCACGTAACCGACATAATCGCCGTCCGCCAGCTTGATGAGACTTGTGCAATCAAACAACACCGGTGAGCTGGCATTCTGCTGCCTGAGTTGCCCAAAGGCCGCCTTGGCAGCGGCGTCATCGCCTGCGGCCCATTGCGCCCAAGCCAGATCGATCTGAATGGAAATGGAGCCGGGTTCAATCAGCCGGGCCGTATTCAGTTCTTTCAGCGCGGCGCTGTGCTGGCCGTTGTCTGACAGGACGTTCCCGTACCAGAAATGGGTCTGGGCTTCACCGGGCTTCAGCGACAGGGCGCGGCGGAAGGCATCCCCCGCCTTGGCCGGATCGTTTTCCCACCAGTAGGAGATGAAGCCATGGGCCCGATGCGGAGAGGACAGGTTGGCATCGAGCTGTGAGGCCTTCAGAGCCGCGGCGCGCGCCTTGGTGAAGGCGTCTTCGTCGGTCATTTCGCCAAATTCACGCGAGAGCAGATAGGCGTCTGCCAGTCCCGCCCATGCAAGGGCCGAATCCGGCTGCTTCTCAATGAGGGTGGTAAACAGTGTGATGGCGCGCTTGAGGGATTGCGGTGTCCTCTGCGCCCAGGCGTCGCGCGCTTCGAGATAAAGAGAGGCCAGAGCCGGGTCGGCGGGCAGGCCTTGCGACGCCGGTACGGGTTGCGGCCTTGGCCAGACATTGCCCAAAGCAAATATCAACGCCGTACCCATCAGGCTGACAACCGCCAGCCGACGCCAGTTGCGCTGCCAGAAGCCAGGCGCAGGTGCGGGTTGTGTATCGGGTTCTGCGTTGGTGTTTTCCGGGGTCTCTGCCGTCAGGTCCGTCTGATTGGCGGCCCATTTGTCCAGCTCATCGACGAAGGCGAACACAGTGCCTGTCTTGCCGCCGGGCAGACGACGCACCGGCAGGCCACGGCTTTGGGCCCAGCGCATGACGGTCGTGCGATCACGTCCGAAATGACCGCCAATCGCCTTCCAGCCATCGAGCCGTCTGGATGACGCCATGCCCGTATATCCTCCCCTGGTCCTTGCCCGTCATTTTCTACCGGTTGGGGAAGGGTGTGGCAACGCCAAACGCGGGTTATGGCGCAGTATGCAAATGCGACCGGGTCGTTTTATAGCACAGGGCTGCTATATGAGTGCTGTTTCACCTGACTTTCGGAGCTCTTATTGGCCCGCAGAAGACAGGGCAGCTGCCGTCGCCTTTTTCCCAGCGATGAAGCCCTTCAATTCATTTCGCGCATTGATTCATGCCCGATTGGGATTCGCCCGTCTTTGTGAAAGCTGCCTAATATCTGGACATAATCAGAAGCGGATGCCGCTACGGCATCACAGGCAGCTTCATACAGGCGAGGAAAAAGACATGCACACAAGACGAGCCTACACGGCGCGCCGCCGTTTGGCGTGCGGGGTTTCCGCTCTCACGCTTCTTGCGCTGGGTACGCCGGTTATAGCGCAGGAGGTCTCTCCGGCAGCGTCCGAAGCGCCGGTCGAAGTGGTGGTGACCGGCTTTCGCGGGTCGCTGCAAAGCGCCATCCGCACCAAGCGCAACGAAAGCGGCGTGGTTGACGCCATCAAGGCGGAGGATATTGCGGATTTTCCCGATCTGAACCTTGCGGAATCGCTACAACGGATCCCCGGCGTCGCCATTACCCGTGTCAATGGCGAAGGCCGCCAGATTTCGGTGCGCGGGCTGGGCTCGGAATACACCCGCGTGCGTGTCAACGGTATGGAAGCCATCGCGACCACGGGTGGCACGGTCAATTCCGGGGGCACCAACCGCACCCGTGGCTTCGATTTCAACATGTTCGCCTCTGAACTGTTCAATTCCTTAAGCGTGCGCAAGACCGCCTCTGCCGAGGTCGAGGAAGGCTCTCTGGGGGCAACCGTTGACCTTCAGACCGCGCGGCCCTTCGATTACAAAACCGGCCAGCTCGTCATGTCGGCGCAGGCCAGCTACAATGATCTGGCGCGTGAAGTGACCCCGCGCGTGACCCTGATGACCAGCCGGCGCTGGGCGGATGGCAAGCTGGGGGCGCTGTTCTCTTTGGCCTACGAGAAGCGCCATCTGCTGGAGGAAGGGGCCAATATTACGCGCTGGACCTATGGCGGGGCCAATAGCGGTTTCAATACGGCCTCGACGCTCAATGGCTATACGATCGCGCAGATCAACGATACCAATACGGCTACGGCCCTCTATCACCCGCGCATCCCCTCCTATGTCAGTTATGACATCAACTCCGAGCGTCTGGGCCTGACGGGATCGTTCCAGATGCGCCCGTCAGAGGCGACGCTGGTGACGCTCGATATCCTCTATTCCGACGTCAAAACCACCCGTGGCGAGCATCAGCTTCAGGCCATTGGCTTCAGCCGGGCTGGCACCGGCAAGCCACAGACCATCATCCGTAGCGGCACGGTTGAGGGGAAAAACATCGTTCAGGGTGTGTTTGATAATGTCGATCTGCGTACCCAGACGGCCTGGGACGAGATGGAAACCGAGTTTACCCAGTACACGCTGACCGTAACGCATAACTTCTCGGATAAACTGCGCGGCGGCTTTATCGGGGGCTATTCACGGTCGGAATTTTCCAACCCGGTCTCGACCATCATCACCTTTGATCGCGCCAATTCGCAGGGCTACAGCTACGATTTCCGCTCAAGGCTACCGGCTATCGGGCTCAATTTCGATGCCACCAACCCAGCCAACTGGTCGATGATCAATGGCACGTCCGAGGTACGTATCCGCCCCAATTTCGTGACCAATGCTTTTGCCACGGCCAAGGCCTATCTGGAGTTCGATGCCAACGAAAACCTGACGATCAAAGGCGGGCTAGATAGCCGCAAGTTCAGCTTCGACTCGCGGGGCTATTATCGCACCTCGGAAACCGTGGTGCAGACCCTGACGGCCGTTGAACTGGCGGATGTGTCTGACGTCTACTCCGGTTTCGGTCGCAATCTGGACCAGCCGTCGGGCAATGCCACGGCGTGGCTGGCCCCTGACCTCGATAAGTTTGCCGCCAAATACAACATCTATTGCAATTGCGGCATCTATGCCCTGACCGACATCAACAATTCATCGGCGCGCGGGCAGTGGATCACGGTTGATGAGACCGACACCGGAGCCTTCCTGCAAGCGGATTTTAAGTTTACGGCGCTGGGAGTTCCGTGGCGAGGAGATGCGGGCCTGCGCTACTTCAAGACCGATCAGCGCTCGTCCGGCTATGCCGCGGTAGGGGCTGTGATCAAGCTGGTCGAAGCATCGCGAAGCTATGACATGACGCTCCCGTCGCTCAATCTGGCGGCCGACGTCACTGACGATATCGTCTTCCGGGTCAGCGCCGCCGAGACCATCGCGCGTCCGTCGATCGCGGGCCTGACCCCCGGCGGTGACGTGGCCATTCAAGGGGCCAATCGCGCCTATTCCCGCGGCAATCCCTATATCAATCCGACCAAATCAAAGAATCTGGACCTGTCGCTGGAATGGTATCCGGCCCCCAATTCGATCTACGCCTTCGGCCTGTTCTACAAAAAGATCGATACCTTCGTGCAGACCCTGCGTCAGGACATTCCGTTCAATCAGTTAGGCCTGCCGAATTCGCTGCTCAACGGGACAACCGCGACGGCCACCGACATCTTTGCCGTCAGCCAGCCGGTCAATTCACCGGGCGGCGAACTGAAAGGCTTTGAGGTCAATGCGCAACAGCAACTGAGCTTCCTGCCGGGCTTCTGGCGCAATTTTGGTGTACTCGCCAACTACACCTACGTGGACTCTACGATTGATTATCTGACCTCCACCACACCGGGCGCACCGACCGTTTCAGAGACGCTTGTCGGTCTGTCGAAAAACGCCGCCAACCTCACCCTTTATTATGAGACCGAAAAATTCTCGGTCCGAGGTTCGGTTGCCTATCGGGAGGGCTATCTGACGGCCGTTCCCTCCAATGACGGCAACACGGTTGCCGGCACCAATGAAACGACCAATTTCGACATGCAGGCCTCCTATAACCTGACGCCGAAGCTGAAGCTTAGCCTCGAAGGCATCAACCTGACCGATGAATTCAACGATCAGTACGTCGATGCCACTAACCGCCTGAATGTGCGCTCGCACACCGGACGGCAGTTCTTCCTCAGCGCCCGCTATAGTTTCTGATCCGCACCTTGTGCGGGCGTCACCCTGCGCCAAGCCGTCGGTCATTCTTCCCCGTTTGGACCGGCACACTTCGGGCACGGCTGTTCCCTACAGCCGTGCCTTTTCTTTTTCTTCGCATCACCATAGCCTTGACCAAACTGATCACAGGCAGGGGTACATGTTTGAACTGAGCCAGATACGCTGTTTCGTGACTGCCGCCGAAGAGTTGCACTTCGGGCGGGCCGCGGCACGGCTTAACATGACCCAGCCCCCGCTCAGCCGCCAGATTCAGGTTCTGGAGCGCATTCTGGGGGTTCCGCTGTTTGAACGCACCAGTCGCAGCGTCAAACTCACCCCCGCCGGCCGCGTTTTCCTGCCGGAAGCCCGTCGTATCGTCTGGCTTGCCGAGAGCGCCACGCTGGCAGCCCGAAAGGTGGCTCAAGGCGACGCCGGGCGCATCGGCATCGGCTTTACAGCGGTTTCCGGTTACAGCTTCCTGCCGCAGATCGTGGCACAGGCCCGCGCGCGCCTGCCCAATATTGAGCTTGATCTGAGAGAAATGGTGTCCAGCCAGCAGGTGGAGGCCTTGCAAACGGGGCTGATCGACATCGGCTTTTTGCGACAGCCACTGGACCGTCACGAATTCGAAAGCGAACGGGTCGTCAGTGAGGCCCTGATCGCGGCCCTGCCGACGGGGGATACGCGACTGACCACGCCGGAGCTCACCCTCAAAGCCTTTGATGGCTCACCCCTGATCATGTATTCGCGGGAAGGGGCAAGCTACTTCCACAATATGCTGATGGGCCTGTTTTCAGCGGCCGATGTGCGACCTGACTATGTGCAGCAGGTGACGCAGATCCATTCGATGCTGGGGCTTGTACGGGCCGGGCTTGGGGTCGCTATCGTCCCGCACACGGCCATGAGTTTGCAGTTTTCCGGTGTGCATTACCGCAACATTGTCACCGTACCGGAAAAGCCCGTCGAGCTTTATATGGTCTGGCGGCGCGCCAACACCAACCCGGCGCTGGGGGCGGTCCGTGAGCTGTGTTCAGAGGTGGCACCGAAGACGGTTTAGGATCCACCCCCCCTAACGCACATTGCGTCTCAGAAAATCGACATAACCGGCCTCATCCAGCGCGCCCGCAGCAAGGCTCAGCACGGCATCGGCGGCATCTTCTTCACGGGCTATAAAGTTCAGACCGTTGAGTTCGAGAAACAAAACGCCCAGAATAAATCCAGTGCGCTTGTTGCCGTCGATAAAAGGATGGTTTTGCACGACACCGGCCGTGTAGGCCGCCGCCAGTTGTACCCTGTCCACACCGTCGGCGTACACGGCCAGTTGTTGCGGTCTGGCCAGCGCCGAAAGCAACAGGCCCTCGTCCCTGACGCCACCGGGTCCGCCATGAAGGACCAGCGACCGATCGTGGACCGCTATGGCATCGCGCGCTTCCAGCCAAATGTAGGGCATTATTTAGCGAGGACGCTGAGGGTGTTGCGATAGCGTCGCATGATGGCATCGGCCTTTTCCATCTTGGTCGCAAAGTCGGGATCATATGCCGTCAGGCGGTAGCCGCCGTCAGGCGTTTCCGTAAGATAGAGGGTGTCTCCTTTTGCGACATTGAGGCGCGTCAGCACCTCTTTGGGAATGACGACACCCGTGGACGTCCCGATTGTCGTGAGTTTGAGCGCATTCATACCAACCTCCGGACATAATTATAAATATAATAATGTCCGGCGTGTTTGCTGTCAATTAGAGCGATGTGCGGAAACGAAGTTCGGCGAAGCCAAAAGTGTGAGCGGTTTTCCGCAAAAACGTCGCGACAAAAAAATTTAGAGCGAAATGACGATTCCACCTAAAGTCATTTCGCTCTAGGCCCGATCCCACGGGTGGCTCAGGGTCGGGGCATTGACGTGGCGTTGGTGCGTAAAGTGGATCTCTGCGCCACAGCCGGGTGCCAGATCAAGGGTCACCTGATTGGTGTTGAGCGCCGTTGTCTTTTGCGCGAGCGTCATGCCGGTAAACTGGTGTTCACCATAGCCGCCCGCCTGAATCGTAACACGACGCGGACGGAAGGGGTGCGTGTTGACCAGGGTGAGGGTTGTCGCGGTGTCGCTCAAGGCACTGACCAGCGCGGCGACGTCTTCGGGCAGACCGGCACGACGCCTGACCGGGTCAAAATAACGCAACCGGGCATAAAGGAGGGCGCCGCCCTGAGACGGGGAGGTTTTCGACCAGGTGGGCCGCGCGATATGGATGGCGCCGCACATCAGATGCAGCAGGGCCGTGACGACAGCCGGGTTAAACTTCAACAGCGCATCGGCCAGACGGGTGTCTTTGGTCGTGGTGTCTTTCGACAGGGCGTCCATTTTTTGCCGGACACTGTCCAGCGTGGTGCGCAGCGCCGTGACCGGGTAGGTCGGGTTTTTTCCGGCCAGATACTGCACCCACGGATGATCGGTATCGGCACGCGCATAATCGTCATCGCGCATGGACATATACCAGATGTCGAGCCCATTGGTGCGATAGGGGCCGGGCTTGAAGCCGTACCAGCCGTCCGGACCATACATGGTGGGGGCGCAAAGTACGCCGTCTATGGTTTTTGACTGCGCATTGATGGCGTCGGTCTGGTCGCGCCAGACCTGAAGGTATTTGTCACCACCGGTCAGCAGGTAGGCATTCAGAAAGGCGACGATGGCGCGCGGCACGCGGTTGCGATCCTCGCGTTTGCCGGTGACCGGATCGACCGGAGAAAAGCCCCAGCCATAGACATTGCCCCACCAAGCCTTGCGCGGCCCGCCGATGCGGCCTTTCAGGTCCACATAGCTCGGCAGGACATGGCCATTTTTTCGGGCCCGATCAATCCAGGCGTCGAGGTAACTGGTGATCCAGTCGCGGTACTTGCGTTCCCCCGACAGCATATAGGCGTTCATGACCAGACTGGTCGCCTGAAGGTTCAAAGGACTATCGCCCACAATGTCGGTATATTCCGCATAGTGGTCGAGCGTCTCCTGATAGGTGGATTCGCCGTGCTCCATGAAAAAGCCGGTTGGGTCGAACGGGTCACCGGCCCAGTCGAGCGGCGTTGCCTTACGCAGCATCGGGCCTTTTGACCCCGTGATCATCGAACGGATAATCCTGCGGTTGCGGTCATAGTTGGGGGCCGTCGGGTCTTCACCCGTATAGAAGCCGGAAAACCGCCGCACGCGCGCCTGAAACCGTGGATCATAGGGGTTGGAAAGCCCCATCAGATTAAACACAGACAGCCCTTCGGATAGGTGCTGCCAGTCGTTCATCACCGGGAATTCCCGGTAATACATGCCGTCGCGTCCCGCCGGGGTCTCGACCGTTCGGGCGGCTGTGTATTGTTTCAGGTGCCCTTCCCAGGCGCGTGTGTAAAGGTCCAGCACCGTGTCTGACCCGCCGAGCGCGTGCAGATGCGGCCAGTCGTTACAATTCTCGATCGCATCGTCAGGGCCATCATTGGCCCCCCAGCGTTCAAAGCACTGGAAATAGCCGCGCTCATCGAAATAGCGGTTGTAAAAGGTTGCGACCGCCTCGCTTTCGACGCGCAGGACCTCGCGTTGCAAAAGCGCCCATTCCGGGGGGCTCATGGGGGTGCTGAGGGAGGCGTCAGCAGATCTGGCCAGGGCAGGGACACCGCCAAACGCCGCACCGGCGGTCGCACACAGAAGGAAATGGCGGCGGTTCATCAGTCGATCTTCAATCGCTCAATCTTGCCGGTGATAAAACCGAAGGCCAGCAGGGTTATCAGACAGTGGATGCCAACATAGATGAGCGCGCCGTCAAACGAGCCTGTAACCGCCACAATATACCCGATAACGATGGGGGTGACGATACCGGCCGTATTGCCGAACATGTTGAACACGCCGCCCGCCAGCCCGATGTATTCGCGGGGTGCGACGTCTGAGACCACGGCCCAACCGAGCGATGCCACACCCTTGCCGAAGAAGGCGATGGCCATAAGCGTGATGACCAGCCACTCCTGATCGACATAGGCACAGGCGATGATCGACAGAGCCAGAGTCATGCCGACAAAGATCGGAATCTTGCGTGAGCGGCTGATGTCGCCGGACCTTTTGAGCAGATAGTCCGACAGGAAACCGCCGACCAGCCCACCGATAAAGCCGCACAAAGCGGGAGCGGCGGCGGCAAAGCCCGCCTGCACGATATTCAGACCGCGCTCCTTGACCAGATAGATCGGAAACCACGTCACAAAGAAATAGGTCAGGACGTTGATACAGTATTGCGCCAGATAGATGCCGACCAGCATGCGGTTGGTCAGAAGGACCTTGAGCCGTGCAAGGCTGAAGCCGCCCACGTTCGTCTTGGGCCGCGCCTCCATGCTGACCGCGCCGCCCTCCTTCATTAGGGCCAGTTCGCCGGCATTGACCCAAGGATGCCTGTCCGGGCTGGAAATGAATTTTGCGAAGACAAAAGCGGCGACAAGGCCCAGCGCGCCCATAAACCAGAACACCATGCGCCAGCCGTGCTCATGCACCAGCCACGACATCAAGGGGGCAAAGGCCACCAACGCAAAATACTGCGCCGAATTGAAAATGGCCGATGCCGTGCCGCGTTCGGAGGCCGGAAACCACGCCGCCACGATGCGCGCATTGCCCGGAAAAGAGGGCGCTTCGGCAAGACCGACCAGAAAGCGTAAAACAAACAGGGAGCCCACTATGGACAGGCCGCCGATCAGCCCGACAAAGCCCTGAAAGGCCGTGAATAACGACCAGAGGGCAATGGCGCCAACATAGACGCGTTTGACGCCAAACCGGTCGAGGAGGGCACCGCCAGGGATCTGCGCCGCCACATATGCCCATCCAAAGGCCGACAGGATAAAGCCCATCTGCACGGGATTGAGACCCAAGGCTTCCGAAGCCGCCGAACCCGCTATGGAGAAGGTCGAACGGTCCGCATAGTTGATCGTCGTGATAACGAACAAAAAGACGATCAGGGCATAGCGGATATGGCTGGGCTTGGCGACGGCTGGCGTCATCTCCGGCGGCCGCGTGGCACGGTCTGGCATGGGGTCACTCTCTGTATTCATTCCGTCTTTATATTGCGAACCCGCGGCCGCCAGACAGAAGGTGTTTTTATGCTCTATAGTTACGCATAGTTTTAGGCCGTTGAGGAGGGTTTCGACGCCTCGTTCATTGCGTTCCACGCATGGATCAATACCGCCTTTGGCTTGGACGCCTGCGTGGTGTGCCGATAGCGTCAGCGCAACATGGACGGGCGGCTAGGTTGCATCCCAATGCGACTGATCATGTGTGCGCACATCACCTGTTCGGTATAAAGTTCGGAATGCACGGAGGTCTCAAATGGCTGGCATTAGCCCCAAGGATATGGCGCAAACGATTGGGACGGGGCTGCTATCCTTCCCTGTGACGCATTTCAACAGCGACAACCGTTTCGATGAAGGCCCTTATCGTGAACATTGCGCATGGATGCTGGAAAAGCCTCTGGCTGGTCTGTTTGCCGCCGGGGGTACGGGGGAATTCTTTTCCCTCAGCCTGACCGAGGTGCGCGACGTGGTCGCCGCGGCGGTCAAAGAAACCAATGGCAAGGTGCCGGTTGTGGCCGGTTGCGGCTACGGCACCCAGATCGCCATCGAACTGGCGCAATCGGCCGAGCAGGCCGGTGCGGATGGCCTTCTGCTGTTGCCGCCTTATCTGATCAGCGGCAAGTCCGATGGTTTCGAAGCCCATATCGATGCCGTATGTAAATCGACCTCACTGGGCGTCATCGTTTACAACCGCGATAACGGCATCATAGAGGACGAGGCGCTGGCGCGCCTGTGCGACAACAACCCCAATCTGGTGGGTTATAAGGACGGCGTCGGCGATATCGAACTGATGACACGCATCTATACGCGGCTGGGCGACCGGCTGACCTATATAGGCGGCCTGCCCACAGCCGAAACCTTTGCCGCCCCCTATCTCAAGATGGGTGTCACCACCTATTCCTCGGCCATTTTCAACTTCCTGCCGGACTGGGCCCTGAACTTCTACAAGGCAGTGCGGGCCGAAGATCAGGCGGCAGTTCTGGCCGGGCTGCGTGATTTCATCATGCCCTACATCTCCTTGCGCAATAAGGGCAAAGGCTATGCCGTCTCCATCGTCAAGGCGGGAATGCAGGCGATTGGCCGCCCGGCCGGTCCAGTGCGCACGCCTTTGACCGATCTTAGTGAGACGGAAATGGCTGAGCTTAAGGCCCTGATTGCCAAAGTGCAGCCAACGGCCCTGAAGACGGCCGCCTGATCGCAACGCCTGCCTTTTTCAGACTCAAAATGCCTGAGGAGCGTTGATCATGGCACGATGGATTGAACCCTGTGCAGCGGCCGTTTTGATCCTCTGCGCGACGGGGACAATGGCCCAAACGCCAACCGGCGTGATGGTTATCGTCGATGAACGCACGATTGAAAAGACCGAACCCAACCCGCACGGCAAGATCGGGTTAAGCACCTCCTACCGCATCAGCGATCAGGCCCCCAACCGTAGTATGGAGTTCCGCAAGCGTATCCTGCATCCGGGTTCGGCCATCGGTTTGCACCCGATCGACCATGATGAGGTCTATTATGTGATGTCGGGGACCGGCGAAGTCACGTCGGATGGCATTTCAAAGCCGCTCAGCGCCGGTATGGCCGCCTACCTCTACAGCGGAAGCGAGGTGGGCATCAAACAAACAGGGCCAGAGCCGCTAACGCTGATCATTGCCTATCCCCTGAAAGACCGAAAACCGTAGTCTCTGCGGGGGGCTTGCAGTGTGGTTGTCAGATTTTTGCTTCCCAATACCGTTCTTTGAAACTCACGCCCTTTAATTTCCCATAATGTTTATTATCAGAAGACATTTTGTGGCCGCAAAATGCAAGTGTCAGTGCCGTACTAATCAGACGTGTCAGGTACTCTCTCTGGCGCGCAGTTGAAAGCCCAGATCCATCATCTTACGCGGCACCGGGTCGCCTTCTATCAGGGCCTAACTACACCGTCGCTGCGAAAATGGCCAAGTTAAAGAACGTATGGTGAACAAAATCGTTGCCATTGACTGTTGTGCAATAAGGGCGCAAGCTCCTCCCGGAACCAATCCTAATCCTCCGAGGCAAGCATGTCATCTGCGTGGAGCTTATCTCTAGAGGAGTTGGAACTCGCCAATACGAAGCCTGCCGCGCAGCGGTTGGGTTTCGCAATCCAACTCAAGGTTTACGGGCTGCACAGGCGATTTTTCGAAACTGTGCGCGAAATACCGGTCGAAACCATTGAGGTGATTGCTGCGGTGCTCGGGCGCCCAATAACCGACGCCTTGGGATATGAGTGGGAAGGGCGGACAGGGCGCCGCCCTCCAAGCCGCCGAGCACCCCTCTGAATCTGGCGACCTACAATTTAGGCGCTGAATTCGCCACACCGGAACAGGCGATTCTTGATGCTCTGAAGAAGATTCAGGGCGACTCCCTGAGCCTGAACAAGGAAATCGGCGGCGTTATCAAATACAACCCTGACACAGGTGGATATTATGTGTCGACGCTATCCCTTGGCGGCAAGGATTACGTAACGCAGACCTGGCGCGGCGATATAGTCGCGACCTTCCATACTCATGCGGCTTACGAGACGGCTCAGGGCGTAGTGACTACCGACCCGAATTTGGATAACACCAACGCGGACAATTGGTCGCGTCAAGACATTGACAGCGCGGAGGACAGAAATGTGCCAAGCATCATGTTGAGACCTGACGGGCGCGCGGCCTCATACGACCCAAGAACCGATACGTACAGCGAGCTATGGAACATTCACGAGCAAGCGGCTCCGCAGCCCACGGCTCCAGCCCCCGGAGGACAACCTTGATAAAAAGACAGCTGTGTCTATTTTTGGCGGGAACCGTTCTGGCGGCGTCGCCGGCACTTGGGCAGACCAAAGCCGAAGATAATTTCAATCTTCATTTGTGGCGCGCGGAGGAGACAGATCATCGATGGGGTCAGTTTCCGGGCGAGTGGTCTGCCCCCTTAATGGAGGTCACGCGTGATTTTGAAGGCCGCGGCTACAAATTGAGCTGTTTTGACGTCACCATTACGGGGAACATCACAACCAAGATACAAGGCCAGTTGGAGAGCGGATTGATGGTCGTAGACATTACGCTCAAAAAGGAAAACCTAGCCACCAACAACGCAGAGATGGCGTCGAAGATTAGAAATGATTGCGGACCATCTCGAACTTATATTGTGGATTCAAAGAGCCGTATCAAACAAAGCTTCAATCAAAAATGAAAAATCGACGAGTCACTCTAGACTCGTCGATATAATTTCCTACCGAAAATATGCGTTTCAGATTATCTATAGAAAATTACATGTGAAACATTTTCCCACATCCGACCTTTAAATATTTCAGGTACGCAACACTAAGCGTCTCGACAACGTTGAAAATGCACAATAGATATATGCGTGGCTTTATTTGAAATAAAGCTTTGCGGAATCGCCTTCCATAAATAACAATTAAAATTAAGGCGCTGCTTTTTCCATAAATAAAATTCACAGTCCTCCGACGCGGAGGAAAGGAGAAAGTGTATGCGTGTATTATCTTCCGAAGATTTTCGTTGGGTTGCCGGCGGCCACGTCGATAGCTTGACCGGCTATGAAGACAACTGCGGTTACGACGAATACGGCAACCCCATTGACGATGACGATCATGATAGCTGGTGGGAAAACGCCCTTGAAGCCGTCGGCGACTTCCTCGGCTTGGACGGCAGCTTCGGCTACGATGGCGAAGACGGCCGTGAATGGATTTGGGAAGACTGGGGCGAGAACATCGAAAACGCGATCGATAATCTCGTGGATGCCTTCGACGACTGGTGGGGCGATTCCGCTCAAGCTACGTGGGATGATTTCACTCGCTTTCTGGCTGGCGATCAACCTGTTGTCCCCACGACCGATCTTGACGTAACCCAATATGGCTTAGGCTCTGGAGTTCATTTCTCCTCCGCGCGAGAAGCCATCATGCACGCGTTCTATGGTGTCTCTGAAGATGGAAGCATTGGTAACCGAGAAGTCGGCGGGTATGTTCGCGAAGCCACCGATCTCAACGGGAATAAATACTACTTCATCACTGAGATGGGCGTTGGCGGACCCAGCAATGTCAATGTAGGCGGCGCTGATGGAATGATGACGGGTAATGTGGTCGCCACCTTCCATACGCACGGTCAGGACTCCGGTGACATCGGCGATCATTATTTCTCTCCGAACGACATTCGAAACGCTAATGCCAATGGCGATCCGACCTGGATGATGGGCCCAGATGGTAGTGTTTATTCCTATGATCCATCGCAACACAGTGGCTTCAATCCCGCAGACGATGCGGAGATTGCTGATATTGCCGCTGTAACGACGAGCGAGGGCCATATCGAAGATTTCGGCATTGATGGCGGTTGGCCCAACTAGTTGACATTGTAAGCCTTCATCAAAAAGGATCGCACCCATGAAGACACTTGCCCTCATTATCGGAGTATTTTTCGCAAATGCCGGCGTCCTGCACGCTCAGGCACCGGCGCCCTCCGGCAGCCCTTCCCCTGCGGCGGAACGGGTTCGCTTCGAGAATATTCCCAGTGATGCTGTATTGGCTCTTCATACCGTTTACGCGGACATGAAGGATCGAGGTCTCAACCTGGATTGTTACAAGTTCACCTTTGAAAAAGATGCCAAAAGCACATCCGAAACTCCTATATACCGGATTGGCACAGGCTATATTGGTGAGTATTGGAACCAATCCAAACAAGACGCCAAGTTCTTCGATATGAAGTGCGGCCCCAACTATCTCTACTATGTTACGGGCAAGGGCGTTATTAGTCAGCGTATAACGCGAAAATAAACCCGGCCACACGCGTTAGACGTGCCAGAGCGTAAGCTCTGGCACGCTTTACATTACGACATTTGTGTCACTCCCGGGAGGGCGCCAGATCTCAGATCTGCCGTTTCGTTTCATTGCGAGCGATCGTCCAAAGTAGCTCATGCCCCTTAATGGGCTTGTCGTAAGATCGGCGTCGAAAGTGACGCTAAGGAATCCTTTTAAGATCAATAGCTTGTGGCGGAACTTTCGTGCAACATATTGAATCTGCTCGCATTTCAGGTTTCCCTG
>NZ_JBKFEE010000008.1:0-143602 GCF_046503825.1 Asticcacaulis sp. W401b
TCACCACGCGTGCCAGCCTCACCGGCGCGGGGAACAACTCAATCTCAGTTGTTTGAGAGAGCGGCGCTTATACCGCTTTAATTTTTCAAGTCAAGGCCGTTTTTCAACTTTCTCAACCGTTCCGCCGCCTCAGGCCGAAGCCCTCGGAAGCAGGAGAGCGGGGCTTATAGCCGCTCAATTTCTACCGTCAAGCCTTTATTTTAAAAAGTTTTTCAACTCATTTAAAACTTAAGCTTAACGCCTTGCGAATGTCACTTTCAGATAAGTTTCATCTGCAAGGAAGTGGCTGAGATAGTGACTTCCCTTCCGCCTGTCAACCCGCCTTTTTAAAAAGTTAAATCGGCGAGCCGCTCTCAAGACATCGAATTAACAAACTGAATAAAAAGAACAAAAGCCCTTTCTGTTTTCGTCCGCGCCGTCGTTGTCCGTCGGGAGGGCGGTGTTTAAAGGCCGTGGCGGTGAGAGTCAACGCGCCTTTCGCTCCTATCCACAGCTTCCCGGCTTTTTGGCTGAAAATACGCCGTGTACGGGCTTATTCTTCGGTCTTGTTAAGCAGAGAGCGTCCCCTGCCCTTCACCAGCGCGGTCACCACACCACGCCAGGTACGCACCTCCTGCTCGGTGAGCTGCGCCCGATTGAGCGCCACGCGCAGATTGCGTTGCATCGATTCCTTCTTTTCCGGTGGGAAGAAGAAGCCGGCCTTTTCCAGTTCATCCTCAAGATGCCTGTAAAGGCCATGCAGCTTCTCCAGCGCCGCCGGCTGATCCATGTTTTTGGTGAAGGCGGCCTTCGGCGTATCCATCACCTTCAGGCGCCACTCATAAAGGACGATGTTCACGGCCTGCGACAGGTTGAGCGAATGGAAGGCCGGATCGACGGGGATAGTGACGATCGAATGACACAGGGCAATGTCGCTGGTTTCCAGCCCGGCGCGCTCAGCCCCGAACAGAAGACCCGTTTTGAGGCCCTGCTGTGCGTTGGCATAAGAATCGTCGGCGCATTGACGCGGCGTGCGGATGGGCAACTGCGTCTCGCGCGGGCGGGCCGTGGTGGCATAGACGGCGTTGAGGTCGGCAATGGCTTCGGCCACCGTCTCATAGATGGTGGCATTGTCGAGCGGCCAGTGGCCCCCCGAGGACATGGCCCAGGCTCGCTCCTGCGGCCAGCCATCGCGCGGATTGACGATCCGCAGGTCGCGCAGGCCGAAATTGGCCATGACGCGGGCGACCGAGCCGATGTTTTCAGCCATCTGAGGCCGGTCGAGGATGACGCACGGCAAAGTCAGGTCGGGCCGCTCCAGCGGCGGGGCAGTACGGTTTTCTTTCATGGGCGGGCTTATAGAGGACACACAGCCCTGTGCAAAGGCATGGCGCATAATGAAAAGCCCCCGCGGTTGAGGCGGGGGCTTCCATCAGCATTCTATACCGGATCAGAACGTCTTTTTCAGGACGACATAGGCGGTATTGGCCGAGATGTCCTCGCGGTGGACATCACCGCGATAGCCCACGGAGACGCCCCAGGTCTTGCCGGAGTCGTAATCGACGTGCAGGTCGATTTCACCCCATTCCTTGTCCATGCCCGGTGTGGTCACATCGGTCAGCAGGGTCGGCGCAATGGCGAAGGCGACCTTGGCGCTGTTGGTTGATTTCGCCTCGCTGTCCTGTACCGCCGCCAGCGTCAGACCCGGTTTCAGCGTGCCGCCAAAGGCGTTAAAGCGCGCATAGTAGCTGAGGCCCAGACGCGTCTTGACGCTTTCAAACGACTGCTCGCCTACTTTCAGCGCGAAGCTGCCGCCCGTTTCGCTGTAGCCATCGGTTTCGAGCTTGAGGGCATCGGTAGAGCCGAACAGCACCACGCCCTGACGATCAAAGGCGATGTCGTAGCCAAGAACCGCACCGGCCGTGGTGACATCCGCATCATAGCCCGCCGTCAGCACCTGACCGTTGAGGGCCAGATTGCGCTGGGTTTTCAGCTTCTGACGCCCCGGACCGCCATAGGCGCTGGCGAAGAAGCCCTGGTTCTGATAGCGCGCAAACAGGGTGAACTGTTGCATATCGCTACTGGCCTTGGTGCCGAGCCCGGTCGCCTCGCCATCAGCAAAGTGCGCCGCAGCCCCCAGACGCAGACCCGACGTCACGGCATAGTCAGCCCCGACCGACAGGATGCGCGACTCGGCTTCGGACCGCCCGGTGGCGTTCAGCGAGGCCATGTCACCGTTCAGGTTGCGGTAGGCGGCAAAGGTCGAAAGCCCGCCCCCGATCTCATTGCGCACCGGCTCGTCTGCCTGTGCATTCAGACCCAGAGCCTGATTATGATCGCGGAAACCCGCCAGGGTCAGGCTGCTGCCCGACGCCCCGCCGAGGCCGAAATCGGTTCCCTGAATGGCACCGGCCTGCAAACGACCCAGCGCCAGAGCATCAAAGCCCGCCGTCGGCTGCGACGCGCTGAAAGCCGCGTCCAGCGCCCCGGCCCCGAGCGGATCGAGCGCATCATAGACCGGCTTCAGCGTGCTATAGCTGGCGCGGTTGGCGTCCAGCAGGCGGGACAGAGGGTTGGTCTTGCTCAGCAGGGTGGCGTAAGGCAGGGCCGTCACCTCGACCACCAGATTGCTGCCGGAAACCAGCGCCGAGGGGCGCAGAACGCCGGGGAAGTTGGAGGAGACGGTTGCGAAGCTGCCGGTCAGGGGAGCCGTCGCCGTGGCCACGGTCCAGCGCGTACCATAGGTCGGCACATAGCCGTTGCGGGCCGCGACCGACAGGCTGCCGCCGAGGGTCAGGGTGCCGGTCACTGCCAGAAGGTCAGCCGACGTGGCGCTGCTAACGTCCACGCCCATCAGGCTGGAGCCGCCAAGTACCACATTACCCGTGACGCTGAGCGTGCCCACGCCGCCATTGGCGGCCCCTGCCGAAACGATGCCGTTCTGGATCGCCACGCCGCCGGGGGCGATGATCTGACCCGACCCGTAAATGGCCCCGCCGGAAAGCGTATAGGCGCGCGGATTGAAGACACCATCGACGGTCAGCACGCCGTCGTCGCCGAAGGACGAGATGACGGTGTTCAGGCGCGCCCCGCTGCGGATGGTCAGGCCCGACGCCGCGCCGCGCACATTGAGGCGGTCGATGGTCACCGTCGTGCCGGTCAGGAAGGTCGTGCCGGCGCTGCGCAGATTGACTTCGAACCAGCGGGTCGAGTTTTGCAGGCCCGCCGTACCCGCCGTATTGTTCGGCACAAAGTTAGTCGTGCCTGGCCCGGTCAGGGTGCCCGTGTTGACCCCGATCAGGGTGCCCGACGACCACAGGGCCGTGCTTTGCGCCTGATTATTGGCGTCCGGCGACAGGGTGACCGCAGAGACAGCCGTCTTGGAGGCGCTTTCCATGCTCAGGGTGGTCACCTGCCCGGCCCCCAGCTCAACCGTGCCCGGCTGAGCCAGATTGTTGACCGAGACCGTCGAAATCAGGGTCTGCGTATCCGGCATGGCGCGATCCGCGCTGTCGCCCAGACCGAGATCCACCGGTTCACTCTTGCCCGCGCCCGGCACGCAGGTGCCCGTAAAGGCGCAGGTCGCCACAGGTGACGGGTTGGGGGTGATGGTGCCGATATTGGGGGTGGCGCCGGAAACGCCCAGCGCCGGCGTGGTCGGCAGGCCATTGACCAGGGTCGAACCCGACAGGACGTAATAGAGCGGGTCGATTTCCTGCGTCCAGCGGGTCGCATCGGTCCATTCACCGTCGCCCGCCTTGGTGGTCACGTACTTATAGGGGTTGTTGACGACGATCTGATCCCAGAAGAGGAACAGCGGGTTATAGCCGGCAATACCGCCATAGTTGGAGAAGGTGCTCTGGAACACAAAGTTGTCGTTGGTATTGCCCGCGACGTCAAAGAAGAAGGACGTCCCCTGGCTGAGCACGCCCAGCGAGACTTCG
This sequence comes from Asticcacaulis sp. W401b, assembly GCF_046503825.1. Lineage (NCBI taxonomy): Bacteria > Pseudomonadati > Pseudomonadota > Alphaproteobacteria > Caulobacterales > Caulobacteraceae > Asticcacaulis > Asticcacaulis sp. W401b. The sequence goes on from NZ_JBKFEE010000008.1 coordinate 3,924, forward strand.
CGGCCATAGGCGCTGGTGATCAGCGGTGAACCGGAATCCCCCGAAGCCGTCAGGGCTTCACCGGCCACAGCCGCACCGGGGAAGATGTCGAAATCGAAGGTGTTGAGGGTTGAGGAGCGCGTCGCCGAAGCCGAGAAGGCACGGGTGGCGCGCTGAGGATCGTCAAAATCGACCCAGTACAGGTCCTGATAGGTGAAGCCCGGCGGATCGAAGAAGTTGCCGCCCGCCGTGCCATAGACGCCCAGCGAGATGGAGCGCTCATCACCGAGGAAGCCCAGCATGTTCTTGCCCAGACGGCGGAAGAAGGTGTCTTCGGTGCCCGACAGGCGTGAGCCGGTCAGGGCGTTACCCGCCTGACCATAGCCGCCGATGGTCACAGGCACCTGACCATTGACCGGGGAAAACAGCAGGCCGATGCCATTGGCCCCATCACGACCCAGCAACTCGGTCGCCGTATCGAAACCGGCAATGGCCACGTCAGCCGACAGGAAGGAATTGTCCGAAGCCGACCGTGCCGACCCATTGCGCGAACGCGGATCGTACCACACCATGACCGAGCTGCCGTTCACAACGCGGGCATCGCCCTTCGACACGTTAAAGTCCTGACCAAACAGGAATTCGCGCATATTGGTCAGGCCGAAGGTCGGATCGGTGGTGTAGCCCACCTGCGCGCGGTTACCGGGGCTGTTGCCGTCATAGGCACCGGGGGCCAGACCATCGACGCAGTGGGCGGCAAACAGGACCGTGCGCGGATTGATCAGCAGGCCCGTACAGGTGCCGCCGGAATTGCCCGCCTCATTACGGATCATCAGCCCCACCATATAGGGGCGCGTGTTCGTCGTATCCACCGCCGCACCCGGCGGCACCGTCTCAGGCGTAACCACCGCCGCGGCCTGCTGCGGCAGGGCCAGAGCCGCCACCGACAGCAGCGCCGTAGAGGCAAGGCAGGTAGAACGCAACGATTTCAGAGACTTCATAAAACTTCCCCGGAGCTGAATATGGATTTGAGATAACAAACTGAGCGGACAATGCGTCGAAATCGACACAGGGCGGCCACTTTTGAGACAAAAACCCTATCTGCATTTCGGTGTTTTTCAATCACCAATATACGGGAATGCGCGCCTGATTTCAGTTGTTACAATTCTGACACAGTTCCCCTGACGGCACCGCCTCAGATAGACGCAGGACATGCAAACCCCGCCTGACAAACCTCTGTGTGCGCCGGCGCTTCCAGATCAGCTAAAGCCCATTTGCGCCGCTCACCTTTTCGTCTATAGGAGGCGCTGTCAGCGCCGAGTGCGACCCTGTGCGTCGCCTCATGTGCGCTTCGTTCAGAGAGGACATTCGCAATGGCCAAAATCAAGGTGGCGAACCCGGTCGTCGATATCGACGGCGATGAAATGACCCGCATCATCTGGCAGCTTATCAAGGACAAGCTGATCCACCCCTATCTCGACATCGATCTGCAATATTTCGATCTGGGGATGGAACACCGCGATGCCACCGACGATCAGGTGACCATCGACGCCGCCAACGCCATCAAGGCCTGCGGCGTGGGCGTCAAGTGCGCCACGATCACTCCGGACGAAGCCCGCGTGAAGGAATTCGGCCTCAAGAAGATGTGGAAGTCGCCCAACGGCACCATCCGCAACATTCTGGGCGGCGTCGTGTTCCGTGAGCCGATCATCTGCCGCAATGTGCCGCGCCTCGTCCCCGGCTGGACCCAGCCGATCGTCGTCGGCCGTCACGCCTTCGGTGACCAGTACAAGGCCACCGATTTCAAGGTGCCCGGCCCCGGCAAGCTGACCATCAAGTTCCAGGGCGACGACGGTCAGGTCATCGAGCACGAAGTGTTCCAGTTCCCGTCTTCGGGCGTGGCCATGGGCATGTATAACCTCGACGACTCGATCCGCGATTTTGCCCGCGCCTCGTTCGAATACGGCATTGCGCGCAACTACCCGGTCTATCTTTCGACCAAGAACACCATCCTCAAGGCCTATGACGGCCGCTTCAAGGACATCTTCCAGGAAATCTTCGACGCCGAATACGCGGCGAAGTTCAAAGAACTGGGCCTGACCTATGAGCACCGTCTGATCGACGACATGGTGGCTTCGGCGCTGAAGTGGTCGGGCGGTTTCGTCTGGGCCTGTAAGAACTATGACGGCGACGTGCAGTCGGATACGGTGGCCCAAGGCTATGGTTCGCTGGGCCTGATGACCTCGGCTCTGGTCACGCCGGACGGCAAGATCATGGAAGCGGAAGCCGCCCACGGCACCGTCACCCGCCACTATCGCCAGCATCAGAAGGGCGAGGCCACCTCGACCAACTCGATGGCGTCGATCTTTGCGTGGACGCAGGGCCTCAAGCACCGCGCCAAGCTGGACGACAATGCCGAGCTGAAGCACTTTGCCGAAACGCTGGAAAAGGTCTGCATCGACACCGTCGAAGCGGGCTTCATGACCAAGGATCTGGCGCTGCTGGTCGGCGATACGCAGGGCTGGCTGACCACCGAAGGCTTCCTCGACAAGATCTCCGAGAACCTGTCGAAGGCTTTGGCGGCTTAAGCTAAAGTCTCTTCTGAGGTGTGATATGAAAGGCCGTCCGTTCGCGGGCGGCCTTTCTTTATGCGCGCGTCTTGACAGTGACAGCGCTATCATCCTTCATGCCGCAAAAATCAGGGAGATACATGATGACAAAGGCGCTTTGGCTGGCCGGATGGCTTCTAGCGGGGACGAGCTTTGCGGGCGTCGCCGCTGCCGACACCCTGCCCCTGCACAGCGGCGGGCGCACGGCGGCCCCGGCCTATACGCATCAATGGCCGGGCGCCTATTTTGAGACCGCGACGGCCTCAAAGTCGGTCACCCTCAGTTTCGATGACAGCATCAATATCTATAAGCTGTCCCTCAACGGTGAGGTGGTGAAGCTCATCGAAAAACCCGGTCAGACGACGCTGCGCTTCGACAGCAAAAGTACAAAGGCCGTGGACGTCTATCGGCTGGAGAAGATCACCGAATCGCAAGGCCAGACCGGGCGTTTCCTCGGTTTCAGCGCCGACAAGCCCGCGGCGCTGACCGCTCGCGCGCGTCAGATCGAATTCATCGGCGATTCCTACACGGTCGGTTACGGCAATACCTCGCCAAAGCACGAGTGTACCCAGGACGAGGTGTGGGCGACGACCGACACGTCTCAGGCCTTCGGGCCCCTGACGGCCAAACACTATGAGGCCGACTATCAGATCAACGCCTTTTCCGGTCGCGGAATCGTGCGCAATTACAATGGCTTTATCGGCGATCCTCTACCAAAGCTTTATCCTTACAGCCTCTTCGACGGCAAGACCGCCTACGACGCCACCGGCTGGCAGCCACAGATTATCGTCATTGGGCTGGGGACCAATGACTTCTCAACCGCGCTTAATCCGGGGGAAAAATGGACGACGCGCGAGGCCTTGCAAGCCGATTACCGCGACACCTATGTCGCTTTCGTCAAGTCACTGCGCGCCAAAAATCCTCAAACGCAATTCCTCCTGATGGCCTCCGATGGCGCCAATGGCGAGATTCGCGCGCAGGTTTCTCAGGTGGCCAAAACGCTGAAAAACGGCGGTGAAACGCGCCTCGACACGCTGTTTTTCGACGGACTGGACTTTGGCGGCTGCCATTATCATCCGTCGCTGGCCGATGACCTCAAGATATCAGGCCTGATCAATGGCTGGATCGACGCCCATCCGGGGGTGTGGCGAGGGAAATAGCCTTACCGGCCCTTTGCATGGAGCCGGCGGCGCACCCTTTCAGACTTATGGATAGCGGTCTAGGGTCGCGGCACAGGAACCCGACCATAGAGACTGCGCTTTAATGAAGCTGTTTACCTGCGCCCAATGCGGCAACACCCTGTTTTTCCATAACCGCGCCTGCGTCAGTTGCGGGGCGCGGCTGGGCTTTTCGCCGAACAGCCGTGATCTGCACGCCCTGATGCCCGCTGGTGACGACCGCTGGCAACCGGTCAATGGCGGGGACAGCTATCGCTTCTGCGCCAATGCCGCGACCGATGTGTGTAACTGGCTGGTGCCCGAAGACGATGGCTCGGCCTATTGCCGCGCCTGCCGCCACAACCGCCTGATCCCCAACGATCTCGATCAGTTCCGGCGCATTATCGACGCCCAGCACCGCCTGTTTTACGCCTTCCTCAAATGGGACCTGCCCGCCCCTGACCGCAGCGAAGACCCGGACGGCGGGCTTGTTTTCGACTATCTGGAGGACGAACAGGCCCCGGACGGCACCTTCCACAGCGCCATGACCGGCCACGACGAAGGCGTCATCTCCATCCGCGCCGCCGAAGCCGACGACGCCGTGCGCGAAAGCGTGCGCAGCCAGATGGGTGAGCCCTATCGCACCCTGCTCGGCCATTTTCGCCACGAATGCGGGCATTTCATCTGGAACCGGCTGGTGCGCGACGCCGGTAAACTTGAAGCCTGCCGCGCCGTTTTTGGTGACGACGAAGCCGATTATCAGGCCTCGATCGAGCGCCACTATGCCGAAGGGCCGCCCCCCTTCTGGGCCGACAGCTATATCAGCGCCTATGCCTCGATGCACCCGTGGGAAGACTTCGCCGAAACCTTCGCCCACGTGCTGCACATTACCGATGCACTTGAAACCGCTCACTATTATGGCATGACGATCAAGACCAAGGCCGACGAAGGCGTCGCGGCCGAGGTCGATTTCAAACCCTATCGCGTCACGGATTTTGAACGGCTGGCCGAGGCCTGGGTGCCGCTCAGTCTGGCGATCAACTCGATCCATAACGCCATGGGCGAACGACCGCTCTATCCGTTTATCCTGACGCCCACCGTGCGTAACAAACTCACCTTTGTGCACCGGCTGATCACGGGTCAGGCGGTTTAGTCACAGTCTGACGCGAATCGTCGGACGGGGCGCGACAGGGCGTTATTTTCGTGTTAACCCTGTTTTTCAGCGCCTTCAGGGGGAACTGTCCGCGTGTTCAAGACCTTATCCATCGCTATCATCGTTGCCGCTCTGGCCGCCCTGTTCGGTTTTGCCATCGGCCCGGTCTGGGCCTTTTACGACCTGCGTTCGGCGGCGGAGTCCGAGGACATCCAGAGCCTGTCGGAACTGGTTGCTTTTGACGACGTGCGCGCCAGCCTGAAGGCACAATTATGGGCCGATGCCAAGGGCACGACCACCGCAGAAGCCCCCGCGCCCAATGTCATGAAGGACCCGCTGGGGGCCATCGGCCGCGCCATTACCGACCTGACCGCGCCCGCCCCCAAGCAACCGGTGATCGACGTCAATTCGTACCTGACGGCCAAGGCCCTGCTGGCCCTCTCCTATGGGGCCGGCAAAGACGCCAATGTGGTCGAACCGCGCGAATTTGCGCCCAAGCCGCCCCTGCCCACCATCCTTTACTGGAGCATTGACCGCGCGCGTCTGGGGGTAAAGCAGCCCGACATCGGCAAGACGGTGTTCACGCTGAAACGCAAGGGCCTGTTCACCTGGCAGGTGACGCATATCGGCCTGCCCGATCCGGAAGCCGAAGCGGCCGCCTCAGCCTCAGCGAGCAGCGATTTCGGTCCCGACAAATAGGGCTTTTCTTACCCCCTGACAGGGCGTAAAGCCCTGCCATGCTGGAAACCCTGAGCCGCGTTCTGCTGTTTTTTGCCTTTGTCGGACTGGGAGCGCTTCTGGCGCGTACCGGGCGGCTGAAATCCGAAGGGCTGGATGGCCTAAGCGCCTATTTCTACTGGCTGGGCTTTCCCGCTTATCTGATCCACGCCTTTGCCAATCTGCCGCGCCCCGATGCGCTGCATGTGGGCTGGCTGGGCGTCTATGCGCTGGCTTTCGCGGTATCGTCGGGGCTTTGTTTGTTGGTTGCGAGGCGATTCGGCGCCACACGCGGCGAAGCGACCGGCGCCGGCATGGCCGCCTTCATTTCCAACAGCGCTTTTCTCGGCCTGCCCATACTGACCGGGCTTCTGGGCCCACAGGTCATGCAGGTGGCCCCGCTGCTGTTTGTTGCCGATTTTTTGATTCTGTTTTTTATCGGCTGTGCCGGCCTGTCGGTCGCGTCGGGTCATGGGGTGGGGCTGGCGCTCAAACGCACGATGCAGAACCCCACCGTGCTGGGGTCACTGCTGGGGGTCGGGCTGATGCTGGCCGGGGTGAAGATTCCGCCAATGTTCGATCAGATGCTCGACATACTGGGCCGCTCGTCCGTGCCGGTGGCTTTGGTGGCGCTGGGCGGGATGCTGGGGCTTATGCCATTGAAAACGTTACGCTCTGTTACACCCGTGACCGCCGTTTCCGTCGTGGGTAAGCTGCTTCTGGCTCCTGCCGTGATGGCCGGCGCCATGCACCTGTTCGGCGCGCCGCCATTGATGTGGAAGATCGCCGTCTTCCTGTCGGCCTGCCCCACGGCGGTCAGCGTCTTCATTCAGGCGCGCATGTACGGCCTGTGGTACGAAGGCGCGGCGGTGTCCATTGCCCAATCGACCGTCCTTTCGCTGTTCACCCTATCGGGTCTGGCGCTCCTCTTGACTCATCTCTGAGCCGCGTCTATCAAGCCCGCGTTCCTTCGGGGAGTAACCGCGCCTGAGCGTTGTTTCAGGCGGATTACGTCAACACACTTGTCCGGCACGGACATGGCGTAATCGAAACAGGTGAGACCGACGACCTGCCTTGCCGCCATAAGTGACTGGCCGCGGCGAAGCACGTCGTTGTGTGTCAGAACCTGGCCGGTCACAGACAAGATTTTACCGTGGACGCCTTCCTCAATTCGACCGCCCTCGTCGCCTTTTCCGAAATCGGCGACAAGACGCAGTTGCTGGCCCTGATTCTGGCCGCGCGCTATCACAAATCCATTCCGATTATCTGGGGCATCTTCATCGCCACGGTGGCGAATCACGCGCTGGCCGCCGGGGTCGGGCATTTTGTCTCCGGACTGGCCCTGACCACCTACATGCCGTGGATCGTCGCCATCGCCTTTATCGCGCTCGGCCTGTGGATCCTGATTCCGGACAAGATGGACGACGACGAGGCCCCCAAAAAGGATTACGGCCCTTTCCTCACCACCCTGATCGCCTTCTTTCTGGCCGAAATGGGCGACAAGACGCAGGTGGCCACGGTGTTTCTGGGGGCCAAGTACGAAACCGCCTTTGCCTGGGTCGTGCTCGGCACCACCTTCGGTATGATGCTGGCCAATGTCCCGGCGGTGCTGTTCGGTGACAAGGTGCTGAAGGTCGTGCCGATGAAGATCGTCCGCTACGTGGCGTCGGGCCTGTTTATCGCCATCGGCCTCTATTCGTTCTGGCAAATCTTTAGATCATTATGATTTCTGGTAGAAACATAATGATCTAGATTTTTGTTTAGCCCCTCGCCGGGCGGTGGCTCCGCCACCTTGGCCGCCGCCTCAATGGCGGCTTGAGCGGAATGATTCCATTTGAAATCATTCCGCTCTAATAGTTAAAACTACTTAGGCGAAGCCGCCGTGCCCGCCAGAACGCCGCCGTCGATGTTGAATTCCGAACCGGTGATGAAGGTCGCTTCATCCGAGGCCAGAAGCAGCACGACGGCGGCCACCTCATCCGGTCGCCCGAATCGGTGCAGCGGCGTACCGGCGGCGACCTTTTCCTTATCGGCTGCGTCCTTCAGCATGGCCTCCCACATCGGCGTCAGAATCGCCGCTGGATGCACCGAATTGCAGCGGATATTCAGCCCCTCTTCCGCACAATAAGGCGCCACCGTCTTGGTGTGATTGCGCACAGCGGCTTTCGAGGCCGCATAGGCCGCCTGATGCGGAATGCCGACCAGCCCGGACCGCGAAGACATATTGATGATCGAACCGGTGCGATTCGGGCGCATCACGCGAATCGCGTGCTTGCAGCCCAGAAATACGCCGTCCGTATTGACCGTCATCACCCGCCGCCAGTCTTCGAGCGTGGTGTGTTCGGGATCATTTTTGGCATCGGCGCGTCCGGTAATGCCGGCATTATTGACCAGCACGTCCAGCCGGCCGAAATCGGCCACCACCGAATCGAGGACGGCGATCCATTGCGCTTCATCAGCGACGTCGAGTCGGCGGAACACCGCACCGGGCAGCTCCGCCGCCAGCGCCTCGCCTTCGCGGGGGTCGATGTCGGCGATGACGACCCGCGCGCCTTCGGCGGCAAAGCTGCACACAATAGCCTTGCCGATGCCCTGCGCGCCGCCGGTCACCAGCGCCACCTTATCCTTCAAGCGGTCCATGCGGCTCTCCTTTGGGCGAACTCCAGCATAGAGGAGGCCCGCAAAGCAATCGGCAAATGTGAAAAAGGCCGCCCGCGAACGGACGGCCTTTTCGTTTTCGATGGCGACGCGATCAGACGATGGCGGCCTTGATGGCGTCCAGTCCGGCCTCGGCCTTGGTCGCGTCCGGCGCACCACCCTGCGCAAAGTCAGGCTTGCCACCCGCGCCTTGCCCGCCCATGGCGATCACGGCGGCCTTGGCCAGTTCAGCGGCGTTGAAACGGCCGGTCAGGTCGGGCGTCACCGCCACGGTCACGGCCGCCTTACCGTCCAGCACGCCGACCAGCGCCACGACGCCGGAGCCGACCTGCTTTTTGAAGTCTTCGGCCAGCGGACGCAGATCCTTGCCACCCACGCCATCGAGAACGCGGGCGATCACCTTGACGCCATTGATCTCTTCCGGACCAGAGGCCGCCCCGCCGCCGCCAACGGCCAGGGCGCGCTTGGCTTCGGCCAGCTCTTTTTCGAGGCGCTTGCGGTCGTTGACCAGCGCTTCGACGCGAGCCGACACCTGCGCCACCGGCACCTTGAACTGATCCGCAAGCGAACGCGCCACGCCCGCCTGCTCCAGCAGATACTGACGCGCTGCTTCGCCGGTAAAGGCTTCGATACGACGCACCCCGGCGGCGATGCCGCTTTCGGAAATTATCTTGAACAGGGCGATATCGCCCGTGCGCGACACGTGGGTGCCGCCACACAGTTCGACCGAATAGCCCTTGTCCGCGCCATCAAGCGCGTGACCGAGGCTGAGGACGCGGACCTCATCGCCGTATTTTTCACCGAACAGCGCCACCGCACCGGCTTCGATCGCTTCGGCGGGGGCCATCATTTTCGTTGTCGCCGCCTCGTTTTGCAGGATCACGGCATTGACCTCGGCTTCGATGCGCTCGATCTCTTCGGGCGAGACGGGCGCGCCGTGGCTGAAGTCGAAGCGCATCCGCTCGGCATCGACCAGTTGCCCCTTTTGCGCAACGTGCGGCCCAAGCACATTTTTCAGAGCCGCGTGCAGCAGGTGGGCGGCCGAGTGGTTGGACTTCGTCGTCTGACGCTTGGCCCCATCGACGTGCAGATGCACCATGTCGCCGACCGCCAGAACGCCTTCGGTGATTTCGACATCATGTACGATCAGGTCGCCGGCCTGCTTTTGCGTATCGAACACGCGGCCTTCGCCCCCGGCCCAATGCAGCGTGCCGGTATCGCCCGCCTGCCCGCCGCCTTCCGGATAGAAGGCCGTGCGGTCGAAGACGACCTGCAAGCGCTCACCGACCAGACCTTCGCTGACCGACTCGCCGTCGCGAACGATGACGCGGGCGTGCGACTGGGTCGAAAGGTGCTCATAGCCGACAAATTCCGACGCCCCGGCCTGATCGCGTATCGAGAACCATTCGGCCTGAACGGAGGTTTCGCCGGAACCCTTCCAGTTGGCGCGGCCGCGCTGCTTCTGTTCTTCCATCGCCGCTTCGAAACCGGCGACATTGACGCTTAAGCCCTTGGCGCGGATGGCGTCCTGCGTCAGATCGAGCGGGAAGCCGTAGGTGTCGTAGAGCTTGAAGGCCACTTCGCCTTCCAGCATGTCGCCGTCTTTCAGATTGGCGGTCGCTTCGTCCAGCAGGGTCATGCCGCGACCCAGCGTGCGGCGGAAACGTTCTTCTTCCTGACGCAGGGTTTCGACGATGGTCGCCTCGGCGCGCTTCAGTTCGCCGTAATGATCGCCCATTTCGCGCACCAGAACCGGCGCCAGACGCGGCATCAGCGGCTCATTGGCCCCCAGCAGATAGGCGTGGCGCATGGCGCGGCGCATGATGCGGCGCAGAACATAGCCCCGGCCTTCGTTCGATGGCGTGACACCATCGGCGATCAGGAACGAGGTCGAGCGCAGGTGATCGGCAATGACGCGGTGCGACGGCAGGGCCTCACCCTCCGCCTTGACGCCGGTTGCCTCGACGCTGGCGCTGATCAGGGCCTTGAACAGGTCCACATCGTAGTTGTTGTGCACGCCTTGCAGCACCGCCGCGACGCGCTCAAGCCCCATGCCGGTGTCGATCGAGGGCTTGGGCAGGTTGAGCCGCGTGCCGTCCGGCTGCTGGTCGAACTGCATGAAGACGAGGTTCCAGATTTCGACGAAGCGGTCGCCGTCCTCTTCCGGAGAGCCCGGAGGGCCGCCCCAGATGTGCTCGCCGTGATCGTAGAAGATTTCCGTGCACGGACCGCAGGGGCCCGTATCGCCCATCGACCAGAAATTATCAGACCCGGCGATGCGGATGATGCGGTCGTCGGAGAAACCCGCGATCTTCTTCCACAGATTGAAGGCCTCATCATCGTCGATATAGACGGTGGCCAACAGGCGGTCCTTGGGCAGGCCGTATTCCTTGGTGATCAGGTTCCACGCGTGGCTGATCGCCTGCTCCTTGAAATAGTCACCGAAGGAGAAGTTCCCCAGCATTTCAAAGAAGGTGTGGTGACGCGCCGTATAGCCGACATTGTCCAGATCATTGTGCTTGCCGCCGGCGCGCACGACCTTTTGTGAGGTGGTGGCGCGCTTGTACGGACGGGTTTCGGCCCCCGTAAAGACGTTCTTGAACTGCACCATGCCCGCATTGGTGAACATCAGCGTCGGGTCGTTATGCGGCACCAGCGACGAAGACGACACGATCTCATGGTCGTTCTTGGCGAAGTAATCCAGGAAGGTCTGACGGATCTGATTTAAGGAAGGCATGGGACTCCGACGGTTAAACACCGCACCACAGGACGATTTTCAGCCGTATATAGAGGGCTTGGGTATTTGCGCAAAGACCTTTGCGCCAACGCAGGTATTTTTCTGACGTGTCAGGACAAAAAGAAACGCCCCGGTCACAAGACCGGGGCGTTTACGCGTGGAAGGCAGGCGGTCTGAAAACCCGCACCCCACGCGGGTTTCAGGTTTTATTCGCCGTCTTCGTCCGGTTCCGGCGTACCCAGAAGTTCTTCGGAAATGGCGTCTGACTTCTTGCGCACCAGCGCTTCGATTTCCGCCGCGATTTCCGGATTGGATTTCAGGAAGTCGCGGGCATTTTCGCGGCCCTGACCAATGCGGATCGAGTTGAACGAGAACCACGAGCCGGACTTTTCGACCACGCCACCCTTGACGCCCAGATCAAGGATTTCACCCAGCTTGGAGATACCTTCGCCGTAGAGGATGTCGAATTCGACCTCGCGGAACGGCGGCGCGACCTTGTTCTTCACCACCTTGACGCGGACATTGTTGCCGACGATTTCGTCGCGCACCTTGATCTTTCCGATGCTGCGGATGTCGAGACGCACCGAAGCATAGAATTTCAGCGCATTGCCGCCGGTCGTCGTTTCCGGCGAGCCGTACATGACGCCAATCTTCATGCGAATCTGGTTGATGAAGATGACGATGCACTTCGATTTGGAGATCGAGGCCGTCAGCTTGCGCAGGGCCTGCGACATCAGGCGAGCCTGAAGACCGGGCAGGCTGTCGCCCATATCGCCTTCGATTTCGGCCTTGGGCGTCAGGGCCGCGACCGAATCGACCACGACGATATCGACGGCACCCGACCGCACCAGCGTATCGGTGATTTCCAGCGCCTGTTCGCCGTTATCGGGCTGCGACACCAGAAGATCGTCCAGATTGACGCCCAGCTTGTGGGCATAGACGGGATCGAGCGCGTGTTCGGCATCGACAAAGGCCGCCGTGCCACCCGCCTTTTGAATCTCGGCCACCGTGTGCAGGGCCAGCGTCGTCTTACCCGACGATTCCGGCCCGTAGATTTCGATGACCCGCCCCTTGGGCAGGCCGCCGATACCGAGCGCCATGTCGAGACCAAGCGAGCCGGTGGAAATAGATTCGACCTCCACCACCTTGCCGGCATTGCCCAGCTTCATCACCGAGCCCTTACCGAAGGCACGGTCGATCTGAGCCAGCGCCGATTCCAGCGCGCGTTGTTTTTCAGCTTCGTCTTTTCCCACGAGTTTCAATACCGCTTGCGACATGATTCCAGACCTTCCCTATGCCACGATTCCCAAGGCGAAGGTCCATCCCCCGTCCGCGAAAATGTGTTGAGAAGACCGTACCCCATTTGTTCCAAGTTCGCAATATGTTCTCATTAAAAAATGGAACATCGCGTGGCGGCTCAGATTTCGGGCTTTTCCGGAACGGCGTCGAGCATCCGCTTGAGCTGATCGAGATAGTTATAAAAAGCGTCGCGCCCCTCATCGGTCAGACCGATACGCGTATTGGAGCGGTTGGAGACGATCTTTTTGCGAATCGCCACATAGCCCGCCTCGTTCAGCTTTTTGAGGTGCAGCGACAGATTGCCGTCGGTGATGCCCACCTGATCGCGCAGATCAGTAAAGTCCGCCTGCCCCGCCGTGGACAGATAGGCGAGTATGGCCAGACGCGCCCGCGCATGGACCAGATCTTCGAGCGCATCGGCATTAAAGGGTTTCATCGGCTCACCTTGCGAAGTCGCCGCGTATTTAGACCCACAGACTTAGCGCTGGCAAGTGACCTTCCCGTTATCGGCTGTACCGATTTATTTTGTGGGCGTGTAAGTTTTACGCGGTCACGGGCGTCTAACCTCTCGTAAGCCCAAACACAGGAGATTAAGATGCTTGGATTGTTTTTACCTGCCTGTTACCGTCTACCGGTCCTTGCGGCCCTGCTGGTTCTGCTCATCGCCGGTGTGGTTTGGGGCCTGAACACCTGGGCCTTCGAGCAGAGCAATCGCGAGGCGCTCCGACTGGCGCGCGAAGCCGCGGCCGCGCGATAAGACGACCACATGCCGCACGATCCGGCCTTTAGCGAGTGGATCAGCCCGCACCTGCCGGCGCTGCGGCGGCTTAGCCGCGCCTTTGCGGCGTCGGCGGATCAGGCGGATCTGCTTCAGGAACTGCTGATCGCCGTGTGGAGGGCGTGGCCGGCCTTTCGCGGAGAGTCGCTCCCGGCGACCTTTATCTACCGCGTGGCGCATAACCGCGCCCTGACGTGGAAACGGCGCGAGAGCCTGCGTTTATTGCGCCTGTTTGAAACACAGCGCGAGGGCCTGCAACAGCTCCCCCCTGAACCGTCCGATGCCCGGTTGGATCAGGTGTTTGACGCCTTGCGCGCCCTTTTCCCGCTCGACCGGTCGCTGATGCTGTTGTGGCTGGAAGAGACGCCCTATGCCGATATGGCCGCCCTGCACGGCCTCAGTGAAAGCCATATCGGCGTGCGTCTGAACCGGGCGCGGGCGCGACTGGCCACGCTTGTTCAGGAGCTATCCGATGAAGATTGAAACCCTGGAGCGCCTGTGGCGCGCCCATGACCACGACATGGACCGCACTGCGCGGGCCTTTTTACTGGAGAGCCTGATGAGCGGGATCGAGCGTCGCCGTAAGGGACAAACCGTTTTTTTGCTGTGTGTCGGGGCCGCACTGGGTACGATCACACTTGTCTTTGGGTATGACGCCCTTCGGCATGACAGTCTTGAGATCACGCGCGAATGGGGGAGCCTGCTGATGCTGGTCGCGCCGTGGGTGGCGCTGATCCTGATGATGCGCGCGCACGACCGGCACAGGCGACGCTTTGCGGACCCGACGGCGTCTATTGCGCAGAGCCTACAGCTCAGGCTGGACGAAAACCGCGCGGCCCGGCACAGCGCCGTCGTGATGTTCTGGCTGATGGGGCTGTTCCCCCTCGTCACAGGCGTGACCCTGTGGCAACTGGTCGATACGGACAAGATGACCGCCACTCAGGCCGTGCAGGGGGCTTTACTGTTCGGAGGCGCACTGGGGGCTTCGACGCTGGTGCAGACGATCCGCTACCTGTGGTTTCTGAGACCAGAAGGCGCGCGACTTGAGCGCCTTCTGGCCGAATATGCGGGATAATACCAAGAGTCATTGGAAATGACCCTTGGTATTCCATTCGAGAATGTCTCATGTCACTGACACATATGAGACATTCTCGTGTCTTCAACGGCCGGATGCCGTCAGCATCTTCGGCCGTTGTTATATGGGCCGTAAGCGGCCTACTGCGCGGTCGGCGCGTAGTTGCGCAGGACCACCGGCGCGCCCAGCTCGATCGGATAGGCCGACTTGCCCAGTTGCAGGGCCAGCATGAGGGTGCCCGCCTCATAGTCCTTGTCGGCCACGGCCTGCACCACATACATGTCCCATTCGGACGAGATCTGAACCGGCGTGTTGGTCAGGGCCGTCCACGGGGCCTTGTTGAGCGAGATCAGGATGTTCAGCGGCACGCGCGTCGCCGCATCCGGGGTGGCGGCGCGGGCCCACACCCACGCCTGAAGCTTGTCGCCCGCCTTCACCGGCTGAGCGATCTGCGCCACGGCGCCGACATCCCAGGCATTGGGCTGCGCCGCCGACAGAGGGATGCGCAGGGCTGAGCGGATGGGTGCACCCTCCGCCGTCTGCACCGGCGTCGCGTTTTGCGGCGCACCATAGGCGTTCCACGACGACAGTTTAGGCGTATTGATGACGTGGGCCATGACGTCATTGGGATCGACCTGAGGCGTTTGCGCCGCCTCGACCTTCGCCGCCTGTTCGGGGATCAGCGCGCCATGGATCGGCTTGACCCAGCGATCCGCCGGTATGTCATAGACGATAAAGTCGGAATCGAACTGCCAGTAGGCCCAGGCCCAGTTGCGCGCCTCCGCCGCCCGCGCCACCGCATCGGTATAGGCCACGCGGCTGTCGAGCGGCCCCTTGTCATAGGCCCCGAATTCGCCCAGCAGGATCGGGCGGCCGGTGCGGGCGCTCCACGCCTTGACCTTGTCAAAATCGGCGTCAAGGCGCGCCTGCCCTTCGGCCTTCGTCCACGCCACGCCCTTCACATCCTTGAAGTCCGGCGTCCACGCCGCCCCCTGATGGGTAAAGACGAAGGGCTCATAATAGTGGAAGGTGACGATCAGGTGCGGGTCGTCGGCGGGCAGGCGCAAGCCTTCCAGATCATTGAGATTGTTCCACGAGGTCGGGCCGACAATGACGTTGCGCCGCGGATTGGTCTTGCGGATAATTTTGAGATTTTCGGCGATCATGTCGTTCCACACGGCATTCACCGGGCCGTGCGGCTCGTTCAAAATCTCGAACATCACGGTGTCGGGCGCATCCTTGTAATGCTCCGCCATCTGCGTCCAGAAGGCCATGATCTTCGGTCGGCAGGCCTTCACATCCTCGGCGCACTCATTGAAGTTGTGCAGGTCCAGAATGACGTGCAGGCCGGCCTTGTTCGCCGCATCCACCATGGTGTCAAGGGTGGAAAAATAGAAGAGCGACAAGCGGTTATCCTTGTCCATGTGCTGAAACGCATGGAGGTTGACACGCACCGTGTTGAAGCCGCCTTCACGGATCACCGACATCAGGCGCGGCTGAAAGCGCGCCTTGGCCGGGTCCTTCCACAGGGGGTCGTAGCCCAGAATATTGACGCCGCGCTTCATGGCGGCGACCTGCGCCTGAGGTGACATCTCGGCCTGAGCCGCCTGCGGCCCGCAGGCCATCAGCGTCAGGACCACAGCCCCAAAGGCACCGACGAAGGTGTTGCGTTTCATAGTGTCCTCCCGAATAGTTATATTTGGTTTTTTTAATCGGGTAACACACTCAGCGACGGGCGTCCACCGGGCGGCGATCAAAGACCGCGCGCCCACTCCGTATAGACGGTTTCCAGTACCGCCAGCGGCACCGGCCCCGCCGTCAGGCCCCGATCATGGAAGGCCTTGATATCGAACTTCGGCCCCAGTTGCGCCTTCATACGGTCGCGCAGACGCACCCACTGGATCTTGCCCGTCATGTAGCTCAGCGCCTGACCCGGCCACACGCAGTAGCGTTCGATTTCGGTGGTGGCGGACGATTCCTGATCGCCATTGGTAGCGACGAAATAGCGGATGGCCTCTTCGCGCGACCAGCGCTTGGCGTGCATCCCCGTATCGACCACCAGACGGATGGCGCGGAACAGGGCCGATTGCAGATAGCCGATATAGCCCAGCGGATCGGCCTCATACATGCCCATTTCGGCCGCCAGAAGCTCCGAATAGAGCGCCCAGCCCTCCGAAAAAGCCGAGAAGCCGCCGACCTTGCGCAGGCGCGGCAGGCCTTGCGTCTCCATCTGGATGGCGATTTGCAGGTGGTGGCCCGGAATCGCTTCATGATAGGTCAGGGTCGGCAGCGACCACGACGGCCATTCGGCGGTGTCGCGCAGATTGATATAGTAAGCCCCCGGCCGCGAGCCATCGAGCGTCGGGCGCTGATAATAGCCGCCCGGCGCACCGGCTTCGATTTCCTTGGGCACGCGACGCACCACCACCGGCGTCTTGGGCAGGACGCCGAACCAGTCGGGCAGTTTGGCTTCGATGGCGCGAATCTGAACGTTCAGATCGGCCAGCAGCTTTTCCTTGGCGGCGTCCGTATTGTCATAGACGTATTTGGGGTCCTTGGCGATGGCGGCCATGCGCTCGCCCACCGTGCCCTGCGTCAGGCCCAGCGCCTTGAACTTCGCATCGGCTTCGGCCGACAGTTCCCTGACCATATCCAGACCGACCTTATGGATTTCGTCGGGCGTCATCTTCGTGGTGGTGCCCGACGACGACCCCGCCGCAAAGGCGTAATAGGCGTCCCCGTCCTTCAGCTTCCACACACCGGCGTCGTGCGTCGCCTTTGGGCGCACGGCCTTGAGCGCGTCGATCTGGGCGTTAAGCGCCGCAGCGACCGGCCCGTCGATGCGGCGGGCGGCCTCAGTGGCCCAATCCCCGGCAAGGCCCTTGTCCGCGGTCTTGGCGGTCAGAGCCCTGGTCATCGAACTGTCGGCGCCCTTGATGGCCGCCAGCGCCTGCAACTGCGTCAGGGCCTTGTCGATGACGAAATCCGGCGGCACGACGCCCTTGGCCACATCGCCTTTGAAGCGCTCGGTTTCTTGCCCGATCAGGACGGCGAAGGCCTCCAGACGCGCCAGATAGGCCTCGGCATCGGCCTGGCTTTCGATCGTATGCTGATTGGCGAGGAAATCCGGCGTGGACTGATAGGACCCATTCAGTTGCGAAAGGATATAGGGATTGGCGCCGCCCCAGTTGCCGAATTTGAAGCGGTCATAGCCCGACTTGCGGCTCTCATAGCCCCACAGCACCGTATCGTAATTGATGCGATCCAGGCCACTCAGCTTGTCGCGTGGAATGGCTTTCAGCGCCGCGAGGTACTTTTCTGCGCGCGCAATGCCCCGGAGGGCCTCGGCTTCCGAGGCATCGTTGAGTTTGGCCTTGAGGCCCGCGCGCGCGTCCTTGTCGAGGCCCAGTGAGGTGGCCAGAGTCGGCGACTGATCGACATTCTCGTCAAAGATGGCGTCGAACAGAGCATTCAGCGTTTTGGCCGCCGCCGGGTCGCTGGCGGCATGGGCGCCCGTGGCGGCAAAGGTCGCCGCCGCGGCACCGGTCACAAGCAGAGCGCGTCGATTGAGCATGGGGCTTTTCCTCTTGATTACAGCTTCGCGGCCCATTCGGCATAGACGGTTTCCAGCACCGACAGCGGCACCGCCCCCGCGGTCAGGCCGGTATCGTGGAAGGCCTTGATATCGAACTTCGCGCCCAGCTTTGCCTGATACTTGGCCCGCAGCTCCAGCCACTTGATCTTGCCGATCATGTAACCCAGCGCCTGACCCGGCCACACACAGTAGCGTTCGATTTCGGTTTCGTTCGGATCACCCAGATTGGCGTCCATGAAGGCCATGGCCTGCTCGCGGCTCCAGCGCTTATGGTGCATCCCCGTATCGACGACCAGCCGGCAGGCGCGGAACAGGGCGTCGTGCAGATAGCCGATATAGCCATAGGGGTCTTCGGCATACATGCCCATATCCTTGGCCGCCACCTCTTCGGAATAGAGGGCCCAGCCTTCGATATAGGCGTTGAAACCGGAAATCTGCCGCAGCATCGGCAGGTTCTTGTTTTCCTGCTGGATCGAAATCTGCATGTGGTGACCCGGAATGGCCTCGTGATAGGTCAGGGTCGGCAGGGTCCAGCTCGGCACCTCGGCCGTGTCGCGCAGATTGATATAATAGGCCCCCGGACGCGAGCCATCGAGCGAGGCCGGCTGATAATAGCCGCCCGGCGCGCCCAGTTCGGTCGCCGGCGGGATGCGCTTGATCGTCACTTTCGTCTTGGGCAGTACGCCGAAATAGGCCGGCAGCTTGGCTTGCACCACCTCGACCTGTTTATTGAGATCGGCCAGTAGCTTGTCCTTGCCCACATCGGTGTTGGGATAGACAAACTTCGGATCCTTGGCCATGGCCTTCAGGCGCTCGCCCGTCCTGCCCGTGGTCATGCCGAGTTTGGTCATCACCTTTTCCAGCTCGGCATTGATTTCCTTGACCTTATCGAGGCCGATCTGGTGGATGGCGTCCGGCGTTAGGTCGGTCGAGGTGCCGCCGCGCGCGCCATAGATGTAATAGGCCTCGCCCTGCGGAATATGCCACACGCCCGCATCGTGCGTCGCCTTGGGCAGGACGGCTTCTACGGCGGCGATCTGACGGCTGAGGGCCGGGACAACGGCGGTTTCATAAATTTGGGTCGCCTGCGCGCCCCAGTCACCGGCAATGGTCTTTTCCTTCGTGCGGCGGACGATGGATTGCACCAGCACGCTGTCGGCGGCCTTGGTGTCGCGCTGCGTCCTGAGCTGGGTGATGGCCTTTTGCAACGCGAAGTCCGGCGCAATGACGCCCTTGGCCACGTCGGCCTGCATCTTGGCGGTTTCCTCATCGAGCAGTACCGCATAGGCTTTGAGGCGCGACAGATAGGCGTCGGCATCGGCCTTGGTCTCGATCGTGTGCTGGCTGTCGAGGAAGTCCGGGATCGAGATATAGGAGCCCGTCAACTGCGTGATGACGTAGGGCGATGAGCCCGGCGAGCCAAAGGCGAAGG
The DNA here is from genome assembly GCF_046503825.1 of Asticcacaulis sp. W401b. Classification (NCBI taxonomy): domain Bacteria; kingdom Pseudomonadati; phylum Pseudomonadota; class Alphaproteobacteria; order Caulobacterales; family Caulobacteraceae; genus Asticcacaulis; species Asticcacaulis sp. W401b. The sequence goes on from NZ_JBKFEE010000008.1 coordinate 23,110, forward strand.
CCTTATAGCCGTTCAGGCTTTGGGTCAGGTCCCACAGGACGGCGTCGTAATTGATGCGGTCCATGCCGGACAACTGATCGCGCGGAATGGCCTTCAGGGCGGAGACCGACTTTTCGAGGAAGGCGGTGTAGCGGGCGCGCTCCTGCGGCGTGGCGGGATCGAGTTTGGCTTTCAGGGCGGCGCGCGCCCCCGTATCGAGGCCCAGAGAGGTGGCCCCCGTGGGCGAATGATCGACCATTTCATTGAAGATGGCGTCAAACGTCGCGTTCAGCTTCGCCGATGCCGTCTGCGCCAGGGCGGTACCGGCCGACAGCCCCATAGCGGCAAGGGCCGAGGCCCCGGACAAAAGCGAACGACGATCAAGCATGGAGGCATCTCCGGAAAAGGTACGGGCGCACAAGGTTGCGCAGGCAACGACCCTAACCCCGCTCAGCACAGGCCGCAACGGGGGGAAGATGAACTCTCTGTAATGTTTGAAAAGGGCCGGAACGGACGTCTGGACGTGGGGGGCCGATCCTGGGACAAGGAAGCGGCAGCACCAAAGGGGGACAACTCTGGCGATGAGCCATGCGTCCGTTCCGGCATTTGCGACGTTTCGCTTCCCCCCGGCAACCCCCAGCTCCCGGAGCCAAACATCGACACTACAGCGAAATGACTTTAGGTGGAAACACCATTTCGCTCTAAACTTTTGTTTTGTCGCGATGTTTTTGCGGAAAACCGCTCACACTTTTCCGCACATCGCTTTGAACAGCAACCTGCCAAACCTTACCCCCTCATTTTAGGGGGCGGTATCACATGTTTTGGGGATATGATGATTGAAAATGCGCATCTGTGCGTGTTTGACAGAACTTTCAGGCGGTAGAGTTCCGGATGCCGCAGGCCTTTGATCCGGCTCCCGAAAAGGATGCGCGCATGGTATAGGGATGTGGTCTGTGAATTTAGCGCGCCGAGCCTGTCATGAGCACCCTACCTACCCCCGCCGATAACCGTCCGGAACACTGGTTCGCCCACTTCCCTTCTCCTGATGTGGCGGGCAACAAGTATGACCGCGGTCACGCCGTCGTGTTGGGTGGCCCGCTTCATTCGACCGGGGCGGCGCGACTGGCGGCGCGGGCGGCGTTGCGCGCCGGCGCCGGGCTGGTCTCCGTGGCCTGCGACCCGTCGGCCCTGATCGTCTATGCGACGGCGTTTGAGGCCGTCATGACCAAACCCGTGCGCGATGTCGCCGAATTCGGCGGGCTTATCGGCGACCCGCGGGTTACCGCCGTATTGCTGGGGCCCGCCGCCGGGCTGAACGAGCGCACGCGCGACTGCGTTCTGGCGGCGCTCAGGTCGCAAAAGCCCTGCGTGCTTGATGCCGACGCCCTGACCGTGTTCAAGGACGACCCGAAGACCCTGTTTGCTGCCATTAGCGGCCCCTGCGTCCTCACCCCGCACGAAGGCGAATTTGCGCGCGTCTTTGGCCGCGCCGAAGAACGGGCGCGCGCCGCCGCCGATGCGGCTGCCGCCTCCGGGGCCGTGGTCTTGCTGAAAGGCGCAGACACCGTAATCGCCCACCCTGACGGCAGGCTGGTGGTCAATCGCCACGCCCCGCCGTGGCTGGCCACCGCCGGCTCAGGTGACGTGCTGGGCGGGCTGATTTGCGGTCTGATGGCCCAGAAGATGAAGGCCTTTGAGGCCGCCTGCGCCGGGGTCTGGCTGCATTCAGAGGCCGCGCGCCGCTTCGGGCCGGGCCTGATCGCCGAGGACCTGAGCGAACAGATCCCGGCGATCTTGCGTGATATTAAGCCCACACAGTAGAGCGGCATGAGTGCTGAGGGAATCATGCCGCTCAAGCCGCCATTGAGGCGGCGGCCAAGGTGGCGGAGCCCGTACCCGGCGAGGGTCTCTTAAATGGCGCAGGTGACGCCCGTACCCTTAAGTCCGCAATAGCCTTCCGGGTTCTTTTCCAGATAACCCTGATGATAGTCCTCGGCGTAGTAGAAGGGCTGATCGCTGTCGGGGCCGAAAATCTCGCTGGTGATCGGGCCAAGCCCTTTGGCCGACAACGCGGCCTCAAACGCATCGCGTGACTTCAGAGCCGCCTCGTACTGCGCCTCGGTGGTGGTGAAGATGGCCGAACGGTACTGCGTGCCGACATCGTTGCCCTGACGCATCCCCTGCGTCGGGTCATGGCGCTCCCAGAAGAGCTTTAAAAGCGCCTCAAAGCTGACCCTGGCCGGATCATAGACGACCAGAACGCCTTCGGTATGGCCCGTCTGACCGGTGCACACCTCGCGATAGGTCGGGTTGGGCGTGTAGCCACCGATATAGCCGGCCGCCGTCGTATAGACACCCGCCTGCTGCCAGAACAGGCGCTCGACGCCCCAGAAACAGCCCATGGCGAACACTACGGTTTCGGTGCCTTCAGGGAATGGGCCTTTCAGCGGCGTCCCCAGTACGGCGTGAGTCGTGTCGGTGGGCAGGGCCTCGGCACGGCCCGGCAGGGCGTCTTCACGGGAAATCAGGCGGGTTTTGCTACCGAACATGCGCGGCTCCTGAGTATGCAGGGGGATTTATCCCCAATATAGACCTATGCCGGACATATAGGGTGTAAAAAAGATAGCGCCAGAGGCCAGTTAGGGGCTTGCGATTTATCGGTGGACGGTTATAACCGCCGCCTTCCCAAGACCTGCGGCATGGCCCGGTCTTGCCAGTGATGGACAGGTGGCCGAGTGGTTGAAGGCGCACGCCTGGAACGCGTGTATAGGGGCAACTCTATCGAGGGTTCGAATCCCTCTCTGTCCGCCACCCTCCCCCGCAAATAATTGAATTTACCGACATTCACGGAATTTCCGACAGCCTGACCCCAGCATTCACCCACTACTTCTGGATCACGGCGCTGATCCCAATGCGCGCGCATCGCTTCGTAAGCAGGTGCATCCGGGCTATCTGCCCGACGACAGAATGCACGAATATCACGACGTAACGCCACTGAGCTGGGGGCAGCGGTTTCATTTTCGCGCGCTGGTCAGCCAACCGGCTATGGAGCTGATTTCAGCGGCTGGCGGAAAAACATAAACCATAAACGGCCACAGTGCGCACTCGAACATCGCCCGGCGACAGGTTTTAATCTACAGCCGCGGGGGGTGTTGCATTAAGCGATACGCTTACGCATAAGCCACACACCCCCACCGCCGAGACCGGCACTTAGGGCCGCTAGTGTCAGCAGACAAAAGCCGCCGATCCCACCGCCATAGGAACGGGGCTCAAAGCGGGGCACCTTGGCGTATTCGGGCTCAGGAAAGGGCGTCTTGTTGAAAATATAGGGGTAGTAGAAGCGGCGCAACGCCGTATGGAAGGTCTTGATCTGATCCTGATAGCTCAGATAACCGCGGATATCCGTATCGCCCAGTCGCTCCATCGCCGCCTGCACACCGACCGACGGCAAGAGATAGCCTACGCCTTCGGCCAGCGCCTGACGCTGCAGGATTCGACCGCGATAGGTGGCGACGTCCGCCGCCACGCTTTCATCGCCGACGTGGTGAAAAGCGAAATACCATTTCCATTCAAAGGTTTTACCCAGCGGGGCCGTGGCCTTCCATTCGGGATGAGAGTGGAAGAAGCGCTGCATCGTCAGGTCTTTGGGCACTTCCCAGGCCCCATGTACTAATTGCCGATGCTTGAGCACGATATCGACGCCCTGCGGCACCGGCACACTGCGGCTGATGGCGATATGGGCAAGGGTCGGCGCGACCAGCACCAGAATGACCCACTGACTCAGCAGCACCAACGCGTTGATGCGCGAGCCGAAGCCGAAGGCCGCCGTCAGCAGGCACAGCGCCGTCCAGAACATCACATAAAGCGCGATCAGGGCGACACCACCCATAACCCCCGCAACCGGCGCCTGAGCGATTACGGCCCCGGCGACAAAAGGCACCGCCACGGCCGCAAAAACCAGAGCGCTGCGCAGGGCCACCCGTCTCAGCCACAAGGCGATGCCAGCCTTTGGGGCGGCGCGCAGCAGGCTGAGACGGCCGCTTTCCGCCTCTCCTGAGACAAGATCATGCAGCAACACCACAAGAAACAGCGGCGTCAGATAGACCAGCACGAAGCTCAGATCGAAGCGACCGGGCAGAGCCAGTTCCGGATTAAAGATATCCCCCTCATACAACTGGGCTTGTAAACCCAACGCGCGTACTCGCAGATTATAGGGCAGGACGTCTCTTTGCCCCAGAGCCGCAAAGGCCAGCCGCGAGGGCGGGTCAAAAGTGTGGTGAAAGCTGTAATAGGCGGCGTAGCCCGCATCCCCCTCCGGACCATAGGCCTTGGCCAGATCGGACATATCATTCTTCTGGAGGGTTTCCAGATGCGTAATGACCGCATTCTGACGCGCGACTTCGTGCAGCCCGCGCGCCACGGCAAAAATAGACAGCACACTGAGCACAATAAGCGCCGCCAGCGTCAGGCGTGAGCGTATCAGCAACAGCCATTCAAACCGGAGGATAGTCATTTCATCAGCCTTTCCAGACGCAGGGCCGACCACTGACCGAGCCCCAGCAGAACCCCGCACCACAGCGCCAGAACACCCAAAGCCGGACTGAGGCGCTCCAGACGCTCAGCCATAGCCAGCGGGCGGAACACGAAGTCGGGATAGTCGGTCCAGTGGTCGTGCGAGATGCGGTTTTCCCGCGCCTTGTTGGTATCGTTGGCATAGGTCAGGGCCGTGGCCTGCAGCTGGTTCAGGTGCTGGACAAGCCCGAAACGGTAGGCTTCACCCTGTTCCAGAAAGGCCTGATAAGCGCTGAGATCTGTGCCCGCTGCCGACATCGAGACGCGCTGCACGGCCAGCACCGGTGCCAGCAGGCCCACACCGTCCATCAGGCGCGTCTGGGCGTGCTGCTGACCAAAGTTGCGGTCAGCATAGGCCTTAAACAAGGCGCTGGTCATGCGCTCGCCTTCCAGCGCCAGCAGGCCCTTGTAATTCACCGGCAGGTCTTCGATCCGCGAAACGCCATAGCTTTTCAGCACCTTTTGCCGGAAGGCATTAAAGTAAGGATCATCGGGATTGTGGCTGTCTCCCATGGCCTTCAGCTCTTTGTGGATGCGGATATCCGTCTCCATCTGAGTCAGCAGCGGGCGCGCATGGGCAATGAGATCAGGCGCTATGCGCGGAACGAAAACGCAGAAAAAGGCCCACAGGGCGATCAGCCCCAGAAGGGCCTCACGACCACGCCGTGCAAAACGCGAGACAAGAACAATCCCCATCGTCCAGATCAGCAGATAGAGGACGTAACCGGTAAGCATCGCCAGGGTCAGCCCCCAGCCCAGCATCGCCTGCGTGGCCAGCCAACCCAGACTAACCAGCGCCGGCAGCAGGATCAGGCCCGCCACGACGGCCAGACACAACGCCTTGCCCCAAAACATCTGAGGGCCGGTAACCCCTTGCGTCAGGCACAGTACCAGCGTGCCGTTTTCGCGCTCGCGCGCAATGACGCCAAAGCCCAGAAAGATCAGCAGCAACGGGGCGAGCACCTGAAGACAGAAGGCGGGCGTCAACTGACCAAAACGCACAAGCGAAGTGTTTTGCCGCGTGTCGGAAAAGTTGGCGCTGTTCTGGCGATGGCCCTCCAGATAGAGCATCTGCCCGGTAAAGGCATCGACGCCAGGATCAAAGGCCGCCATCGGATTGAGCGGTCGGAAGACAAAGTGCCCGTAATGCACCATGCGGTGCGGGTGGCGGTCAGGCTGCGCATCGAAGGTCTGATTGGCCTCCGACTGATAGGTCTGACGCAGCCCCTGCGCATAGCGGAACTGATCCCAGGCATTGAGAATAGCCATCAGACTGAGGAGTAAAAACAGGGCGGCACTGATCACGGCCGTGCGGTTGCGCAACAGGGCCCGCCCTTCGTTGAGAGCGATGGTCAAAACACGGCTCATGCCACCTGCCCCGGCTGCGCGGTCTGATAGGCCTGATAGAGGCGGTTGATATCGAAGCTCCGGTCTTCGCTTTTGTCCGCCACCTGCGTCAGGCGCCCCTCACTCAGGAAACCGATGCGGTCGGCGACCTGCGTGGCCCCCAAAAGATCATGCGTGACCATTAGAATGGCCGTGCCCCGCGCGCGCAAGACATCCAGCAGATCATGGAATTCGCTGATCGCCTTGGGGTCGAGGCCCGACGTTGGCTCGTCCAGCAAAAGGACCGGCACCTCGCGCGCCACCGCCAGCGCAATCGCCGTCTTTTGCCGCATCCCCTTGGAATAGCCCGACAGCCGCTGGCCGCGCGCCGCCACGTCCAGCCCCACCGCTTCCAGCGCGCCCTCAATACGCGACGCTTCGGCGGTGACTCCCGCCAGCGTCAGGAGATAGGCGAGGTTTTCCCGCGCGCTCAGATGCTCATAAAGGGCCACATTCTCAGCCACATAGGCCATGTGCGCCCGCGCGGCGGCTGGGTCGGCGACGACATCCTGCCCGGCAAGGGTCACCTCACCGGCAGACGGCTTGAGAAAGCCCAGCAGCACCCTGAGGGTGGTGGACTTGCCCGCACCATTGCCGCCCAAAAGCGCAAATATCTCGCCCCGGCTGACCTCAAGGCTGAGGTCATTGAGAATGGTCCGCTGGCCATAGCCAGCGGAAACCGCCTTCAGGCGAAGGATTGCGCTTTGATCACCCTGTTGCATTTCGGTCATTGTCAACGGCCTCATATATCAGTATCGACGCTCTTATTATGTTATTACGTAACACTTCAAGGGCAAAAATGATGACCTCCCCAACAAAACGCCTCCGCCTGTCTGGCTCCGCCTCGCTGATCGCGCTGGCGCTGAGTGGCGCAGTGGCCGGCACAGCCTGCGCCGATGCGCCCGCCGCCGCCGAGGAGCCGACAACGGTTGTGGTGGCCGGGTCACGCAAGGCCGCGGCCAGTATCAAGGGCCTCGATATCGAGCCCTTGCGCCTGCCGCAAAATGTCAAGGTGATCGACGAACACCTGATTGAGGACGCCGGGTTTACCAAGCTGGGGGAGCTTTATGATCTGGCGGGCGGCATGTCGCGGCAGAACAGCTTTGGCGGGGCGTGGGATGCCTACGCCATCCGTGGCTTTTCCGGCGACATCAATCAGGGCCCGGACCTTTTGATCAATCGCTTCAGCGCCAATCGCGGCTTCAATGCCCGCCGCGATGTCGCCACCATCGAACGCTTCGAGGTGCTGAAAGGCCCGGCTTCGGCCCTTTCCGGCAAGGGCGAGCCGGGCGGCTCGATCAATATTGTGACCAAGGCCCCGCTGGACCGGGCGCATTTCGGTGCCGACCTCTCAGCGGGCAGCTTCGCCACCTGGCGCGGCGCGGTGGATACAGGCACGCCTGTCGGGTCGCAGGTGACGACGCGCCTGATCGCAGTGGCGGAACGCTCGGACGGGTTCCGGGACTTTACCCCTTCCGACCGCTGGCTGATCGCGCCGTCGATCGCTTATGCGCCGCGCGACACTCTGCGTTTTCTGTATCAGGGCGAATTCAACCGTGTGAACTTTACCCATGACCGCGGCCTCGTGGCCGTCAATGGTGAGCCGCTGGCCCTGCCCGTCACGCGCTTTCTGGGTGAGCCCAATGATGGCCACATCCATCAGACCAGCACCCAGCATCAGTTAACAGCGACCTATGACCTGTCCGACAGCGTCTCTGTCGAAGGCGGGCTGGCCTATCGCGACGGCGCAATGACCGGCGAATCGACGCACAATCGCCTGTTGCAGGCCGACGGGATCCTGCGCCGGCAATTGCGCATCCACGACTACACCTGGGACGATCTGAGCGGTCGTCTGGAACTCAGCGCGCTGACACAGGCTTTCGGGGCTGAGCATCAGATACGGGCGGGGATCGACGGCTTTGCCTACAACCAGTATCGCAAATTCTGGCGCTTCAACCCGACCGCCGCCAACCCCTATGGCATCAATATCTATAATCCGGTCTATGGCCAGACCAAGCCGGTGGCCCCGCTCAATACTGACAATCACGAAGACCTGAGCGGACGCGCCCTCTTCGTGCAGGACCTGATCAGTATTGGCGATCACTGGACCCTGCTTTTGGGCCTGCGCCACGATGACATCGATCAGACCGTGACCAACCGCATGAACAACACCGCGGTAGCGCAGTCGGTGAGTCAGACCTCGCCCCGCGCCGCCCTGACCTATAAGGCGTCAGACAATCTTTCCTTTTACGCCAGCTATGGACGCTCTTTCCGCTACAATCAGGGTGCGGACCGCTTCAACCGTCCCTTTGCACCGGAAAAGGGCGAAGCCTACGAAATCGGCAGTAAGTTCAGCCTCAAAGAGCGCAAGCTGACCGGCACCGTGTCGATGTTCGACATCAGCAAGGACAACATCCTCAGCACTGATCCGACTGACAATGCTTATCAGGTTGCGCTGGGGTCCGCGCGTTCCAAGGGGCTGGAGTTTGAAACCACCTATGCGCTGAACCGTTCGACCTATGTGACGGGTGTCTATACCTATGTGGACGCCAAGGTGACGCGTGACACCACTGCCGCTCTGGTGGGCGGGCCCCTGAGCAATATCCCCGAACACAGCGGCGCGCTGTTCATCAGCTACGCCCCGGAACAGCACGCGGCCGGGTCTGTGAGCTGGTCCGGCGGGCTGGTGTTCGTCGGTGAACGTGCCGGCGATCCCAATAACAGCGGCTTCCGCCTGCCGTCCTATGTCACAGCACGCGCCAGCGTCGGCTGGCAGGTCAGCGAGACGGTCGAACTGCGTCTTGAAGGTGACAACCTGTTCGACAAGGCTTACATCGAAAATAGCTACGACGCTGTGTGGCTGACGCCCGGAGCCCCGCGCGCTTTGACGCTGCGCCTGCGCTACAGCCTTTAAGGCAAAAGACGGCCCGGTTCGTCATGCCGGGCCGTTTTCATAGCCGCTGTATGGCCGGCTTGCCGTTTTCCACGACAAAGCTGGCCAAGGTCGAAAGGGTGGCCTGGGGGTCGCGGCGGTCCGAAATGACCTGAAACCGCGCCTCCAGCGCCTCCGGTCGCACGGTCAGGGAGACATAGCCCCGGCGGCGGCTTTCGAAATATTTCACATGCGGATTTTCGGGCCGCATGTCCGCAAACACCTCATAGGGCGGGCCGTCATAAGTAATCGATGTCCCGACGAATTCCGCTGCGACGGATCGCGAGGCCGGATCGCGCGGATCCGTCTTCAGTTCAGTCGCCCAGTAGGAATGGATATCCCCGCCCAGCAGCACCGGATTGGACAGTCGCGTCGCCTGCATGGCCGCAATCATTCGGTCGCGCGTCGCCGGATAGCCGTCCCAGCCATCGGTCCAGTGCCCCACAATGGCCCGCCCCTCAGCGTCCTTGCCTTTCTGACGCAAAGACGCCGCCAGAAGGTCCTGCCCCAGCAGGTTCCAGCGCGCCTGCGACTGTTTGAAGCGGTCAAACAACCACTGCTCCTGCCTGAAGCCCAGCATGGTCCGTTTGGGGTCCAGCCGCTCAGGGCAGTCATCGCCGACCACCCGCCCCCGACGGCTCGTCGGTGTCGGACAGGCCGGGGCCGAACGGTACTGGCGACCATCCAGCATATTGATTTCCGCCAGACGGCCGAAACGATACCCCTTATAAAGCCTCAGATTTTGCCCTTTCAGGCGGGATTCGCGGCGCAGCGGCATGTGTTCATAATAGGCCTGATACGCCGCCAGCCGCCGCTTCAGGAAACCGGGGTCTTCGGCCACGTCCTGCGGCAACAGACCGCCATAGTCGTTTTCGACCTCATGATCGTCCCACGTCATCAGGCACGAGGTCGTGGCGTGCAGCGTCTGAAGGTCCGCATCCGTTCGATAAAGCGCGTAGCGATTGCGATAACCGGCCAGATCAGTGGCGTCCGCCGTCTGATCGTGATTGCGCACCTTGCGTTTGGGGTCGCTGAAGCTGAACTCGTAGATATAGTCGCCAAGGAACAGCACATAGTCCGGATTTTCCGCCGCCATATGGCGGTAGGCGCTGAAATAGCCGACTTCGTAGTGCGAACACGAGGCCATGGCGAGCCTGAGTTCGCGCACCTGCGCATCGGCGTGCGGCAGGGTGCGCCCCCGGCCCATCGGGCTTTGCGCCCCCAGCGCTTCAAAGCGATACCAGTAGGGCCGGTCGGGTTGCAGATCACGTAAGGTGACGTGCACCGTATGGGCCGAACGCGGGTGGGTCATCACCTCACCTCGCTGCACGACGCGACGGCCCTCGGCATCGTCATAGACGAACCAGCGCACCGCCACCGGTGCGCTCAGTCCACCCAATCCGTCGGCCGCCAGCGGATCGGGCGCCAGACGCGTCCAGATGACAAAGCCGTCGTCCCACGGATCACCTGAGGCGACCCCAAGTGTAAAGGGTGGTGCCGCCTGCGACCATGCCGGAGGCACGAGCACAGCGCTTGCAGCCGCCGCTATCCAGGCGCGACGGGTCATTTCGGTAGTCATCATGTGGCGAACCTCAGGAAGAAACGGTTTAGTGTCGGTGCGGCAAGCGGGCATTGGAGAGGTGCATGGTCGCTAACAGCGCTGCCCCAGTGACGCTCAATGCCGTTTCCCAGGCTTCGGCCGGCGCATAAAATGCCGCCACGCTGAGCAGCCCCAACCCCGTAAGGGCCATTGCGCTCAGCCCTGCCCGTCGCCAGCCACCGGAGCGGATCAGGGCAAACAGGCTCACCGGAGCGGCCACCCCCACCAGCACCTGATGGACGAGCGGGTTTTCACTGAACACCCCCAGAAACGGCAGGGCCGCAAGCACCAGCGGCATCAGGAGGCAATGCGCCACACACAAGCCCGACAGCCCCATAGCCAATGCATCAAGGGTTCGGCTTTTGGAAACTTTACGCGCGGCCGACATGAGGCCTCCTTTTCAGTTGCGGTCCGATTGCGTTATATTATAACATATCAAAATTCAAGCACGCATGAGGCTCCCATGACCAAACTTCCCGTGACCGTTCTTTCTGGTTTTCTGGGGGCCGGTAAGACGACCCTCCTCAATCACGTCCTGCGCAATCGCGAAGGACTGCGGGTGGCGGTGATCGTCAATGATATGAGCGAGGTCAATATAGATGCCGCTCTGGTCAAGGGCGGTGACGCCAACCTGTCACGCACGCAGGAAAAGCTGGTCGTAATGTCCAATGGCTGCATCTGCTGCACCCTGCGCGAAGACCTGCTGGAAGAGGTGCGGGTGCTGGCGCAATCCGGGCGCTTTGATTATCTGCTGATCGAAGGCACGGGCATAGCCGAGCCCATGCCCGTGGCGGCGACCTTCGATTTCGTTGAAGAAAGCGGCGTGTCTCTGGCCGATCTGGCCCGCGTGGATACCATGGTCACGGTCGTCGATACCTTCAACTTCCACCGCGATTACGGCTCCTCCGATTTTCTGGCCGATCGTGGCGAAAGTCTCGGCGAAGACGACACCCGCACCGTGGTCAATCTGCTGGTCGAACAGATCGAGTTTGCCGATGTTATTGTGCTCAACAAGCTCGACCTCGTCACCGACGACCAGCGACGTGACGTCGAAGGCATCTGCCGTCAGTTCAATCCGCTGGCGCGCATCGTCTATGCCGAAAAGGGCGTGGTACCGCTAAGCGACATACTCAACACGGGTCTGTTCAATATGGAGCGCGCCCAGTCGGCCGCCGGCTGGCGACAGGCGCTGGAGTTCAACAACGTCCCCGAAACCGAAGAATACGGCATATCGAGCTTTGTGTACCGCGCCCGCCGTCCGTTTCATGCGGCGCGGCTGAAGGCGGTTCTCGACCGAGAATGGCCGGGAGTTTGGCGCTCAAAGGGCTTTTTCTGGCTGGCTTCGCGCATGGACTATGTCGGGTCGTGGTCGCAGGCCGGGGCCGCGGCCACTCATGAGTGGGGCGGCTACTGGTGGGCGGCCATCCCGCCGAACCGCCGCCCGGACGACCCGGAGTCGCGCGCCTTTCTGGATCAGGTGTGGCGCGCCCCCTATGGCGACCGGCGGCAGGAAATTGTGCTGATCGGCAAGGGCATGGATCAGGCGGCCCTGAGCGCCATGTTCGATGCGGCGCTGCTGACCCCGGCCGAGTGGCAACGCGGCCCCAAAAGCTGGGCAAAACTGCCTGACCCCTTCCCCGTCTGGGGACGCCAGAGCGAGCCCGCGTGACATGCCGCTGCGCGCAGAAAATCTGGCCGTGCGACGTGGGGACGCCCTTATCGGGCTCCCTGATCTGCGCTTGAGTGCCGGTCAGACCCTGGCCCTGACCGGCCCGTCCGGGGTGGGCAAGACCTCGCTGCTGCTCTGTCTGGCGGGACTGATCGCCCCCGTAAACGGCACGGTGCAGTTGGAAGACAAGCCCCTTTGGCCCAGCAAGGCTATAGATCGCGCGCGTTTACGCGGGCGGCGCATCGGCTTTGTCTTCGCCGACTACCGCCTGATCGACTCCCTTAGCGTTATGGACAATCTTCAGATGGCCCGCGCCAGCGCGCACCTGCCGCTGGATTTTGCCCGCGCCCATCACCTGCTCGACCGGCTGGGCATATCAGCCCTGACAGACCGGCGCGCAGATCGCCTCAGTCAGGGTCAGGCCCAGCGCGTGGCTCTGGCGCGTGCGGTGATGAATGCCCCGGCCCTGATACTGGCCGATGAACCGACGGCGGCACTGGATGAGACCAATGCCGAGGCGCTGTTGTCGCTGCTGATCGATCTGGCGCAGGACGAAGGCACGGCGCTGATCGTTGCCACCCACGACGCGCGGGTGAAGGCGCGTCTGGGCTCTGTCGCCGAAGTTGTAACGAGGGCGCTGACATGATGTTCGCGCGTTTCGTACTGGCGGGCCTGTGGCGCCGCTGGGGGTCCACCGCCCTGACCCTGCTGATCGGGGCCTGCGGGCTGGCCGGGCTTATCCTGATCCTGTGGGCCCAGACCGCCCTGCCCGAAGCGGTGAAGGCGCGCATTTCCGAAACCGACATGGTGGTCGGGCCCAAGGCCTCCGGTCTCGACCTCAGCCTGTGCTGCGCCCTGCATCAGACGCCCGCCCCCGGTCTGGTGTCCCTGAATTCCGTCGAAGCCCGCCTGTCCGAGCCGGATCTCAAACCCTATATCCGCGCCAGTGTCCCTATCGCCCTGGGGGACAGCGTCGAAGGCATCCGCATCGTCTGGACGCGACCGGACATCGTTGGCTTCTATCACGCCCGACTGGCACAGGGTCGTCTGTGGACGCAGCCGATGCAGATGGTCGCCGGCGCGCAGGCCGCAAAGACGCTGAACCTGCGCCTCGGTCAGACACTGGGCTCCAGTCACGGACTGGCTGGTGAAGGCGAAGCGCACGCCGCACGCTACACCGTCACCGGCATCCTGGCCCCGACGGGAGGCGTTATCGACCACCTTCTGCTGTCCGATCTGGGCTCCATCGCGCGGGTGCACGCGCACGGCCCGGACGCAGACGATCACGACCACGCCGAAGCCACAGACGGTCATCATGTCAATGCCGTTCTGGTCAGCTTCACCTCTCCCGTGGCACTGGCCGCGGCCCCTGCCCTGATCAATCAGAGCGACACCCTGTCGGCCGCCAGCCCGCAACTGGAACTGGCGCGGCTGCTCAGCCTCGTGCGCCCGGTCATCTACTTCGCGACGGGGCTGTTTGTGGCCATCGGCGCTTTTGGCGCGCTGGTCCTGACCCTGTCGCTGGTACAGGCGCTGAACCGCCGGGCGCGTGACCTCACTCTGCTGCGGTTTATGGGGGCGACCTCCCTTGATCTCAGCCTGATATGTCTGGCCGAGGCGCTGCTGATCGTCCATGCGGCGCTGGTGCTGGGCGTGGGGCTCAGCCTGTTGGGACAGTCCGCGCTCACCCACGCCCTGAGCGCCTATGGCCTGTCTCCTCGCCCCGGCCTGCCTGTTGATCAATGGCCCTGGCTCTATGGGGCGGCTCTGCTGACCGCGTGCCTCAGCGCGCTTGTGCCCGCCCTGCGCCTGGCTCTGACCCGTGATGATGAAGGATTCCGCGCATGAGACGCCGCGACCTGATGTTGTTCCTGCCTGCCGCCCTGAGCCTTGCGGCCTGGCGCGAACAGAAGGCTTCGACCACCGATGGTGAACTCAGCGGCGAGCGCGCCTTTCAGCGCACCCTGCCGCGCTCATCCGACCCTTTGTGGGTGAAGCTGCGCCAGTGCAAGGTGCGCTATAACGCCAAAACCGCCCTTTACAGCCTGACCCCGACGGACGAGGTCAAGGCCCTGATCGGGCAAACCCTGAAGGTCAGAGGCTTTATTATCCCGCTTGATGGACTGGACCTGACGAAGCATTTCCTGATCGGCATCAACACGCCGGTGTGCCTGTTCCATCCGCCGGGCGAGCCCAATGAGGTGATCGAGGTGCGCAGCCTCAAGGCCGTAGCCTGGAACGACAAGCCCCTGACCATTGAGGGGCAGTTCAAGCTGATCAGCAATCCGGAAATGGGCGTCTTTTTCTCTATGACGAATGCCAAGCCCGTTAAGGCGTAAAGTGTTGGTGAAACTGATCATCGCTCATTCGCATCGAGATCCATCATTTGAGAATTACTCCGGCCATCCGGAAAGCGGGTATAGGACCGGTCAGACTTCGCTCTGACCTGAACTGGATTTCAGGTTAACGTCAGCGCGGGAAGTGCCAGCCTGCCCGGGCGCAAATCGCATTACAGCCCTAAACTATGCTTCCGGATGGAAGAGACCTACGAGAGGGGATAAGCTGTGTTAAGGTGAAGAGCAAAACGAGTGAGCACCCAATCCTGCATTTGTGGATTAGCGCGGTGATGGGATGGACGGCCTCGGTACCGCGCGCGTCGAGCCATTCACGCAGGGCCTGGCTGTCAAAACCTTTGTCGGCGGCAAGTTCGGCGGAGGCCGGCAGGACCTCGATGCACAGCTTGGCCACCTTGCAATCGTGGACGTTGCCGGGCGTCAGGAGCAGGACGTGAGGACGCCCCTTCGCGTCGCTGAGGGCGTGGAGTTTGGTGTTGCGTCCGCCCTTCGTGCGGCCGATACCCTGAGCCAAGCCCCCCCTTTTTCCCCTCCCGCGCAGCGGTGGCCCTTGATGCAGCTGCTGTCGATGAACAGCCGATCCGGCGCATCCTCGGCACCCGCAAGCGCGCTGAAAATGCCCTCCCGATGGCGCGCGTGAGCATAGGGAGACGTCATCGGCGGATGTATTGTCAACCTCGCTCCGGCAAACCGGGGGTTGAGCAGAAGCCCCTCTTAGAGCGAAATGACTTTAAACGGGAACGTCATTCCGCTCTAAATTTTTGTTTTGTCGCGATATTTTTGTCGAAAACCGCTCACACTTTTCGACATATCGCTCTAAGGTTTCGGCGAACGGGCCTGCACCAGAGTATCGACAAGCCGGGTGGCCTGTAGATCACAGCCCTTTTCATACAAAAGACCGACCGAAATCTGATCGGCGCTCTCCACATTCACCTGGCGAAGGCTAAAGGCTTTATATCCCCCATTCCCGCCTTCCTTGACAGAAACAAAGGTGCTGTTGTTGCTTAACAACACCGCTTCCGGCCATTTTGCAAAAACCTCTCCGGCGGCAAAGGAAACGCGTCCGGCACTCGAAGATCCTGCCAGCACATAGGCCTGGGCCTTATCCGAGGTGTTGCGCCAAAGCCTGAGGGGGATATCAAAGTAACACTGAGCCCCTTCCACATCCAGTCCGATGTCGGTTATCAGAACACCCTGCGGCACAGTGTCAACCGGCGTGGAAAAGGGGCTCTGACTCAATTTTGATGCAGTTAGAGCGTCGGCTGGCTTTGGTTTCACCTGAGAATCAACGTCATGCAAAACGCCCTCAAACCTTCCAACCTCGTCCCCGCCGGCTTCGAGGTCGTTAACGCGGTGACCGACGGTGCTGCCACCGTTGTCACGGTGCGCGCGACGAACAGGAGCAGCGCTTGTCCGTGCTGCGGTTCATTATCCGAACGTGTCCGCAGCCAGTATTGTCGCCGTGTCGGTGATTTGCCACTGGGCGGGCGGCCGGTGCGCCTTCTTGTTTCGGCGCGTCGCTTTCAGTGCGACTTCGTCTCATGCAAGCGACGCATCTTTACCGAGCGGTACGATAGTGCGGTCCTGGCCCCTTGGGCACGCCGGACAGCTCGGCTCGACTATGTCGTTCACCAACTCGGCTTGGCATTGGGAGGCCGCCCGGCCGCCAGTTTTGCCTCGCGCCTGATGGTTCCGGTGAGCAACGATACATTGCTGCGCGTCGTTCGACGGCGAAGCGGAAAGGCATTTGCACCTCCAAGAGTAATCGGTATTGACGACTGGGCTTGGCGTCGCAATCAGCGCTACGGGACGATTATTTGTGACCTGGAACGACGGCGACCAATCCGACTTCTTCCCGACAGAGAGCCGGTAACGGCTGAGGCGTGGCTCGGTGGCCAACCGCAAATTACCATTGTCGCCAGGGATCGCGGCGGCGGTTACGGCGGGGCCGTGGCCAAGGCGCTACCCCAAGCGACACAAGTGGCGGATCGCTGGCATCTGATGGAGAATGCCAGCCAGGCATTCAGGGATGCCGTGCGGAAATCTATGCGCCAGGTCCGGGCGGCAATAGGCGCAACTGTAATCAATGCGGACTTGCTCACCTCGGCTGAACGGCTCCAATACGAAGGCTACCTTCGACGTGAAGATACCAACGCCGCGATCCTTAAACAGTCGGAAAGCGGAGCTTCGATCCGAGAGATTTCCCGGGTTACCGGTCATAGCCGCGGTATGGTCAGGAAAATCTTGCGGGGCCAACGCTCGGACATTTTTCGCGTTCGTGAAAGCTCCCTTGAACTACACTTGCCATGGCTGGATGAACAATGGGTGGCCGGCCATCGAAATGGTGCCGAGCTTTGGCGACGTCTCAAAGCCTTAGGCTTCCAAGGTTCAATGCGGGTCGTTACCGAGTGGGCGACAAGGCGGCGACGTTCGGAAAAGGCCGACGCTGAAAGCTTACAGCGTGTTCCGTCGGCGAGGACCATTGCCAGGCTAATGACAGTGGGGAGAGATACCTTGTCGAAAGCGGAAACCTTGCTCGTCGCGGCTATCGAAGGCGGCGTTCCGTCACTTGTCGAAGCACGCGACCTTGTTGCGAAATTCCACACCATGATCCGCAAAAAGGCCATGGCTGAACTCGACCCCTGGGTCGAGCAAGCAAAAGCCAGCCTGATCACCTCGTTCGCTAACGGCGTGGCCAGGGACCGGGCGGCAGTCAGCGCGGCGATCTCCTCATCATGGTCCAACGGCCAGACAGAGGGGCAGATCACTAAACTGAAGCTCGTGAAGCGCCAAATGTACGGCCGCGCCAAGATCGAACTTCTTCAGGCGCGGTTGGTGGATGTTTATTGAACCCGTTTGCACCAAAATTGCGTCAGAGCCCTTTTTGCACGCCGATCTACAGCCCCTCATCGAGACGCGTGGTCGCCTGCCTGAGGTCGCTGGCGTGTACATTACCCGACACTGCAAGGCAGATCAGGGCAACAGCTATAGAAAGATAATGCCAGCCCATTCCGCCCCCCAGCTATGCCAATCATAATCGGACGCGCCAGTAAGAGCACAACTTGCAATTTAGGAAAACAGCCGAAATAACGCTGTATTGGAAAAAATTGCCCAGTTGCAGCGCAGCAACACCAGAGTCCGGCGATTTGGCGTGTTCCCTTGTGGCCAAACTATCTCACACGATGGCGTCTTTGATAAATTTTACGCGTATGCGAAAAAAAAAGACAGACGCCTCGTGAATGTTATATGACGCTCACGTTGTTATCCAAAGGCGGATAACACACGGCGGGGCCACAGAAGGCTTCGCCCATCACCGGACAACGACGTCTCAGACCATTACCGTACAAGGGGAACCTGCGGTTTAGTCTGGGGCGTTTTTTTTTGCTCTTTTCAGGGGATATGACCGTGGCCCATCTAAAGCTGCGTCGGAAAAGTGCGCCCTTAATTTTGTGCGGCGCAACATTTTTATGCGGGGTGTGTGCCCCGGCTTTCGCTCAGGAGACGTTTAGCGAGGCGCTGGCCATGGGCAAGCCCCTGCTGGAAAGCCGCCTGCGCTACGAAGGCGTCGATCAGGCGGGGCTGAAAAAGGGATCGGCCCTGACCCTGCGCAATCGCATCGGCTTTCAATCGGCGGACTGGAAGAACCTGAAACTCCTCGTGGAATTCGAAGACGTCCGCGCTCTGGATGACGACTATAACTCGACGACCAATGGCAAGACGCAATATCCGGCGGTCAATGACCCGACCGTGACCGAACTGAACCGCGCGCAGGTGGTGTGGACGCCATCGAGCTTCACCACCATCACCGCCGGTCGTCAGCGCCTCATCCTCGACGATGCACGCTTCATCGGCAATGTCGGCTGGCGTCAGGACGAACAGACCTTCGATGCCCTGCGCGTTGATACCACGGTGGGCAAGCTGGCCGTCACCTACGCCTATGTGTTTCAGGTCAACCGTATCCTGGGCGAAAGCGCTGACTGGGATTCCGACAGCCACCTGCTGAATGTCACCCTGCCGATCAATGAAGCCCTGAAGCTTCAGGCCTTTGATTACGCGCTCGATTTTGAGAATGCCAAGGCGAACTCGACCAATACCATAGGCCTCAAGGCGTCAGGTTCGGCCTGGGTATCATCCTTCAAGCTGGCCTATTCGAGCTATTACGCCAAGCAGACCGACTATGGCTATAACCCGGCCGATTTCGAACTGTCCGCTTCCAATATCGACGGGGCAGTGACCTGGGACATGTACACTTTCAAGGTCGGTTACGAGACCTTTGAGGGCGACGGCACGCGCGGCTTTATTACGCCGCTGGCTACGGCGCACGCCTTCAATGGCTGGTCCGATGCGCTGGCCTTCAATGGCAACAAGACCATGGCCAACGGGTTCAAGAACCTCAGCTACACCCTGACGGTGGCGGGCTACACCCATCCGTCCTTCCCGCTGATCAAGAACCCGACCCTGACGCTCGCCTACCACGATTTTGAGACGGAGCGCCTCAGCCAGTCGATCGGCACGGAGTTCGACGCGCAGTTTGCCTCCGGCCTGACCAAGAACCTGTCGCTGTTGCTGAAATATGCCGACTTTGAGCGCGCCAACACCCTCATGCCCGCCTCGCGCACCAAGGTGTGGGTCGGCTTCGAATACAAACTTTAAGGGACCGACTGATATGACCACCTTTTCCCGCCGTCAGGCCCTGATCGGGGCTGCCGCCACCGTCGCCGCCGCCAAAGGGCTTTTCCCCTCCGGGGCCTTTGCCGCCGGTAAGGGGCCGGAAGTTTCCGGCGCCAAGCTGGGCTTTATTGCCCTGACCGATGCCTCCCCCCTCATCATCGCCAAAGAGAAGGGCCTGTTTGCCAAATACGGCCTGCCCAATGTCGAGGTGCTGAAACAGGCCTCATGGGGGGCCACGCGCGACAATATCGTGCTGGGTTCACAGGGCGGCGGCATCGACGGGGCGCATATCCTCAGCCCCATGCCCTATCAGTTCACGCTCGGCGTCGGCGCGCGCAAGACGCCGATGTATATTCTGGCGCGGCTCAACACCAATGGTCAGGGTATCAGCGTCGGCAACGATCTGAAAAACGTGCAGGTCGGGCTGAACGCCGCCGGTGCCAGGGCCAAGTTTGCCCAGATGAAGGCCGCCGGCAATCTGGCCAAGGTGGCCATGACCTATCGCGGCGGTACGCATGATCTGTGGGTGCGCTACTGGCTGGCGGCTGCCGGGATCAATCCGGATACGGATGTCTCCACCATCGTCATCCCGCCGCCGCAGATGGTGGCCAATATGAAGGCCGGGACGCAGGACGTCTTCTGCGTGGGTGAACCGTGGAACGGTCAGCTCGTCAATCAGAAGATCGGTTATACCGCCACCACGACCTCCGAAATCTGGATGAACCATCCGGAAAAGGCCCTGGGGATGCGTGCCGACTGGGTCGATAAGTACCCGAATGCGGCCAAGGCCCTCATCGCGGCGGTCATGGAAGCCCAGCAATGGTGCGACAAGAACCGCCCCGCCATGTGCGCCATCACCGCCGGGCGTCAGTATATCAACGTACCGATCAACGACATCCTGCCGCGCCTTCAGGGCAAGATCAATTACGGCGATGGCCGTAATGTCTCCGGCTCAGCGCATCTGATGAAGTTCTGGGCCGACAATGCCGGATTCCCGTTCAAGTCGCATGACACCTGGTTCGTCACCGAAAACAAGCGTTGGGGCATTATCGACAACGACGTGGATACCAAGGCGCTGGTCAACAAGGTCAACCGCTCCGACCTGTGGCGCGAAGTGGCCAAACAGTATGGCATCCCGGCCCCGGCGGATTCCCGCGGTGTCGAGCGCTTCTTCGATGGCAAGACCTTCGACTGGACCAACCCGAATGCCTACCTCGCCAGCCAGCCCGTCAAGAAGCTGGCCTGATTTAAGCCCCTCCCAACCCTCTCCCCCGAAGGGGAGAGGGATATTGAGGTTTCCATGCCCTTTGAAGTTCACAAAATGACCTCCCCTCAGACTGATGTCTCCGCAGACCCGGTCGCCGAGCATAACCAGATCCTTCTGGCGGCGGCGCAGGCCAAACAGATAGCGGCCTCCAGGCGGCGAAAGCTGGCTGACAAGGCCGGGAACTACCTGATGCCTTTGCTCACGGTGAGCGCCTTGCTCCTGATGTGGGAAGCGCTGGGGACCGCCTTTCCGGGTGGTCTGCCCTCGCCTTCCATGGTCTTGATGGAAGCGCAGGAGTTGATCTTTGATCCCTTCTATGACCGGGGCGGCGTGGACAAGGGCCTGTTCTGGCATGTCCTGACCTCCCTGTCGCGCGTGGGTATAGGCTTTGGACTGGCCGCCGTGTGCGGTGTCCTTCTGGGCGCCTTCCTCGGCACGGTTGATTGGGCGCGCAAGGGGACCGATCCGATCATTCAGGTCCTGCGCACCGTGCCGCCGCTGGCCTGGTTGCCTATCTCGCTGGCCGCCCTGCGTGAAGCCCAGCCGTCAGCCCTGTTCGTCATCTTTATCACCTCCATCTGGCCCATCGTGATCAACACCATGGTCGGCGTGCGCAATATCCCGCAGGACTATGTCAATGTCGCCAAGGTGTTACGCCTGACGCCCGGCGAATACTTCTTCAAGATCATGCTGCCCGCCGCCACACCGCACATTTTCACAGGCCTGCGCATCGGGGTCGGCATGAGCTGGCTGGCCATTGTCGCGTCTGAAATGCTGCTGGGTGGCGTCGGCATCGGCTTCTTTATCTGGGATCAGTACAACTCGTCGCGCATGTCCGACATCATCGTCGCTCTCGTCTGGGTCGGTCTGGTCGGCTTTGTGCTCGACCGTCTGGTGGCCCTTGTGGGTCAGTACGTCTCGCGCGGCACCACTGCGGATTAAAAGGTTACCTCATGTCCAAACCGCTTCTTTCCCTTGAAAACATCTATGTCGATTTCGAGCGCGATGGCGTCATCTCGCAGGTGCTCGACAACGTTTCGCTCAGCGTCAATAAGGGCGAATTCCTGTCGATCATCGGCCATTCCGGTTGCGGCAAGTCCACCCTGCTGAACGTGGTCGCGGGCCTTGTGCCCGTGACGCTGGGGGCCGCCCTGCTCGACAACAAAGAGATCAAAGGCCCCGGCCCCGAACGCGCCGTAGTGTTTCAGAACCATTCGCTTCTGCCGTGGATGACCGTCTATGAGAACGTGCGTCTGGCCGTCGCCAAGCTCTACGGTGCCAGGGAAAACCTGAAACAGCTCCACGACCGCACGCTGCACAATCTGGAACTGGTCAAGATGACCCACGCGAAGGATAAACGTCCCGGCGAAATCTCAGGCGGTATGAAGCAGCGCGTCGGCATCGCCCGCGCCCTGGCCATGGAACCCAAGGTATTGCTGCTGGATGAGCCCTTTGGCGCGCTCGACGCCCTCACCCGCGCCCACCTTCAGGATACGGTGATGGAACTGCACGAACGCATCCGCTCAACCGTGCTGATGATCACACATGATGTGGATGAAGCCGTTCTGCTGGCCGATCGTGTGGTGATGATGACCAATGGCCCGAAGGCGCGCATCGGGGAGATCGTGGACGTGAAGACGCCCCGCCCGCGAGACCGTAAGGTCGTCATGCAGGATGCGCAGTTTGTCGAATGCCGCCGTCGCATCGTCAGCTTCCTCGAAGCTCACGATCACGCACCCGTCCCGCTGGCCGAACCGGCCTGAAACAATCAGCCCTGAGACAGTCGTCCATGAAAAAAACGCCGCCCGCAAAGATCGGGCGGCGTTTTTTTTGTGTTTGGGCCTGTCTCAGGCTTGCACCGTTTCCTTTTTTAAGCCCTCAGCGTGGCGCAACAGGCATTGTTTCAGTTCGCCCTTGCACGAGCCGCAGGCCGTGCCGGCGCGCGTCGCGTCGCCGATCGCTTCGACCGTAGCCGCGCCATCGTCTATGCAGGCCAGGATGGCGTTTTCGCCCACACTGTTGCAGGCGCAGATTATACGGCCCTTGTCCGACACGCCCGGCATCCGCCCGATCAGCAGCGCCGCACGCTGTGGCGCGCTCAGTTCCGGCTCTCCGAAGCACTCCAGCAGCCAGTCGCGCGGCGGCAGTTTTTTGTGGATCGGTGCTATGAACAATACCCGCGTCAGGCGGTCGTTTTCGACGCGCACCTGACGCCGGATGCCGCTCGTCGGGTCCTCAAGCGTCGCCGTGGCGTCAAAGTCCGCGCTATCCGGCGCGCCCGTGCCCGCCATCTCATAGCCATCTGCGTGGGCATAGGCGGTGCGACGCCAGACCGTATCCGGCTGAAACACAGGCGGCGCGCCGTCGAAATCGCGCGGCACCATCAGAAAACCATGCCAGACCTCCCCGAAGGCCCGCACCTGCGCCGGGGTGTGCTTGAACTCCGGCTGCCCGGACAACGGATCGACCGCCGGATTGATCAGCGGGTTTGAGCGACCAAAGGGCGCGAACTGCTGTGTCCAGTGCATCGGGGCGTGCAGGTTGCCGACGCGCACATCGTCGGTCACGCGCGCCTTATAGATGGCCTCGCCCTGCGCCGTCGTCACAACCGCCAGCCGTCCGTCACGTATCCCCAGCCGCCGCGCATCCTTCGGGTGGATGTCCAGCGTCGGCTCGGTGATATGGCGGTTCAGTTCCGGCGCCAGCGCCGTGCGCGTCATCGTGTGCCAGTGGTCACGCACGCGGCACGAATTGAAACTGAACGGAAAGTCCGGCGTCGGCGGCTGAGCCGGGCCGCGCACCACCGGCGGCACCAGCCGCGCCCGACCATTCGGCGTGTTGAAACGCCCATCGGCGAACAGGCGCGTCGCCGGCAGGCCATCGGCCGGAAAGGGCCAGCGCACCGGCATCAGCGCGTCGTATTGCGCCTTTGACATGCCACAGAGGCCGCCCAGATCGAAAAAACGCTGCCCGTTGTTTTCAAAGGCCGTCAGCCCGGCGTGCTCGGCAAACACCTCATCCGGCCCGGCCCAGTCAAAGGCCTGCGCCCAATCCGGGTTCATCCGCCGCGCCACCTCGGCAATGATGGCCCAGTCCGGGCGCACCTGCCCCGGCAGCTCGGTCAGAGCGCGTTGCCGCGAGATGACGCGCTCGGAATTGGTCACCGTGCCGTCCTTTTCGCCCCAGGCGGCTGCCGGAAGCTGGATATGGGCCATATCCATCGTATCGGTGCGCGTCATAACGTCCGACACGACCACCAGTTCGCAGTTCGACAAGGCTTCGTGGATGCGGTTGGCGTCGGGCATGGACACCATGGGGTTGGTGGCCATGATCCAGATGGCCTTGATCTTGCCCGTGCGCACCGCCTCAAACATATCGACGGCCTTCAGGCCGGGTTTGGGCGCAAGGGTCGGTGAGCCCCAGTAGCGTTGCACAAGGGCTCTCGACGCGTCATCGAAATCCATATGCGCGGCCAGCATATTGGCCAGCCCGCCCACTTCGCGCCCCCCCATGGCATTGGGCTGCCCCGTGATCGAAAACGGCGCAGCCCCCGGCCTGCCGATCTTGCCCGACAGGAGGTGGGCATTGATCAGGCTCAGCCCCTTGTGCACGCCCTGCGACGACTGGTTGGAGCCCATGGAAAACAAGCTCACCACCTTATCCGTGTGCAGAAAGGCATCATAAAACGTCTTCAGATCGGCCGGCGAGATACCACAATCCGCGGCCACGGCCTCAAGGCTCTGATCGTCGGCGGCGAGCGCGGCCATCAGGCGTGAAAAGCCCTGCGTATGCTGATCCACAAAGTCATGATCGAGCGCATCACGCGCGATCAGGTGCGCGCACAGGCCATTCCACAGGCGCACATCCGTCTGCGGGCGGATCATCAGATGCAGGTTGGCCGCCTTGGCCGTATCGGTGCGGCGCGGGTCTATGCAGACGCGGAACTGATCCTGACGCGCCTCGATGCGACGATAGAGGACCGGGTGCGTCCAGGCGGCATTGTGGCCGCTGAAGACCAGCAGATCGGCTTCGCTCAGATCGTCATAGACCCCCGGCACCAGATCGGCCCCGAAGGCCAGTTTGTGGGCGGCCACCGCCGAACTCATGCACAGGCGCGAATTGGTGTCGATATTGGCGGTACCGATATAGCCCTTGGCCAGCTTGTTGACCGCGTAATAGTCTTCGGTCAGCAACTGACCGGAGACATAAAAGGCCACGGCATCCGGCCCGTGTTCGGCGATGATGTCGCGGAAACGCCGGGCCACCTCGCTAAGCGCCGCGTCCCATGTTGTATCGACAAAACCCTGTGGCGTGCGACGGCGCGGGCTGAGCAATCGCCCCTCCAGTCCGAAGGTCTTGCCGAGCGCCGTGCCCTTGGAACAGAGCCGCCCCTGATTGGCCGGATGCGCCCCATCGCCCCGCACGGTCATCTGACGGCCAGCAAGCGTCGCTTCGACGCCGCAACCGACGCCGCAATAGGGACAGGTGGTAGATTGGGTGGTGGTCATTGAACCTCTCCCCCTCTCCCTTGAGGGAAAGGGGTTTAACGCAGTCCCAGCAAGATCCGGGCGTTTTCGATCTTCAGCGGCACGGTGGGCGTACAGCCCTTCCCCGCATCGGCCCCGACGGCCTCGCCTGTTTCGAGGCTGAACGACCAGTTGTGCAACGGACAGGCGATATGACGACCGTGCACGATGCCTTCGGACAAAGGACCGCCCTTGTGCGGGCATTTGTCCATCACGGCGTAATAGTCATTATCCACGGTACGAAAGACGGCGATGGCCCCCTTGTCCGTCTCGACCCGCCGGGCCCCCTGATACGGCACCTCCGCCGCCGCCCCGACATCCAGCCACGTCAGCGGTGGCGTTTGCAAAGCCAGATCGCCGCTCATCGCGCTATCTCCTTCTTTTCGCTGCGCAGATCCGCAAGCGGTGAAAACACCTTGGCCGGTTCGGACTGAGGGGCGTGCTCCGCCCACGGATCGACCTGAAACACGGCCTGTGACTCCAGAAAGCGCGCCATCAGGGCCTTGCGGGCCTCTTCATCGAACAGTCTGGCCTTGATCGCCTCAAGGCCCACACGCTCGATCCACGGCGCGGTGCGCTCCAGATACCAGGCGTCTTCGCGGTAGAACTGTACAAAGGCCATCGAGTATTCGCGGGCCTCGACCTCGGTCGCCACCTTGCACAACAGGTCCGTCCCGCGCAGGTGAATGCCGCCATTGCCGCCCACGTGCAGTTCATAGCCGGAATCGACGCAGATGACGCCGAAGTCCTTGATCGTCGCCTCGGCGCAGTTCCGCGGGCAGCCTGAGACCGCCATCTTGAACTTGTGCGGCATCCAGGAACCCCAGGTGTCCTGCTCCAGCCGAATACCCAGCCCCGTCGAGTCCTGTGTTCCGAAGCGGCACCATTCCGACCCGACACAGGTTTTCACCGTGCGCAGTGCCTTGGCATAGGCGTGGCCTGAGACCATACCGGCGGCATTGAGATCGGCCCAGACGGCGGGCAGGTCCTCTTTTTTGACGCCGAAAATATCGAGGCGCTGCCCGCCCGTCACCTTGACCATGGGCAGGTTGAACTTATCGACGACATCGGCAATGGCGCGCAGCTCCCTGGCCGAGGTGACGCCGCCCCACATGCGCGGCACGACCGAATAAGTGCCATCTTTCTGAATATTGGCGTGGTTACGCTCATTGACGAAGCGCGAACGCGGATCGTCCTGATACTCACGCGGCCACGCACACAGGAGGTAGTAGTTCAGCGCCGGGCGGCACGAGGAACAGCCATCCGGCGTCTCCCATTTCAGCGCCTGCATGACATCCGGGATGGTCTTCAGCGCCTGCTCGACGATCGCCTGACGCACGACCGCGTGGCCATGATGCGTGCATTTGCACATCGGCTTGGGGCCGGTCTGCGCCTTGAAGGCATCGCCCAGAGTGACCTTCAGCAACTGTTCGACAATGCCGGTGCACGAGCCGCACGACGCCGACGCCTTGGTGCAGCCGCGCACCTTATCCAGCGTGTCCGCGCCGCCGCTGATGGCCGCGACCACCATACCCTTGCTTACGCCGTTGCAGCCGCACACTTCCGTGTCGTCGGGCCATGCCGCAACGGCGGCGTTAGGGTCCACGCCGGCCAGTGCCTCCGTCACCGCCTGACCGAAGATCAGGGTGTCACGAATCTCACCAATGCTTTCGCCCTTTTTGATCAGGTCGAAATACCAGCCGCCGTCCGCCGCCTCACCAAACAGCACCGCGCCCACAAGCTGGTCATTCTTGATGACGATGCGCTTATAGACGCCGCGCGCCGGGTCACGGAACACGATGTCTTCGCAACCGTCGCCGCCGTTGAACTGCCCGGCCGAATAGAGATCGACGCCGGAGACCTTAAGCCGCGTCGCCAGTTCCGAGCCCAGATAGGCCGCCTGCGGGTTCTTGCCGGTCAGCACATCGGCCAGCGTACGGCACATGTCCCAGATGGGCGCCACAAGGCCGTAGCACTGCCCGCGGTGCTGCACGCATTCGCCGACCGCAAAGATGAAGGGGTCGCTGGTGCGCATCTGGTCATCGACGACGATGCCGCGCTCGACCGTCAGACCGGCTGACTTCGCCGGTTCCACGTGCGGGCGGATACCCACCGCCATGACCAGCAGCGAGGCCGGAATCACGCGCCCGTCCTTGAGTTTCAACCCTTCTACGTGGGTTTCGCCCAGTATGGCCTCGGACTGCGCATTCAGCACAGCCGACACACCGCGTTCGGCCAGCGCCTTTTCCAGCAACCGCCCGGCGGCCTCATCGAGTTGCCGCTCCATCAGCACATCGACCAGATGGATAACCGTGGCCTTCATGCCGCGTTTGGCCAGACCATAGGCGGCCTCTAGGCCCAGAAGCCCGCCGCCGATGACCACCGCCTCACCGCCTGCCTCCGCCGCCTTCTGCATCAGATCGACGTCGTGCAGGTCGCGAAAGGCCACGACGCCTGACAAATCTGCACCGGGCAGAGGCAGGCGGATCGGGTCGGAACCGGTAGCGAGGATCAGATAGTCGTAACTGATCGTCTGACCGTCGTGCAGCACCACCCGCCGGGCATCGCGGTCAATGCCCTGCACCCAACAGCCGAAGTGCGTCTTCACGCCATTGAGATCGTACCAGTCCTGCGAATGGGTGACGATCTGTTCAAACGTCTTTTCGCCCGCCAGCACCGGCGAGAGCTGGATGCGGTCATAGGTGGCGCAAGACTCGGCACCGATGATCGAAATGTCGAACATACGATCATCGCGTTTGAGAATCTCTTCGACGATACGGCCACCGGCCATGCCCGCGCCGATGACGACGATCCGGGGTTTGGCCACAGGCTCAGAATGAAAGGCCATGGGGTTGCTCCAATGCGAGCGCGTGGGAATTGGGCCAAAAAAAATCCCGCACTCCTTTGACGCCAAAGCGTTTCAGGAGTGCGGGACATCTTTGTCCGATGAAGGCTCAAACGCGCCGCCGTTGGCACCTCTGAGCAAATGTCGTGGATCGACCTTGATCCGTAGTTTTATTGGGCCACAGGACGCGCGCCCTGTCAATCGGCGATTTTTGCGCCTGCGAGATTGGGATTCAGCCGCCAAAACCTATGGCCGTCTGACCCGGAACACGCCCCCGTCGAACAGGGTATTGGGCGGCATCAGGACCGGATCGGGCGCGGCCGGTAACATCCACGGTGCATCGGCCCCGCCCTCGTCCTTCTCATCCTCGAACGGCAGGGACAGGCCGAGCGGGGCCGCCGCCTGCCGCCACAGGTCCGGGCGATAGACCCGTCGCGCAATGGCGTCGAAATCGTGACTCCCCTCCGTCAGGCCCCAGCGCACAAACTGCCCGATGAACCATTTGGCGTGGCTGATCCACGGGAAGGTCGCCGTCTGCGGATCAAGAATCAAACCCGCCCCGCCGGGAGCCAGCGCCGCCTGAATAGCCTCCAGCGGCGCGCGCACATAGGCCTCACGGCTGAGGATCAGGGCCAGTTCGTCGGCATGAGCCGGATCAGTCGCCCACTGCCCGGTCCGCAACAGGGCGCGCGTCAGGGCTACGGCCGCCTCAGGATGCTCTTCGGCCCAGACGCCGCGCAGAGCCAGCACCTTTTCGGGCTTCAGCGTCCAGAAGGCCGGGTCTGAGAACAGCACAACCCCATTCCCGTTCAACTCCGCCATCTGCGGCCAGGGGGAGCCAGAGCAGAAACCGTCAATCACGCCGTCGCGCAGATGATCGGCCATGCGCGACGGCGGCAGAACCACCCATTGCACCTGCCGGTCGGGGTCGATCCCCCCCGCTGCCAGCCAGTGGCGCAGCACGAAATGGTGCGGCGAATAGTTGAACGGAATGGCCAAGGTCACCTTGCCTTCGCTGACGGCGCGCCGGTGCTGGATCACCAGCCGCAGGGCGCGCGCCGACTCCAGCAGGGTCGAGGCCCCCAGCCCTTCGAACACCTCTTTCAGCTTGGAGGAGATGACCACCGAATTGCCATTGGCCCCCAGCGCCATGGGCGCGATGATGTGCCCGATGGCGGGCCCAAGCCCCAGCCCGCGCGCCAGCGGCAACGTCGCCAGCACATGCGCACCATCCAGCAGGCCGTAGGACAGCTTGTCCCGAATATTCGACCAGTTGGCTTCGCGGCTGAGCGAAACATCCAGCCCTTCCGCGCTATAAAAGCCCAGCGCTTCGGCCAGCACGACCAGAGCGGCGTCGTTGAGCGGGCTGAAACCGATACGTACACTCAGCATCCGTCGTCCCTCTTCTTCAGCAGGTCGGAAATGGCGAGGATGTCCTCGGCGATGGCCGCGATGGGGCGGCCTGAGTCCATGGCGTGCTTGCGCATCAGGCGATAGGCCTCCTCTTCGCCGATCCCGCGTGAGGTCATCAGCACCCCCTTGGCGCGGTCAATGGTCTTGCGCGCCGCCAGATCGGCCCGCGCCTTCGACAGGTCATGGCGCAGGGTCTGCATCAGGTTGAAACGATGCGCCGCCACCGACAGGATGGAGGCCACACGATTGGGTGCATAGCCGTCCACCACATAGGCCGCCACCCCGGCCTCCAGCGCCTGCGCCGTCGTATTGGCATCCGAACGGTCCACAAACATGGCCACAGGGCGCGGCGCGTGTTCATGGGCGATCTGAAGCGCATCCAGCGTATCGCGATCCGGGCTTTCGCAGGCGATGATGACCATGTCCGGGTTGATCTCGCTAAGGCGGGCCAGCTCAAAGCGCGGCCAGATGTGCAGGGTCGCGCCATGCAGGCTGTCGTCCAGCCGCAAGCCCTCGGCCACAAGGGCCGCACGCGCGTCGTCGGGATCGATGATCAGCACATTCACGGGGAATTATCCGGCAGGGAGAGGGTATCGGGTACACCCCACCGCGCTGCGGGGCGTCGATTCTGCTCCTACGGCTAATGCCAACCTGCCGCCGGGCGCAAGCGAAAAATTTTGACCTTTCCCGCAACGCAAAATCGCACCTTGACAGGGTCTGCCTGAGTGACTTAGCCTTTGGCCAGCGATTGGGGAACTGGCCAACGGCGGTCAGCCTCCGGAACGAACCGGACCGTCGTCTTCACCCGAAAAAGTCTCCCCATTGCCGCGGTGGCCTTTGCACTGCCCGGATCGACGCCGCAGGTTTATCCATGATTTCCAAAGACTTCCTCAAAGCCGGACACGCGCCTACGCTGGTCTCGGCCTTTCTCTATTTCGACATGAGCTTCATGGTCTGGGTGCTGCTGGGCGCTCTGGGCGTGCAGATCGCCAGCGATCTGGGCCTCACCCCGGCGCAAAAGGGCTTCATGGTTGCCGTGCCCATCCTGACCGGGGCCTTGCTACGGCTGGTGGCGGGGGTGATGGTCGATCGTATTGGCCCCAAGACGACGGGCGCAATCGCTCAGGCCATCGTCATTGGCGGGCTGCTGGCGGCCTTTGTGCTGAAAATCGACTCCTATGCCGGTGTGCTGATGCTGGCCGGCGTGCTGGGCGTCGCCGGGGCGTCGTTTGCGGTCGCCCTGCCCCTGGCATCGCGCTGGTATCCGCCACAGTATCAGGGCGTGGCTCTGGGCATTGCCGGTGCGGGCAATTCCGGCACGGTGTTCGCCTCGCTGTTTGCGCCGTCGCTGGCCAAGGCCTTTGGCTGGAGCACGGTCTTCGGTCTGGCGGCCCTGCCGCTGATCGCCGCCTTTATCTTTTATATGCTGTTTGCCAAGGATGCGCCCAATCCGCCCGCCCCCAAGCGTCTGGATCAGTATTTTGGCGTCCTAAAACAACAGGATGCGTGGTGGTTCCTGTTGTTCTACGGCGTGTCTTTTGGCGGCTTTGTGGGCCTCAGCTCCTCGCTCAACATCTATTTCAACACTGAATACGGCCTCGATCCGGTCAAGGCCGGCTTTTTTACCGCGGCTTGCGTCTTTGCCGGTTCGCTGTTCCGGCCGGTGGGGGGCAGCGTTGCCGACCGCATCGGCGGCATCCGCACCCTGTCGATCATGTACGTGGTCGCGGCGATTGCCCTCATCATCATCAGCTTCCGCCTGCCGACCGAATTCACCGCCCTGTTGTTCCTGATCGTGGGTATGGGGGCGCTAGGCATGGCCAATGGCGCGGTATTTCAACTGGTGCCGCAGCGCTTTCGCGCCGAAATCGGCGTGATGACCGGCCTTGTCGGCATGTTTGGCGGCATCGGCGGCTTCTATCTGGCCACCAGTCTGGGCCTGTCAAAACAGGCTCTGGGGTCCTATCAGCCGGGCTTGATTGGCTTTGCGGCGCTGGCCCTGATCGCCTTCGGCGGCCTGAGCCTCATCAAGCGCCGCTGGCGCACCACCTGGGGCGGCGCACTTGAGAATGTACGGATATAGGTGATGACGCAGGCGGTGATCCTTGAGGGTGCGGCGGATCACCGCCAGACGCAATGCCTGACGGACCTTTGCCCGCCCGAACCTGACCGGCGACACCTGTTCAACATTTTCGGGTTTTCCACACCCGCGCACCTGCCCTTATAGTCTTACCTAGCGTCACAGGGGCGTCTGTTTACAAGGGGCAACACATGGGCTTTGTCGAAGCGGTTAAAAGCGGTCTGAAGAACTACGCCACGTTTTCGGGGCGCGCCACGCGGTCTGAATTCTGGTGGTTTGCGTTGTTTCAGTTCATCGTCATTCTGGTTCCGGCCGCGTTGAGCATTTCAGAACGTGCAAACGGCAGCTTTGGTATTTTTTCCACCCTGCAATTGCTGATATCGCTGGGCCTGTTCCTGCCCAGCCTTGCCCTTAGCTTTCGCCGTCTGCATGACACCAATCGCAGCGCCTGGTGGCTGCTGATCAGCCTGGTGCCGCTGATCGGCGGCATTGTCCTGTTGGTCTTCTATTGCCTGAAAGGCACTGAGGGCCCCAACAAGTATGGCGGCGGGCCGACCGTCGCGCAAATCGCGGAAACCTTCCAGTAAAGGCGAGAGGCCGGGTCCGGCGCCCGGCCTCTTTTCTTTTACCAGCCGCGGCAAACCAGATTGCCATTGCTGTTTTCGACCTGTCCGCCATTGCAATCGCTTAACGACAGGGCCGTCAGGCGGTAATCGCCCCATTTGTCGCGGCAGCGTGCCGTAAGCCGGTCGCCCTGTAGCGAGATGTCGCGGCAGGTATCGCGATAATTGCCGGCCGGCAGACGCCCGCCGCTATAGCCGGCGCCTTCGCATTGCAGGGTGCCATTGAGGTTTTCAACGCGCCCGCCGCGGCATTCACGCAGGCGTATATCCGTATAGCTATAGCCGCCTTCGCGCATCCGGCAGCGCGCCGTCAGGCGGTCACCCTCCACCCGGATATCGCGACAGGTTTGCAAATAGTTACCCTCTGGCAGACGGCTGTCGTTCCAGCCACCACCACCGCCCCCATTACCCCCCCAGTCACCGCCGTACCGGCCGCCTTCACAGCGCAGATTGCCCCGGTCGTTTTCGACAGAACCGCCGCGGCAATCGCGCAAGGACAGGGTCGTATAGTTATAATAACCGCTCTTGGCGCGGCAGCGCGCCGACAGCACATCTCCCCGCAGTTCAATATCCCGGCAACTTTCGCGGTAAGAGCCGGACGGCAGACCGCCCCAGCGACGGTCATCGTCACGATCCTGCCAACGACCACCACCATAACTGTCCTGAGCCGAGGCGGCCCCGGCGGACAGGCCGCAAATCAGGGTAAGGGCGAAAAGGGAAATCAGGCGGCGCATGGGGTTTTCTCCGTGTTGTGAGCC
Organism: Asticcacaulis sp. W401b; assembly: GCF_046503825.1. Taxonomy (NCBI): domain Bacteria; kingdom Pseudomonadati; phylum Pseudomonadota; class Alphaproteobacteria; order Caulobacterales; family Caulobacteraceae; genus Asticcacaulis; species Asticcacaulis sp. W401b. The sequence continues at coordinate 55,785 of NZ_JBKFEE010000008.1, forward strand.
CATCAAGCACCTCAGTTCCTGAACCGTAGCTGAACGGGCAGGCCTTCTACCTGCCCGCGTCCGACTAGAGCGGATTTCGTTCAGGTCGAATCGAAATCCCGCTCTAACATTTTGCTTGGTCGCGCATTTGATTCCGAAACGGAGTTCGGGGAAGCCAAAACCGTTGCACACTTTTCGGAATGTGCTTTAGGCCGCAACCGACACAGGCGTCTGATTTTTCGCCTGTTCCGCCAGCACAGCGGCCATGGACTGCATCCACTGAGCCGTCAGCGCGGCGAGCTTGGCCGCAGTGCCCTCATCGACGGTCGTACCTGTCGCCGACGATGCGGTGTCTTCGCTTTCAGAGGTCTGAGCAAAAGCCTCCATAGGCGGAGGCGGCGGGCCTTCGGCGCGCATCTTTTCATCAAAGGTCGATTTCTCGCTCTCGGTGACCGAGCCGTCGCCATCGGTATCCATCTTTGAGAACAGTTCGGTAAGGCGCGCGGTTTCGTCGGTGTCTTCCGTATCTTCGGTTTCATCGCTCTCAGACGAGGCCAGCATTTCATCGAGACTGACCGAACCGTCCTGATTGGTGTCGAGTTCGTCGAAGGTCGCCGGTTTCTGACCACCGCTACCTCCGGTCGCGCCGCCTGGCGGCGGGCCCATGGGCCGACCCTGCCCGCCTTCCTGAGCCTGCAACATGCCGCTCATCGTTTGTGACGACATCTGGCTCTGGAAGAAACTTAGGCCTTCCTCTTCGCTTACCGAGCCATCGCTGTTGCTGTCCATACTGGCAAAGCGTTCCGAGATCTTCGCACTGTCTTCTGTGCCGCCCTTGCCTTTCGTCTTTTCGCTGGCGGAGGCGGTCATTTCCTCCAGCGTTATTCCGCCGTCGCTGTTTGCGTCGATCTTCGAAAACATCTTCGCGTGCATTTGCGACATGGCGGAGGTCGACATTGATCCAATCTGCATCAGTCATCTCCGTTCAAGTACTCACCTGGATTGGCAAGCGCAAAAACGGAAGCAATTCTCAATTAACAAGGCATTTATTTAATAACAATTTCAATATATTACATAATTAGGCGCAATTTTGCCTTATTCAATGCTTTTGACCGCCCCTTCAATACAGCCCTTACATAAATCCGGACAAACTTTCCGCCCGGCAAAAACGCCGGATCGCAGAGGCACGAAATTTTCCCCTTGCATGTCAGTCACGCCATAATCACACCATCTAAAAATCACATAGAGACCCGACAACAGACCCAAATCGGCGGAACCAGAGTCATGACCCTGAAAAAAATTTTACTTTGCGGCTTTCTGATCACGTGTGTCGCCGGTTCGGCCATGGCGCAGCCCCCGCGCTCGGCTCCGCCGCCCACGGGCGAAGCGCCGCCTGAAATGCCCAGTGGTCGCACCGTCGGACAAGCCGTCTTCTTCAGCCCGTCGGGCGAAGTCTTCAAAGCCCCGCTGAAAGACCCCTACCCCGTTGCCCTATGGTTTGCGGGAGCTGATACGAATAAGGATGGTGCCCTGAGCCCGGATGAGTTTCTGGCCGACGCCCTGCGCTTTTTTGCCATCGTGGACCGTGACGGCAAGGGCGTTATCACGTCGCAGGACAACACCTTCTACGAAACGGAACTGGCCCCCGAAATCACCGGTTTCAGCCCTTTGGTGGCGCAGCCCAAAAACCCGCGCCCCAGTGATGAAAGCGACAAGACGGCGGCCGCCAACCGTTACGTCAAGAGCGTGCAGGGGGCCGCGCAGTTCAGTCTGATCAATGAACCGCAGCCCATCCGCGCCGCCGATGCCAATTTCGATTACCGCATCACAACTGAAGAATGGACGCGCGCCACGTCCCAGCGCTTCCGACTGCTCGACGCCAATAAGGACGGCAAGCTGACCCTTGATGAGTTGCCCAAAACGCCGCTGCAGAAGGGGCTGGAGCAACGCGCCACAGAGCGTGAAAAGGAACAGAAGAAAAAAGGCGGCCTGTTCGGCGGCTGGTAAGACAAAACGAAATCAATCGTTTAGTATTGTTTGAAACAGGTTGCCATGTTGTTGCATTGGCAACCTGTTTCATTTGTGTCACTGGAAACTTTCTGGCAATTTTTTGCCATCCCGTGCAAAATCATTGCACACGAAACCCTCAAAACAGCAAAATCCGTCTAATTACACCGCCAAAGCGCGTTTATTCTCGCCGCGTCGGCGTGAACGTGCTAACTGCCCTGCCTTTCAAAAGACCAGAACTAAAAGCGGCGCAGACAGTGAAACAGGTTCATAAACTCGGATTGTTCGGGCTGGGGGCCTTCGGGCGGCTGATCGTGCGTCATCTGGCGCCCTATTTCGACATTCTGGCCTGCGACCCTTCGCCTGAGGCGAAAGCCTACGCCAAACGTCACAATGTCTCGCTGGTGTCGCTCGAAGAAGCGGCGGCCTGTCAGGTGGTCATCCTTGCCACGCCCATCCGCACGCTGAAGGACCTGGCGGCAAAGATCGCGCCGCACGTCCCCCTCAACGGTCTGGTCATCGACGTAGGTTCGGTCAAGGTCAAGCCTGCGGCCTGGCTTCAGGAAGTGCTGCCGCCGCAGGTGTCGATCCTGTGCACCCACCCTTTGTTCGGGCCGCAATCGGCGCGCTACGGCATCCACGATATGGAAATCGTCGTCTGCCCGGTGCGCGTGCGGCACCTGAACCCGATTGTGCGTTTTCTGGAAAAGACGCTGGACCTGAAGGTCTCGATCGCCACGCCGGAAATCCACGATCGCGCTCTGGCTGCGGTGCAGGGCCTGACGCACATGATCGCCAAGGTCTTAAGCGGCCTTGAGCCCCTGCCGCGTGTGCACACCACGCGCTCCTACGACCTGATGATGCAGGGGGTCGGTCTGGTGCAGGGCGATTCCGACGAGCTGTTTATGTCGATCGAACGCGATAATCCGTTCGCGTCCGAAATCCGCAAGCGCTTCTTTGCCGAGATCGACAGCCTGCGTGAACGACTGGAAGCTCATGGACGCGAAACGGATTAATTCCGGCTTTTCCGCCGTCGCCAAGCGACGGCTTTGGCCGTTCGCGTCCCAAATCCGCAAGCGCTTCTTTGCCGAGATCGACAGCCTGCGTGAGCGGTTGGAAGCGCACCGTCAGGCGGATTGATTATTAGCCACGAAAAGCACGAAAATGAAGCACTTCGTTTCGTTTTTTCGTGGCAAACACTCTACCCCTCTACCGCCCTGATACTGCGTTTGGTGGTGCGCAGGATGCGCGGGACACGGCCGTCGGGGGCGTATTTGAGCAGGTCCTGACGGAATTCATCGCGCTTTTCGTGCACCGAGGCCAGCACCAGCCCCATCGGTACGCCCAGATCTACCAGCGTATTTTCCGCCAGTTGCAACGAGGCCTCGATGGTTTCCGGCACGGCGTCGGTCACGCCCAGTCCGTAGAGTTTTTCGGCGTGGTTGGCGTCACGCGCACGGGCGATCAGGCCGACATCCTGACGCACCTGACGCACGGCGGTGACCACGGAGTCGGTAAAGGCCGCATTTGACACCGTGACCACCACGGCGCGCACATTGTCTATGCCCATACGGTGCAGCATGTCCGGGTGCGAGGCGTCGCCGTACCAGGCTTCGACCCCGTCCTTACGCGCCCGTGACGCCACCCGCGCATTGGCGTCGATTACGGCGAATGAGATGTCGTGACGGCGCAGCATGTCGGCCACAAGCTCACCCACACGGCCATAACCCACCACCAGCACATCGACCTGTTCGGAGACGTGCGCCGGGGCGACGCTGGTCGCCACCTCCGCCGCGGCGGTCTTGCGGTTGAAGCGCGCCCCGATCCCGGCCAGCAGCGGCACCAGGAACATGCTGACAATGGCCGAGACGATCACCGCGTGACCAAAACCAACCGGCACCAGCTTGCGACCCACGGCCTCATCAATAATCACGAAGGCAAATTCCCCGGCAGGCGCCAGCACCAGCGCCGCCTCTACCGCCCCGCGCCAGCTCAGGCCAAAGCCGCGCGCCAGAGGGGCCACAACGGCCACCTTCAGCAGGATCAGGCCGAGCGTCAGGCCCAGCACCAGCACGGGCTCCGACATCACCGCCGCAAAGTCGAGACGCGCCCCCACCGTCACGAAGAACAGGCCCAGCAGCAGGCCCTTGAACGGTTCCACCATCATTTCGATTTCGCGGCGATACTCGGTTTCGGCCAGCAGCACCCCGGCGATAAAGGCGCCTAGTCCCATGCTTAAGCCCGCCCACACAGCCAGTTGCCCGGAGACCAGCACGACGAGGAAACAGGCGGCCATAAACAGTTCCGCGCTCTTGGCCATGGCTGCCGAACGGAACAGTGGCCGCATCAGAAGGCGCCCGCCGATGACCAGCAGCGCCATCGCCACCACCGCCGGGATGAGGGTCAAAAGCCCGCTGATGCCGAAGGAACTGCCGCCCGACGCCAGCACCACCACGGTGATCAGTATGGGCGCGACGGCCAGATCCTGCGCCAGCAAGACGGCAAAGACGCTGCGCCCGGTCGGCGAATTGAGGCGTTTGCGTTCGGCCAGCACCGGCATGACCATGGCCGTGGACGACAGGGCCAGCCCCATACCGACGGCCACCGCCCCGCCGAGGCTGCGCCCGATCAGCAGGAACAGTCCGGTCAGGACGGCCGCACTGAGAACAATCTGAAGCACGCCCAGACCAAACACCATGCGACGCAGCGCCTTCAGACGCTCCCAGGTCAGTTCCAGCCCGATGGAGAACAGCAGGAAGACAACGCCCAGCTCCGCCAGCTGATGCACGTCCTGCGTCTGCGAAATCGTGAAGACCGACAGAAAGGGCACCAGGTCTTCAAGCCGCCCCAGACCGAACGGCCCCAGAAGCGCACCAACCAGCAGAAAGCCCAGAACCGGCGACACGCGAAAACGCAGGAAGAAGGGTACGAACACCGCCGCGGCTATCAGAAAGGCGATCCCCGACGATGACGTGCCGGCGTGCGCAACCTGCTGCGCGCTGCCTTCAGGCAGAAGATTCGTCACCAAGGCGATTTTCCCTCATCTCAAAACAACCGATTTCCCTTGTCGGTCAAGGTGACCCATGCCACGCGATTATGAAAGAAAATTTATGAGACGCGCGGCAAAAAATGCGCCATCTTACCGCCTCGTTGCAAATGAACCCATCTGCCAACCAAAAACCGCAACCGCATCCTCTAGTCCCGGAAACACCATGCGTAAAACTATCCTGCTGACCACGGCCCTTTCGCTCAGCCTCTTCACGGCAGCGGCGCAGGCCGAAGATCGTACCTGCCTCGACGATCACTGCTTCCTGCAAAGCCTCTCCTCTCTCGATTCGCTGGGCCTGAAAGCGGACACCCTGACCGGCGGTGATACGGGTTCCGACTCGACTGTCGCCCAGACGTTTGGCACCTGGGGTTTTGACGTGAAGGGCATGGATACCTCGGTCAATCCGGGTGACAACTTCTTCCGCCACGCCAATGGCAAGGCCATCGACGCCATTGTCATCCCGTCCGACCGCACCTCTTACGGGGCCTTCGCGGCGCTGCGTAACCTGTCGGACAACCGTCTGAAGGCGATCATCGACGAACTGGCGACCAAGCCCGGCCTGACCGGCGACGACAAGAAGATCGCCGACCTCTATAACTCGATGATGGACGTCAAAACGCGCAACGCGCTCGACATCGCGCCACTGGCCCCCAATCTGACCAAGATCCGCGCCATCAAAACCAAGTCCGACATGGCCGCCTATATGGGCGGTGTGATGGGTCAGTTCGGCGCTTCCGTCTTTGCCCCGGCCATCTTCGATGACCAGAAGAACCCGCAAATCAACATTCTCTACATGTTCCAGTCGGGCCTGACCCTGCCGGACCGCAACTACTATCTGGAAGACAGCTTCAAGGAGAAGAAGGCGCTCTACGAAGCCTATGTGACCGACGTGCTGCGCATGGTCGGCTATCCGGACGCGGCCAAGACGGCCAAGGACATCGTGGCCTTTGAAACCGAAATCGCCAAGGTGTCGTGGACGCGCATCGAAAGCCGCGACGACGACAAGACCTATAACCCGATGACGGCCAAAGAGATCGCCGCCTTCGCGCCGGGCTTTGACTTCCCCACCTTCTTCAAGGCGGCCAAGCTCGACAAGGCGAAGAAGATCGTCGTCGCCCAGAACACCGCCTTCCCCAAGATCGCCAAGGTCTATGCCGACACGCCGCTGGAAACGATCAAGGCGTGGCAGACCTTCAAGACGGTCAATGAGGCCGCGCCCTATCTGTCGGAGCGCTTCTCAACCCGCGCCTGGGAGTTCAATTCGCGCGACCTGTCCGGTGCCAAGGCGCAGCGTCCCCTGTGGAAGCGCGCGATTTCGGTGACCGAAGGCTCTCTGGGTGAAGCGCTGGGCAAGGCCTATGTCGAACGCTATTTCCCCGCTGAGTCCAAGGCGATGATGGAAAAGCTGGTCGGCGACCTGAAGACGGCGATGGGCAAGCGTATCGACGGCCTCGACTGGATGAGCGCCGAAACCAAGGCCAAGGCGCACGAAAAGCTCGGCAAGTTCGGCGTCAAGATCGGCTATCCGGACAAGTGGAAGGACTATTCGGCGCTGGAGATCAAGGCCGGAGACCTGTTCGGCAACGTGACGCGTTCGGGTGAGTTCGAATGGGCCGACAGCCTGAACAAGCTGGACAAGCCGGTCGATCCGCTGGAATGGGGGATGACGCCGCAGACGGTCAATGCCTACTATTCGTCAACCCGTAACGAAATCGTCTTCCCGGCCGCCATCCTGCAACCGCCCTTCTTCGATCCGAAGGCCGATGCAGCGGTCAATTACGGCGCCATCGGCGGCGTGATCGGTCACGAAATCACCCACGGCTTCGACGATCAGGGCCGCAAGTCGGACGGCGACGGCTACTTACGCGACTGGTGGACCGCCGAAGACGCGGCCAAGTTCGACGCCAAGGCCAAGGTCTTCGGCGCGCAGTACGACACCTATGAGCCCGTTCCGGGTGCCAAGGTGCAGGGCGGCCTGACCATGGGCGAAAACATCGCTGACCTGGGTGGCGTGCTGATGGGCTTGACCGCCTATCGCCTGTCGCATCCGGACGGCGGCCCGGTGCTGGACGGCTTCACCGGCGATCAGCGCGTCTTCTTCGGCTTTGCCGGCGTCTGGGCCTCCAAGTACCGCGAAGACGCCATCCGTCAGCAGGTGGTGTCCGATCCGCACTCGCCGGCCGAATTCCGCGTCATCGGCCCGATGCGTAATATTGACGATTGGTACAAGGCCTTCGGAGTCACCAGCGGCAAGTATTACCTGAAGCCGGAAGACCGCGTCCGCATCTGGTAAGCCGCATCGCTCAGCCCGATCTGAAAGCCCCCCGGTTTGCGCTGGGGGGCTTTTTCGTGTTGGGTATTAGTCCTTATTGGGAAAGCAAATGCCCGCGATGCGAAGCACGGCCCCGACGGCCAGCAGGAAGCCGCCGATTTCCGCCTGATGGGCGTAGCGGGTGAAGTGACCGGCCATCTCATTGGCGTAAGAAACGCCGCCCTGCAACTGACCCAGCACAATGTAGATCATAACCAGCGGCGCAAAGGCCAGCGCACCACCCAGTACCATCATTGTGCGCGAAGACGATTTAAAACGAACCATGACGAACACCCTATTTTAGCCAAACCGCGCCCTGAACGACCCGCGCGTGGGGTAGAAATCTGATGAGGTATGGGCGGAACCGGGGGACACCGGCCCCGCCCTTTCCCCTCCGGAGCGGAACTCCGCCCCCGGAGTATTCCGATCCGATCCATGAACAGCGCTTTCGCGTGGGGACATGATGTGCTATGAACGCCGTTCACAATTGTGTTGTCGCATAGATTTGAACATTGTTCAATATTAAAATGAACGATGTTCAACTTTTTTTATCTTCAGGTTCCGAGTAGAATGTCCAACGCCCCCACCGCTACGACCCGCCGCCGCGAAGCTCAGTTCGAAGCGCTGATGCAATCCGCTGAAAAACGCATCTGCGAAAACGGCGTGGGCGCGCTCAAGGCACGCGAACTGGCGGCAGACATCGGCGTGGCGCTGGGGGGGCTTTATAATATCGTCGCCGATATGGACGACCTGATGCTGCGGCTGGCGCAACGCACCATGGTCAGGCTGGATGCAGCGCTGGAGGCCGGCGCGGCCTCAGCCACGGCCGAACGGCCCGTTGAGGTGCTGGAAGGCATTGCCCTAGCCTATTACGACTTTGCGCGGCAGAATCTTCAGCTGTGGCGCGCCCTGTTTGAAATGCGGTTGAAAGATCCCGCCCTGCCCGAATGGAATATTCAGGCGCAACTGGGGCTCTTTCGTCATATGAACGCGCCGATGACCGCGCTTATGCCCGCGGCGTCTGAGGCCGAACGCATACTGGTGGCGCGCACCCTGTTTTCTGCGGTGCACGGCATTGTGTTTGTCGGGTTGGAGGAGCGATTGATCGCCGTGCCGCAAGAGGCGCTGGCCCAGCAAATCCGCTGGCTGGTACGCGCCGCGTGCAAGGCCCTGAAATAAGGGAAATTGACATCGGCGTCAAAACTGGCGCTTCGCCAGCTCTGGAAACAACAAACGAAAAGAGGCCCGGCATGGGGGATAAGCAATGCCGGGCCTCTTTCCTTGTTAAGCAGGCGTTTCCTCCCCGAAACGCCGGGAACTGACTTCATCTCTCTGGCGAAGTTCCGTTCTCTTGAGAGGGAGAAAACAGTTTTTTGAGGGCCATGTCAACGCTTTTATTACGCGGTGTCAAAAATAATTTTAACTAACGCAGTTGTGTCAAAAACCCTAAGAAGGGTTAACGTTTTTTGACAGCGTTGACACGGATTGCCGTTGCGTAAATTTATTTACGAATTCACTATGGATTTCAGATGTTTAATTGCCTCAGCGCGGGGCAATGTTACCTGACCCGGACGCGCTTCGCGCCATTCTTTGTTATCCGTGATTTGTGTGGCCAAAAGCCGCCCCTGATCCAGATCCTTGATCGTGACGGTATTATTTGCCAGCTCATCGCCACCCAGCATGACGACGGCCGGAGATAAACGGCGGTCGGCGTACTTCATCTGCGCCTTCATGCCCGAACGACCGAGGTAAACTTCGACCGCCAGACCCGCCGCGCGGATGTCCGCCGCCAGTCGGAAATACTCACCCATGTCCGATTCGGAGAAGGCGATGATGACAATGGGCCCACGCACGGGCTGGATCGCGCCCTCTTCGGCCAAAGCCAGAGCCGCCGCCAGACGCGACACGCCGAACGAGAAGCCGGTCGCCGGGACACGCTCACCGGTGAAGCGCGCCACAAGATCGTCATAGCGCCCGCCGCCCCCGACCGAGCCGAAGCGCACGAGGCTGCCCTTCTCGTCTCGCGTTTCCATCAACAGTTCGGCCTCGAACACCGGCCCGGTATAGTATTCCAGCCCGCGCACGATCGAGGGATCGAAAATGGCCTCGGCCTCTGAGACACCCAGCCCGGCCAGCGCCGTCGAAATGCGCGACAAGTCCTCAAGACCCGCCTGCCCTTCCGGCGAATCCGCCAACACCGCCGCCAGCTTTTCGAGCACCGCCCCGCGTTCGGCCTGACCGCCCGCACTGTCGCGGCCCGCGGCCACAAAGCCCAGCACGGCCGCAATGGCCTTATCGCTCAGACCCGCGCCCTTGGTGAAGTCGCCCGACTCGTCCTTGCGCCCACCGCCCAGCAGCAGCTCGACGCCTTCGAGACCCAGACGGTCCAGCTTGTCGATGGCACGCAGCACGCCCATCTGCTGCGCCGGAGAGTCGGCCCCCAGCGCGCTCAGCAGGCCATTGAGCAGCTTGCGGTTATTGATCTTAAGCACGGTCGGCAGATTATTGGCGCGGAACCCGGCCACGGCCAAAGCGATGATTTCCGCATCGGCTTCCGGGCGGTCGGTGCCCACCGTATCGGCATCGCACTGCATGAATTCGCGCAGACGGCCCGGACCCGGCTTTTCATTGCGCCACACCGGCCCGAAGGCATAACGGCGGAAGGGCTTGGGCAGGCTGTCCCAGTTCTGCGCCGCAAAGCGGGCCAGCGGTGCCGTGTGGTCGTAGCGCAGCGCCATCCACTGATCATCGTCGTCCTGCAACGAGAAGACGCCGACATTGGGACGGTCGGCGTCGGGCAGGAACTTGCCCAGCGCATCGGCATATTCAAAGGCCGAGGTTTGCAGCGCTTCGAAGCCAAAGGACTCATAGACTTCCGAGACCTTGGCGATCAGGCGGCGTTCGACCGCGATCTGTGAGGCGCGCTTGTCGGCAAAGCCGCGCGGCGCGCGCGCTTCAGGACGAAATTCGGTAAATTCAGCGGGATTGGGGGCGTTTTCGGTCATGCTGCGCGATTAAAGCAAACAGGCGGCAGAGACAAGGGAGGAGTGCGTTACGAAAAAGCGCCCCGGAAGGTCCGGAGCGCCTTTAATCCTGAGACGTGACGAGGTGGGTTACGCCTCGGCCTCTTCCGACTTCTTGCGGCGGGTGCGACGCTTGGGCGCTTCGCCCTCTTCCGCTACCGCTTCGGGCGCCTCGGCGGCGGCCACCGGCACGGGGGCGCGCAGGAAGGCCGGCAGGTGGCTGGTGTCGGCAGCGGCGTCGCTTTCGACCGCACGGCGACGGCCACGGCCACGGGCTTCCGGCTGAGCCTCGGCCACAGGCGCTTCGGGCGCAGGGGCGATCGGGGCCGCTTGCGGGGTGACCACGTCAAAGCCCGCCACTTCGGCCGGCGCAGATCCGCCGTTGAGCGGTTCGGTCGAAGCGATCGGACCGGAGGTTACGGACACCTCCTGCTCGCTCAGGCGCTGCTGACGGCGGCGCTCATAGCGTTCACGGCGGCTTTCGCGACGCGGGCGGTCGTCACCATTTTCGCCACGCTCGGCGTAGGCGCGATCCCGGTCGCCGCCATTGCGGTCGCGGTCACCGCGGTCATTGCGCTCGCCCCGATCTCTGTCACGGTCACGGTCGCGGTCGCGATTGCGGTCACGGTCTCTGTCGCGGCGGTTGTCATAACGCGGCTGATCGCCCTCGCCGCCCTCGGACTCAGCGGTTTCGCCCTCGGTTTCGGTCGTCTCGACCTCGGTATCGAGGTCCTCATCGAAGTCGAAGCCCGTCGAGAACGGGTCGCGTTGCAGGAATTCCGAAACCGGACGCTGCGGCTGCATCTGACGGATCAGGCGGAAATAGTGTTCGGCGTGCTGGAGGTAGTTTTCGGCCAGCACGCGGTCGCCCGACGAATTGGCGTCGCGGGCCAGTTGCTGATACTTTTCGTAGATGGTCTGCGCGTTGCCGCGCACCTTCGCCCCGTCCGGCCCGTTCGATTCGTAGGCGCGATTGGGGTTGTTCTGATTACCAGAGGGCTTGCGATTACGGCTGCGTTGCCGTTTCATACCCCGAAAATCTTTCATGCGATGTAACCGTTTAGGGCAAGGCCCCGCTGGAATGAGGCGCGGGGCGAATCTGTTTATGTGCCGCAGGCCCTGTTTGCCATATGCCGCAGGGCCTTAGATGAAGTGCCGGGTTTGCGTGTTGGTGTGTGCCGTTTTCAGGGGTTCACGCTGTGGCCTGCACCGGGCTTTGCCCCCCTACGCAGGCGCTCAGGTTTCCGCCTATGGGCACAGCGTTTTCGACTGTGCATGATCTCGGAAGCGGCAAAAGCCGTCCGGTAATCCGTCCACAATGGCAGGAGACTTTGCAGTGTTAGCGCCAAAACCGCCCGTTTCCAAGAGAAATTTTCAGAAACGGACGGTTTTCAACGGTCTGTCTATTGCAGGGAGAGCTTTTGGCCCACTACGATGCGCGGCAGGTCAGACAGGTCTTTAAAGGTCACCACGTTGAAAAAGCCCGCTTTTTTCATCAGGTCTTCGACCGCGGCCGACTGATCATAGCCAATTTCCATCCACGCCGTGCCGCCGGCCTTAAGGATGCGGAAGGCTTCCGGGATCATCTCGACATAGGCATCAAGGCCCGATTCGCCGCCATCCAGCGCCAGATGCGGGTCGTGGTCGCGCACTTCGGGGTCAAGCGTCGGGATGACGTCGCTGCGGATATAGGGCGGGTTGGAGGCAACGAAATCGAAGCTGGCATCCGCGAGGCCCGCGCCCCACGAGGTGCGCAGGAAGGCCGCGCGCCCGTCGAGGCCGAGATTGGCGGCATTGTCGCGCGCCACGGCCAAAGCCTCTTCGGATACATCGGTGCCAAGGCCCCTGGCCGCCGGACGCTCAGACAGGACCGACAGCAGGATGGCCCCTGACCCGACGCCAAGATCGGCCAGCGTAAAGGCCTGCCCCTCCTCCGTCGTCTTGAGGATCATATCGACGATGCACTCGGTCTCCGGACGCGGCACCAGCACGGCGGGCGTCAGGTCGAGCAGTAGCTTCCAGAAGCCCTTGCGGCCCAGAATACGCGCCACCGGTACGCGCTTTTCACGACGGCTCAGATAGTCGTCGAGCGTCGCCTTCTGCTCCGCCGTCAGCAGCTTGTACGGATCGGTCAGGATGTCGGTGCGCGTATAGCCGGTCGCCGCCTCCAGCAGCAACCGGGCGTCGATGGCCGGCGAGTCGATATGGGCGGCCTTCAGGCGGGTCTGGGCACCCTTCCAGGCGGAAACAAGAGTCAGGTCAGTATCGGTCATATAGAGCCTCCCCCTCTCCCTGAGGGAGAGGGTTGGGGTGAGGGGGGCGTTCAGAAATGAGGGTGCGAGGTTATCCCCCTCACCCGGCGCGTACCGCGCCATCCTCTCCCTCAGGGAGAGGGGGAGGGAAAACCGACGGAACTACAGCAAATCCCGCCGGGCGACGATCATATAGTTGACGGCGGTATCGTTTGAAAGGGCCCAGGTCGCCGTGAAGGGATTGTAGCTGACCCCCACCGCTGGGTCGGGCGTCAGGCCGGTCCCTTCAAGGAAGCCTTCGATCTCTTCGGGCTTAAGAAACTTGTTCCAGTCGTGCGTGCCCTTCGGCACCCACTGTAATACGTATTCCGCCGCCACAATGCCCAGTGCGTGGGCCTTCAGCGTGCGGTTCAGCGTGGCAATGAACAATAGTCCGCCCGGCTTGACCAGAGAGGCGCAGGTCTTGAGGAAGCTTTCCGGGTCATTGACGTGCTCGATGACCTCCATGGTCAGCACCACGTCAAAACCGGGCTCTTTGGAGGCGACCACCTGCTCGACCGTCTGGGCCAGATAGCGGATATCGACCCCGACCTCGGCCGCATGAGCCTTCGCCGTGCCGATATTTTTTTCCGAGGCGTCGATGCCGGTAACGTCAAAGCCCATGCGCTTCATCGGTTCGGACAACAGGCCGCCCCCACAGCCAATGTCGATCAGGCGCAAATCGCCAAAAGGCGCCACCGCGCGCGGATCGCGCAGGAAGTGATCGACACAGGTGTCGCGGATAAAGCGCACGCGGTTGGGATTGAACTTGTGCAGGGGGGCGAACTCACCTTTGGGGTCCCACCATTTGGCCGCCAGAGCCGAAAACCGCGCCACATCTTCGGCATCTATGCTCGGCCCGGCAGGGGCGTCAGCGGTCAATTCCGTCTCATTTGCAACTGATTTTGCTTGATTTTTTGCCGCTCTGGCCATGTCACGCTCCGAAAACAGCCACTTCTGGCAGGGGAATAGCGCAAAAAGCCGCGTCCGTATGCGCTTTTTTCGCAAAAAAGCTTCACAGGGGCGCGCACGGGCAGTAAAGCGGGCGCGCATTTTGTACACACTCGCTTGAAAGAGAAAGACGGATTAATGACTCGTCTCGTGATGAAGTTCGGCGGCACGTCGATGGCCGACCTCGAACGCATCCGCAGGGCGGCCCGGCTGGTGGCCGCTGAATACGATGCCGGTCACCGCGTCGCGGTCGTTGTGTCGGCCATGTCGGGCAAGACCAATGAACTGGTCGCCTGGACCGATGGCGCAGGTAAGGCCACGGGCCGCGCCATGGAAGGCGACGACGAATATGATGTGGTCGTGGCCTCCGGCGAACAGGTTACCGCTGGTCTTCTGGCCATGACACTGCGCAATATGGGCTATGACGCCATTTCGATGATGGGCTGGCAGGTGCCGATCCTCACCTCGGACGTGCATGGCAAGGCGCGCATCCTCGACATCCCGCCGGCCAGGCTGGAAACCGCGCTCGATGCCGGACAGATCGTCGTCGTGCCGGGCTTTCAGGGCGTCACCGAGTCCGGCCGCATCACCACGCTGGGCCGCGGCGGTTCGGACACCTCAGCGGTCGCCGTGGCGGCGGCGGTCAAGGCCATCCGCTGCGACATCTATACCGACGTCGATGGCGTCTATACCACCGACCCGCGCGTCGAATCCAAGGCCCGCCGCCTGAAGAAGATTTCCTTCGAGGAAATGCTGGAAATGGCGTCGCTGGGGGCCAAGGTGCTGCAAACCCGCTCGGTCGAACTGGCCATGGGGCAGCGCGTGCCGGTGCGCGTCCTGTCTTCCTTCGTGGAGCCGGGCGAAAACATTGATCAGGGCACCATCGTGTGCGACGAGGACGAAATCGTGGAAAAGCATATTGTTTCCGGCGTGGCCTTCAGCCGTGATGAAGCCAAGATCACCCTTTTGGGCCTGCCGAACAAGGTCGGCGTTTCGGCGGCGGTGTTCTCGAAACTGGCCGCGGCCAATATCAATGTCGATATGATCGTGCAGTCGGAAAAGCGCTCCGGTGAATACGCCAACCAGTTGTTCACCGTCGGCCGCCGCGACGCTCAGGCCGCCGCCGACATCATGGAAGCCGCCAAGGCCGAAATCGGCTTCGACGCCATCAAGGTCGATGAAAACGTCGCCAAGGTGTCGATCGTCGGCGTCGGGATGCGCTCGCACACGGGTGTCGCCGAAACCATGTTCCGCGCCCTGTCGGAAAAAGGCATCAATATTCAGGTCATCTCGACCTCGGAAATCAAGATCTCGGTCCTGATCGACGAAGCCTATACCGAACTGGCCGTGCGCGCCCTTCATGCGGCCTACGATCTGGACAAGATCGGGCAGTAAACACTGTTCAAATACGGTAAAAGGCCGCGTGCTTTGAGTGCGCGGCCTTTTTCTTTGGGCTCTGTGGGTTTGTGCCGATTTGTTTCGGCGATGTGACCGCATAAAGTCTTCGTGACTTGTCTCAGGGGGCAAGCCTCTGTAGACAGCCGCGAAAACGTTTCCCATTATGGAGAAAACGGCAAACGGTTGTATGGGGAGCCGAGCGTTGAGTCCAAGTCTGGTTCAGGGTGCACGCGGTCAGCGCGGTCTGCTGCGGCAGATTCGCGAAGTCATGGCCGATGGCTCCTCGGCTCAGGCGCGTCTGGACCGCGTGGTGGAAATCATCGCCCGTTCGATGATCGCCGAAGTCTGCTCCATCTATCTGCGCCGCACCTCCGAAGAACTGGAACTGTTCGCCACCGAAGGCCTCAACCGCGAAGCCGTACACAATACGCGGCTGCGCCTGTCGGAAGGTCTGGTCGGTGAGGTCGCCCGGTCGGGGCAGCCGTTGAACCTCAACGACGCGCCGTCACACCCCAGCTTTGCCTACCGTCCGGAAACGGGCGAAGACCCCTATAACTCCTTCCTCGGCGTGCCGCTGCTGCGGGGCGGGCGGACCATCGGCGTGCTGGTCGTGCAGAACATGGCCATGCGCACCTATGGCGAGGATGAGGTCGAGGACCTTCAGATCATCGCCATGGTGCTGGCCGAAATGGTGGCCGGTGACCTGGTCAGCGACGATGAGCTGAAAGACATCGAAATCGCGCCGCAGCGGCCGGAGCGCCTGAAAGGGTCGAGCTTTGCTGACGGCATCGCCATCGGCACCGTGATCCTGCACGAGGTGCCGGTGACGCCCGACCACCTGCTGTCGGACGACGCGATAGCCGAAGAGGCGCGACTTCTGACCGCTATTGGTGATCTGCGCGACCAGATTGACCAGATGTTCGAAGGTCAGCACGGTCTGGCCGGACCGACCTTCGATGTGCTCGAAACCTATCGCATGTTTGCCCACGACCGCGGCTGGACGCGCAATCTGGTCGAAGCCGTGCGCTCCGGCCTGACCGCTGAGGCGGCGGTGGAGCGTGTGCGCAATGAACAGCGCGCCAAGCTCAACAATGCCCGTGACGCCTATATGCGTGAGCGTCTGCACGACCTCGAAGACCTCGGCAACCGGCTATTGCGCGTGCTGGCAGGCCGCAACACGGTCGCCCGCGAAATCCCCGACAATGCCATTCTGGTGGCGCGTGATCTGGGGCCCGCGGACCTGCTGGAATACGACCGCAAGAAGCTGAAAGGCATTCTGCTCGAAGAAGGCTCGGCCGCCAACCATGCCGCCATCGTCGCCCGCGCCCTGCAAATCCCCTGCGTCGGGCGGCTGGAACGCCTGCGCGATAAGGTCAATCAGGGCGATCAGGTGGTCGTCGATGGTGAAACCGGCGAAGCCTACTTACGCCCCCGCCCCGATATTCTGGGGGCCGCCGTGGCGCGCATGGACATGCGGGCCGCCCGCCGGGCCGAGTTCGAAAAGCTGAAAGACGTCGATGCGGTGACGCGCGACGGCCACCGCGTGGCGCTTCTGATGAATGCCGGTCTGGAGTTCGATCTCGAAATCATGCACGAGACGGGCGCCGAGGGCATCGGCCTGTTCCGCACCGAGTTTCAGTTCATGGTCTCCGAAGACCTGCCGCGCCTGAAGCGTCAGACCGAGCTTTATGAACGGGTGATGGACGCGGCGGGCGACAAGCCGGTCATCTTCCGCACGCTTGACCTGGGTGGTGACAAGATCCTGCCCTATATGGAGACCGAGCGCGAGGAAAACCCGGCGCTGGGCTGGCGCGCCATCCGCATGGGGCTGGACCGCCCGGCCCTGCTGCGTATGCAGGTGCGCGCCCTGCTTACCGCCGCCAAGGGGCGTGAGCTACGCATCATGTTCCCGATGGTGGCCTCGGTCGATGAGTTCCGTCAGGCGCGCGAACTGGTCGATATCGAATGTCAGTGGGCGCGCCGCCGCGGCCGACCGCTGCCGCAGGTGCTGCGCGTCGGTGTGATGATCGAATGCCCGTCGCTTTTGTTCCACCTCGACGCCCTGCTGCCGATGGTCGATTTCGCCAGCGTCGGGACCAATGACCTGACGCAGTACCTGTTTGCCGCCGACCGCACCAATCCGCGCATGTCGGACCGCTATGACGTGCTGTCGCCCCCCATGCTTCGCGCCCTTTCGACGATTCAGAAAGCCGCCGAAGATTCGGGTACGCCGGTTTCCGTCTGCGGCGAAATCGCAGGCAAGCCGCTGGAGGCCTTTGTGCTGATCGCGCTGGGCTTCAACCGCCTGTCCATGCCGCCCGCCGGCATTGGTCAGGTCAAGCGCATGATCCTGTCGCTTGACCGCGAACAGGCCTCGAAGGCTATCCGCAAGCTGATGGGCTCCTCCTACGGTTCGCTGCGTTCCGAAGTGCTGGCGCTGGCGCGCAAGCTGAATGTGAATCTGTAAGCCCTTCCGGATAAGCGCGGAAAAAGGATAAAATTTTCAAACAGGACGTCGCTTTCGGTCGTATAAAGGCGTGCTTCAACTGCTCGGGTGACCGCGTGTTCCGATTTCTTGCCTTCGTTTTTGCTTTTGTCGCGCTGGGCTCCGCCGTTCAGGCCGCGCCGGTCAAGACAGCACATCTGACCACCGAACTGATCGCTGAAACGACGGTTACACCGGGTGGACAGACGTGGCTGGCCATCCGGCACACGCCGCTCAAGGGCTGGCACACCTACTGGCAAAATCCCGGCGATACGGGCCTTGCGCCCAAGGTCACATGGACCCTGCCCACCGGCGTCACGGTGTCGGAACTGGTCTTCCCGACCCCCGAAGTGCAGCCCTATATGGGGCTGACCAATTTCGGCTATAGTGGCGAAACCGCGCTTCTGGCCAAGCTCACCAACGGTTCGGTGCTTAAGGACGGCGTGCTGCCGATCCGCGCGCAGGTCGATTTTCTGGTCTGCGAAAAGGTCTGCGTACCGGAGGCGGTTAACCTGACGCTCGATCTCAAGGTGACGCCAAAACCTGAGCCGGTCAGCGATTTCAGCGCTGCCCGCGCCGCCTTGCCGCAAAAGGTACAGGCACAGGCGACCTATGCGGTGTCCGGCGATACCCTGACGCTCGGCCTGCTGTCACCGAGCGAGGCCAGCGCCGCCAACGATTTTGCCCACCCCGGCGGTGCCTATCTGTTTCCGCTGAGCGGTGGCGTGATCGACCCGTCGGCCAAACAGGCGATCGAACTGGGGCCGCAGGGCTTTACGGTCTCGCTGAAAACTAAGGCCACGCCCGAAGCGCCGTTTGAGGCGGTGATCCGCTTCGCGTCCGGCCGGTCCTATCAGATCAGCGCCACAGAAGGCACGCCGCCCGCCACCGCCAGAGGCTTAGGTGCACCGCCACAGGCGCGCCCCGCGATCAACCTGATGGGGGTCGTCGCGGCGATGAGTCTGGCCTTTGTCGGCGGCCTGATCCTCAACCTGATGCCCTGCGTCTTCCCGGTGTTGTCGATGAAACTGCTGGCTCTGGCCAGAGCCGGGCACGAAGGTGCCGCCGGTCGTCGCGAGTCGCTGTTCTACGGCCTCGGCGTTTTGCTCACCTTTGCGGCTCTCGGCGGGTTGCTGAGCTGGCTCGGTTCGGCGCTGGGCTGGGGCTTCCAGTTGCAATCACCGTGGGTGACAGCGGGTCTGTCCCTGTTGCTGCTGGCCGTAGCGCTCAACATGTCAGGCCTGTTTGAGGTCGGCTCTGGCCTGCAATCGCTTGCGGGAGGGCGTCTGTCGGTCGCCAATCCCGATGTGACGGCGCTGCTGACAGGCGTGCTGGCCGTTGTGGTCGCCGCCCCGTGCACGGCTCCGTTTATGGCGACGGCCATCGGCGTGGCCCTGGCGCAGGGGGGCGTAGTCAGCTTTGCCATCTTCCTCGCGCTTGGGCTCGGCTTTGCCCTGCCGGTCGTCGCCCTCACCTTCTTGATCACCTATGTCCCGGCGGTGGCCAGCCGTATGCCGCGGCCCGGCCCGTGGATGGACCGCTTGCGGCATATTCTGGCCATCCCCATGTACGCCGCCGCCCTGTGGATGGGCTGGGTCTTTGCGCAGCAGGTGTCGGGCCTTGGCCTGTTCGCGCTGGGGCTGGCCTGCGCGCTGCTGACGGTGGGCCTGTGGTGGCCGAAGGGCCCGCGTATTTTACGCCCTGTGTTCATCGTCATGGCGCTGGCCGTCGCGGCCACCGCCGCCCTGCAGAAGCCGGATGCGCCAGTGCGGGTGGCGGTCGATCACGAAGCTTTTTCGACCGCCCGCATCGCCGAACTGCGCGCGCAAAACACCCCGGTTCTGGTCAATCTGACCGCCGCCTGGTGTGTGACGTGTAAGGTGAATGAACGGCTGGTGTTTGAGACGCAGGCCTTCCGCGAGGCCGTGAAATCGAGTGGCACGGTGTACATGGTCGGCGACTGGACCAATCAGGACGCAGCCATTTCGCAGTATCTCAGCCAGAACGGGCGTTCCGGCGTGCCGCTCTATGTCTATTATGGGCGCAACACTGCCGATCCGGTGGTGCTGGGGCAACTTTTGAGCACCAAGGAAGTGGTTGCAGTATTGAAGAAGTAATGGGTCACGAAAAGCCTTACGAATTGCCGAACTCGATCACGCAATCGAGCCCCGAATCCGCTGTTGCCGGGGTGACGATCACTTCGATATTGTCTTCCAGCAGATAGGCCATGTCGTTCAGCGCGCCCTTAAGTGCGTCCGGTGTCTTCGCCGCCTCTATGGCCGCCAGCTTGCGCGGCAGATCGAGCGATACGCCTTTCAGCACGCATTTCAGGTCATTGTCCGTGCCGCGCGCCTTGAGGTCGAGATGACCTTTCAGATTGCGCTCGGACAGGGTGCTGATCTCCCGCGCATAGGTCTTAAACCTGGCTGAGGTCAGAAGCGTAAGGGACGGGCTTTGGGCCATACGCACCGTGCGCGCCTTCAGCGTGCCCGCATCCCGAACGATAGCCGCATAAAAGGGCTCTTTCGACAGCGGATTGACGGCCGGTGTCGCCGCCATAACAGGCGTCGTCAGCAGAATGGCGATCAGCGCAAGGTGTTTCATGGCGGCTCCTTCGCCTCCCCTTATGCAAGAGCCCGGCCAAAAAAGCGTTAATCCCGCCTAACTGTTGTGCCGCCACGAGGCGGAGATTAGTTCAGCGTCTTAGGCTTGGGGGCTTCGCCGGCCGGGATCGGCAGGGGAGCGACCGGGATACCGTCGTCGATCAGTTCACGCACCTCGTCGCGGCTGGCCTCGCCATAGATAGGGCGTTCGGGCGCCAGGCCTTCGTGCATGTCGCGGGCTTCGCGCGCAAAGCTGTCGCCCACATAGTCGAAATTCTGCTCCACATGGGTGCGCACGCGGTGCATGGCCTCGGCCACGGCCTTGCGCATATCCGACTGACGGCTTTCGACGGCCTCAGAGGTGCGCACCATCGGGGCCATGATCGCCTTTTCAACCTGCGCGCTGCCGCAGTGCGGACACTCGATCAGCGCCCGCGCCTTCTGCTCATCGAAGGCGGTTGAATTGGAAAACCACGCCTCGAACTCATGGTGGTGTTCGCATTTCAGGGCATAGCGGATCATACGCGCACAAAGGTCCTGTCGTGTTGCAACTGAGGGATGGCCGTGCGGGCGCGCGCGACCTCCGACAGGTCGATCTCGGCCATCAGCACCGCCGGGTGATCGTGGTCGAGCCGAGCCATGACCTCGCCCCACGGATTGATGATCATCGAATGGCCCCAGGTCTTGCGGCCATCCTCGTGCGGGCCGCCCTGCGCCGGGGCAAAAACGAAACAGCCGGTTTCAATGGCACGGGCGCGCAGCAGCACCTCCCAGTGCGCCTGCCCGGTCGGGACGGTAAAGGCCGCGGGCACGGCGATCATCGACGCCCCGCCCTGTGCCAGCGCGCGATGCAGATAGCCGAAGCGCACATCATAGCAGATGGTCAGGCCCAGTCCGCCCCACGGAGTCGGTGCAATCACCGCCCGTTCGCCCCCGCAGACGCCCGCCGATTCGCGATAGACCTCGCCATTGGGCGTTGTGGCGTCAAACAGGTGGATCTTGTCATAGAAGGCCGCCTCTTCGCCCGTCTCATCGAAGAAAAAGGCTCGGTTGACCGCGCGGTCTTCGCCCGCGACCGGCGAACGGACAATGGCCGAGCCCAGCAGGGTGGGCACGCGATATCGCGCCGCCAGCGCCTTCACGCCTGCCACACAGGCGTCGGCGTCGAGCGTGGTGACGACCTGCGCCTTCCTCTCCTTGCGCTGCTCCATCAGGTTGGAACATTCGGGCGTCAGGATAAGCTGCGCGCCTGAGGCCACTGCCGTTTCGTACAGCGGTTTCAGGTGCTCAAACGCCCGCACCGGGTCGGCGGGGGTGTTCAGTTGCAGCAGGGCGACTTTGAGCGGAGCGGCCTTTGCCATTTACGACGCCAGCAGAGGGTCCAGACCGCCGCGCGAATCGAGCGACACCAGATCGTCACAGCCGCCGACATGCAGGCCATCAATGAAGATTTGCGGATAGGTGGCACGACCCGACCGCTCGTTCATTTCCTTGCGCAGCTCCGGATCGTTGGACGCGACGATTTCCTTGTACTCGGCGCCCTTGGAGTCCAGCAGCGCCTTGGCGCGCTCGCAATAGGGGCAGTAGGGCTTGGTATAGATTTCAATATTCGGCATGGGGGTCCACAGTCAAAACGCAACCTTGTCACAAACCATTATATAGGCAAGGGTTTGCAAGTTTTAAAGACGGACCTGTGGCCGACGCGCGACAGAAAGACCGCGCGCCTTCAGACTTCGAGAGCGGGTACAGCGCGGGCCAGCACCAGCACATCGACGTCGCGCGCCCCGGCCTCACGCAGGGCCTTGGCGCAGGCCGTGAGCGTCGCGCCGGAGGTAAACACATCATCGACCAGCAGCACCCGGCGTCCGCGCAAGCGTCGCGCCCCGGAGGCCGTTACGGCAAAAGCCCCCTTCACATTCTCAAAACGATCTTCGCGGCGGCCTTTGGCCGTACGGGCGCGGCTGAACTGCACCGAGGTGGCGCGCTGTCGGATCAGGGCGTCGGGCTCAAAGTCCTTCTGATACTGCCGCGCCAGGGGCCGGGCCAGCTCCGCCGCCTGATTATAGCGGCGCTGAAACAGTCTGCGCCAGTGCAGCGGCACGGGCACGATCACATCGACCTCCTCCATCAGCTCGGCCCCGGCCCGCGACAGCCAACCCGACATTATGGGCCGCAAATCGAGCCGGTCAGCGTGTTTGAACGCCAGAATCAGGCCTTTGGATGCATCGGTATAAAGACAGGCGGCGCGGCCACGACGAAAGGGAAACGGCTTTTGCGTGCAGCCGTCGCAAAGCGCCCCGGCCCCCAGAAACAGCCCGCCTTCAAACGGGCGGGCGCACATGTCGCAGCCCTGCCCCGTCAGAAAGCGAATGGCACTCCAGTCATCCGCCGTCAGGCCGCCGGCCTGCACCGCGTCTTTTACCCCCGCTGAACTACGCAGGTCCGGGTCGTGATTGAGCGCCTGACGCGGATAAAGGGCATCCAGCAACCGCGTCCCGCCTTCGCGCAGACGCGGGACGAGCGCCTGCTCTGTCACCCACATTTTCAGCCCGTCTATGGACAGCCGCATCCCCACCCCCATTTAGAGCGATGTGCGGAAAAGTGTAAGCGGTTTTCCGCAAAAACATCGCAACAAAACAGAAATTTAGAGCGAAATGGCGATTCCTCTTAAAGCCATTTCGCTCTAGGCTGTCGCGCATCTTGGTCCGAAAACCGCTTCACACTTTTCGGGATGCGCTATATCTGCGAAGCATGACAACACCGCGCCTCTTCGATCGTCAACTGCTGCGTCACCGCCTCGACCGCACGGCGGGCGATTTTGCCACGGCCAACTTCCTGAAACAGCGCAGCGCCGAGGACATGATCGACACGCTTGCGGCCATCAACCGGCGCTTCAACGTGGCGCTGGAGATCGGCCGCCGCGATGGCCGTTTCGCTGAGCTATTGGCTGAGACGCCGGAGGTGGCCGCCAAGATCGGCTATCTGATCGAAAGCGACCTGTCGGCCCGCCACCGCCCCGCCGTGGTGCTGGATGAAGAGGCCCTGCCCTTTGGCGATGACACGCTCGATCTGGTGGTGTCGTCTCTGGCTTTTCACACCACCAACGACCTGCCCGGCGTGCTGGTGCAGTTACGCCGTGCCCTGCGCCCCGACGGCCTGTTGATCGCTTCGCAATTCGGCGGCGAGACCCTGCACGAGTTGCGCCGTGTGCTGATGGAGGCCGAACTGGAAATCCGCGGCGGCACGGGGGCGCGCGTCGCCCCCTTTGCCGAAGGGCCGGACTGCGTGGATTTACTGCGCCGCGCCGGGTTCAACATGCCCGTCGTCGATACGGACAAGGTGGTGGTCAGCTACGCCCACCCGCTCAATCTGCTGCGCGATCTGCGGGCGATGGGGGAAACCAACATCCTGTTTGACCGCCCGCGCAAGGGGCTGAACCGCGCCATCCTCAGCCGGGCGTTTGAGCTTTACGCCGAACGCTATCCGCACCCGGAAGGCGGCGTGCGCGCCACGTTCGAGATCATCACCCTGTCCGGCTGGACCCCGCACGAAAGCCAGCAAAAACCGCTGCGTCCCGGTTCCGCCAAGGTGCGTCTGGCCGATGCGCTGGGGGTGAAGGAAGGGAAGCTGTAGCTCCCTACCCTGCCAAAGGTATCGAGAGGCAGGAATTAAATAAAATCATTGAGATACGCCACCAGCGGCAGGTCCGCCGGGGGCATGGGATAGTCGCGCATGTCTTTGGGCCGTACCCATTTCAGCGCCGTATGTTCCTTCGGCTGGGGCGTGCCCTCCCAGCGGCGGATCAGATACAGCGGCATCAAGAGGTGAAATGTCTCATAGGTATGCGAGGCAAAGACGAAGGGGGCCAGACAGGCGGCCCTGGTCGTAATACCCAGTTCTTCTTCAAGTTCACGGATCAGCGCCGCTTCGGGCGTTTCGCCGGGCTCAATCTTGCCGCCGGGAAACTCCCACTGCCCGGCCAGCGACTTGCCCTCCGGGCGTTGGGCGATCAGCACCCGCCCGTCACTGTCGATCAGGGCCGCCGCAACGACAAGTACGGTTTTCATAGAGGCAGCCCCTGTTCATCATACAGAAAGTCCGCGCTATGCGCGCTTGATACATAAACTCTTGGGGTAACCGAAGCCATCAGATCTCGCCCAAGCAATTTAAACAACACACCTTCAAGCGTAGCTACAGATGTGAAGTTACTTCGTTTAACCAAACGATGATTAGGACGCTCGTTCTTGATGCCCTCCGCCGTGCCTTTTGCGTGTTTTGCGACCTTCATGTGATCTATCGGCGGCAAAGGATTATGAGGCTCCTCACTGCCAAACCATAAGAAGTTTTTGAAGTCGAGATCATCATTCACCACGATCCATACGACACAACCGCTAGGCTTCTTCGCCAGGTTAAGATTGACACTGACATCGGATCGGGAACCGCCCTCACGGGCAATTTTTAGCTGGATATGACGTGTGACGTCTCGACAGCTTAATACGAGGTCATAGCCACCGGCATCAAATTCACTTTTGAGAATTTCCGCATCGACAATGCCTCGTTGCCACAAAAGTTTCAGAAGCTCTCCCGCAAAAATATGCTCGATAATGTTTTCGCGCAGCGTCGAATAAAGTGCGTGTTTGCTTTTTGCGTCCATTGCCCCCTCCGCCTCGACAGGCTCGGCACCTCCCCCGCTTCGCAGGAAGGAGGTTAGCTGCGATAATCGCCATTGATGCTGATATACCCATGAGTCAGGTCGCAGGTATAGACGTGCGCAGACCCTCGGCCGACGCCGACATCGACGCTGATTTCCAGTTCCTGTTTCTTCATATAGGCGCTCATCGCCGCCTCATCATAGGTCAGCGATACGGCACCGTGTTCAGCGGCCACAAGCTCACCGAAACGGATGGCGAGGTGGTCGCGGTCCACCTCTTCCTCGGTCTTGCCCACCGCCATGACGATTCGGCCCCAGTTGGCGTCTTCGCCGGCCCAGGCGGTCTTGCACAGCGGGCTTTCGGCGATCGACTTGGCGATCTTGCGCGCCGACGCCGGTGAGGACGCCCCCGTCACCGTGACCTTGACGAACTTGGTCGCGCCTTCGCCGTCGCGGATGAGCTGGGTGGCGAGGCTGTGCATCACCTTCTCCAGCTTGTCGCGGAAGTCGGCCAGACGCTTGTCGCCCGCGCGGCTGATCTTCGGGGCTCCTGCCGCCCCTGTGGCAAACAAAAGCGCCGTGTCGTTGGTCGAGGTGTCGCCATCGACCGTCACGCTGTTGAAGGTGGTACGCGTATAAAGCCCCAGCAGCGATTGCAGCACGCCGGCCGAGAGGGTCGCGTCCGTGACGATAAAGGCCAGCATGGTCGCCATGTCCGGTGCGATCATGCCCGACCCTTTGGCGATACCGGCGATCTTCACCTCTACGCCGTCGATCAGCGCGGTTTCGTAAGCGCCCTTGGGGAAGGTGTCGGTGGTCATGATGGCCTGAGCCGCCGCGTGCCAGGCATCGGCCTTGAACGACTCTTCGATCAGCGGCAGTTGCGCGGCGATCTTGGCGTCGTCCAGCACCACGCCGATCACGCCGGTCGAAGCCAGCATGATGTCGCGCTGACGGCAATCGAGTCGCCGGGCCACAGCCGCCGCCGTGCGGCGCGCCGCATCGGCCCCCAGCTTACCCGTAAAGGCGTTGGCACAGCCGGCATTGCAGACCAGAGCGCGGATTTCATTGCCTTCATTGGCCGCCAGTTGCTTCTTGCACCAATCGACCGGTGCCGAACCAATACTGTGGCGCGTGAAGACGCCCGCCGCCGTGGTGCCTTCGGCGAACTTCATCACCAGCAGATCAGGACGGACGTGCTTGTAATAGCCAGCGCGGGCAATGGCGATATCGACGCCACCCACCGGCGGCATGGGCGGCAAATCAACGGCCAGCGGCGATACGGCCAGACCCGGCTTACCGGTCGCCGGTTTGGCGGGCTCAGCGGTTGAGGCCGTATGCACACCCACCAGCTCGGCCCCGGTTTGCACGGCCTTTTTCAGCACATTGGCCAGCGGATCGAGCGCGGCCCCCAGCGGATTCACCTGACCGCGTTCCTGACCGGAAGCCGCGGCAGAAGTATCGGGCGTTTTGCCGGTCGGCGACGGCGGCTTGGTCATGGCGCGCAGCTCCAGTGCGTAGGACATCAAAAAGCGCGGCTTAGCCTCAAATCATGACGCTGTGAAGGCTTTTGTGGGGGGCGATGCCGATTGCCTACTTCTTAGCCGCCGTGCGCGAGGATGTGGCCGAAGCGGCGGCCTTTTCCGGACTTTCACCCACATCGTCAGCGGCCTCGCTGCCGCTGGCGCTGGAGGCCGAGGCTCCCGCCGGAGCCGAGGCTGGTTCGCGGTCTTCGCTGCTGCTCAGGCCCTTGACCAGAAATTCAACGCGCGCCCCGTCGCGTAAGCCGCCCAGCAGGCCACGCACCTGCTCCAGCTTGAGCGCCGAGACAATGCCCGGACGCGCCTCTTCAATCGTCATTGGCTGTTCCGGACGGCGCTCCTCGACCTTGAACACGGCCCAGCCGCCATCGATCTGCACCGGTCCGGCGATCTGACCCGGCTTGGCCGTCATCAGGGCTGCGCGATAGCTTTCCGGGATGACGTCGGTGGTGAAATAGCCCATATCGCCGCCGTTGAAGCGCGTCGCCTGATCAATCGATCGCTCCATGGCCATGGCTTCAAACAGGCTGCCGCCCTGAAGCTGACGCATCACATTGTCGGCTTCGGGCCGCGTCTTGACGAGGATCAAGCGGGCGCGGATTTCCTCGGACTTCTGCGCCAGCTTGACCTGTTCGTCGTAGAGGTCCTTGACCTTCTTGTCGTCAATAGAGGCATCGACGCTCTGTTCCAGTAGCATATGCCCCAGAATATCCTCACGCGCCGCCGCGATACGCCGCTGCGCCAGTTCGGTGCGATCAATGCCTTTTTTCAGTGCCGCCTGCGCCAGAAGCTTCTGGTCGATCACCTCTTCCAGCGTGCGGCGAAACAGCGGTGAGGCCAGATCGAAGGGCTCACCGTCGCCGATCAGCCCCTGCTGAACCGCCTCATAGCGCACGTCGGAGGCCCAGATGGTGTGGCCGTCGATACGGGCCACGGCGACATCGCCGGGCTCCGGCGGGCGCTCGTCCAGAGTCGGTTTGTCGCACCCGGCAATCGTCAGGGTCACAAGGGCCAGAACCGCCACCTGCCTGAGCTTTGTCCAACGCTGCATACTGAAAGCTTCCCCGCTGTCGTGCGCATCCAACTTACATTGACAGAACGCAAGCGCAAGCCTAAGTCAGTCCCCGCGCTTGAAAAGCGCTGGCTCACGCCTATTTGCCTATTACGTCATACACGTGACACCTTGATATTATCCAAACAGGTGTGTCCGAATAAGGCGGACAGGTCAAAATACTGAAATCTAATTGTCGGGTATCTCATGCTGGCTTTCGCCAAATCTCTGTTCGGCTCCGCTAATGAGCGCAAGGTCAAGTCGATGGGCGGGCGTATTGCCCGCATCAATGCGCTGGAACCCCGGATGAAGGCGATGAGCAATGAGGAGCTGGCGCATCAGACCGTCCTGTTCCGCGAACGCATTGCCAATGGCGCTTCGCTCGATTCGCTGCTCGAAGAGGCCTTCGCCACGGTGCGCGAAGCTGCCTGGCGCTCGATCGGTCAGCGTCACTACGATGTTCAGTTGACCGGCGGCCTGATCCTGCATCAGGGCGGTATCGCCGAAATGCGGACCGGCGAAGGCAAGACGCTGGTCGGCACGGCGCCGGTTTACCTCAATGCGCTGACGGGCAAGGGCGTGCACCTGATCACCGTCAACGACTACCTGGCCAAACGCGACGCCGACTTCATGGGCCGCGTCTATCGTTTTCTGGGTCTGTCCACCGGCGTCATCGTGTCGGGCATGTCGCCGGGCGCGCGCAAGGCCGCCTATGGCTCAGATGTGACCTACGGCACCAATAACGAATTCGGCTTCGACTATCTGCGCGACAACCTCGTCTATAACCGCGAGGAAATGGTGCAGCGCGGCCACCACTTCGCCATCGTCGATGAAGTGGACTCGATCCTCATCGACGAAGCGCGCACGCCTCTGATCATCTCCGGACCGACCGAAGATCGTTCGGAATTGTATAAGGTGCTGGACGCGCTGATCAAGGACCTGATTCAGGACCCGGAAACCTTTGAGCTGGACGAAAAGCAGCGTCAGGTCCTGCTGTCGGAAGCGGGCTCTGAGCGCCTCGAAGAAATGCTGACGGCGGGTGGACATCTGGCCGAAGACACGGCGGGTCTTTACGACGCCGCCAGCGTCTCGCTGGTCCACCACGCCAATCAGGCCCTGCGCGCCAACACCCTCTACACGGTCAACAAGGACTATATTGTCAAGGACGGCGAAATCGTCCTGATCGACGAATTTACCGGCCGTATGATGCAGGGCCGCCGCCTGTCCGAAGGCCTGCATCAGGCTATCGAAGCTAAGGAAGCCGTGGCCATTCAGCCGGAAAACCAGACTCTGGCCTCGGTGACCATCCAGAACTATTTCCGCATGTATCAGAAGCTGTCGGGCATGACCGGTACGGCGGCGACCGAAGCGGCGGAATTTGGCGATATCTACAAGATGGACGTGCTCGAAGTGCCGACGCACCGCCCCATCAAGCGTATCGACTATGACGATGAGGTCTATCGCACCGAGCGCGAAAAGTTCAAGGCCATCGCCGATCAGGTCGCCGACTGCTATGTGCGCGGTCAGCCCATCCTCGTCGGGACGGCCTCGATCGAAAAGTCCGACGCCCTGTCGGAATTCCTCAAGACCTATGCCTACGACGTCGAAACCAAGGCCGTAAAACCGGAATACGCCAAGCTCGACAAGAAGGAGCTGGCCAAGCTGGGCGATGCGGCGTTCGATATCGTGCGCGGTTCGGGCAAGGGTATTCCGCACAATGTGCTGAACGCCCGTCACCACGAAAACGAAGCCTATATCATTGCCGATGCCGGCGTGCCCGGCGCGGTGACCATCGCTACCAACATGGCCGGTCGCGGTACCGACATCCAGCTCGGCGGCAATGTCGATCTGCGGGTGCAAAAGTGGCTCGAAGAACAGGCTGAGGCCGGTGTGGACGTATCCAACGAGCAGCTTCTGGCCAAGAAGGCTGAGGTCGAAACCCAGATCGCCGACCTCAAGCTTAAGGCGCTGGCCGCCGGTGGCCTGTTCGTGCTGGGCACCGAACGCCACGAAAGCCGCCGTATCGACAACCAGTTGCGCGGTCGTACCGGCCGTCAGGGCGACCCCGGCACCTCGAAATTCTACCTGTCGTGCGAAGACGACCTGATGCGCATCTTCGCCGGTGACCGTCTCAACGCCATGATGAAGACTCTGGGCGTCGAAGAGGGCGAAGCCATTACGCACAAGCTGCTCAATTCGGCCATCGCCACCGCCCAGAAGCGCGTCGAGCAGCGCAACTACGAAATCCGCAAGAACCTCCTGAAGTACGACGACGTGGTCAATGACCAGCGCAAGGCCGTCTTCGAGCAGCGTCAGGAGTTCATGGACACTGAAGACCTGTCGGAAATCGTCTCCGAAATGCGCGAAGAGACGATCCGCGACCTCGTGGACCGTCACCTGCCGCCCAAGGCCTATGCCGAGCAGTGGGACATTGCCGGGCTGAAGGAACAGTGCGAGCGCTTGCTGGGCCTCGACCTGCCGCTGGAAGAGTGGGCCGCGGAAGAGGGCATCGCCAACGAGGAAATCGAAGAACGCATCCAGGCCATCGCCGCACAAAAGATGGAGGAACGCCTCCAGCTTCTGGGGCCGGATCAGATGAAGGCGCTGGAAAAGAACTTCCTGCTTCAGATGATCGACATGCAGTGGCGTGAACACCTGATGCACCTCGACCACCTGCGCGCCGTTATTGGTCTGCGTGGTTATGGTCAGCGCGACCCGCTGAACGAGTACAAGACCGAGGCCTTCGCCCTGTTCGAGACGCTGCTGGTCAATCTGCGCCACAATGTGACGCGCTGGCTGATGACGGTTGAAATCCGCTTCCAGGGTCAGCCGGAGCCGGAGCCGGTACGCTTTGAGGAAATCCACCTCAACCCGCTGACCGGTGAAAACGAACGCGCGCCGCAACTGAGCGATGACCTGACGCCGGAACAGCGCGCCGCCCTGCCCGTCTCGGCCCTGCCCGCCGGCTGGGAAAGCACCTCACGCAACGGTCTGTGCCCCTGCGGTTCAGGCAAGAAGTTCAAGCACTGCCACGGCGCGCTGATCTGAAATCCTCTTTGACTAAGGCCTGTTGTCCCCCGGATACCACATCCGGGGGATAGCCTTTTCGCGCCCCAAGATTCCCCCGTTGCCACCTCGTCAGGAATTGGTTAACGTCGCTTAAGGCCTGAGTGGTTTCGGGCACTTGGGGGTATAAAATGTCGTGCATGCGGGTTCTGACGTCCGGGCTGCTGATTGCGGGCACCGTTCTGTGCCTTGAGGCCCTTGGCCCTTCGGCGCAGGCACAAACGATGGCCATCGCCAAAACACCGGCCCAACCGGTCGTTCCCCCTTCCCTGCAAGGCTCGTTCATTTCGCCCGAAGCGCCGCTGGCGCCGAAGATCGAGCTTGATCCGGCGCTGATCGGCATGGCCCCGCGCCTTGAGGGGACCGCCGCGGCCACCGTTTCGCCCGAAGACAAGGCCGCCGCCGCACGCAAATCCCGGCGCATCGCGCTGTACAAGCAATTGATGGAAACGAACGGCACGACCAAGAATGTGCGCCTGATCATGGCCAATACCAAGGCGGCAGTGCGCCTGGTCATTCTGGAGCGCAAGGGGGCGCAGTCGCTTAGTGGTGCCGATGAGCTGAAGTTCAATCAGATCGCCGACCGCGTACTGAAAGAGGCCGAAGCCAGCATTATCGACCAGATCGCGACGGCTCAGTCCGCCAATTTCAGCGAAGAAGAAATCCTGACCCTGATCAGCGCCAATTCCGGCCCGGTTGCGGCCAAGTATAATGCGAGCAAGTTCGCGAATCCCGACGCCAATGCCCAGCAGATCCAGAGCTACATGGTCGAAGCGGTGATAAAAATTATCAAGACATTCAAGGAAGCCATTTCGGGCTGACCGGTAGCGCATTGTGAGATGGGGGTTTGAGTGGTGTATTTGAAGCACGTGATGACGGGTGTGTGTCTGCTGGGGCTGATGGGGGCCATGGGGGCACAGGCGCGCGAACCGGAACGTGAACCCGGCGCGCGTATAGCCGTCATGCCGAAGCCGGAGCAAAAGCGGATGAATCCGCCGGTCACCGCGACGGCACCGCAAGGCGCGTCACCGGCTCAGGCACCCATCCCGGCCCAGACTTTGGCTAAAATCAATCCGGCCCCTGTGGCGCAGCCCTCTGGCGAAATCGCGCCTTCGGTCGATATGATCGAAAGCCCGCCACCCGTGGTGACGGCGGCGGCGCAGGACGTTGGCCCGGTCGGTCCCGCCAAACCCACTGGTGATTTCGCCGAACGTGTTGAGCTGGCGCAACAGTTGCTGGAAGTGGATGGCACCGAGGCCATTATCCGCCACTTCGTCAGCGAAGTGCACATGCGCCTGATCATTGGCGAAGTGGGTAAGTACATAGATTTCAATAGCCTGAATGAAAGCGACCGCTATCGTCTGGCGACGATTGTGGCGACCGTTTCGACCGAGCTGGGCGACAAGATCCTCACCCTGACGGCGCGCGGTCACGCGCAGAACCTCAGCAAGGAGGAGCTTCTGTACCTGACCCGTGTCAACGACAGCGATGCTCAGCGCAAGCTGACCCAGATGCGTATCGACGACACGGGTGAACTGGACAAGAACGCCACGCTGGTCATGCAGATTTCCGCGCTGAAGATCGTTCAGGAATTTGAAAAACCATGAGGTCGCCGATCCTCAAGGCGCTGTTTCTGACTCTGGGCCTGCTGGTCCTGGCGGCAGCCCCCGCCTGCCTTCTGCTACCGCAAAACAAGCATGCCGCGCACACGACCGGCCCCACCATTCTGGCGGCCTATTGATCGGTACGCCGATACCGATGTTATTCTCCCTCTTGGCGAATCCTGATTTTGGGATACAGTATTAATCAATGGCCGAACCCCATAGTCGGTCAGGGCTAAAAAGTGCCGCCTGATACCGGGTTAAGGCACGTGAAAATTGGGAAAAATCGCCAAGGGAGGCGTCCAATGAAACACCTGGGTAAGATCGCGGTCGCCGCGATCACACTGTCAGCCTTGCTGGCCGGTACGGGCTATGCGCAAAGCGCCGATTGCCGCAAAAAGTGCAATGACACCTATCAGGCCTGCCAGAAGGCCGGTACGTCCGAAGAAAAGTGCCGCGCCGCGTGGCTGGATTGCAAGAAGAAGTGCAAATAAGTAACCCATAGTTGCGGGGCCGGAGTACGCTCCGGCTCTATTCAACTGAGGCCTTGCGGTTTTCTGCAATCAGCGCATTCGACGCACTCTCTATGCGCGTCTTGATTTCGCTCATGAATTCGCCGCGCTTCAGCCCGGCCGGAACGGGCGGCAAGAATTCGAACACCACCGTGCCGGGTTTGCGGATGATGCCGTGCGCCGGCCAGCACTGACCGGAATTGGTGGCCAGCAGATGGCAGGGAAATGCGAGGTCGCGATAAAGTGCGGCGACGCCCGGTTTGTACTCCGGGTCCTGCCCCACCTCTGAGCGCGTGCCTTCGGCAAAAATCAGGATCTGCCGCGCGTTCTCCAACCGGTCGCGCGCATCGATAACCATGGCGCGTAAGGCCTTGGAGGCATCCTTGCGGCGTATGGGGATCATGCGCGTGCGCCAGATATACCAGCCGAAAAACGGCAGGTAGGTCAGTTCCTTCTTCAGCACAAAGCAGGGGTCATCCAGCACGACAAATGGTGCGATGGTATCGAGCATACTGAGGTGCTTGCCCGCGATCAGAGCCGCCCCCTTCGGCCGGTGTTCCAGCCCGCGGAACTCAACCTTGACGCCACAGATATAGCGCAGGCCGAACAGGACCAGATGCGCCCACAGCTTAACCGTCTGCATCCCCCAGCGCCGCGACAGCAGCATGAAGGGCGTGCCCAACAGGCCGACGATGACGACCAGGCCATAAAGCCAGACGACGAAAACAACCGAACGCAGGAAATTCAAGTGGCCGAACCTTCCACCGCAGCCTCACCGGCTTTGGTCTCATCCTTTTTGCCCGAACCGGTCAGGCTGGAAAAAATATCACGCGCCAGTATGGCCAAATATTTACTGTATTCAATGATCAGCACGCGCGAACTGCGCCACGATTTCCACCACTCGCGCGCATCAAGCGTCGGGGTGGCCACCGGATAGGCGTGTAACTTGACCCCCGGCAAGGCCGCCTTGATCTCCAGCAGGCTGCGCGGCATGTGATAGTCCGAGGTCACGACGATCAGGTCATCGAACCCCTTGGCCTTGGCCCACTCAGCCACCTCGTAAGCGTTGCCGAGCGTAGTCTGCGCCTCGTACCCCAGATCGACACAGCACTCATAGAGCCTTTTGGAGCCTTCAGTGACGGGCAGCAATTCTTCGCGCTTCACTTCGCGGTTGACGCCGGAAATCAGCATGCGCGCGCCCTTGCGTCGCTCCAGCAAGCGCATACCTTCCTTGATGCGCATGTCCGACGCACCGGTCAGCACGACGATGGCGTCAGCGGCCTCGTCCGGCTCGGCAGCCGGAGTCGAATGGATAACGCGGTCGGCGAAGGCGTACAGCCCGGCCAACCACAATCCAACCACCAAAACCACGGCCACAAGGCGGCGCATCAGCTTTTCCCCAGCATCTTCAGGGTTACGATACGCGCGGTTCCCGCGGCAATCAAGGCGGCGAGCAGTGGACAGGGCAACAAAACCAACAGGTCCAGCCACGAAAAGGGCAGAGCCAGCAACAGGCTTTGCGACGATCCGGTCAGCTTGATCACCACCATGACCAGCCCCGCCGCTACCGCACCCAAGAGGCCGGAAATCGCGGCCATGCGCGCAAAGCGGAACTGAAACCGCCCGGCGATAAATGTGTCCGTCGCGCCGCACAGGCTCAGGACCTCAACAATATTGGCGCGCGCCATCAGCCCGGCGCGCGTGGCAAAACCCACCACCGCCGCCGCTGCGGAGGCAATCAGCAAAAATATACCCAGAGAAATCAGACGGATAATAAGCGCAGACGTCTCAATATCCTGAAGCCAGGTCGAATGATCGTCGATGGTGGCGTCGATTTCCTTCTCTGACAACGCCTCCGACAGGGCGGTGGCCTTCGCCGGTTTGGCCTCATCCAGCCGCACCTCCACCAGATTGGGCAAGGGCAGGTCCTCCAGCACCGCATCGCCCAGCCACGGCTTGATCAGCGCCTTGGCGCGCTCCGGTTCGATAGCGGCGGCCTCCTTGACGCCCGGCACTCCGGCCAGCACTTCGGCGGCGCGCGCCGCAGCGACAGAGCCGCTTTCAAGCCCCGTCGGGCGCACCTGCACCGTCACTTCGGCACGGATTTCGCGCGACCAGCCCGACGCCGCGCGATTCGAGGCCAGCGCAATCAGGGCCGACAACGCCGCCAGAAAGAACAGGACGGCGATCACGTAGTGCAGCGACACCTCGCGTGTGTCCTGCTCAGGCAGCAGATCGCGGCGGCGCAGGCGTTTCCCGGCGGTCATAACGCCCCCCTCACCGTCTGGGTCAGGTCGCGCTGAAACAGCCGCCCCTCGCGCAACTCCAGCACGGGCATACCGGAGGCGCGGATCAGCGCTTCGTCATGGGTGGCGATCAACACGGTGGCCCCCAGCCGGTTCAGCTCGATAAACAGGCGCATGATCCGCAGGCCCATGGCGTGGTCGATATTGCCGGTGGGCTCATCGGCCAGAATCAGGGTCGGACGGTTAATCACGGCCCGCGCAATGGCCAGCCGTTGCTTTTCACCGCCCGACAGCACATCCGGCATGACGTGCAGGCGATTTTTCAGCCCAACCCAACTCAGCAACTCAATGACATCGGCTTCGAATCGCTTTGGGTCTTCGCCGCGCACAAACAACGGCAAGGCGGCATTGTCGAACACATCGAGGTGCTCCAGCAGGCGGAAATCCTGAAAGACGATGCCGATACGCCGGCGCATATCGGCAGTCTGTTTGCGGTCGGCCGGATTAAGACGTTCGCCAAACAGGCTGATTTCGCCCACCGACGGCTTTTGCGCCTGATAAATCAGACGCAAAAGCGAGGTCTTGCCCGCGCCTGAGGGACCGGTCAGAAAATGAAACGACCCGGCAGGCAGTGAAAAATTCAAATCTTTCAGTATGTAGTGCTCAGGGTCATGTCCGGTATGCCCGGCCCCTTCATAGCCCAGTCCGACGTCGCGGAACACAACCACCTGGCTGTGATCCGGCTCAAAAAGATCGTCGTGTTCGTAGGCTGTTACCACAGGTTTCAGACTCGCGTTTTGAGGTCTTGTTAATGCTTTTCGGCCAAAAAGGTTAAGCACCCGTTTGGTTAACGGGCCTTATGTAGTGATTCGTCCGGATGCTTCTGACCTGTCCCAAATGCGCGCTCAGTTACGCGATTGATGAGGCCCAGCTGGGGCCTCAGGGCCGCACCGTGCGCTGCGCTTCGTGCAAAACGACCTGGCACGCGGAAAAGCCCGAAGAGCCGATCGAACTGCCGCTCGAAAAGGCCGTGGAAAAGCCTGCCACCGGGTTGAAGGAAGTCAAGGCGAAGAAGATTCCGTCGCTGTACCGCGACATGATCGAAAGCCAGAAGCGACACAAGGCCCTGATGGCGCAGGGCATCATCTGGGGCGCGCTGGCGGCTACCTTCGTTGCCATGCTGGGCACGGCCTTTCTGCTGCGGGTCGATCTGGTGCGCGCCTTTCCGCGTCTGGGCGGGGCCTATGCGGCCGTGGGCGTTCCGGTGAATGCTGCCGGTCTGGAAGTGCTGGAGTCTAAGCTGGAAAACACCCTGCGCGGGGGCCGTTTCGTCGCCACGGTGACGCTGAAGGTCAAGAATATCCGCGATGAGGCCAATCCGGTGCCGCCGGTGCGCGTCGATCTGATGGACAAGGAGTCACACCCGCTTGACACCACGCTGATCCCGCCGCTGGGGCTTACGCTTGAAGCCAACGAAACGCGCGTCCTGACCTTTGACATTCCTGACCCCTCCAACCGCGTCAAGAATATCAAGCTGGCCTTTGACCTGCAGGCGGCCAAAGACCTGTCGCGCGTCCGTCCGTCCCTTATGAACGGCAGTGGTGGCGGGCACGGCGAAGAGGCGCACGGGGATGGCGGCCACGGGACACCACCGGCGACAGAAGACGCCCACGCGGCTCCGGGTCATGAGGCGGCCCCCGCTGCCGATGCCGGACACGCGGCGACGGCTGCGGAAAACGCGCATGGAGACGCGACAACTGCGGCTGACCATGCTACGGAAAAACCAGCCGAGCTGCGGCCCGCGCCTGACGCGCCCTCTGCCGCCGCTCATCACTAGTTTTTACTGAGTTTACATGACCTACGACATTCTCCTGAGCGAGGCGGACATCGCCGCGCGCATCGACGCTATGGCCAGGGAGATGGCCCCGCGCCTCACCGAAGAGACGGTCGGCGTTTGCCTGCTGACCGGCGGCATCTGGTTTGCCGCCGACCTGACGCGCGCGCTGGCCCGCCACGGCCTCGGCATAAGCTTTGATTCGATGTGGCTGTCCTCCTATGGCGACGGCCGTCAGAGCGGGGAGATGATCCTGCGCGCCGACCTGCAACGCCCGGTCAAGGGCAAGCAGGTGCTGATCATGGACGATGTGCTGGATACGGGCGCGTCTCTGAAATTTGCCCGCGACCACCTGCTGCGCGCCGGGGCCACCGAGGTGCTGACGGCCGTTATGGCCTCCAAGCCGGTCGAGCGTCAGATTGAAGCCGATTATGTCGGCTGGGAAGCGCCCAAGCGCTATCTGGTCGGCTATGGCCTTGACGACGGGGGTCGTCTGCGCGGCCTGCCGTTTATCGGGGCGCTGGACTGAGCGCACAACGCAACCCCTGACAAAAAGGCTACCCGGTTTCCGCCGGGTAGCCTTTTGTTTTTATACCTATTTACGCTTGGCGAGATAGCCGTGCATGGTCATCCAGCGCACGAAGGCGTCAAACCAGCCGGTGCTGGTGGTTTCCTTGGGGTACATGCCAAAGCCGTGGCCGCCCTGTTCATAGTAGTGGAACTCGACCGGGCGCTTGGCCGCCTGCCAGCTCTGCACCAGACCGAAATCGCCATGCGCGAACAGCGGGTCGTCTGCCGCCAGCGCGATAAACAGCGGCGGCGCATCGGCGGGCACGGTCACCGCCGACAGCGGTCCATAGATGTCGCCGATAAAGGCCGGCTTGGCATCCCCCCCGGCCAGAGCGGTGGAGAGGGTGAGCATGGCCCCTGCAGAGAAGCCGACCATGCCGATACGGTCAGAATCGATATGCCATTCTTTCGAGCGCGACCGCACCAGCGCGAAGGCGGCGCGAGCATCGGCGATCTGAGGGGCGATGCGCGTCATCGGGTCTTCCCCTGGCGCCGGAGTTGGACGCGGGCGGGCCGCGCCGGCGAACATCTCCCGCATCGAGGCTTCGAAGCCGGCCATATCGGCGGGGGTCGGGTTGAGGCGATATTTCAGCACGAAGGCCGCCACGCCGCGATCGGCCAGCGCCTTGGCCACGTCCCAGCCCTCGTTCTGCATGGACAGGGTGCGGAAACCGCCACCGGGGGCGACGATTACGGCAGCCCCTGTGGCCTTTTCCGGCGACGGCAGGAAGGGGGTCAGGGTAGCGACGCTGACGTTACGGGCAAAGACGCTGCCGTACTGGCTGTGCCAAGACTCCGGGGCCGTTGCCCCCGGCAGCGGACCGGTATTCAGCACGATGGCATCGGGCTGGGCCGGCGTGGCAATGGGGACCATCTTGTCATTTTGGGCGGAAGCCGGGAGGGCGGCGCTGGCCACGGCCAGAAGCGCCAGGGTCAGGGTTACAGACAGGCCACGTGTCGCCTGCCGGAAAGAACCGGGGAAGGTCATGGTTTGGTTTCCTCTCACTGTGCATTTTGCGTTTCCCGCTCTGCGGCGGGGTTTCGGTCGGGTACGGCTTTGCCGTTTATGGTTGTGATAACGCTAACATGGCAGATGAAACCTCGCCACCGTTTTTTTCATCCCACACACTGGATCATTATGATTTCTGGTAGAAACACAATGATCCAGATTTTTGTTTAGTCCCTCGCCGGGCGGTGGCTTCGCCACCTTGGCCGCAGCCTCAATGGCGGCTTGAGCGGAATGATTCCAGTAGAAATCATTCCGCTCTAACATCCCTGCTACGTTGCGGCAGGGGTGTGGGTCCGTTGAAAGGATAGGCTCAGGCCTCTTTGACTTCGTTGCGGTATTTGCGATTGAACACCTTCTGCACCAGCACGAAGAACAGCGGAATGTAGAAGATGGCCAGCAGGGTCGCCGACAGCACCCCGCCGATCAGGCCTGTACCAATGGCGTGCTGCGCCCCCGACCCGGCCCCATTGGCCAAGGCCAGAGGCAGCACGCCGAAGGTAAAGGCGAACGAGGTCATCAGGATGGGCCGCAGACGAATGCGCGAGGCTGCCAGCGTGGCGTCGATCAGGCCCATGCCGCGTTCCTGAAGCGTGCGGGCGTATTCGACGATCAGGATGGCGTTTTTGCACGACAGGCCAATGGTGGTGAGCAGACCGACCTGAAAGAAGATGTCGTTGTCGAGCCCGCGCGCCCACGTGGCCACAAGAGCCCCCAGCACCGCCAGAGGCAGGACGAGGATGACCGAGAACGGAATGGTCCAGCTTTCGTACAAAGCCGCCAGCAGCAGGAAGACGACCAGCACCGAAAGCGCATAGAGCGCCGGGGCCTGTGCGCCGGATTCGCGTTCCTGCAAGGACAGGCCGGTCCATTCAATCGCTGTGCCCTGCGGCAGGTCCGTGGCCAGATCTTCGACCGCGGCCATGGCATCGCCCGACGATACGCCGTCGGCCGCCGCGCCCTGCACGCCTGTGGAAGGCGACCCATTATAGCGCTCCAGCGTCGGCGCCCCCGCCTGCCAGCGCGTCGAACCAAAGGCCGGGAACGGCACCATGGCACCGTCCTTGTTGCGCACATACCAGCGGTTCAGGTCTTCCGGGCGCATGCGATAGGGGGTATCGGCCTGCACATAGACGCGCTTGACGCGGCCGCGATCAATAAAGTCGTTGACGTAGGAGCCACCCCAGGCGGCGGCCAGCATGGCATTGATGTCCGACACGCTGACGCCCATAGCCCCGGCAGCCGTCTTGTTGATGTCGATCTTGAGCTGTGGCGTATAGTCCTGCCCACCTGAACGCACCGAACCCAGTCGCGGGTCTTTTTCCGCGCGTCGGATAAAGTCGTTGCGCGCCGCCAGCAGCGCCTCCGGCCCGACGCCGCCGACATCCTTGATGACAAAGGAGAAGCCCGACGCATCGCCCAGAGAACGCACCACCGGCGGCTGGGTGGGGATGATGCGGGCATTGCGGTATTCGGGCTTGGCAAATTCCTTGCGCGCGCGTTCGATCACCGCCGGCACGCGCAGGTCGCTGCCCTTGCGCTCCTCAAACGGCTTCATGCGGATATTGACCTGCCCCTGATTCTGCCCGTTGGAGCCAACGCGCGCAAAGACGTAGCGCGCCGTCGGGTCCTTTTGCAGATAGGCCTCGACCCTGGCCACCACCTCATCGGTCGTCTTGCGCGTCGTGCCGACGGGTAACTGAACGATGGTCTGCATGAAGCCCTGATCCTCGTCCGGCAGGAAGGAGGTCGGCAGGACGCGGAACATCATGCCGCAGGCCACCAGCACCACGCCATAGATGACCAGATAGCGCAGCGGCTTGCCGATAATGCGGCCCACCGCCTCCATATAGCCGTGGCTGGCGCGGGTGAAGCTTTTGTTGAACCAGCCGAAAAAGCCTTTCTTTTCGGCGTGCTTCTGAGGATCGACCGGCTTTAGGATGGTGGCGCACAAGGGCGGCGTCAGGATCAGGGCCACCAGCACCGACAGGGCCATGGCCGAGACGATGGTGATGGAAAACTGACGATAGATGATACCCTGCGTACCGCCAAAAAAGGCCATGGGTACAAACATGGCCGACAGGACCAGACCGATGCCGATCAGCGCGCCGGTGATCTCGTCCATGGATTTTCGCGTGGCTTCCTTAGGGTCGAGCCCCTCTTCGTGCATCACGCGCTCAACGTTTTCAACGACCACGATGGCGTCATCGACCAGCAGGCCAATGGCCAGCACCAGACCAAACATGGTCAGAAGGTTGATCGAATAACCAAAAGCGGCCAGAATCCCCAGCGTCCCCAGAAGCACCACCGGCACGGCGATGGTCGGGATGATAGTGGCGCGCCAGTTTTGCAAGAACAGGTACATGACGATGAAGACCAGCACGATGGCTTCGATCAGGGTCTTCACCACCTCCTTGATCGACAGCTTGATGAAGTCGGTCGAGTCATTGGGAATGGCGTAGGTGATATTTTTGGGGAAGCTTTTCGAAAGCTTTTCCATCTCGGCCTTGACCAGCTCAGCGGTTTTCAACGCATTGGCCCCGGTAGCAAGGCTGATGGCGATACCGGTGGCGGGTTGTCCGTTGATGCGGCTGATCGAGTCGTAGCTCTGCTGCCCCAGCTCGACGCGCGCCACATCGCGCAGATACACGGTCGCGCCCGACGTATCGCTTTTGACGATGATATTCTGGAACTCGTCTGCCGTGGTCAGGCGCGACTGCGAGGTGATGGTGGCATTGAGCGCGATATCGTCTGTGGTCGGCTGCGCCGCCAGTTGCCCGGCGGAAACCTGAGCGTTCTGGGCACGGATGGCCGTCACCACATCGGCGGGCGTCAGGTTAAAGGCCACCAGCTTTTCGGGATTGAGCCAGATACGCATGGCATAGCCGGAACCGAACACATTGCTTTCGCCCACCCCGTCCACGCGCGCCAGCGTGTCCTGCACATTGGATACCAGATAGTCACCAAGGTCGGCATTGGTCAGCGATCCATCCGTTGAATACAACGAAATGACCATCAGCATGTTGTTGGAGGCCTTGTTGACCCGCACGCCCTGCGCCTGCACATCCTGCGGCAGGCGGTTGATAACGGCCTGCACCTGATTTTGCACCTGCACCTGAGCCGTGTCGATATTGGTCCCCGCTTCGAAGACGAGGGTGACATTGGCAGAGCCGCTGTCCGAAGAAGAGGCCGTGATGTATTTCAGGCGATCGAGCCCGGTCATCCCCTGCTCGATAATCTGCGTCACCGAATCCTCGACCGTTTTCGCCGACGCCCCCGGATAGGAGGCGTTGATGCGCACCTGCGGCAGGGCGATGTCCGGATACTGTTCAACCGGCAGGGTACGGATCGAAAGCAGACCTGCCAGCATGATGACAATGGCCACCACCCAGGCAAAGATGGGGCGGTCAATAAAGAAACGGGACAGCATGAAAACCCTTGGTCAGGCGACGTCAGCGGTGAGATGTCTTGGCCCACATCCGTCCCTGTGACAAGCCTTCATCGACCCGGAGAAACGAAGCCGCAAGCGCCAGAGAAAGGCTCGCTTGCGGCTAGAACAGGATGTGCACCACAAACTGTTACGGTAGGCGCTTACAAATCCGTCGCCCGTCTCAGCATTCGGTATCAGAATTTTACAGCTTACGCCGTCAGGCGCGCCGGGGCGGTTTCGTCGAGGACCTGCGCCGCCGGGCGGCCGAAATAATAGCCCTGTGCCTCGTCACAGCCTTCGCTGCGTAACAATTCAAGCTGCGCCACCGTCTCGACGCCTTCGGCAAGAACCGGCACCTCAAGACTGCGCCCCAGCGCCAGAATGGCGCGGATGATGGCACGCGCCTGCGGGCTCTGTTCGGCCTCCATCAGGAAGGAGCGATCAATCTTGATTTTGTCGAAGGGGAAGGCATTGAGCGTGTCGAGCGACGAATAGCCCGTACCGAAGTCGTCAATGGCGATGGTTACGCCGAAGCCCTTGATCCGACGCAGGATATGCAAGGCACGCGCCTTGTCGCCGATAATGGTCGATTCGGTGATTTCAAGTTCAAGACGACGCGGCGACAGACCGGTTTCAATCAGAATGGACTTCACCATACCAACCAGATCGGGGTGCGTTAACTGCACCGGCGACAGGTTGACGGCCACCTTGGCCCCATTGGTCCAAGTGGCGGCCTCGGCGCAGGCGGTGCGCAACACCCACTCACCGATGTCGAGTATAGCCCCGCATTCTTCGGCCACGGGGATAAAGTCGGCCGGACTGACAAACCCGCGCTGCGGATGCTGCCAGCGCAGCAGGGCCTCATAGCCCGTAATGGCCTGCGACGTGACCGACCGCTGCACCTGATAGTGGACGCGCAGTTCGTCACGGGCGATGGCCTGCCAAAGGTCCTTGGCGAGCGCGCGCCGGTCGCGGGCGGCTTCATCCATGCGCGCTTCGTAGTAACAGACGGCCTCATGGCCGTTTATGCGCGGCTGTGCCTTGGCGCGATAAAGCGCCAGATCGGCATTGTTCATCAGAGGCTCACGCCCGTCGGCATCGTCGGGATAGACGGCCACGCCCATCGACCCGCCGGGAGAGACCTCAAACCCGTCGAGGTCGATAGGATCGTGCAGGGCCACGTCCAGACGGCTGACGAAGTCGCTGAGTTCACGCGCTTCCGCAAATGTCTTGACGCAGGCAAATTCGTCGCCGCCGATGCGCCCCACGAACTCGCTGTCACCACACAGGCGCTGAAGGCGTTCGGCGATGATTTTCAGCACCTGATCCCCGGCCGCGTGGCCGCGCACGTCATTGATTTCCTTGAAGCGGTCAAGGTCGATGGCCACCGCCGCCACCTTGTGACCTGTACGCGCCGCGCGTTCCAGTTCGCGGTCCGCGTGCTGATTGAAATGCTCACGATTGGGCAGACCCGTCAGGCCGTCGTGGCGCGCCATGTGCGCGATACGGTCCTCGTCGCGGCGGCGCGCCGTGATGTCATCAATCGTTGTCACCCAGCCGCCTTCGGGCAAGGGCCGGTAGGTCACTGAGAGCACGGTGCCATTCGCCGATTCTGAAATCAGCGTCCCGCCTTCCGGCTGGGCAATCAGGTCCATGTGCATGCGATAGCGCGCCTCGATCTGCGCTTCGGTCGCCCCGGCGCGGCGCAGAATATTGCCCAGCACCTCGCGGAAAGGCGTGCCCGGACGCGCCATGTTCGGGTCATTGCCAAACATGCTGTAAACGCGTGGGTTGGCGAAAACGAGCCGATGATCGGCGTCGTACAGGCTGAGCCCTTGTGACATATGGCGCAAAGCGGTGTCGAAATTGTGCGTGGTCCGCTTCAGTATTTCCCGATCCGCCCGGCGCTGCGTGATATCGCGCGTCACCTTGGCAAAGCCGATCAGCGTGCCGTCGCTCTCGTACATGGGGGTCAGGATGACGTGGGCCAGGAAGGTCGTGCCGTCCTTGCGCACGCGCTCGCCCTCCTCTTCGTAACGACCCTGTTCCAGTGCCGCCTGCAATATGGCCTGCGGCTTGCCGACCTCGCGGTCAGCTTCGGGGAAGAAGGTGGCAAAGGATTGGCCCACAATCTCGGACGCTGCATAGCCCTTGAAACGCTGCGCCCCGGCATTCCAGTTGCTGACCCGCCCCTGCGGATCGAGCATGTAGATGGCATAGTCGCGTACCGAGTCGATCAGAATACGCATATGGCGCTCATTGGCAGCCACAGCGGCCTCGAACCTCTGCCGCTGCATAAGGCTCATGATGCACAGGCCCATCACCGCGATGGCCACTACGGCCACCGTGATCGACATGCTGCCCGGATTGAGCATCAGGCCGCCCGTCGCGATACGCGGATCGGGCGTGACGTCCACGGCCCCCATGCCGATAAAGTGGTGTGCCACAATCCCCAGCACCATCAGGCCGGTGGCCCCTGTCAGGGCATACCGATAGCGACTGGTCGCCAGCCACAGGGCCGCCGCTTCGAACACCATTCCCAGCAGAACGGAGGCCGCGACCAGTTCCGTGTGCCAGCCGATGTGCGCGGGCGCGATAACCGCCGACATGCCCGTATAGTGCATCCCCGCCACGCCCAGACCCAGCAAGGCCCCGCCGACGCCGCGCCACAGGCCTTGGCGCTCC
The DNA here is from genome assembly GCF_046503825.1 of Asticcacaulis sp. W401b. NCBI lineage: Bacteria > Pseudomonadati > Pseudomonadota > Alphaproteobacteria > Caulobacterales > Caulobacteraceae > Asticcacaulis > Asticcacaulis sp. W401b. Next base: position 100,075 of record NZ_JBKFEE010000008.1, read on the forward strand.
GAAACGGCCAGAGCTATACCGGCACCGGTAATGGTCACGGCGATTACCAAAGACAGGAAGGTTTTGAAAAGGTCGTAGCCGGTGGCGACGCCGGCGCTATAGGCCAGCATGGCGATAAAGTGCGTCGCCCAGATACCAAAGCCGGCGGCCAGCCCCGCCATAGCCACCCAGCGCCAGCGTTCAGCCCCGTCCGTCTCGCGGGCGCGTCGGGCCAGTCTGAGCGCTGTAAAGGAAGCCGAAACGCAAACCAGCGCCGCCAGTACGACCAGCGCCCAGTCGTGCTGATCCCGTAAGCACGCAATAACTCTCAGCATGTTCAAGCGTCCCACTCAGTGCGTTTTGCACACTTTCTACAAAGCCTTGCCATGGAAGGCTTTTCGATTGTGTTAACACCCATACGTCTGACGCGCCGGACGGGTTCAGGTGCCCGGTAAGGTCTTGCTGAGGAGACGCTTGAGCTGAATCTGCTGAAGGCTGCGTTCGGCATTGGCGCGGGCGCAGCGCGCCGCCTGTTGCGGCGTTTCGCGCAAGGAACCGATCATGGCGCCTTCATAGAGCAGCAGCCATTCATGCGACAGGCTATCGGCCATGTCGGCATAGCCCGCCTCCCCCAGCAGGGTTTCAAACCATTCGCGCAACTGATGGCGGGCGGCGGCCACAACGTCAGCTATCGCCGGTTTGGCAGAGCCAAATTCAACCGTAGCCGTAATCAGCAGGTCCCCCCGCATCGTCGCTTCCGACACCTGGGGCAGGGCATCGAACAGAGACAGGGGTCGCGATTTGACCTCCCCCGCTTCGACAGCGATCTTGAGCGCGGCAAAATGCGAAATATGCCAGCGTTCCAGGCAGGCGAGGATCAGATCGTCCTTGGACGGAAAGTGACGATAGAAGCTGGCCTTGGCGACCGCCGAGTCTGCAATGATGCGATCAATACCCGTCGCGCGAAACCCTTGCGTGGCAAATAACGGCAAGGCCGTCTGCACAATGCGATCCCTGACGCCCGTTTTGGTTCCAGCCATGTCCGACCCTCCCAGTGAGTAGCGGTAATTTTGACAGACAAGTCTGTCCTGTCAACGTTTACACATCGCTGCGCAGAGGCTTTATTAAGCATTTTCTGTTTAGGTGGCGGAGATATCATGGTGGGTATGCACCCGCACAAGGACTTTTAGCTGCATGCCCGAACGCGACGACTACAAAAACCAGCGTGACCGCTACATTGCCTTTTCCCTCGCGGCGGCCGATCTGCTGGTTGAAGTCGATGAGGGCGGAAAGATCGCCCGCACCATCGGGGCCACCAACGCCCTTCTGGCCGAAGACGCACAGAGCGTCAAAGGGCAGGCCATCGAAGCGCTGTTTCCATCCGCAGATCGTTATCTGGTCGCCCGCCTGCTGGCGCGGGCGCGCGAAATCGGGCGTATCGACCCGGCCACCGTCCGCCTGAAACCCGATGGCCGCAAACCGATCCATGTCAATCTGGGGGCCTGTTATCTGCCCGATCGGCAGCGGACCTTCGTGACCGTCACCGTGCTGTCTGAGCCGCTGGTCAAGGCCTTGCCTGAACGCGATGATATTTCGGGCCTTCTCGACCTCTGCGAATTCCAGCATATGGCCTCGCGGTCCATTAAACCGGGGGATGCCGGTTCGGGTGCGGCCATGTTGCAGGAAATGCAGCTGATCCGGCTGAATGGCCTGAGCGACGCCATGGACAAGATGCCGCAGTCGCGCTCTGAACAGTTGATGGGTGAAATCGGTGCCCTGCTGCGCGCCTCCTCCGGGCCGACCGGCGCGGCCGCCCGTCTGGGAGACGATGAGTTTGGCCTGATGGCCGATCAGGGCTCCAACGCCATCAGCGAAGCGCAACTGATGGGGGATATTCAGCAAGTTCTGAGTAACGCCGGGGTCAAGGAAGACCGCGTGTCTTCCAGCATCGTTACCCTGTCTATGGATACCACAAACCTCAGCGAAGACAGCGTCGCCAAGGCCCTGTCCTACGTCGTGGACAAGTTTACCAAGACCGCGACGCTTGAAGCGCGTGATCTGCAAAACAGTCTGAACGCCGCCATCAACGCCGCCGTCGATCAATACGCCCGCGTCAAGGCCGTCCTCGCCGCCGGTCAGTTCACCCTGCATTATCAGCCGGTTGTGGACATAGCGTCGCGTGAGGTTCATCACTACGAAGCGCTGTTGCGTTTCAACGGCGGGCTGGATTCCTACGACACGGTGCGCTTTTCCGAGCAGGTGGGGCTGGCGGTTGAGTTCGATCTGGCCGTCTGCGACAAGGCGATCAGCGCCCTGCATCAGTATCCCGGCGAATCCATCGCCATGAACCTTTCGGGCCTTTCGGTGCAGAACGCGCAGTTCCGCGACCGCCTCAGTGCCCGTCTTAAAGCCGAACCCGCCCTCAAAAACCGGTTGATGTTTGAACTGACCGAGTCGCACATGATCGAGGATGTCGAGGACGCCGCGCGCTTCCTCGCCGATCTGCGCCGCCGCGGATATGAAATCTGTCTGGATGATTTTGGCTCAGGGGCCGCCGCCTATAATTATCTGCGCCGCTTCGATGTGGACTATATCAAGATCGACGGCCCGTTCCTCAAGACCGCCCTCACCCAGCCGCGTCAGCGCGCCCTTATCCACTCCCTGAGCATCCTGTGTCAGGAACTGAAGTGCAAATGTATCGGCGAAATGATCGAGTCAGAGGACATGGTGCGTCTGGCCAAAGACCTCGGCATTACCCACGGTCAGGGCTGGCTGTTCGGTAAGCCCGCCGCCCAGATTCCGCCGCGCAGCAATGCGGTATCCCATGCCGTGGCGCGCCGTAAAGGGGTCAGGGAAACCTGGGGCTGATCCCTCCCCTTGTCAGGGTCATTTTGACGGTCTAATCTCCTCGCTGGGGGAGAAAACAGCATGTTCTCAGCTATTTTCAATCGCGGCTTCGACCTGTTGGGCCGGCACTTTGTGCTGATCTTTGGCACAGCCTTTTTTATCATGGGCCTGCCGTCGGTGCTGGGGGCCATCTTCCTCTACGATCTGACCGGAAACACAGGCGACAAGCTGTTTGAGTCGCTGTTTACCCACGGCTGGCCGGCTGTCGCCTATGCCGTACTTTGCGTGGCGCTTTATCTGATCAACTATTCGGTCATCACCGAAATTGCTGTGACGGGCCTTACGCGCAATGAGTTCCGATTGGGCGACGCTCTGGGCCGCAGCCTGATGAATATTATTCCTCTGCTGATTCTCTTTTGCCTGTGCGGGCTGTTGGTCGGGCTGGGGTTCATGCTGCTGGTTATACCCGGCATTATTCTGATGCTGGCCTTATCGGTCACCTGCACCGCCTATATTGCTGAGGGTAAGACCGGAATCACAGACGCTATGCAACGCAGTTTTGAGCTGACGCGCGGCCATCGCTGGGCGTTGCTGGGGGTGTTTATCTGTGTGGGCTTGCTGGAAATGGTTATCGGGGCCATTGCCGAAGCCCCGATGCTGTTGGTCGGTCAGGACCTGCCACAGCCCGTGATTATCGGCGCGTCCACCCTGATCAACACGCTGAGCGATGCCTTTTCTCTGGTGTTCAGCGTCGCCGCCTATGTGTGCCTGCGTCAGGCCAAGGAAGGCCAGCCGACCGACAGCGCGGCGGATGTCTTTGGCTGACGGTTTTTATTCGTCGAACTTGTCCTTGCGGCGGCGACCCAGAAGCATTCGCCCCTCAAGCTGCGCCCGCAGGGCGGCATAATAGGCCCGCAGGAACGCCTCGTCCGAAGGGATATCGCTGGCGATCTTGGGTTCGATCCAGCCGATGCGCGTCTTGATGCGATCGGCGACGGCGCGCAGGGTGGTCGCACGCTTTTCGCGCAAGACCTCTTCCAGCACGCCCAGTTCCTTTTCGCCATACACGCTGATCTGTTCCGGCGTAAAGGTGAGGCCGGGCGACGTGACCGGGGCCTGTTCAGCCAGATCGAAGCTCAGGCGCTCACGCGGTACATGCACGACGCGCGTACCGCCCAGAAAATCACCCAGCCGCGCCCGCGACGTATTGAACAGCGGCAACAGAGCAAGAGTCAGGGTCCAGATCAGGGCCACCAGCGACACCCAGCCGCCATTGACGCTGGCCTGAAGCGCCAATGTTAGAGGCAAATACAGCTCCACCTCGCGCAGGGCGTTGCGTGTAATCACCGCTGAGGGCGTCAGATGACCGCCATCGTGCGAAATGACGCGAATCTTCATCACCCGCTTGCCCGGCGTGGCGGCGCGCGGCCCCAGCTCAAACAGCATGAAATAGCCCGAGCGCAGGAAGAAGCCGATCAGTACAAACAGGATAAACAGCGCCTGAATGAACGGGTGATCCATCTTCACATTATCGAACTTCAGGTGTTCGAACGGCAGCAGGATGTACAGGATCACCAGCACGACGGGCGCCAGAATGATGATCAGAAAGTCGATCACCAGCGCCGCCAGACGCGAGGCGAAGGAGGCCGTGCGAAACGACAGCACCACGCCTTCGGGCGTCGTCACAGGCGTGACGGGGCCCTCTGTGGACGGCAGGGCGACGGCCCCGCCCTTCATCAGGTCAGGTCTGGGCATGGCCGACCTCATGACTGACCTTTGGCGGGCGCGGTTTGCGCAGACGACCGACCGCGATGAAATAGGCCAGCCAAAAGACCAGCATCACCCCGCCAAACGTAAAGCGCGCCCACATCTCGGTCACCGTCTGACGCGCCATGCCTTCGATAAAGCCGGCGATGACCAACATCAGCATGGCCCCCAGCATGGCCGTCCCGGCCAGTCGCCCGGCTTCGGCCAGCGCCGCCTTGCGCGTCAGGTGGCCGGGGAACATGATGCGCCGCGCCAGATGAAACCCCGCCGCCGCGCCGATGACGGCCGCCGTCAGCTCGGTCGTGCCGTGAATCGACAGCCAGGCTATGAAATCCGGTCCCAAACCGCGTGAGGCAAACAGCCACACCATCGCCCCGACCGACATGCCAAAGACAATCATCAGAAAGGCCGTCGGCAGGCCGCCGATCACCCCCAGGGCAAAGGCCGATAACGTCACCTGCGTGTTGTGGCTCATCAGGAAGACCGAAAAGGCCGCGAGCGGTTCACCGCCTTCGGTCCCGCCTATGGTCTTGCGCAAGTCGTCAACGCTGGCGTTCAGATCACGGCCCTGCGACATGCCCCCGACCAGCGGATCGTACCAACTGGGGTCGGCCATGCACATCAATATACCCCCGACAATCCCCAGCACCAGACACAGGGTGGACAGGGACAACTCCCCCCATAGGGCGCGCACCGAGCGCGGCAGGTCGCGCAGGAAAAAGTCGCGAACAATCACGCCGGGCCGGGCGTGCGGTCCGTACATGTAGACATAGGCGCGCGCACACAGGGCCTGCAGGAAGGTGATCAGGTTGCGATCCAGCGAGATCGACTGCGCCATCGACAGAGACGATACCGTCGAACGGTAAAGTACCGGCAGGTCCAGCAATTCCTCGGTGGTGAATTTGCGCAAGCCTCCGTTTTCAGCGCGGTCGATCTGTTTGGCCAGCGCCTTCCAGTCCTTTTCGCGCGCTTCGCGGAACTTCTGGCTCTTGAGTTGCAGAGGGGGCTTTTCGTTGGCAGCTTCGCTCACAACCGGTCCTCCCGTTTCATTTCCAGATATTTGAGCACCAATTGCACGGCCATGGCCTCAGTGGTGGGCTCCAGCACTTCAATACCGTAGCGGCGCAACGTCGCGTGGACGGTTTCGCGCTGTTGCAACAGGCGGCGGGCGAAGATGGCGCGCGTGACGTCATCAGCCGCCTGCGGTTCGGACGCGGCCAGCCCCTCCAGCACCTCATCGCGGAAGGCGACAAAGACGATCAGGTGCTTTTTCGACAGGCGCTGCAAGGCTTCGAGCATCAGGTCGGCGCTGATTTCGTCGATAAAGTCGGTGAACAGCACGATCAGCGAACGGCGCGCGATCTTCGACCCCAGATCGGCCAGGGCCAGCGTATGGTTGGTTTCTTCGGGCCGGTCGTCGAGGCCCGACAATTGCGCCTTCAGCGTCTCATAGGCCTGCGTCCCGGCCAGCAGCGGCGCATTGTGATACGGCCGCGCCGCAAAAGCGAAAGAGCGCACATTGTCGCCGATTTTCAGCGCGCAGTAGCCCAGCAACAGGCCGGCATAGAGGGCGCGGTCGAGCTTTTTGACCCGCAGCAGCGGCTCACCCATCAGGCGGCCGGTGTCGAAGGCCAGCACGATATGGTGGTTGCGCTCGGTCTGAAACTCACGCGACAGCAGTTTGAGGTGGCGCGCCGAGGAGCGCCAGTCGATGCGGCGATGATCCTGCGACGAGTCGTATTCGCGCAGCGCGTGGTATTCGGAACCGTTGTGCAACTGGTTCTGTACGCGCACCCCATAGACGGAGTCGCGCGAAAACAGGGCGGCGGCGTCCTGCTGCACGCCCTCAATATCCGGCGTGACCACCATTTCGGCCTTAAGCGGCACGATCTTCTGCACATAGCCGAGGCCCAAAACACCGCTCCAGCGCAGATGCGCGGTTTCCACCGCCGCCTTGCCGCGCGCCGTGGCGCGCAGGGCCAGTTGTCCCTTGAACAGGCCAGCATCGGGGCTCAGGGTCAGACCGGCCTGCGGCGTTTGCAGGCGTGACGACACGCCCCAGCGGATTTCAATCTTTTTGGGCGTGCGCGCCTTAAAGCGCACGGCGTAGGCAAAGCCATAGTCGCGCCCGACACCGATGCGACGCGGCAGAGGGATATCCAGCGTCAGGTGCGACGGCAGCGGCGCAAAAACCCCCTCAAACACCGCCAGCGCCATCAACCCCAGCATGATCAGCGGCATGACCCACCAGACGGCAGGCGCCACAAAGACCACCCCAGCCCCCAGAAGGACGCAGGCGATCAGTATCCGGATCAGGCGCGGGGTGGGATGGATCATCTGGGGATCTCGATACGCTCCAGAAGGCCTTGCAGGACGCCGTCCACCGAATGCCCCTCGATTTCGGCCGAGGGCGACAGCAGCACGCGGTGGCGCATGGACGGCAGGTACAGCGCCTTGATGTCGTCCGGCAGCACATAGTCGCGTCCGTCCAGCGTGGCGCGCGCCCGCGCCGCCCGCGCCAGCAGCGCGCCAGAGCGCGGCGAGGCCCCGACCGCCAGTGACGGGCTTTCGCGCGTGGCGCGGATCAGGCTGACGATATAGTCGAGATTGGCGTCATTGAGCCGCACCGTGGTCACCACGCGGATGGCCTCAGCCAGGGTCGCGGCATCCAGCACCGCCTCGATACCCGCCTGTTCCGGATCGAGCGTCACCGCCGAATTGCCCGCCTCGTCGATGATGCGGCGTTCTTCGCTGGCCGACGGATAGCCCAGCACGTGCTTGAACAGGAAGCGGTCCAGTTGCGCCTCCGGCAACGGATAGGTGCCCTGCTGCTCGATCGGGTTCTGGGTGGCGATGACCATGAAGCGGTCGCCCAGATCGTAGCGCGTGCCATCGAGCGTCACCTTGCGCTCCTGCATGGCCTCCAGCAGGGCGGCCTGCGTCTTGGGTGGCGTGCGGTTGATTTCGTCGGCCAGCAACAGATCACAGAAGATCGGCCCCTTGGTCAGGGAGAAGGTCGAGGTCTGGAAGTTGAACAAGTTGGAGCCCAGAATATCGGCCGGCAGCATGTCCGGTGTGAACTGGATGCGCCCGAAGCGCAGGGACAGCGAACGGCAGAAGGCCCGCGCCAGCAGGGTCTTGGCCGTGCCCGGAGGCCCTTCGAGCAGCACATGGCCCCCGGAAAACAGGGCGGTCAGCATCAGCTCGACCGTATCGGCCTGACCGATGATGACCTTGCCGATTTCGCCCTTAAGGCGCGCCGCAAGGCTGTGAACGTCGGAAATCTGCATCTAGCGCTCCGTTATCTGGTGCTTCCAGGCGTGCAGACGGCGCGCCCAGCTCAGCAGTTGCATGGGGTTGGAAAGGCGGTCCGCCTCGGCCCTGAGGGCGCTGTAGCGTTCCGGGGTATTATGTTTTTCGCTCAGGCGCTCGGCCAGTTCGTCCGGCCCAGCACTGTGGCGGCCGAGGCCCAGCGCTTTCAGCGCCTGATCGCGCACCAGTTGCGCATAGGCCGGGGCCAGTTTCGGCTCACGCCCGGCCTTGGCGATCAGGCGCGCGGCATTGTCGGCCAGCACGGTGACACCACGCCCGTGCGGCGTATCAGTGGACGGATCATGCGCCGGACCAAAGCGCGAATAGGCCGACCACAGCATGGCCAGCGCCAGCACCAGCAGGCACAGAGGTACGCCGATAAAAGGCGCGCGCGCCACGTGGTGCATCAGGTTCTGTTCATAGGCCAGATTGTTGAAGCTCACGTCGAACGCCACGGTCTTCGCGCCCGGCGCAATGGCCTCAATGATGGACAAAGCCCCCGCCAGCCGCTCCGGGTCAGCCAGCATCTGATTGTCCATCAGATCCGGCTCGCTGAGCAGATAGACCGGGGCCTTGTACGGCTTTTCGCCCGGCATCGGATTGACGCGCGACAGCAAGACCTCACCGTCCGGCCCCAGCAATAGCGGCGTCAGGTTCGGCCCGGTAAGAGACTGCAAACCCCGGATGCGCCCGCTGGTATAGGCCTTGGTCAGGGTGGTCTGACCGGCGGCGGGCGTCAGGGCATAGGATTTGTAGCGACCCAGCGGCGCGCGCCCAAGAGCATAGTTCAACCGCTGATAGGTGATCTTATAGCGGGTTTCGCCGTCTTCCTGCACGCTCTGCTTGGTGACAGGCGACAACAGGGTCAGTTGCGAAAAGACGCGATTGGGAGCCTGAAAATGCGGGTTGATGTCCCAGCGCGGGTGCGACGGCATAGGACTGGCGGACCATTTGGGGGCGACGACCAGCACCACCTTACCGATGGGCTTATACAGCAGACGCTCGGCCTTTTCGGCGCTGGGCGTCGGCCAGTAATCGTCGGCCTTTTTCGCCTCCATGTCGGCCTGAAACGAGGTCGAAGAGGCTTCCTGCGCGGCCTGCGAAGCCGAGGCTTCGGCCTGAGCCTGCTTCAGCTTTTCCTGCCTTTGCGCGCTGGTCTGAGATGAGGAGGTGGCGCTTGCGGACGCAGAGGCACTTTCCTCCGGCACCGGCTGAGGCTCGTAATATTCCGGGTCGTCGTTGAACAGCGCGTCATCGCCATCCAACGTGACGATAACCAGATCGCTGACCTTTTGCGGCCCCGTCTCCTGCCGCGACAGGATGGTCTTGTAATTCGATGCCTCAAGAACGTCGCGCAAGCCCTTGAAACCCTGCGCCGAATAGCCGGTGATATTGGCCGCCTGCCCACGCCCGGCGGGTTCCAGATGCGGTGTGATCAGCACGAGCCCGACCATCAGGAACAGGCCGGCGATCAGCACACCGACAACCACGGGCAACAGGCGACTGGCCGGCGGCAGGCCTTTTTTCACGAAGGGCAAGCGCATTATTTCGTCCCCTTCGGCAGGTGCTCGGAAGCGACGAAATCGACATAGGCCTTGCGGCAGGCCTCAAAGCCTTCGCGCCCGACGGGGATGCCGGCAAAGAAGCTTTTTTCGGCCCAGCGGGTGATTTCGGCATAGGCCGGGCGCGCGTCTTCCGGCAACAGCGGATGTTTGCCAATGTCGCGCGCGGAATAGTGTTTGCGCACCAGATCGGGACGATAGGCGTTGAGATCAGCCACCGAGCGCTTGAGCAGCAGATGCACGGCCTCATCATACTGGCCCTTTTCGGCCAGGGCGTCGATTTCCTCGATCAGGGCGGCCGCGGCTTCGGCGGTCGGTCGCCACGGCGCATCGGCCTTCAGGCCGTCACGTTGAAACAGGCGCTCAACCTTGCCCGCAATAAAGGCGCGCACCAGCGGCGACAGCAGCAGGATAACCAGCGCAAACAGCAGGAGATACAAAAGCCAAGGCAGAATGGGCGCGATGGGTTCCAGCAGGTCGCCAAAAAACTTGCTGACCTTACCCAGCCATTCCAGAAAGGCCTTCAACCAGCCAATATCGGCTTCCTTGGGCGGCGGGGTATTGGTGAAGCGCGTTTGCAGCAGGCCGTTTTCGTTGACCTTGCGGATCAGGGCCTCGGCAGACGAAACATCGGCCGCCGTCACGCTGTCCGGTGCAAGCTGCGCCACGGGGGATGGCGCGCTGGCCGCTGCCGACGCAGAGGCTTCGGTCGTGATGGCCGTCGCACGCATAAGACCCAGTCTTCCCCCATACTTTATCCCGACCATAAGGGGTAAAACCGCGCGGGGTCAACCCGCTTCACCTCCCGCATTCCGGGGAGCCGACCAGAGAAAAGGCGATGACCGGCGCCATCGCCTTAAAAGGATCAGAAACCACCCCCGGGGTTGTTTCCGCCCCCGCCGCCACCCCAGTTACCGCCGCCCTGCCCGCCGCCTTGACCACCGCCACCGGGCCCACGCCCGCCCATGCCGCGGCCCGTGATGCCAAAGGGGTTAAAGCGCAGGCCCACCATGAAGGTGGTGCCGCCAGTATCGCGTTCGGTAAAGCTGCGGACCGTTTCATTGCTGGTAAAGGTGCGCGCCTTGCCCTGCCCCTGCGCCGTAAAGGTCAGGGTGAGTTTGGCATTCAACGGACGGCTGTAGGAGCCCTGCCAGGTCATCGGACGTTCGGTATAGCCTTGCCCATTCAGCGTTCTGACGGGTGCGTTCAGAGTCAGTTGCAGCGTATCGCGAGGCGTCACGCTATAGCGCGCCCGAATGCGTCCGGTTACCGAGTCCTGCTCGGTGACGGTGGCCACCGTGCTGGAGCGCGGCGGTTGCGTCTCGTGCTTGGCGGTCGATTGGATGTTAATGCTGAACTTGCTGCCCCAACGCTTGTCGATCTGGAAGTCCATACCGGTTTCGACACCTTCGCCACCGTTTTCAACGCTGGTCAGCAAAACATCGTCGCTGGTGTCCGTCGGTGTATTGTTCGGATCGATATAGACTGTGCGATTGACGATAATCCCTTCCGTCACCCGATAGAAATAGACGGCACTAAAGAGAAAGTTTTTGGCCCGATCATTATATTCGTAGCGCAGTTCGTTGGCATGGGTTTCGGCAGGCTTAAGGCGCGGATTACCCTGACGGGCGCTGCGCTCGCTGTTATAGATGATCGCCGGATTGAGGTTATCTATATTCGGCCGGCTGACGCGGTGGCTGTAGTTATAGCGGATTTTTGACTTGGGGCTCAGCACGTATTGGGCCGCAAAACTGGGGTGGTAATTCACATAGCTGGTCTCGAAGAAGGCCTGATCATTGCCCGATGGATTGGGGTTGTACCAGACCTTGCGGTTCAGGCTGACATGGGTTTCTTCCACCCGCAGCCCACCCTGCAGGTTCCACTTTTCACTCAGTTCCCGCTGATAATTGACGTAAAACTCTCTCTGGTCCTGATCGCGGACCACAGAGTTGGTTCGTCGCGCATTCAGCGTGCGGATACCCGTCAAACGGTTGGTGTCATATTGGCTGGCATCACGCGACCCGCTACGTGAATTCAGATCGAAACCGGTCGAAAAAATCCCATTCCAGAGGGGGCGCGTGTAATCGGCGCTTAAGGACAGGCTCGAATCCTCACCCAGTTCGACATTTTCCTGCACGACGCTGCGGCTGGTTGTGACCTGATAGGTGAGGTCCGCAAGGTTGTTCTGCGTTGTCTCGCCTTTGGTGACCCGCAAATCCGCCCGAAAGGTTTCCCCTTCCTGATCGCCTTTGTGGTTGAACCCCAGACGCGCGGAGGCCTGACGGGCTTCGTTGGTATTGTTGCGCACACCGTCGTACCGCTCGCTCAGCAGGCCCGCCGCATTCAGGTCTTCGGTATAGTCCTTGCTGTTGGTGCGGCCTTCACTCTGGTTGTACGTGCCTTCGAGCGTAAACGAATCTTTCTGATTAGGCGCGTATTCGACATTGCCCCTCAGCCCGTAATTATCGTTTTCTGACCGCGTATTGCCCCCGGAAGTGGTCGTCGTATTGCCGCTGCTGCGGATATATTCGCGGGAACTGCTGGTCGAGCCCCGATTGGCCCCATGCTGGATATTGAGCCCCCCTGAGAAAGACAGCGTCCCTTTCGCCCCCAGATCCTTGCCCGCACCGCCTTGCAGCGCGAGCATATAGCGTCCGAAGCTTCCGGCATTGGCCAGAACAAAGAGGTTTGGCCGCAAACCACGCCCCGGCCTCAGATTGATATTGATGATACCGGCCCCGCCTTCGGCCCCGTACTGGGCACCGGGGTTGGTCATGACCTCAACCGTATCAATATCCTCGGCGGGCATGGATTGCAGGGTCATGCCACGAAAATTGCCTTCGGTGCGCGCCGAAGGCTTGCCATTAATATAGACCTGAACGTTGGAATTGCCGCGCAAGGTCACATTGCCCTCGGCGTCCACCTGCACGCCCGGCGCCTTGTTCAAAGCATCGGCCGCTGATGACACCGGCGTGTCGGGATCGGTCTTGGGGTCATACACATCGCGGTCGATCTTGGTGAGCGGGCGGGCGGCCGTGACGGTCACGGTTTCTACCGCCTCACCAGTTCCCGTGGTGGGGGCGGCCTCTGCCGGTTTGGCGGCGGGTTTGGCCGGCGCTGGCTGCGCCTGAGCGGGGGGCGGGTTTGGCGTCGTCGCAGGCGCTGTCTGGGCAAAGGCTGGCAGGCTCATCATCAGACCGAGGGCGCTGGTGGCCAGCCAATAGCGCGTGTAGTGCGGGGGCATTTTCATTTGTGGAATTTCTTTGTCTTTTATTTACACAAAAACGGGCGACCCGTGCGGGTTGCGCTGAGGATTGATACGCGCACCCCGACCTGAGCCGTCGCCGTTGCGGCTTTTTTGTCTGCGAACACAAACTCCTGTAGCAAAAATACTACAATTTAAGTGGTGCGTCCTTTATTCTGTCATATCCATTCCACAGGCCGCGCAAGCCCTCTCTACAGTCAAAACCGAAAGTATAGAGAACGCCTTTATCTGAACAAAGAGGCTAAAATTATAGTTAATCAAAAGTCAACATACAAAGCTGATGTAAAATTTTCACGCAGTTTGCAAAATACTAACACATTGAGGGCATTGTGGCGTTGCCGAGGTATTGCATCATGACGTCACCCAACACCCCGACTTCGTTCAAGGATCGCATCCGCAAATCAGTCGCCCTGATCGTGCTGCTGGTTGTGTCGGCGGTACTGACCCTTATCGAGCTTGGCCATCCGCTTGAGCTGTTTCTGCGCGCGGCCCGCAACTCCTTCCAGAAAATGCCAGTCAGCGGTGAAATGGTCGTCGTCGGTGTCGATGACGAAGCCTTGTCTTCACTCGGCCCCTGGCCGTGGAAGCACGCCCACATGGCCGGCCTGACCGAGCGCCTGTTTGCCGATGGGGCGCGCCGCGTTTTCTTCATGACGCCTTTGACCGATCAGGGTGAAAGCCGTAACCGCCTGCTGGCCGACAGCTTTGCGCGTTATCCCGGTCGCGTTTTTGTCAGCGCCAAGGCCGATTACAGGCTGGGACCCAAGCGCGTGACCTATATCCTGCCGCCGGATATCGTCCGTGACGAAGCGCAGACCGTATCTCTGGTGCGCTATGTGGCCTTCTGGGGCGGTTTTTCCAGCATCCCGTACAAGACCGACGTTGAAGGTCAGGCCCTCGATTCCATCGAATCAGTCCTTTCGGGCGTTTATGGCAGCACGCAGGAACGCTTCCCGATCAACTATGCCTTCGACAGCAGCACCGTGCCCTATACCAGCGCCGCCGATGTTCTGAGCGGCAAGGCGCGCGCCAACGCGTTCCGTGGCAAGGATGTGGTTGTCGGATTCAACGCCCCAAGCCTCGGTGAACAGATGCGTGTTCTGGGGCAAGGACATAAATCCCCTGCGGCTACGGTCGTTGTTTTGGGCGCGGAAACCCTCAAGCACGGACGCCCCCTGCAACTGGGCTGGCTGCCGGGCTGGCTGTTTGCCGCCGTTATCGCCGCCTGCCTGCTCAGCCCCCGTATGAAGCGCGGTAAGCGTCTTCTGATGCTCGGGGCCGTGGTCACCCTGCTGGTGGTGCCGGGCGTTCTTGAACGCTTCAATATCTTCATGGATATTATGGGCGGCATCACTCTCTTGCTGCTGACGGGCGTCTATGTCCTGTGGCGTCGTTTTGGTGCGCAGGAGAAGAAGGGCGGCACCATCAACCCGGTGTCAGGTCTTTACACGCCCAATGCCATCCGTCACGAAGACCGTCTCGATGGCCGGCAACTGGTCGCCGCGCGTATCCGCCGCTACGCCGAAATGGTCAGCGCCCTGCCGCCTGAGGCCGAGCGCCTGCTGGTGAAGGAGATCGTGGCGCGCCTCGAACTGGGGGCCGGTGGGGCTCAGCTCTATCATGGTGACGACGGTAACTTCTTCTGGCTGTCGAACCTGTATGACCATGACCTGCTGATCGAGCAATTCACCGCCCTGCACGTCATCTTCCGCAGCCCCATACGTTTTGCGCGCAATTCCTTCGACGTCGATATCTCCTTCGGCGTGGATCGCGAATTCGACCTGCCCGTTTCACACCGCCTGACCAGCGCCCTGGCCGCGGCCCATTCGGCCGAGCAGGATGGCACGCGCTGGCGTCTGCACGATCCGTCGCAGATCAGCGAAAAGGAATGGAACCTGTCATTGCTGGGCGAACTGGACGACGCGCTGGACGCCGGCAAGATTTGGGTGGCCTATCAGCCGAAGATGGACCTCTACAGCAAGGAATTGCTGGGCGCTGAGGCACTGGTACGCTGGACGCACGAAACGCGCGGCCCGGTCAGTCCGCTGGAATTTGTCGAAATGGCCGAACGCCACGGGCGTATCGACCGCCTGACGGATTTTGTGCTCAATGACGCGCTGAAAGTCGCCAAGACGGTCCTGCTGACCAAGCCGGAATTCCGTATCTCGGTGAATATTTCGCCCAGTCTTCTGACCTCGCGCGACATCATGGACATGGTGAAGGCTGCGCTCGACCGTCATCAGGTGCCGCCGTCGTGCCTGATCCTCGAAGTGACCGAGACGCACGCGATTGCGCAGAACGAAACACCCAGCCTGCTGATGGCCGAATTCCGCGACATGGGGATCGGCTTGTCGATCGATGACTATGGCACAGGCCTGTCCACGCTGGAGTATCTGCGCAAGATTCCGGCGACCGAACTGAAGATCGACCGCCGCTTCACGCAAGACATCTGCGAGAACAAGGCCGATCGCGCGGTGATGAAGTCCACCATCCAGCTGGCGCACGCGCTCGGCATGAAGGCCGTGGCCGAAGGGATCGAAACCTTGGAAGTCCTGTCGCTGCTGGCGCGCATGGGCTGTGATACAGGTCAGGGCTACTATATCGCCCGCCCGATGGACGCCAAGGCGTTCCTGGCGCGCATGGCGGCCGAAGCTGAACAACTGCGCCACGGCTAAAAACCCATCTACCGTAAAACGTCACGACCCGCTGTCTTCTGGCAGCGGGTCTTTTTTACTTACGCTAAGCCGCTTTGGCATAGCTTTTGCAGTGAAATGCCGCCTGTTAACCTTGTTGCGCAGGTATCGCGGCGAAATGTCACGCATCCCTGGCTGCGTTTATTTTGATTTCCTTGCACAATTCGTCAGTTGCGAGAAAAAACGGGTTAATATGCCGTAAAAATTCTTGGTTAATGCTTGTCAATGCGTTTAGAAAGTGTTAACCATGCACGTACAGCGATAGGGCTGTTTAGCGTGATCAAGTGAGGCATATCATGTGGGATTGGCTGTTCGGATACTGGTTCTAATACCAGTCTAAATACTTTCGAAAGGCCCCCTTTGCGGGGCCTTTCTTGATTCTGTGCGCCGGATCTAACGTTGAATTCCGTATTTACGAGGGCAGAGAGCCTGCTAAAACAGACAGACCACCTCTTAACAGGATTGCCATGACCCGCATTTTGAAAGGCCTGATGCCACTAACTGGCGCTTTGCTGCTGATCGTGTCCACGGCACAGGCGCAGGACGCTGTTGCCGGTAAAAAGGCCTTCGGGGCCTGCATGTCCTGCCATTCGGTGAAGCCGGGGGCCACGGGCATCGGCCCGTCTCTGGCCGGCATTGTCGGCAAGAAGGCCGGGACCAATGACCCGAAATTCAGCTACTCAGCCGCGATGAAGAAGGGGCCGGTATGGAGCGAGGCGCAGCTGGACCGCTTTCTGGCTGACCCCGGCGGCACCCTCCCCGGCAACACCATGGCCATGGCCCCGACAAAGGACGCCAAAAAGCGCGCGGATATCATCGCCTACCTGAAAGCGAATTAGGCTCGCCACGCGCGGATCACGTCGGCCAGTATGGAGACGGCGATTTCGGGCGGCGTCTTTGCCCCGATATCGAGCCCTACGGGCCCCCGGAGTCGGGCCGTCTGCCTCTCAGTGAAGCCAAGAGTCTTCAGCGTTTGGATACGACGTGCATGAGTACGGCGGCTCCCCAGCGCTCCGATATAGAAGGCGTCCGAACGTAAGGCCGACGACAGTATCTCCGGTTCATAGTCGTGGTCGTGGAACACGCTAACGACGGCCGTGGCGGCGTCCATCAACCCCGTGATCGCGCTATCGGAAGCGCCGCGTAAGGGCCGGATAACCTCAGCCCGGCTACGTTCACGCGTGGTGTCATCGGGTGAGACCACCGCCGTGGCAAACTCGCTCAGACCCGCCATCTGCGCCAGCAGCGGCACGATCGGTCCCTGCCCCACGATCAGCAAACGGGGTTGCGGGCGATAGAGCCGCTCAAAGCGCCCGTCCCACACATAGACGGTCTCACGCCGTTGCTGGCGCGCCGTTCGCAAACCCGCCAGCACCTCATCGCTGAGGGTCACATCGAAGCTGACCGCGATCCCCGACCCGCACGGCAATACGATATCGCGAAAGCGCGAGCCTTCGCCATAGCGTTCCAGATGGTTATGTCCGCGTGCGATGGCGCTCAGCGCATCGCGCACCAAGGCCTGCTCAGCACAGCCACCCGTAATGGCCCCAACGGCGCGCCCGTCTTCGGCCACGGCGATCTGGCTGCCCATAGGCCGTGGTGATGAGCCGCCGATAGCCACCAGTGTCAGAAGCGCCGTTTTCAGCCCCTCGTTTCGCCAGCGCCACAGATCGTCGAGCACATAGTCGGCATAGGCCGGAACGGCAATGTCGATGACCTCGCTCACGCTTTTTCCGCCAAAGCCTCCGGCATCAGCGGCAGCTTGCGCACGCGGACACCCGTCGCCGCAAAAATAGCGTTGCAAACAGCCGGGATGACGGGTGGCAGGGCCGGTTCGCCCAGTCCCGTCGGCGGGTTGTCGCTGAGGACAAAGTGCGTGTCGATGTGCGGGGCTTCGGACATGCGCATCAGCGGCACGTCGTGGAAATTGCTCTGCACTGCGCGACCCTTGTCGAAGGTGATGGCCTGACGCAGTTCGCCAATGCCATCAATGACCGAGCCTTCGACCTGATTAATCGCGCCGGCCGGGTTGATGATCTGAGAACCGACGTCGCCGACCACCCACACCTTCAGGACGCGCCACGTGCCGTCCGGGCTCACCCGCACCTTGGCCACTTCAGCAAAATAGCCGCGATGGCTGAAGTAGGTCGCCAGGCCGAAGCCTTCCCCTGCCCCCGGTTTGCGGCTGTCCCAGCCCGAACGCGCCCTAAGCGTGTCCAGTATCACTTTCAGCCGTTTCAGGTCGTAGTCCGGGCCTTGGCCCTGCGCCGCAGGCCCATTACTGGCCTTTTCAATCAGGTGCAGGCGGAAGTCGAACGGGTCCTTGCCTGCCGCGTGCGCCACCTCATCCAGGAAGCATTCGTGCACATAGGCCAGCGAATTGGATGACGGCGCGCGCAGATACCCCGTGGGGACAAGCGTCTCGATCAGCGACTGCTCCAGCCGGTAATTCGGCACGGTCATCTGCAAGAAGCCATCGGGTGTTATCCCGGCCCCCTGCGCGGGTTTGCCACCGCGTGCAAAGGTTACACCGTGCGCCTGATAGGCGCTAAGGCCGCCCGCACTATCAAGACCGGCGCGCAGACGGTGATAATTGCCGGGCCGGAAGTAGTCGTAGGCGATGTCGTCCTCGCGCGTCCACAACAGCTTGACAGGAACTCCGGCCTTCTGCGCCACCGCCGCGGCCTCGACCATATAGTCGTTTTCCAGCCGACGCCCGAAGCCCCCGCCGCCACGGATCATATGCACCGTGACCTTGTCTTCCGCCACACCCAGGGCCTGCGCCACCAGCCGGCGCCCCCCGCCTGGCGACTGAGTCGGGGCCCAGATTTCGACGCCATCCGCTGTCACCTTCACCGTACAGTTCTGCGGCTCCAGCGGTATGTGAGGGATGAAGGGCGTCTCATAGACCGCCTCTACAGTCTTTGCCGCAGCCGCCAGCGCCGCTTTGGTGTCGCCCTTGTTGCGAATGGCCTCGCCGCTGCCGGTCAGCAACGTCTCTGCCTGTGCCTGATAGGTCGCCGTATCGTGCGGCGCGCCTATGGCGTCGTCCCAGACGACCTCCAACTGATCGCGCGCCGATTTGGCGTACCACCACTTGTCGGCAACGATGGCCACGCAATCCTGAATACCGTGGAAATCCCCCTTGCCCTCCAGCGTGAAGACCTGCGCCACACCGGGCAGTTTGCGGATGGCATCGAGATTGGCCGATTTAAGTTTCGCGCCATAGACAGGCGGCTTGGCCAGTATGGCATACTTCAGCCCCGGCACCACGGTGTCGATGCCAAAGATGGGCTCGCCCCTGACGATCTTCGGGCTATCGACGCCGCCCTTGAACTGCCCGATCAGGGTGAAGCTTTTGGGGTCTTTCAGCGCGACGGTCTTGAGGTCCGGTACGGGGACCTTCGCCGCCGCCGTGGCCAGCGCCCCATAGCTCAGCTTTTTGCTGCTGGCCTTGTGCACGACCGCGCCCTTAACGGCGCTCAGCTCAGCCACCGGTACCTTCAGCGCCTCGGCCGCCGCCTGCAGGAACATGGCGCGCGCGGCGGCCCCGGCCCGGCGCATATTCTCATAGTTCATCGGCGTGGTCAGCGAGCCACCGGCAAATTGCGGGCCATAGGTTTTTTCATCAACCGGGGCGGTTTCAACCCGCACCTGCGCCCAATCGACGTCCATTTCTTCGGCGATGATCATGGGCAGCATGGTCTTAACGCCCTGCCCCACCTCAGGGTTCTTGGCACGGATGGTCACTGTGCCATCGGGGGCGACGGCCACGTAGTCGGTCAGACGCGCCGCGGCAGACTGCGCTTCGGACGGCGAAGCCCCCATGCCCATGACAAACCCCCCGCCGGCCAGCACGGCGGCGGAAACAAATAGGCGACGTGAAATCGTGATGTCATCCATGCTCAGGCCTCCCGCGTATCGGCCAGTGCCATACCCGCGGCCTTTTTGATAGCCGAACGGATACGGGTATAGGTGGCGCAACGGCACAGATTGCCGTCCATCGCCGCATCGATTTCGGCATCGCTTGGTTTCGGCGTCTCCTTAAGCAGGGCCGCCACCGTCATGATTTGCCCAGCCTGACAATAGCCGCACTGCATGACATCGACCTCAAGCCAGGCCGCCTGAAGCGCCTTGCCTTCCTTGGTCTCGCCGATGCCTTCGATCGTGGTCACGACCGCGCCTTCGACGGCGCTGACCGGGGTTATGCAGGCGCGCACCGGCGTGCCATCGACGTGCACCGTACAGGCCCCGCACTGGGCAATGCCGCAACCGAACTTGGTGCCGACCAGCCCGAATTCGTCGCGCAGCGCCCACAGGAGCGGCATGTCTTCGGGCACGTCCTGCTCATAGGCCTTGCCATTGATAGTGAATTTCAAATCCGCCTCCCTTTGTATTTATTTGCAACATAACGGATTTGGCCGCCACTCAAAGTGACATTTGCTTTATCCGCCCGCGCGCCCGCTCCAGATCCGCGGGTGTGTCAATGTCAGACAGGACTTCTGCCGCCGCTTCTATGCTTACGGTTTCAACGGTGGCAGAGGCCATGATCCGTCGCGCGCCCTCATCACCGGTAATTGCGCGCAGGGCCCTGATGTGACCCGCGGCAAAGGCCACCGGCGGCCCTTTGATCGCATCCGCCGCACTGACGGCAATGCTCGCATCCGCGCCGAGCGCCCTCAGCAGGGCCTCAATATGCGTCAGCGGCACAAACGGCATGTCGGCCAGACAGACCAAAACCCCGGCGCATCCTTCCACCCGCTGCGCAGCCAAGGCCAGATTATCTCCCATGCCGGCACCCGCCGCAGGTGGTACGGTTTCAAACCCCCGCGCGCGCAAGACGTCCTGCAATCCCTCTGAGGCCACAACCGAAACCTTCTGCCGCCACCTGATCGCTGAAAGGCGATGCGCCATGTGCAGTCCCAACGGCACCCCGCCCAGATCGGCCAACAACTTGTCTGCGTCACCAAAGCGCCGGGAATGCCCAGCCGCCAGCAGGATCAGGGCCATGTCTTCACTGTTCATTGGCTTATCTTGCCGGTCGGTTTGCTTTTTCTCAAACTCATAATTTCTTTCGCTGCGTCATCCGGCTATAGGGGACCGTCATGTTCAAACTCCCCCCCAAGGACATCCCGCCGTTCCCCGAATTTGTCGCCATTATCGCCGCCTGTATGGCAGCGACGGCGCTGAGCGTGGACACCATGTTGCCGGCCCTGCCCCCTATGGCGACGGATTTCGGCATCGACAATGCCAACCGCATGCAGCTGATCATCTCGGTCTTCTTCATGGGCATGGGCATAGGTCAGTTTCTGTGTGGCACGCTATCAGACTGGCTGGGACGACGCCGCGTGCTGCTGGGCGGGCTGATCGTCTATGTTCTGCTGTCGCTGACCGTGTCGCTGGTCACCGATATTGAACACATGATCCTGTTGCGCTTTTTTCAGGGCGTGGCGGCGGCCTCAGCCAATGTCATCCCGCGCTCGGCCATCCGCGACCTCTACTCCGGCGCGCGCATGGCCAAGGTGCTCTCGACCTCACACGTCATCTTCATGGCCGTACCGATCATGGCTCCCAGCCTGGGTCAATTGATTATGCTTGCCTTTCCGTGGCGCGGCATCTTCCTGGCGCTGACAATCGCAGGCCTGCTGGTCTTCCTGTGGGTGTGGGTACGCCTGCCGGAAACCCTCCCAGCTGCAACGCGTTTTGCACCTTCACCGGGCAAGTTTATTCGCGTGGCCGGCTACATCGCCTCTGAGCCTACGTCTCTGGGGTATGGGCTGGCCGTGATGGTGATGACCGCTATGATCCTCTGCTACCTCTCGATGATGCCGCAGATATTTGAAGAGGTGTTTCACCAGCCGGGTTATCTGGGGCTTGTCTTTGCCCTCTGCGCCGGAGCCATGGCGGTCGGGGCCTTTATCAATATCCGGCTGGTCGAGCGATTGGGGACGCGCGTCATATCACACCGCTCGCTGACCGCCCTGATCATCCTCTCGGCCGTGCATGTGGTATGGGCTCTGCTGGGCTATGAAACGCTGATCAGTTTCACACTTCTGCAGGGCCTGACCATGATGTGCATGGCCATGTGCACCTCCAACTTCACAGCCATTGCCATGGAAAAGGTCGGTCACGTCGCTGGCACAGCCGCCTCGCTTCAGGGCATTTTGCAAATGGTCGGCGGCGGCCTGATCGGGGCGTGGATCGGTCAGTTCTGGTCCGGCGGCGTATGGCTTCTGCCGCTGGCAGCTATGGGGCTGGGCCTGACAGCCATCAGCATCATTCTGGTGGTTGAAAAGGGTCGGCTGTACCGCAACCCGGTCTAGGGTCCAAACCCAATCATTCCGCGTCGGGTTGCCGTTCAGGTCGCGTGGCGTCAAAGGCCGGATGGCTCAGACAGGCGGCTTCGGCATCCCTCAGACGCGGCCAGCGCAGTTCGACCCCAAAGCGGCGGGCATTGGCCATCTGCGGCACCAAAAAAACGTCAGCCAGAGTCACCTGCGGACCGAAACAGTAGGGCCCCGCCTGCCCGTCCAGCAGGGCCTCGCAGGCGTCGAAGCCGGTGGCAATCGTCTCCTGCGCCCACGCCCTGACGCCCGCCTCGTCCTGACCCAGCGCCTTTATGCGGTTGAGGACACGCAGGTTCTGCACCGGGTGGATTTCGCAGGCGATGGCGTAGGCAAAGGCGCGGATACGCGCCCGCTCCAGCGCGCTGCCGGGCAGAAGCGGCGCCTGCGGATAGACCTCATCCAGATATTCGCAGATGGCCAGAGACTGGGTCAGTATCTCTCCGTCTTCGACCTCCAGCGCTGGGACCAAACCTTGCGGATTCACCTTCAGATAGGCAGGCGCGCGCTGATCGCCGTGACGCAGGTGCACGAAGACCTGATCATAGTCGAGACCTTTCAGCGCCAGCGCGATACGCACGCGCCAGGCGGCTGAGGAGCGGAAATAGCCGTGAAGTTTCATTTCGCCGTCATCTCATCATCTTCTGGCGCGGGATAGACCCCGGCCAGCACTTCGTCAAAATGGGCGCGCACCTGGTTGGCACAGCCGCAGGCGCGCTGCCTGAGCCCGGCCGGATCGCGGATTTCGACCCGCCCGCGCACGGTGGCCAGCAGGCCGTCCCGCTGCAACACGCCCATGACACGGCTGACATAGGCCCGCCCGACTCCCAGCATAGACGACAACTGATCCTGCGTCAGCGGGATTGTCGCCGTCTCTGTACGGTCCAGCGCCAGGGTCAGCCAGCGCGCCGCGCGCTGTTCGATGGTGTGGGTGGCATTGCAGGCCACCGACTGAAACACCTGTGCCAGCAGGCAATCGGAATAGCGCGCAAAGAAGTAGCGGAGCGTCAGGGATTCGGCCTTCAGCGCCTCCAGCGTCTTCAGATCAATGCGCAGCAGCTTGCCCGGAAACTGCACCTCGGCGCACGAAAAGGCGGGCAGACGGCCCTGACTGACGATCCCGCCGACGGCCCCTTCGCGCCCGACCAGCGCCGTTTCGACCCCGCGCCCGTCATCCAGCAGCACACGGAAACCCACCAGGGTGGGTCCCAGCGGAAACCAGGCGTGGCGCACCACGTCCCCGGCATTGAACAGGACCATGCCGCGCGGGGCTTCGATCACCTCCATACGCGCTTGCAGCCGCATCCGGTCGGCGGGGCGCAGCGCCATCAGCAGATTGCTGCTCAACAGTTCGGGGTGGAGCGTGTCCATCGGGGGGCCTCATCACGTTTGCCCTCTATGTGTACGAGTGCACATACAATGCCGCCATGTCGGGTTAGGCACGCGGTCGCAAGGTTTCAATAAAACCGGCTTCTTCGAAAGGTCCGCACATTTATGGCGTCCGCCGCCCCCCTTATCCTGCTGGCCGAGCCGCACCCCCCCAGCGCCGACCTCATCGTCACCCTGCTGGAGGATCTGGGGCTGAAGGCCGTCGTCCTTACCCGCGGTGACGCCCTGCTGGAGGCCCTGTTGTCGCGTCAGGGCCACGTCGTGCTGCTCAGCATCGACCTGCCGGACATGGACGGGTTTCGCGCCACACGCCAAATCCGTGATCTGGAACGTCGCCGGCTGATCCCGCCGGTTGTCATCATCGGCCTGACGCCGCAGGGCCTGATTGATGAGCGTCAGCTCTGCCTCGATGCCGGTATGGACGGCCACCTGTCGAAACCTGTGACGCTGGGTCGCCTCAGCGCCGCCCTGTCGCCCTACCCCTTGCCGAATTAATCGCGTCGCTTCTGCGCCTGAAAAAAAATGTCCCGAAAAAATTTATGAGGATACGCTGGAAACCGGTGTCATTACCGTATAAGCTAGTGCCAACCATAAAAACAAACGCTCAGTTTCGGGAAAGACGCCTACTCCATGCGCCCCTTGTTAAAATCGATTGCAGGCCTGACGGCGGGCCTGTGTCTGGCTTTGTGCAGCCCGCTCGCCACAGCCGCCCCTCAGCCGTCGGACAGCGCGGTCAAAAAAACCATGCGCAAGGCCACGCAATTCATGGTCGAGACCGTTTCGACCAATGGGGGCTATGTGTGGTCCTATCTGCCGGACATGTCGCGCCGTTGGGGTGAGCTGGAAGCCAAACCCAGCATGATCTGGGTGCAGCCGCCGGGTACGGCCACCATGGGTCACCTCTTCCTCGACGCCTACCATGCCACGGGCGATGAGTATTACTACACCGCTGCCGAAAAGGCCGCCGCCGCCCTGATCTTCGGCCAGCAGGACAATGGCGGCTGGCACTATTTCATCGACTTTGGCGGCGAGGCCTCAACGAAGCAGTGGTACGACACCATCGGCAAGAACGCCTGGCGCATGGAAGAGTTCCAGCACTATTGGGGCAATGCCACCTATGACGATGACGGCACGGT
This sequence comes from Asticcacaulis sp. W401b, assembly GCF_046503825.1. NCBI lineage: Bacteria > Pseudomonadati > Pseudomonadota > Alphaproteobacteria > Caulobacterales > Caulobacteraceae > Asticcacaulis > Asticcacaulis sp. W401b. Next base: position 124,369 of record NZ_JBKFEE010000008.1, read on the forward strand.
GGAGGCGATGACCTTCATCCTGCGTCTCTATCTCGAAAAGCACGACCCGAAGTACAAACCCTCCCTCGACAAGGCGATCGACTTCGTTCTCAAAAGCCAGTACCCCAACGGCGGCTGGCCGCAGCGATATCCGCTGAAATACGAGTTTTCGCACCACGGTCAGCCGGACTACACCTCCTACATTACCTTTAATGACGATGTGGCCGCCGGTAATGTCCACTTCCTGATCCTCTGCTATCAGGCGCTGGGTGAAACGCGCGTTCTCGATGCCATAAACCGCGGCATGAACATTTATATTCTGGCGCAAAACGGCGCGCCGCAGGCCGGCTGGGCGCTGCAATATACGCCCGATCTCAAGCCCGCCGGGGCGCGTACCTATGAGCCGAAATCCCTGTCGGCGCATACCACCGCCAGCGCCATCCGGCAGTTGATGGACTTTTATAAGCTGACCGGCGACACCAAATATCTGGCTCCCATTCCGGCAGCGCTCGACTGGCTCGACTCGGTGCGTTTGCCCGGCGAAAAGCCCCTTTATCCGTCGTTTGTTGAACTGGGCACCAACAAGGCACTCTATACGCACCGCGAAGGCTCTAACGTCGTCAATGGCCACTACTATGCCGACTATAATCCGGAGCATACGCTGCGCCACTACAGCTCGACGCGCTCGATCAATGTCGCCAAGCTGCGTCAGGACTATGAAAAGCTGAAAGCCACCCCGCCGGAAGAGGCCTCCAAAGACTCGCCGCTGAAATACGGCGTGGCCAAGCCGCTGCCGCGTTATTTCCTGATCGAGGAACATGGTGATTCCGACCTCAACCACAGCCGCGTCGCCGAAACCGCCGATCAATTGGTCAAGTCGCTAAACAAGGACGGCTGGTGGCCGACCGAGCTGAAATCGACCTCCAACCCCTATATCGGCGACGGGTCGCCGATGCCGACTGAAGGGGATTACCGCTCGACCCACGTCGGCGACAAGACCGACACTTCGCCCTACCTCGCCGACAAACCCGTTATCGGCATTTCGACCAGCGCCTATATCGACAATATGAAGGCGCTGATCAGGGCACTGAACGCCAGAGACACTAACGAAAACAAGAAGAAATAAAGGAAACCGCCATGCAGGCACCTTCGGGCTCCAACGCCCCAGCGGGCGCGACGCGCTACCGCTGGCTGGTCGTGACATTGCTGTTCACGGCCATGGTCATCAACTATGTGGACCGTCAGACGGTCAGCCTCCTCAAGCCGACCTTGCAAGCGGAATTCGGCTGGAGCGAACTGGACTATGCCGATCTGGTCTTCTGGTTCCAGTTCGCCTACGCCCTCTCCTACCTCGCCTTCGGTAAGATCGTGGACCGTTTCGGGGCGCGCATCGGCTTCTCTCTGGCCTTTGTCATCTGGCAGGCGGCGCATATCGGCCACGCGGCCATGTCATCGCTGAAAGACGCCATCATCGCCCGCGTCTTCCTCGGCATCGGCGAAGGCGGGGCCTTCCCCGGTGGCGTCAAGGCCGTGTCGGAATGGTTCCCCAAGTCTGAACGCGCCTTTGCGGTCGGCCTGTTTAACGCCGGAACCAATATCGGCGCCATTGTCACGCCGCTGGTCATTCCGGCGATTACCCTGACCTTCGGCTGGCAGGCGGCCTTTATCTTTACGGGTGCTATTGGCCTTCTGTGGCTGCCCGTCTGGTGGCTGGTCTATCGCCGCCCGCGCGAACATAAAAAGGTCAATGCGCTGGAGCTGAGCCATATCGAACAGGACCCGGTGGTCGTAGTCGAAAAGGTGTCGTGGCTTAAGGTCATCCGCGCCAGGGAAACCTGGGGCTATGCGCTGGGCAAGTTCCTGATCGACCCCATTTGGTGGATGTTCCTCTTCTGGCTGCCCGATTTCCTGCACAAGCGCTATGGTCTTGATCTCAAGACCTTTGGCCCGCCGCTCGTTGCCATCTACCTGCTGTCCGACATCGGTTCGGTGGGCGGCGGCTGGCTGTCGTCGCAGTTCATCAAGCGCGGCTGGAGCGTCAATGCGGCGCGCAAGGTCACCATGCTGATCTGCGCCGCTCTCGCCCTGCCGGTGGGCGTCGCGGCCATGGCCGACAATCTGTGGGTCGCCGTGGCCATCATCGGTGTGGCGACCGCCGCGCATCAGGGCTTTTCGGCCAATCTCTACACCCTGCCGTCGGACGTCTTCCCCAATGGCGCAGTGGGCTCGGTCGTGGGTATCGGCGGTATGTTCGGGGCCTTTGGCGGCATGGCCATGGCCAAATATGCGGGCTTCGTGCTCGACAAGATCGGCTCCTACACGCCCATCTTCGTCTATGCGGCGACGGGCTATTTTTTGGCGCTTCTGGCCGTGCATCTTTTGATGCCGAAGCTCGAATCGGCCAAAATCGGATAAGGAAAAACCCCGGCGAGAGCCGGGGTTTTTTAATCCGGGAAGGCTTCTTTCAACGTCTTCGCCGTGCCGAAGCGGATCGTGGTCACCGAATGGAAGGTCTCGCCCGGCCGCAGCACGGTCGAAGGAAATTCCGGGCGGTTGGGGCTGTCGGGAAAATGCTGGGTTTCCAGCGCAAAGCCGTCGCGCGGCCAGATGCGATTGCCCACCCGCCCTTTCAGCGTGCCGTTAAAGCCGTTGCCCGTGAAAAGTTGCACGCCCGGCTCGGTGGTCTTCAGTTCCAGAGTCCGACCGCTTTTGGGGTCCCAGGCCCGCGCCGCCACGCTCAGGGCGCCGGGTCTGGGTTTGGTCAGCACAAAATTATGGTCAAAACCGCCGCCGATCTTCAATTGCGGGTCGGCTCTGACGATCTGCGCACCTATCTGAACCGGCGTGCGGAAATCAAATGGCGTGCCGGCCACCGGGCGCAAGGCCCCCGTCGGCAGCTTCTTGTCCGACAGGGCGGTGATAGCGTCAGCCTTCAGTTGCAGATACTGGCCGTCGGTCGAACCCGACGCCGCCCCGCCCAGATTGAAATAGGCGTGGTTCGTCAGGTTGATCACGGTCGGCTTGTCCGTCGTGGCGCGATAGTCCAGCGTCAACGTATCGTCGTCGGACAGGCTATAGGTCACCGAGACGTGAAACGTCCCCGGAAAGCCATTCTCGCCATCGGGGCTGACGTAGCGCAACGTCAGCGAACGGCAGCCCGGCGTCGTACAGGGCTCCGCGATCCACACCCGCCCGGAAAAACCCGGCCTGCCGCCGTGTGCAACGATCCCGCCCTTGGGGTCGAGCACCACGCGCTGCCCATCCAGTGTAAAACCACCCCCGGAGATACGATTGGCGAAACGCCCGACCACAGCGCTGAAATTGGCGCGCGCCTCATGCGCCTTCAGGTCGGCCAGATCGAGCACCACATTCTCCAAACGCCCGTAGCGATCGCGCACCCGCACCGCATCGAGAATGGCCCCATAGGTCAGGACCGACACTTCGGAACCCCGCTGGTTACGCAGGGTGTAGCGTTCCACCGCTTCACCGCCCGCCGTCACGCCGAACGGGGCATGGCTGACCTGTGGCCGGGACAGGCCAGACAGCATCAGAGACGAAGCCACAAGCGGCAGAAGGATCAGGGCGCGCATGGAGGAAGCCTAACCCGACCGCGGATGCCTTTCCACAGGCCTCACGAAAAAGAGACTGGATTTTTTAAATTGTTGCAATAGATACTATATCAATCGAAACAAACGGGAGGCCGCCATGTCCATCACTCCGCACAACCCTCTGGGTCTCAACGGCTTTGAGTTTGTCGAGTTCACCAGCCCCGACCCCGCCGCCATGCGCGCTCATTTCGAGCGTCTGGGTTTTGTCCCCGCTTCACGCCATCCGTCCAAGGCCGTCACCCGCTATAAGCAGGGCCGCATCAACCTGTTGCTCAACGAAGAGGCGACGGGTCAGGCGGCCGGGTTCCGTGCCGCGCATGGTCCCTCAGCCTCGGGCATGGCGTTCCGCGTTACCGATCCGCAAACCGCCTTTGAGGCCGCACTGGCGCGCGGGGCCAAGGCCGCCGATGCCGCCGCTGGCACGCTGGGCGACTACAGTTTCGTGCTGGAAGGCATTGGTGGCTCCTACCTCTACCTTACCCCCGACACGGATCAGCTCTATGCCGACTGGTTCGCCGTGCCGGGGGCGGACGCCGCCGAGCGCGAACACAGCGTCGGGCTCGACCTGCTCGACCACCTCACCCACAATGTGCATCGCGGTCAGATGCGCGTGTGGTCAGACTTCTATTCGCGCATTTTCGGCTTCGAGGAGCAGAAGTATTTCGACATCAAAGGGCAGGCTACCGGCCTCTTTTCTCAGGCCATGATCGCCCCGGACAAGGCCATCCGCATCCCGCTCAACGAGTCGCAGGACGACAAGAGCCAGATCGAGGAATATCTCAGAGAATACAAGGGTGAAGGCATTCAGCATCTGGCGCTGACCACCGACGACATCTATGCCACGGTGGAAAAGCTGCGGGCGCGCGGCGTGCGGCTTCAGGACACGATAGAGACCTATTACGAACTGGTGGACAAGCGCGTGCCCGGCCACGGCGAAGACCTTGAACGGCTGCGCCGCAACCGCATCCTGATCGACGGCAATGTCGGCGAAGAAGGTATCCTGCTGCAAATCTTCACCGAAAACCTGTTCGGACCGATCTTCTTTGAGATCATCCAGCGCAAGGGCAATGAGGGCTTCGGCAACGGCAATTTCCAGGCCCTGTTCGAGTCGATTGAACTCGATCAGATCCGCCGTGGTGTCATCTCGGTCGATGCGTGATGTGCCCTTACCTCAGCGGATTCGGCAATCATTTCGCCACCGAGGCCGTGCCTGGTGCCCTGCCCGTGGGTCAAAACGCGCCGCAGGCCGTGCCGTTCGGCCTCTATGCCGAGCAGTTTTCCGGCACAGCCTTTACCGCCCCGCGCAGTGAAAACCGCCGGACGTGGTTTTATCGTCTGCGGCCATCGGCGCAGCACGCGGCCTTTGCGCCGTTGGACGCCCCCGGCTGGCGCACGGACGGGCCGCCCCCCTCGCCCAACCGCCTGCGCTGGTCGCCGCTGACGACGCCACAGGGCGCGGTCGATTTTATCGACGGGATGACGGCCTATGCCGCCAATGGCGATGTGGCGACCCAGACCGGCGTGACGGTTTATCTTTATACCGCTACGGCCAGCATGACCCGGCGCGCCTTTTTCAATGCCGATGGCGAATGGCTGATCGTGCCGCAGGAAGGCGTCTTAAAAATCCTCACCGAGTGTGGGGTGATTGAGGCGGCACCGCTCAGCGTCGTCGTGATCCCGCGCGGGCTGAAATTCCGCGTCGAACTGCCGGAAGGGACGGCGCGCGGCTATGTCTGCGAAAACCACGGCGCGACCTTCCGCCTGCCCGATCTGGGGCCCATCGGGGCCAACGGGCTGGCCAATCCGCGCGATTTCGAAGCGCCGGTCGCCGCCTTTGAAGACGAAGACGCGCCGCATCAACTGATCCAGAAGTTTCAGGGACAGTTGTGGACCACGACGCTCGACCATTCGCCGTTTGATGTGGTGGCGTGGCACGGCAATCTGTGTCCTTACCGCTATGACCTGCGGCGCTTCAACACGATCAATTCGGTCAGTTTCGACCACCCCGACCCGTCGATTTTCACCGTCCTGACCGCGCCTTCCGACACGCCCGGCACGGCCAATTGCGACTTTGTGATCTTCCCGCCGCGCTGGATGGTGGCCGAACACACCTTCCGCCCGCCGTGGTTCCACCGCAATATCATGAGCGAATTCATGGGCCTGATCGAAGGCGTCTATGACGCCAAGGCCGAAGGCTTCGCCCCCGGCGGCGCGTCCTTGCACAATTGCATGAACGCGCATGGCCCGGATCGCGCCAGCTATGACGCGGGGGTATCGGCGGACCTGAAACCGCATCGGTACGAAGGCACCATGGCCTTCATGTTTGAAACGCGCTTTGTGCTGCGCCCCACGGCTCAGGCCCTCGCCCTGCCGGGTCTGCAAGGCGATTATGACGCCGGCTGGGGCGGCTTTGAAAAGGCCCGACTGCCATGATCGACTTTACCCACGACCCTGACCGCACAAGCTGGCTGCCCGACGCCCATGGCCACGCCGAGTTTCCGATCCAGAACCTGCCACTGGGCGTGTTTGCGCCGGACGGGTCCGACGACCGCCGTCTGGGGACCGCCATTGGTGATCATATTCTCGACCTGCGCGGCCTCTTTGAAGCGGGACTGATCGAGGGTGACGCGGCGGCGTTTGGCGCACGCACGCTCAATGCCCTGTTTGCCCGCCCCGCCTCTGAGCGCCGCGCCCTGCGTCAGCGCCTTTCGACCCTGCTCAGCGATCCGGCGCATCAGGCAGCGGTATCACCGCACCTCTATGCGGCGCAGACCTGCACCCTGTATCTCCAGGCTGACATCGGTGACTATACGGACTTCTATGTCGGCATCCACCACGCCAGAGCGGTGGGCAAGCTGTTCCGGCCCGACAATCCCCTGCTGCCCAATTTCAAGCACGTCCCCATCGGCTATCACGGCCGCGCCTCTTCGGTGCGCGTGTCCGGTGAGCCGGTGACGCGCCCGTACGGTCAGATCAAGGCCCCGGACGCCGACGCCCCGCGCTTTGCCCCCACGCAGCGCCTCGATTACGAGTTGGAGCTGGGCGTCTTTATCGGCGGCGAAAACCCGCTGGGTCAGCCGGTACCAATAGCCGAGGCATCTGAGCGGATCGCCGGGTTTTGCGTGCTCAACGACTGGTCGGCGCGCGACGTGCAGGCGTGGGAGTATCAGCCTCTGGGGCCGTTTCTGGCCAAGAATTTCCACACTACGATTTCGCCCTGGGTGATTACGGCCGAGGCGCTGGCCCCCTTCCGCACCGCGCCCTTGCCTCGCGCCAGCGATGATCCGGCGCCCCTGCCCTATCTGATCGACGCCGCGGACCAGGCAAAGGGCGGCTATCGCATTCGTCTGGGGGCCCGTTTGCGCACGCCGGGCCTGAGCGCAGCGGTCGAACTGGCGCAATCGCGCGCCGAAGAGGCCATGTACTGGACCGTGGCGCAGATCATCGCCCACCACGCCAGCGGCGGCTGCAATCTGCGCCCCGGCGACCTGCTGGGGACCGGTACCCTGTCCGGCCCGCAACCGCAAGAAGCGGGTAGCCTGCTGGAACTGACCGAAGGGGGCAAGTCGCCACTCACCCTGCCGTCAGGCGAAACGCGCCGCTTCCTCGAAGACGGTGACGAGCTGAGCCTGTTTGCCCGCGCCGAGGCCGAGGGGTTTGTCTCCATCGGCTTTGGCCCCTGCACGGCGCGCATCCTCCCAGCGGTCGCGCCATGACCGCCACCCTGCCCCGCCTGACGCAGGTGCGCCCCGGCATCGCGCTGGGGCCGCTGGCGCGCATAACCGACGGCACCGCGCGCAACTATGTGCTTCAGGTGGGCGAGGCGCGCTTTCACGGCTTTGTCGTGCGGCGGGGCCAGATGGTACACGGCTATGTCGATGCCTGCCCACACGCCGGTCTGCCGCTGTGCCAGACGCTGGACGATTATCTGACGCCCGATGGCGGCCTGATCCGCTGTCAGTGGCATGGCGCGCTGTTCGACATCGCGAACGGTATGTGCGTCGGCGGCCCCTGTCCCGGCGCGTCCCTCACCCCCTGGCCGGTCGCCGTGCGCGACGAGCAGATTTTTACCGCCTGAAATTGTGCCTGAAATTGTGACTGCCTGAACTGGACTTCGATGTGACCGCGACCCTCACCGCCTCCCCCCTCTTCGCCGCCCTGAAGGATCAGCCGTCCGACAGCCTGCTGGAACTGATCCAGTTGCACCGGGCCGACCCGCGCGCCGACAAGATCGACCTCGGCGTCGGCGTCTATAAGGACGAACAGGGCCATACCCCGGTCATGGCCGCCGTCAAACAGGCCGAAACTGCCCTGCTGCACAGCCAGACCTCCAAGAGCTATCTGGGGACGGCCGGCGATATGGGCTTTGTCGAAGCGCTGATTCCGGTGGTGTTCGGCGCGGCACGGCGCGGTGATACGGCGCTGAGCGGCGTGCAGACGCCCGGCGGCACCGGGGCGCTGCGGCTGGCGGCGGAACTGCTTAACCGCGCCCGGCCCGGCGCGACGGTGTGGGTGGGGACGCCGACCTGGATCAACCACTTCCCGCTGCTGGAAGACGCCGGGCTGATGATCCGCGAATACCGCTCTTTCGACCGCGACACGCAGTCGGTGATCTTCGGTGGTTTACGCAAGGCGCTGGAAAGCGCTGCCCCCGGCGATATCGTCCTGCTGCACGCCTGCTGTCACAACCCGACCGGAGCCGATCTCAGCCCTGAGCAGTGGCGTGAGGTGGCCAGCCTGTGCGCCGAACGCGGCCTGCTGCCGCTGATCGACCTCGCCTATCAGGGATTGGGGCAGGGCCTTGAAGCCGATGCCGCGCCGATGCGTGATCTGCTGAAACAGGTGCCTGAAGCCCTGATCGCCTATTCGTGCAACAAGAATTTCGCCCTTTACCGGGATCGCGTCGGCGCCCTCTTCTATCAGTGCCGCGATGAGGCCCGGCGTGAGCGGCTGCGCGGCAATCTGATCAACCTCGCGCGCACCCTGTGGTCCATGCCGCCTGATCATGGCGCGGCTGTGGTGCGGCTGATCCTCAGCGACGCGGCGCTTACGAAAATGTGGTCCGATGAATTCGACGCCATGCGTCTGCGCATTCACAGCCTGCGCGCGGCGCTGGCGGCGGCGCATCCGGGTCTGGGCTTTCTGACGCGGCAGAACGGCCTGTTTTCGACCTTGGCGCTCAGCCCGGAAGAGGTACTGAGCCTGCGCACCCAGCACGGCATCTACATGGCGGCGTCAGGACGGGTCAATCTGGCCGGGCTGGCCACCGCGCAGGTGCCGGTTCTGGCGGCGGCCCTCAGACCTTACATTTAAGGCTGTTCGCCCAGATCGAAGATGCGGGTCATGGGCACCCACTTTTCACCCGGCTGCGCCTTGGGCAAAGGTTTCTGGAATTCCCACATCAGGCGCTCCCACGCCTGCACGTCTTCCGAAGCGGCATCGGCGGCGGCTTTGGCGTCCGGCGCGAAGGTGTCGCCGACCTCCATGATCATGAACATACGGTCGTGCGCCTGCCAGATTTCCATGGACTGGATATCGGCCTCGCGGATGCTGCGGATGATGGGGCCCGGCACCTGACCGGGGGCGTGCCAGGCCTTGTAACGCGCGATCAGGTCGGCATCGTCGTGCAGGTCGAGGGCAAAGCAGAAACGGCGGGGCATGGGGTATTCCTCTGAGTTTTGGTGTGTTTAGCGTGTTGTGGTGGATTCGTCACTGGCGGCAGGCCCCCGGCCCGCCTAAAGTCTCCTTTTTAGCCGTGAACGAATCTGATGTCCTGGTACGCCCGCCGCGAAAACTGGTCCGCCAAAGCCGATGACGCCCGTGATGCCGGGGATATCGACTATGCCCGCATCATCCATTCCGCCTCCTTCCGTCGCCTTCAGGGCAAGACGCAGATCCTCAATCTGGGGGACAGCGACTTTTACCGCACGCGCCTGACCCATTCGCTGGAGGTGGCGCAGATTTGCGGCAGCCTCAACAAGCAGCTCAAGACCCACCATTCTGAGCATCCTGCGGCCGCCCACCTGCCTGACCGGGCGCTGATTCAGGCGATCGGCTGTACCCACGACCTCGGTCATCCACCCTTCGGCCACGGCGGCGAAGTGGCGTTGCACTATTGTATGCGCGAGCACGGCGGCTTTGAGGGTAATGGCCAGACCCTGCGCATCCTCTCGCGGCTTGAGACCTTCTCCAAAAGCGCCGGGGCCAATCTGACGCGACGGACGCTGCTGGGCGTGCTGAAATACCCGGTCGCCCTGTCAAAAGCCGCCCACCCGGCGCGCAAGCCGGCCCTAATGCCGGGGCCGACCACGATCGACATTATCGACTGCCGCGCCTCAAAGCCGCCCAAGGGCTATCTCGACAGCGAGGCGGATGTGGTGGGCTGGGTGCTGGAGTTGCTGTCCGACGACGACCGGGCGCGGTTTCAGGCGCTGGACATCAAACCCGACAGCCATCACGCCACGCGGCACAAATCGCTCGATTGCAGCCTGATGGACGTGGCCGACGACATTGCCTATGGCGTACACGACCTCGAAGACGCCATTGCGCTCACTCTGGTCAGCGAAAGCGCCTTTCGTCGCGCTGTGCCCGAAAGTGCCTGCACCTCGTTTCTCGATGCGCTCAAAGCCCGCTATCCGCACGAAAGCGGCAACAATGTCTATGAGGGCATGGTCAGCGCCCTGTTCGGCGGTTCGGGGTCGCGCAAGCACTATGTCAACCGGCTGGTCGGGCACTTCATCACCCACGCGCGTTTTGCCGAAGACGACGCCTTTGCCGAACCGCTGCTGCGCTATCGCGTCGAACTGCCCGACGGGCCGGCGCGGTTTCTCAAGGCGCTTAAGGGGTTTGTGTTTGACGAGGTGATCCGTTCACCCAGCGTACAGCATCTGGAGTTCAAGGGGCAGGCCATGGTGGTGGCGGTGTTTGAGGCCCTGCAATCGGACCCCAAACGCCTGTTGCCGCGCGATCAGTACGCCCGCTACGCCGCCGCCTCGGACGATCTGCGCGTCATCTGCGATTACGTGTCGGGCATGACCGATAACTATCTGCTGCGCACCTATGAGCGTTTGTTCGCGCCGCGCATGGGCTCAGTGTTCGATAAGTTGTAAGCCACCCCAATCAGGGCTTGAGGTCGTAAGGCGTGGTGATGGCCAGGGTGCCCCTGACGCCCGCAGGTGCCGCCAGCCCTTTGCGCGTCACGGGTTGCCCGCCGCCCAGCCACAGCTCGACCTTACCCGGCTTGACCGAGCGCGAGCCATCGGCATTGACGGTGCTGAGCGCCTGCGGGTCGAGGGTGAAGCTGACCGTTTTCGTCTCACCTGCCTTTAGGTGGATGCGCTCAAAGCGCGCCAGCGCCCGGATGGGGGCCAGCTTCTGGCCCGGATAGCTGACATAGAGCTGCACCACCTCGTCGCTGTCGCGCGACCCGCTATTGGTGACCTCGGCCGAGACGGTGACCTGACCGTCACCGGCCACCTGACGCGCCGACAGGGTCAGGGGGGCGTAGCGGAAGGTGGTGTAGGACAGGCCGTAGCCGAACGGATAGAGGGCCTCCCCCTTGAAATAGCGATAGGTGCGCCCCTTCATGCTGTAGTCGTTGAAGGCCGGAAGCTGTTCGGCGGAACGATAAAAGGTGACGGGCAGCCGACCAGCGGGGCTATAGTCCCCGGCGATCAGGCGCGCCACGGCGGCCCCGCCCTGCCCGCCCGGATACCAGGCTTCGACAATGGCAGGGACGTTTTGATCGGCCCAGTTGATGCTGAGCGCGCTGCCGTTGATCAGGACCAGAACCACCGGCTTGCCCGCAGCGCTGACCTGCTCCAGCACCTTTTGCTGGACCGGTGCCAGGTTGAGGCTGGTGCGGTCGCCGCCCGAAAAGCCTTCGGTTTCGACGCGCATCTCTTCGCCTTCGACGCGCTGCGACAGGCCCGCCACAAAGACCACCAGATCGGCCTGTTTGGCTGCCGCCACAGCGTCCTGCGCGCCCTTATCTGACGGCAGGCTCCACACCAGCGTCTCCTCGCCCTTCGGCTGGCGCTGGAAGGATTCGACGCGGATGCGGTTGCGCGACCCGGCCTCAAGGCGCACGCTTCCGGTGGCGATGGAGGGGCGCCAGTCCACACGCCAGGCATCGACGATCATCCTGTCATTGACCCAGATGCGATAGCCGCCGTGCGCGTCATACCGGAAGCGGTATTCGCCTGTTTCCGGTGCCGTCAGATAGCCGTCATAGCGCACGGCCCCGCTGCGGTTTTCACCGGCCCACACCTGACGCATCCCGCCTTCGCTGCCCGTCGTCTGCGGCGCGCCGCTCAGGTCGGGATTGGCAAAGTGGCTGACCGTCACACCGGTTTGGGTGCAGGCCGCGTCCCGGCAGAAGGCGCTGTCGGGCACCGCCGTCATCACCGGGTCGATCAGGCCCGACCCCTGCGCATAGGTAACCGTCGCCTTGGGGAAGCGGGCGCGGATACCGGACAGCACCGTGACCGGGTGCGAGGGATCGCCATTATAGTTGCCCACCAGCGAATCGAGCGTGTCGGCATTGGGCCCGATGACGGCGATATGGCGCGGCTCACCCTTCAGCGGCAGCAGGTTGTTCTCGTTCTTGAGCAGGACCATGGCCGACTCGGCGACCTTTTGCGAGAAATCGCGATTGGCGGGTGTGTCGTAATCCTCCGCCGTGATCTTCGGGAAGACCTTTGCGGGCGGATCGAACTGCCCCAGTTTGAAGCGCGCGGTAAACAGGCGGATCAGCGCCGTATCGAGCGTCTTTTCCGGCAACAGGCCCTGCCGCACGGCGCGCGTCAGGTGGTCGGCCTCATTGGCATTACCGCAGATGAGGTCCGTGCCCATCAGATAGGCCGCCGTGACCCCTTCTTCGGGGGTCGGGCGATAGGCGTGCGAGGTCTTGTAATAGATGTCGCCCACGGCATCACAGTCAGAGACGACAAAACCTTTGAAGCCCCAGTCCTTGCGCAGATATTTGACCAGCAGGTCTTCGTTGGCGCAGGCGGGCTGACCATTGATGGCATTATAGGCGCACATGATCGACCCGGCCTGACCTTCGGTGATGGTGGCCTTAAAGGCGGGCAGGTAGGTATCGAAAAGGTCATAGGGCGACGGATTAAAATTGTCGCGGTGGCGGCCAGCTTCCGGTCCCGAATGGACGGCATAGTGTTTGGGCGTAGCCACGGTGCGGTAATAGACCGGATCATCGCCCTGAAGCCCCTTGACGAAGGCGACGCCCATACGCGCGGTCAGATAGGGGTCTTCGCCATAGGTTTCCTGCCCCCGGCCCCAGCGCGGGTCGCGGAAGATGTTGATATTGGGCGACCACACGGTCAGGCCGCCGAACCAGTCCGAACCGCCGAACCGATGGCGTTCCTTAAGGTATTTGGCGCGAAACTCGACGCTGATCGTGTCGGCGACGCGATGGATCAGTGGCTCATCCCAGGTGGCGGCCAGACCCACAGCCTGCGGGAAGACGGTGGCGTAACCGGCAGCCGCCACCCCATGCAGGCCTTCGTTCCACCAGTTGTATTCACGCACATTGAGGCGCGGAATGGCCGGGGCGTCGTTGATCAGCTGCGCCGTCTTTTCTTCCAGCGTCATGCGCGACACAAGGTCGGCGGCCCGCGCCTCAGCCGGCTTGGACGTATCCTGATAGCCGGGCGCATCGAGCGGGTTTTGCGCGAGGGCCGGTTGCAGGGCACCGAGGGACATCAGGGCCGCCAGCACGGCGGCGGTGAGGTAGCGGTTGGGGTGGCGGCACGCCGTCATGGTCGTCTCCTTACGCCGATCGTCTTCGAGGTGGGCCGGAAGGGTCAGGGGTGCAGGGTCAGCACGGTGACCGAGGCGGGTGACAGGCGGACCATCACCTTGCCATCCGCCATCTTCGCCGTGACCGCTTTGGGTGCGATCGTCGCCGGGGCCGCGAAGGTGTTGTAGGCATCGAACGTCGCCGCCGACAGGGTCTCACCGGTCGCGGTCTTCACCTTAAAGTTCAGGCTGGCCACGTCGATATCCACCGGCGTTTTGGGGTCGAGATTGGTCAGGGAGAGGTAGATCTTGCCGTCCGTCCCGCGCGCCGCCAGCGCATCGACGCGCGGCAGGCGGATGTCACCAAAGCTGTAGGTCCCGGCGTTCAGCGTCACCGGAATAAAGGTGGCGTCCTGAAACGGCACGTACATGCGGAAGACGTGATAGGTGGGTGTCAGCAGCATCTTGTCCTTGTCCGTCAGGATCATGGCCTGAAGCACATTGACCATCTGGGCGATATTGGCCATGCGCACGCGGTCGGCGTGGCGGGCAAAGATGTTGAGGTTGAGCGCCGACAGCACCGCGTCGCGCTGCGTGTTCTGCTGCTTCAGGAAGCCGGGATCGGTGCCGGGCGTCGCCACGTACCACGCCCCCCATTCATCGACGACCAGCGACACCTTCTTTTCCGGGTCGTACTTGTCCATGATGGCGGAATGGGTCTTGATGAGTTCATCCATCTTCAGCGTGTCCTGAAGGATGACCGCATATTCCTTTTCGCCGAAGCCGGTAGATTTCTGCGTCAACGGGAAACCGCCGCCGGTCGTGTAGTAGTGCAGCGACAGGCCTTCGATATCCCAGGCCCAGCTGCGGCCTTTATAGGATTTCATCACCGCTTCGGTATAGGCGGTATCGCCGCCATTGGGACCGACGGCGATACGCTGCATCGGCTGAGCTTTGTTATAATTGCGCACAAAGCGCGCATACATCTTCATCTGGCTGACGTAGAAGTCCGGCGTCATGGCCCCGCCGCAGTCCCAGCTTTCGTTGCCCAGCCCGACAAACGGCACCTTATAGGGTTCCGGGTGGCCATTTTTGGCGCGTTCGGCCCCGATGCCGTTTTCGGCGCTTGACGTCATATATTCCAGCCACTCGGCCGCTTCGCCCACCGTGCCGGAGCCGACATTGACCGAGATATAGGCTTCGGCCCCCACCTGCGAGGCGAAGTCCATAAACTCATCGGTGCCGAAGGTGTTGGGCTCGATCACGCCGCCCCAGTTGGCGTTCATCATGGCCTTGCGCTCCGGACCGATGCCACGCCGCCAGTGGTATTCGTCGGCAAAACAGCCACCGGGCCAGCGCACGACCGGCACCTTGATGGCTTTCAGTGCCGCGACCACATCGTTACGGATACCGCGCGTATTGGGGATGGCTGAGTCTTTCCCGACCCACACGCCTTCATAAATGCCGCTGCCGAGGTGTTCGGCAAACTGACCAAAGATGCGGCGGTCGATCTTGGCGCCCGGCTTGGTGGCGTCCACCGTCACAGAGACGCGCTCCTGCGCCGCGGCCGGCAGAGTCAGGGCAAGAAGGGACAATACGCCTGTGAGGACGAGCGGTTTCATTATATCTCCCTGTATCTATTGAGGTAAGGCGGAGTGTGCCGCCCCTGATCCCTTGGCTTTTACGCAGCCATTATGATACCGCTAACACGAAACAACGCAAAGGCCAAGTCATATGTCCGACTTATTGCATCGCCTGCCTGTCTTTGCCGCTGCACTTGTCCATTTCCAGCAAAGCCAAGTCTGAACGATTGACGCAATTTGTCTGATATATTAGCCTGTGCGCAACGGGCGGCGAAACGGCAACAGCGGTTTTCGTACAAAAAGCCTGCAAAGATCAGGGACTGACGCACATACGAAGGCTCGAGCCAACCTCGCGACCTTGCGGCTTTTCCTGCGTCTCCCGTTAGCGAGTTCCGGCGACCCTGCCATTTCATTCTGACGACTGCCGCCGCCGGATCGGTGAGCCGGTCACCCTGACTTTGCGTTCGAAAGGTTTTCCATGACGCCTGCATTTCATCGCCTGACCAGACACGCCGCCCCCATGGCGCTGGCTCTGAGCCTCGCCCTGACCGCCGCCGCGCACGCCGAAACCGTGGCCGACCCTTTGGCCGCAACGGGTAAGTGGAGCGCCTATAGCGAAGGCCGCGCCGCAACCCCGCCGATGGGCTGGAGTTCGTGGAACGCCTTTGGCACCGACCTGACCGAGGCGCGGGTGCTCGATTCCGCCCGCATCATCGTCGAAAGCGGGCTGGCGGCCAAGGGCTACCGCTACATCAATATCGACGACGGCTGGTGGCTCAAGCGGCGTCAGTCGGACGATCGTATGCAGATACGCACCAAACTCTTCCCATCGGCGGCTGTTGGTGGCCCTGAGGAGACGAGCTTTCGCCCCTTCACCGACCGTATCCATCAGATGGGGCTAAAGGCCGGCATCTATTCCGATCTGGGGCGCAATGCCTGCTCGCAGGCCTTTGGTGGTCCCAACACCCCCAACCTGCCCGAGGGCACGGTAAAGGAGCGCGAAGTCGGGCTTTACGGCCACATCGAACAGGACATACCCCTCTATTTCAAAGAATGGGGCTTCGACTTCATCAAGGTCGATGGCTGCGGCGTGCGCGCCTTTGGTGCCGACTCCGAGCGGGTCAAGGCTGGCACCTATCGCGAACTGCCGCCGCTGATTGATTTTCAATCGATCAGCCGCACCAATATTCCAGCCGTCAAAGCGCTGTATAAGCAAATCGGCAACAGCCTGAAGGCCAGCAATCCGGACGGCGATTATGTCTTTTCGCTGTGCGCCTGGGGCTCCGCCGATGTGCGCGCCTGGGGCAAGGATGTTGGCAACCTGTCGCGCACCAGCGACGACCTGACCCCCTCGTGGTCGCGGATGCTGAGCAATTTCGACTCGGCGGCCACCCGCGCCCTCTATGCTCATCCGGGAAGCTGGAACGACCCGGACATGCTGTTTATCGGGCATGGCGAATTCGACGCGCAGCACCTTGTGCAGGCCCGTTCGCACTTCGCCCTGTGGGCCATGATCAATGCGCCGCTGTTGATCGGCTACGACCTGAAACAGGCTACCCCGGAGCTGATGCAGATTTTTGGTAATGAGGCCCTCATCGCGCTCAATCAGGACGCCGGCGGCCATCAGGCCGTCCTCGCCTACGACAGCGACGATATACAGATCCTGATCAAGACCGTCGGCGCGGACCCGACGCGCAAGGCTGTGGCCCTGTTCAACCGCACGGCGGAGGGCAAGGACGTCATCCTGACCGCCGAGCATCTGAAATATCTGGCCAATCAGCCGGTCGCCCTGCGCGATCTGTGGACGCAGGCCGATCAGACCCCGTTCACGGGCGAGGCCAAGTTCCACCTCGAACCGCATCAAACCCTGATCTTTATGGCCAGCGGCACACCCGTGCTGAGCAACGGCCAATACCTTTCCGACCTGCCGGGCCGCGTTAATCCGGCCGTCGATGGCGTCGTGGTGCCTCAGGCCGATCCCTTCATCTATCGCATGAAGAATCCGTGGAGCGGCACGCGCGGGCGCGGCGACATCCCCGCCTATACCGGCTGGGGCGGCGCGCAGGCCGATGCCTCTCCCTATGGCCGCCCGCTTCAGATCGCTGGCAAGCCCTTCCGCAGCGGTATCGGCATCTTGGCCAATTCACGGCTGGAGGTACGGGTGCAGCCAACCGAACGCCGCTTTGAAGCGAAGGTCGGGGTGGACGATTCCACGCTCAATACCACAGAGGCCGTGACCTTCGCCGTCTATGGTGATGGCAAGCTGCTCGCCAAGTCCCAACCCCTGCGCTTCGGGCAGGCCCCGCAGGCGCTTGCCGCCGATCTCAAAGGTGTGCGTCTGGTCGAACTGGTGGCCACCAGCACCGGCAAAAACGCCCATCCCGTGGCGGTTACCTGGGGCGACGCGGCCCTGCTGAAATAGGGCATCCATCTATCAAAAGCGCACAGGCCGGGAGCAATCGCCTCCGGCCTTTTTTTGTGATACCGCTATCAAATATTCTGTGTCATTCTCATCATGTGGAGGGAAGCGCGTCCTGTCTTCAACAAAAACAAAAAGATACCGGGAGTGAACATGAATATCTCTGCACAGCTCAGCAGGCGCAGCCTGCTGATGGGGGTGGCCGGTGCATCGGCACTGGCCAGTTGTGGCGGCGGAGGGGGCGGCGGCGTCTCTTCCCCCGTATCGTCCGGCTCCACCGCCTCCAGTTCCAGCACCGCCTCCGCCAGCGGCCCGACCCTGCCTGACCCGGCCACGGCGCCCGCGCTCAAGACGCACTTCAACGGCAAGTTTCTGGTCGGCATGACGGCGGAACCGAACGAGATCAACAATGCGATTTCGCAGCCCGTGCTCAAAGCGCACGCCAATTCGATGACCGCCGAAAACTGCATGAAGCCGCACGCTATCGGCACCAGCGCCGGGGTCTATAACTACACCCTCGCCGATCAGGTCATCGCCTTTGCCAGCGCCAACAATATCGCCGTGCGCGGCCACACCCTGCTGTGGCATCAGTCGGCCCCGGACTGGTTCTTTGCGGGCGACAGCACCAGCGCCACCTATAGGGCGACGGTGCAAGCGCGGCTTGAGCGCTATATTACCGACGTAGTGACCTATTTCAAAGGCAAGGTCTATGCCTGGGACGTGGTTAACGAACCGACCAGCGACTCGGCCGGTAGTCCCTATCGCAACAGCCGCTGGTATCAGGTGCTGGGGGCCGACTATATCGAAATCGCCTTGCGCGCCGCCCGCGCCGCCGATCCGACGGTCAAGCTGTTTATCAACGACTACAGCACAGAAAACGCGGACAAGCTGGCACGCCTGATGAGCCTTGTGGACACGCTGCTGACGCGCGGTGTGCCGCTCGATGGCATCGGCCATCAACTGCACATCACCACGACCTGGCCGCCTGTGGCCAATGTCCGCGCCGCGTTTCAGGCCGCTGAAACTCGCGGTCTGATCAACCACGTCACCGAACTGGATGTGTCCTTGTATGGCTCAGACCCCGGCAGTTGCTTCGGCACACCCGCCACGGGTTGCGCCCCGTCCCTGACCGAAGGCACGGCGGCCTATTGGGACAGCATCCGCGCGCAGGCGCTGCAATACCGGGCCATGTTCGATCTGTTTGCCAGCCAGCCGAGCGTGAAGTCCGTCACCACCTGGGGCGTGGCTGACAACCATACCTGGCTGAGCTCGTTCCCGGTGAACCGCCTGAACCACCCGCTGCTGTTCGACACAACGGGTAAACCGAAATCGGCCTTCTGGGCCGTGGTGAACCCGACCTTTGTTCCATAGCCCGCCGGAAGGTGGCTTTTTTGCGTGGTGTCATCCAAGCGTAAGACGCACAAAAGCCCGCCATTTTGTGGCGGGCTTTTCGTGAGTCTGGGTGCGGGAGCCAGATTTGAACTGACGACCTTCAGGTTATGAGCCTGACGAGCTACCGGGCTGCTCCATCCCGCGACACCTGGACTTTATCAGAGCGGAGATCAGCCCTGATTTTGGAGTTTTTGTCTGTTCATCTGTTGATGACCAGACGGGGCGGCTCCATCCCGCGACACGTGATAACCAGAGGGGTATCTGGTTAAGCAAAAGACCGGCCTGAGTTTTTGGACCGGTCTTTGTGTTGAGTGGTGTGCATGAAGGGTTTGGTTACTTGAACGTTATAGACCTGGCGGCGACCTACTCTCCCGCGCCTTAAGACGAAGTACCATTGGCCCAGGCAGGCTTAACGACCGAGTTCGGAATGGGATCGGGTGGGGACCGGCCGGCATAGCCACCAGGTCAATAGCGTTCAAGCTGAGAAGACATTG
>NZ_JBKFEE010000009.1:0-109767 GCF_046503825.1 Asticcacaulis sp. W401b
ACCGTTGAACACGCAGTCCGAGTGATTGTTTATACGAACTTGATCTTTAACTACCAAAGCCCAGAGCGGCCTTGTCCGAGATCAACTGTGAAAAACTTCTGTCGAGGCACCGAGTGCCTTCAATGCCAGCGCCTCGATTTCGGCTTGGCTCAGCCCCTCGAGCGTGGTGGAGGGGCGATGACTAAGCTGCCCGTTCTGGATATAAATCACCTGTTCTGTCAATCGTGAGACTTCCAACGGATCGTGGCTGACGTAAAGTATCGGTAGCCGGAGTGACACGTCGCGTATCAGCGGTAGTATCTCCGCCCTCGCCGCCTGGTCAAGGCTCGACAACGGCTCATCCATCAGCAGCAGTTCAGGTCCGGCCAGCAGCGCGCGCGCCATTGATACCCTTTGTCGCTCACCGCCTGACAATCGCGCGACACTGCGCGACAGCAGCGGCGCGATGCGCAGCAAATCGACAATTTCCGCCCTGTCAGCACCCTTGGGATTGCGTTTCAAGGCAAAGGCCAGATTGCCCTCAACCGACAGATGGCTCAAAAGCGAAGGTTCCTGAAACACGTAGACGCGAGACGCGCCGCCACTTTTCCGCCGAGGAGAAGATCAGGATCGTGCTGGAGGGGCTGCGCGGCGAAGACAGCATCTCGGAACTGTGCCGTCGTGAAGGCATAGCCAGCAGTCTTTATTACACCTGGTCGAAGGAGTTTCTCGAGGCCGGCAAGAAGAGGCTTGCCGGTGACACGGCGCGTCAGGCGACGTCGGATGAGGTGAAGCATCTGCGCAAGGAAAGCCGCGACCTGAAAGAGGTGGTTGCGGAACTGACGCTTGAGAACCGCCTGCTTAAAAAAAGCGCGAACGGAACTGGAGGCGAAGACGAATGAGATATCCCGCCGCCGAAAAGCTTGAGATCATTCACCTGATCGAGCAGTCCCATCTACCTGCCAAGCGCACACTGGCCCAACTCGGCATCCCCAAGACGACCTACTATCGCTGGTATGATCGTTTCCTAACCCACGGCCCCGAAGGCCTGGAAGATAGCACCGGCGGGTCTGCCCGCGTCTGGAACCGTATCGCCGACGAGGTCCGTGGCCAGATCGTTGAGATGGCTTTGGAACACACCGAACTGTCGCCTCGGGAGCTGGCGGTGAAGTTTTGCGATGAAAAAAGCTATTTTGTTTCTGAGGCTTCAGTCTATCGACTGCTTAAGGAACGAAACCTAATCCCCAGTCCGGCCCATATTGTCATGAAGGCCGCAGAGGAATATCACGACAAGACCACATCGCCGAACCAGATGTGGCAGACTGACTTCACCTACTTCAAGATCATCGGCTGGGGCTGGTTTTATCTATCGACCATCCTGGACGACTTCTCGCGCTATGTCGTTGCCTGGAAGCTTTGCACCAATATGAAGTACCAGGATGTCACCGCCACGGTCGAGATGGCGCTTGAAGCCACCGGCCTCGACAAGATCAGGGGCAAGAAACGACCGCGGCTACTGTCGGACAATGGTGGTTCCTACGTCTCGGCCGAGTTGGGCGAGTGGCTATCCGACAGAGGCATGGCTCAGGTCCATGGTAAGCCGGGGCATCCGCAAACCCAAGGCAAGATCGAGCGGTGGCACCAGACCCTCAAGAACCGCATTCTGCTGGAAAATTATTATCTGCAGGGCGATCTTGAAGCCCAGATTGCCGCTTTCATCGACCACTACAACAACCATCGCTACCATGAGAGCCTGGGCAATGTTACGCCCGCCGACGCCTACTTCGGCAGAGCACAGGCAATCCTGAAACAACGGCAAAAGATCAAACTGAAAACTCTCGAACACCGCCGCTTGCAATACCAAAACGCAGCGGCCTAATATCAACCCATACCGAGGTCAAACCCTCCGCTATTTTGCGAACTCGATTGTCCCAATATCTTTGACGACGGACAAACTGAGGGTTAGGCCGCGACAGTGTTTGGGAGAAGACCTCAGTGTCGCGATAAGTGCGCAGATTGGAGCGCAACCTTTGTCTGACCATCACAAGATGAATGGCTGGACCGTCGTCTGCCGCCTCCGGAGAGCCCGAGGTGGGTCAGGGCTTGGTGGGGATCATACCGGTCACCCTCTGGATCTTATCGACCCACCCAGCCGCGACCGGATCAGTCCATGCAATGATTTCCCGAATGCGATCGTACTCTTGCTGGATGTTACGAGAGAAGATCGGCTCGTGGTGAGCGATCCGATTTCTAAGTTCGCGGATCTTGAATAGAGAATTGTGTCCTTGCGCGCGGATGGATTGGACGGTGCTGGTCTGGTCGGCGTGAGGGAAGGATGCAAACAGATACGTGTTCCAAAGGTCTGCGTCGTGACCGTTGGTAAGCATTTTTTCCCAAAACGCAAACTTCAATTCTGCGACGATCTTGCCGCTGGTTGGGAGGTGACGGAGGTTTTGCAAATCCCGCCTTGGGCTATAAGCCTTCTTTGGGTCTCTGAGCGTAATCTCAAAACCTCTCTCCCACGGCCAGTTGGCACCATAGACCGTTTCGATGGCTTTCAGGATTGCATTCCGCACGCTTACTTCGCATATCTGCAAGGGTACAAAAAACGCAGCCGACAGCTCAAGGTTCCACTGGTAGAGTTCCAAGGCATGCCGCTTATCGCCACCTTTAGCGGCCAGATAGGTCGCAAAGCGAGGTGCCGATAACACGCTCGGCAGGGACTGAATTTCTGGCGGGGTGAACGGCAAAGCAGACTTTTCGAACTGAGATCGGAATTTTGTTTCAGATTGACAATGTCAATCAATTTCTGATATGTAAAGAACATTGGCGCGTGAGGTCGCGGGGTAACACCACCCTCATCGTCTTAGGATTATTGAAAAAGCTCGCTTGTGGCGGGCTTTTTCTTTGCCTAAAGACCACGGCCCGGATCGAGATTCCCGCGCCAACAAGACCCCAGATTTAACAACTGATGTGCAGTTGCGCGGCTCACCTAACCCGGTTCATTCATCGTAACGGCGTTCTTCCTTCCGTTCAGGTCGGCGGTTTCATTGACGCGATTGTTCGCGTCGTGTTTTCCGCCACGCGCTAGGTTTGATTTTTCTCCGATGGGGTTGATGGTGATGGCGGCGGTTTCGGGGGCATAGCCCCGTCGTTCATGTGGGGGCGGGTTTGAGGCCGGCCATTAATTGACGGAAGAGAGAGGCCTCCGGGCAAGCCGCGGCGAAGGCAATCCTTACGCGATGTGCGGTCTCTTTGATCCGTGCCCCGATCTTCGGAAGGCGCAAGCGGATGGTATTGTCAACCGGCGTGGAAAAGGGGCTCTGACGCAATTTTGGTGCAAACGGGTTCAATAAACATCCACCAACCGCGCCTGAAGAAGATCGATCTTGGCGCGGCCGTACATTTGGCGCTTCACGAGCTTCAGTTTAGTGATCTGTCCCTCTGTCTGGCCGTTGGACCAGGATGAGGAGATCGCCGCGCTGACTGCCGCCCGGTCCCTGGCCACGCCGTTAGCGAAGGAGGTGATCAGGCTGGCTTTTGCTTGCTCGACCCAGAGGTCGAGTTCAGCCATGGCCTTTTTGCGGATCATGGTGTGGAATTTCGCAACAAGGTCGCGCGCTTCGACAAGTGACGGAACGCCGCCTTCTATAGCCGCGACGAGCAAGGTTTCCGCTTTCGACAAGGTATCTCGGCCCACTGTCATTAGCCTGGCAATGGTCCTCGCCGACGGAACACGCTGTAAGCTTTCAGCGTCGGCCTTTTCCGAACGTCGCCGCCTTGTCGCCCACTCGGTAACGACCCGCATTGAACCTTGGAAGCCTAAGGCTTTGAGACGTCGCCAAAGCTCGGCACCATTTCGATGGCCGGCCACCCATTGTTCATCCAGCCATGGCAAGTGTAGTTCAAGGGAGCTTTCACGAACGCGAAAAATGTCCGAACGTTGGCCCCGCAAGATTTTCCTGACCATACCGCGGCTATGACCGGTAACCCGGGAAATCTCCCGGATCGAAGCTCCGCTTTCCGACTGTTTAAGGATCGCGGCGTTGGTATCTTCACGTCGAAGGTAGCCTTCGTATTGGAGCCGTTCAGCCGAGGTGAGCAAGTCCGCATTGATTACAGTTGCGCCTATTGCCGCCCGGACCTGGCGCATAGATTTCCGCACGGCATCCCTGAATGCCTGGCTGGCATTCTCCATCAGATGCCAGCGATCCGCCACTTGTGTCGCTTGGGGTAGCGCCTTGGCCACGGCCCCGCCGTAACCGCCGCCGCGATCCCGGGCGACAATGGTAATTTGCGGTTGGCCACTAAGCCACGCCTCAGCCGTTGCCGGCTCTCTGTCGGGAAGAAGTCGGATTGGTCGCCGTCGTTCCAGGTCACAAATAATCGTCCCGTAGCGCTGATTGCGACGCCAAGCCCAGTCGTCAATGCCGATTACGCTTGGAGGTGCAAATGCCTTTCCGCTTCGCCGTCGAACGACGCGCAGCAATGTATCATTGCTCACCGGAACCATCAGGCGCGAGGCAAAACTGGCGGCCGGGCGGCCTCCCAATGCCAAGCCGAGTTGGTGAACGACATAGTCGAGCCGAGCTGTCCGGCGTGCCCATGGGACCAGGACCGCACTATCGTACCGCTCGGTAAAGATGCGTTGCTTGCATGAGACGAAGTCGCACTGAAAGCGCCGCGCCGAAACAAGAAGGCGCACCGGCCGCCCAGCCAGTGGCAAATCACCGACACGGCGACAATACCGGCTGCGGACACGTTCGGATAATGAACCGCAGCATGGACAAGCGCTGCCCCTGTTCGTCGCGCGCACCGTGACAACGGTAGCAGCACCGTCGGTCACCGCGTTAACGACCTCGAAGCCGGCGGGGACGAGGTTGGAAGGTTTGAGGGCGTTTTGCATGACGTTGATTCTCAGGTGAAACCAAAGCCAGCCGACGCCCTAACTGCATCAAAATTGAGTCAGAGCCCTTTTTGCACGCCGATCTACACTCTCATCTTCGCTCCTTGATCAGCTACGATGAGGCCAAACCCTCCTTTATTCGTAAGCGCTCATTTCGCTGCACGTAGCGATTTCCGAGATTGTAGACCGCTGTTGAGCTGGGCTTAGGGTTTGGAGGGTTTGGCGAAGTTGAAGGGCAAGAGGTCTTGGAGGTCTGCGTCCTTGTCGCGCTTTGGCATCTCAGTGAAGACATGGCGGAGGTACGCGAGGGGCTCAACGCCGCAGGCGCGGCAAGTGAGCATGAGGCTGTAAACGATAGCGCTGGCCTTTGCGCCTTCGACGGTATCGCTAAACAGCCAGCTCTTTCTGCCTGTTGCAAAGACCCTGATATCGCGTTCGAGCAGGTTGTTGTCGATCGGCATCTGACCGTCTTCAACGTAGCGCGTCAGATAGTCCCATTGGTTGAGCGTATAGCTGACAGCATCCCCAAGCTTGCTGTCAGGCGGAACTTTGGGGGCGATGTCATCGAGCCATTGCTTGAGGGCGGTCAGAACGGGAACGCTATGTGTCTGACGGAAGCGACGGATGCATTCGTATTTTGTTTCGCTGTCACCGGGGATTTCGTCGTGTGCCAGGCGTTCGATGCGATAAAGCTGCTCGAAGAACCGGAGAGCCTGGTCCGGCGGCCCGCCCGGTTTGGGCCTGGCCTTGTGGGCGTCGACAAAGCGTCGCCTGGAATGAGCCATACATCCAAGGTGCGTTGCCCCTTTCAGCGAGCGCCACGCCGTATAGCCATCGCTCATCAAGGTGCCGCGATAGTCCCCCAGGAAGGCCTGGGGGTAGGTGGAGGCACGACCTGGCTGGTAATCGAGCAGTACGATCGGCTCCCGGCTGTCCTCGGCGCTGCGATAGGCCCACATAAAGGACTTACTCGTGGCTTCCCGATCCTTTTCCTTCAGCACCTGAACCGTCGTCTCGTCACCATGGATCAGCGGCTGGGACAAAAGCCGCAGCTTCAGCGCGTCATAGATGCGGCTCAGATGTTTTTCACTGGAACCGATAACCCAGTGGCCCAGGGTGCCGCGGCTGATAGGAACACCCGCGCGTTCAAACGCCTGCGACAGGCGATAAAGAGGCGTTCCGTCGACATATTTATGGACAAGGGCAAAGGCTAGCGTCGAGGCCGTGGCCACACTCCCCGGCAGGGGCTGCGCCGGCATAGGGGCGATGACAACAGGCGTGTGGATACCGTTACGATCGCAATGGCGGCAGGCATATTTGAAGCGCACATTCTGCAGAACCTTCGCCTTGACCTCGATATGAAGCTGCTCGGACTGGACGTCTCCTATCCTATGCATCTGGCCACGACAGCAAGGGCACCCCTTCTGATCGTCGGGAAGGTCATATTCGACGCGCTCGCGCGGCAGGTTTTCCGGTAGCGGGCGGCGCCCGCGCTTCTTACCCGTCTCAGGATTGCCAGACGCTAAGCCGGTTTCCGGTAAAACAACGCCATCGCCATCGCCGCCATCGCCGTCATCACCATCCTCGCCCTCATATTCCGCCACCGTCTGTTCGGCTTCATTAAAGAGGCGGTCGATGTGTTTTTCACTCTTGGGGGCAAATCGATGCAGCCGCGCCAGTGCCAGTTCTTCTTCAAGTTTGACGACCCGCAGGGCAAGCGCTTCCTTCTGCGCCTTCAACAGGGCGATTTCGGCCGCATTGGCCTTCAACTGCGCCAGCAGTTCCGCAACACTTGGCTCGCCCGCTCGATTCATCGGATTCTTGAATCTGAACCGCGTGCCCGCGTCAACTATACAATTGACCTTGTCAGCCTGCGATCTCGTATTGCCGGACAGGATGGCGGACCATGGCATCGACATCGATCCCGTCCAGCAACCAATGCAATTGCTCAGTCGTCAGCGTAACGACCAGGGCCTCGCGCCGAGGCCAGCGAAACCGGTCTTCCGTCAGCCGCTTCAGGACAAGGACAAAGCCCGAACGGTCAAAAAACAGCAATTTCATCCGGTCGCGGCGCCGATTACAAAACGCAAAAACCGCCGGCTTGAACGGGTCCAGTGCCATCGTCTCCTGCACCAGGACCGCAAGACTATTAATCCCCGCACGGAAGTCGATCGGCTCACGATGAAGGTAGACAGGAAGGTCAGCGCCCAGTCTGAACATCGCTCAAAGCCCCAATGATCGCTGCCAATCCATACCTGTCTCCGGCTTCCAGCGTCAGCCTCACCCCGTTGGGTAATGACGCGCTCATCTTCAACGGCGCTCCAAAACCGTCACTCCCCGTAGATCCTAAACGCTCCTGCCGGCCAGATACCATCCGCCCGACCTCCGCCTCTTGCGCACTCTCATCACGGTCGCAAATCTGCACCGGGATGAAGGCTGTCGATGAAGCGCCACCCATTGTGCGGCTCTCTTCGAAGGCCTTGATCCACTTCCTCAACAGGTTCGCGTTTACCCCATGTTCAAGTGCCTGACGCGAAACAGACACTCCAGGTCTAAGGCATGACGCCACCAGCCGCGCTTTCCACACTGGGTCATACCAGCGACGCCCGTCACTCCCAACACGAACAACGCCACGTCCAAAATTCAACGAATCCAATTGGTGTCCACCTTCCTTCTTGGTGGACACATCTTCCAACATCCCCCACCTCACCAAAAGGTGCAGGGAAATTCGCGCTTACCTTTATTCAATTCAACGATTTAGGCCCATTCACGCCGACGCCGGACAGTTACGAACGCTCTTAATTGTCGGGGCGACTTCGATTCTAAAGCAGGCGGGCCGCGGCGTGAAGTTGCCTGCCTGGGTGGTCTCCCTGATAGCACGCCGACCTTACAAAGTGGCCGCTGTTGCCCTCGCGAACAAGATGGCTCGTACAATTTGGGCGCTACTCGTCAAGGGTGGCACCTACCAATCCCCGCCAACCATGGCTAAAGTATAGGCTCAGAATTCCCAGCGTTCTGGCGTTGGGATAAAGCGGCAAGGTGCCAATGCAGGATGAACCTGAGGGACGACACCTCGACGCCGATTAGACCGTCTGACGCAGTGCGCCTTTGAGCGCGCAAAATTGATTAGGCGATCGGCTTCGCGGATATCATCGTGGCCAGCGGTCAATGATCGCACTGATAGGCCGGACATATGACTGCACCGTCCGATGGTGAATTGAGCTAAAAAACCTTGCTAACCGGGCCGTTCCACATATGAGTCAGAGCCCTTTTTGCACGCCGATCTACACATAAATCTGGTCAAGATCGTCCGCCGAATGGTTGACGACATTAATCATCAGGAAGCCCAAAAGTATCGCCGGAATGGAGAAGTTTTTGAGCACTTCAATGACCATCGCCCATGTATGAGAGAGGGTCTGACCGCCTCTCAACCAGTGGCTTCCAATGGTCTTTTCTGGCCTCGGATGGAGGTCCGTTTTAGCTTGTGACATGGTGACGATTTCCAGAAAAAACAGAAATTACAATCACTTAGTATATCACAAGCGGATGTCTTTATTTACCCTTTTTTGACGCCAAGTTATGCGAGACGAAGAGGTCATAGAGGCGTTTATAAAGGGGCGCCGGTTTGTCTTTCAAAGACTCGATGATCGACTTTGGCGTAGGCTTGTAGACGCCGTAACTCGCAACCGTGGCCTCTTCGACGATAGGCCACTTCTTAGCTAACTCCTCAGGCCCTATGCTGTTGGCCAACAGCTCTCCAACGAGGAGCATAGTGATGTGGGAATTCATAGCGGCGCGCTGGCTGTAATACTCACTCTCGTTATCTAGGTCCGCTGCTATGAGGCCCTTGATGTAATCGCTCGTGGAGATACCAGCTAAAGAGGTCTTTTCGGTTATTCGCTTCTTCATTTCGAGCGACACCCGTAAGGTGATCATCTCTTTCTCAAGTTTCCTCATAATGATCCCTTTTTAAATCGATATATCGTTGCACATGATACTGTATTACAGCTAAGTGCTTGTTTTTGGCTGATGTGTCCAATGTAATACGGGTCCGTATTACAAAAAACCGTTTATCCTTATATATCAGTAGCTTAATATGACAAAAAACACAACGGAAGTTGTGCGTAGCGTGTGCAACTTTTTGGTGGTGGATTGCTAGATAGATACCCCCTTTTTCAATGGTCACTATTCCACTGTTTTGATGCCTCGTTACCTATCAGCCTCTTCGCCTTCGGCCGATGCGTGCTCTATCGCTGCGTTAGCCAATGCAGCATGGTCATGAACTGAAATTTCGAAATTGAGTGAGTATCGTTGCATCTGAACCTCCTATGTTCAGAAGCCCCGACCCCTCCTCTAACCTTTCTGCTCGGCCGAACGACAACAGCGCCTAACATTTCAAGATGTTAGACCCTGTTAGATGACATCATCTCAATCTCTCGATCTGGTCTTCGACCGAGTACCATCCTCAATACTCATTAGCCGCAATTTTCTCCCGCCGTAGTTCTTCAAATTCCTCGATGGCGTCGTCCATAAAACGATCGTACTCGTCCATCGTCTTAAGACCATTCTTCGCCATGAAAGAAGCAATTTCCTCTTCTTCCGTGAAGGTCTCCGGCTATTCCTCACCGAACTCATGGGAGGTCTCGTCCTCCATGAACGACGCCTCTCCCCCGTATATTTCGGACTCTTCGAACACACAGGCCTTCGGCGTGTGTCCCTTCATGAAATATACCGTTTTCGATTTTGATGCTGATGTTGTGAGCATGACCCTAATCCTTTTCTGGTTTCACCAGAAAAGTCCCCTCCCTACCTTACATGATTGCGACAGCTCACCCCATTTCAGATTTCTGTAGATTGCGCTGTTATCACATCCTCAATGGCCGCAATGATGCTGGCTTCATAGGAAAGGCTCCATGCAGTAGCATGGAGCCTCAGAGGATGTAGCGCTATCCCCGCTTTGGAAGCTTATAGCCTGCGGGCACGAAGCCGCAAAACGTCCGGTGGATATAACGGATTTGGTACAGCTCATCTATCGTGACTCTACCCACCAGCTCGGCGCCGCGTGCATTCAGATCCATGGTCTGAATCTGGTTTGCGAGCGCAACGGAAGGTCGGTCGTCCTTCAGGGAGGTAATCGGAACCTCCCAAGGCATATTGCGGATTTTCGTCGTCATGGGGGCGCATATCATCATCCCGTTTTTGTTGAAAACCTGTTTCGACAAAACGACGGCCGGGCGCTTGCCTTGTTGCTCATGCCCGGCCGATGGATCAAAGTCTGTGTAGACGATGTGCCCTTCATCCGGGATGAAGCGAGCGGATTCGTCTGTCACAGCAGCTCCTCCCCTCGCGGTCTACCCTTCAGCATTGTCACATCGACCGTTTCCGGCGACATACCCAAGGTCAGCTCGTCGAAAAGACGGTTATGTTCCGCCTCCTCGTCCGTGATAATCGAACAGGGTTCGACCACGATCTTGCCATCGATGAAGTCCATTCTGAACCGCAGGCTGGGTGTCAGATTATGCGCGGCAGTAAAATCCTTTGGCATGTGCAGCGCCAGGCTGTTCCCAGATTTCTTAAGATGAGTAATGACGGACATGATAGGCCTCCCGCAGAGGATTACATTGTAATCCCGCTTTGGCGGAGATGCAAGGCGGAAGGGTTTACGCTTCATTGGTTGCCATCTCCTCTTCCGGACCGAGTTGGTCGAACGTCCACTCTTCTCCGTTTCGATCGAGGTAGATCTCGCGCCCTTCCCTGGTTGCGACCTTCTCACAATCCCAAAACACCTCGGCGGTATCGAGCATTACTGGCTCACCAGAGGCGGTAAATCCTGCGATTTCCGCCCGCCCGACGAGAAGAATCATCTTACCGAGTATCTCGCTTCCGGTGGGGCTATTGTAGGTCCGGAGGTCGTCGGTGTTTCGTGCAATGTCTGACATGCCTTTGCTCCTAAGCTGGCTTGCCGGCATGGGCCCTTCCCTTCCTTTAGCACTGCGACCTCTTCTGCCGTCGCCAAGAGCAATTGTTGTAGTGACGACTTCCGAGCGCCCTCGATCCGAAGCATAGCCGCGCTGCCCGAGATATCTGACCAGTTGCGACTTAATGAGAGGTA
This sequence comes from Asticcacaulis sp. W401b, assembly GCF_046503825.1. Classification (NCBI taxonomy): domain Bacteria; kingdom Pseudomonadati; phylum Pseudomonadota; class Alphaproteobacteria; order Caulobacterales; family Caulobacteraceae; genus Asticcacaulis; species Asticcacaulis sp. W401b. Next base: position 10,998 of record NZ_JBKFEE010000009.1, read on the forward strand.
GGGGCGGTAAGGCATGGCTTACCCCAAAAACGACGAATGCCGCGATAAACTCAGTCCATCCGCTCATTGCAGAATCTCACTGTTTTGACACACCTTTCGGGCCTACCATAATTCAAAAGGGGTGTTTGCTTCTACTTAATCCGACACGCCCAACATGGAGGAATTTTTAGCCTGGATTATTCACAGCGGGGGCAAAAAAGTGCAGCGGGTGTAGCGTAAAGCGTTGTTTTGGAATAGATTCTGGTTACCACACCTGACCTAAACCCAAGACACGCGGAGCCACACCCGCCATGGACCAGGATACCGATCTTCCATTCGATTTGCCAAGCGTTTCCCGCAAGAAAATCACGGCCGCCTTTGATGGCGGACGCATCAGTTCGGACGGCGGCGTGATGCTGTTGTCTGCCGTGGAACGCCGGATCGGGATCATTGATCGGCTTTGGCGGCTGATACCGGATCGACGCAATCCGTTCCTGGTGACGCACTCGGTGGCTTCGATCCTGAAGGCCCGCATCTTCGCCATCGCCTGCGGTTATGAGGATGGCAACGATCTGGCTTTCCTGCGCACCGATCCGGCCTTCAAGCTGGCATGTGGACGACTGCCTGAAGGCGGCAAGGACCTGTGCTCACAACCGACCCTGTCGCGCCTTGAGAATGCGCCGGACCTGCGTAGCTCGATCAGGCTGACCTACGGTCTTATCGACCAGTACTGCGCCAGTTTCGGGTCGGCTGTTCCAATGGCCATAACCCTCGATATCGATGACACGGTCGACGTGGTTTACGGCCGACAACAGTTGTCGCTCTTCAATGCTCATGAAGGGGAATACGTCTTTAAGCCCATCCACGTCTACGACGTGGCCACGGGCCGACCGGTTGTCGTTATCCTGCGGCCAGGCAAAACACCGTCAGGCAAGGAGGTGCGCGGCTGGGTCCGCAGGATGGTGCGCCAGATCCGCAAACACTGGCCCACAACCCACATTACCCTGCGCGGTGACGGCCACTATGCCCGACCCGAAGTCATGGCCTGGGCTGAGCGCAAGGGCGTTGACTATATCTTCGGGCTCGCCGGCTCAAAGCCTTTGCATGCTAAGGCCGAAGCCTTTGCTGACCACATCCGTGTCGTTCGGGCCGAACAGGACGCCGCGGCCGTGCGCGGCTACACCGAAGTCCGTCATGGAGCCAAATCCTGGGGCTGTGAGCGCCGCGTTATCGCCCGCATTGAAGCCACACCGCTCGGCCTCGACAGTCGCTTCGTCGTGACATCCCTGACCGATCCCGATCCGGAAACCCTCTACGCCAAACTCTATTGCGCCAGAGGCCATGCTGAAAATCTGATCAAGCTCCACAAGACCCAGCTTAAAAGCGATCGCACCTCTTGCCGCTGTCCTCTGGCCAACCAGATGCGCCTGATCCTTCACACCGCCGCCTATTGGCTGATGCTGGCTGTCCGCGATCAGATCCCCAGGGCCCATAAGCTGGCGACCGCTGAGTTCAATACCATCCGCTTGCGCCTTCTGAAGATCGGGGCACGGATCAAAGAGACCGCCCATCGCGTAAGGATTGCCTTCGCCGCGGCTTGCCCGGAGGCTTCGCTCTTGCGCCATTTAATGGCGTCCCTCAAACCCGCGCCCGCATGAACGACGGGGCTATGCCCCCGAAACCGCCGCCATCACCATCAACCCCATCGGAGAAAAATCAAACCCAGCGCGTGGCGGAAAACACGACGCCAACAATCGCGTCCGCGAAAAAGCCGACCTAACTGAAAACCCGAACAACGTTACGATGAATGATCCGGGTTAGACCGTTGAACACGCAGTCCGAGTGATTGTTTATGCGTCTTCGTTGAGCTTCGTGACCGCCTGCGTGCCGGCGACGTCTGGGTCCGCGGAAGTCGGCAATATCGTGCTGTAAATGATCAGCTTTTGCCAAAGAAGGTGTTCGAGGTCATGGCGGCAACTGGTCCTCTTCCAGTGGCCATCCCTCAATCTGCTGCCGAGTTCATTGAACAGCGGAAGGCGTTGCTGCGTAGGAGAATACAAGAGGTTGCGGCCAAAGCTGACCAAGGTGCACTGGCCGACGTCCGCGTCAGCAATTCTGGCTTCAAAATAACGCCGTTGAACGCCGCAACGCCGGAAGCAGCCGAGAGCCTTGGCGCCCGAATATATGGTCTGCTTCCCCGCGTGAAAATCACGGAGCTTTTGGAAGAGGTCAATCAATGGACACGGTTTGCAGACGCCTTCACCCACCTGCGCAGCGGCGTGCTGCCCGACCAACGCGTTCTCCTTTCTGCCATCCTCGCCGACGCCACCAACCTCGGGTTCACCCGCATGGCTGAAGCTTGCAGTGCCGTCACGTATACGCTATCGAGCCAGCAAGGTAGATTGTGAGAGTTGTGAGTTGAAGTCACGGTGCTGCCCGAACGCGCCGGCGCGGAAAGTACCGCGATCAATCTATGAAGGCGCGCGTGACATGGCCAGAGACATTGCAGAAACAGACGCCTATGTGACTTCCAGGCGCGAGCGGAAGAAGGTCGAGATGCTGTTTGCTCATCTCAAGCGCATCCTCAAACTCCACCGCCTGCGGCTACGCGGTCCGAATGGGGCCCGAGACGAATTCCTACTGGCCGCAGCGGCGCAAAATCTTCGGAAATTGGCCAAGGTTCTGCCAATACAGACCCCGCGACACGCCTAAGAGCAGATCGCGACGATTGAACTGTCGGCGGGGCAACCGCCACGACAATAGCAAGACCGACTTTTTCAACAATATCCGCGCGCAGCAGTCTACGCCGATTGCGCCGGAGGGGGAGGCGGCCTGTCCATTTCTTTCGCTTACAATTCACCCCACCTTACAGCCATTGTAAGTAACGCAGGTGCAGCGCGCGTGATAGCTCTGAGGGACTGTTTCAGGAGCCCCTCACGTGTCTCGCCGTCTCGCCCTCAGCGCCCTGCTGGCCATACTTACTCCGATGTCCGCTTATGCCGACACGGCGTTCAACGACGCTGTCCTCAGGTACGAAATAAATATGAAAAATGTCGAGGTTCAGGTGACGGGAGCGGCCACACAGGCACAATTGGGGCAGCATGCCGCCGCCTGCTCGGCCTTGAAAGAGGCGATAAAGTCCTATGACTATGCGTTGGGCAGTCTCGACATGGCGGAGAACGCTCCTGCGGACCCGGCTGACAAACCGCGCCCGACCAAAGACCAGTTCGAGCGCGCGCGCCAGGACATCCGCGACAAGAAGGCAATGTTCGCCCCTATCGTTGAAGAGAGCTGCAATCGCGCTAAATTGAAATAAGGTTGTCCAGATGGGCTATCAGCGCCGCGTTGTGGGGAGGCTTGGGATAGTCCCACGTCTCCTTTGCCCGCCCCCATTCAGTGCTATGTGCCTTCTGGCCTGAGGGTAGGTTTTTGACCGGGCAACGGGCGCTTCCCGGAGGATATCAAATAAGCTTATAGGCGCTTTTCAGGCACCGTTTGGTGAGCGTTATAGCCCCTTTCCGGGTCGTTTTCGCGTCGTCGAAGAAGCCATAGACGATCGTCATCGTCTGGGACGCAATTTGGTATGAAGCCCGATAAGACATGACATTATAGTCATTACTTTCAACCTCCCTGGCCGCGATATCACCAACAACGATCTCCTTAGCCGACACGCGTATGATCGGTGTGGGTTCGCCAAACTGCTCGGGTTTGCAATGGCGCGGGTGGCAAGAGGTCATTGCTTTAAGGTCCACTGCTAGCTCGACGGTCTCGTCGACAATTCCCTGGTAATCCTCCGTCTTCAGAAGCGTACCAAAGCTGTTAGTGCCTTCCAGGCGACTGCTCTGAGGCTGACAGGTCAGGTTAAAGGCGGTCGCGGTTTGCGCCTGGACGGGATTCGACAGCGCAAAAATGACAAGTCCGGTTCCGCAGGCAAGTTTAATTTTCTCATGGACATACGGCATGGCGACCCTTTCAATTTGAGACCTATGCTCAAGGCGAAAAATAGGATCAGCAGAGGTCTTCTTTCTTCACTTCGGTCAGAACGAGCTCAAGCGTCTTGCGGAATTTTTCCGCGGTGGCGACCACCTCTTGGGGAGCCTTCTCCGGTTTGGCATTTTCCAGATAGCCAATCGCCGATTTGAAATCACCGCAGGCCTTGCGCAGGTTGCGTTTACTGTAAAAACCGTCAACGCCACGGCAAAATGAGCGATGGCTTTCCGCCGCCCAAATGGGTACAACGCCCCCGATCTTGAACAGCTCGCCACTTATGCCCTGACATGCCGCTTTTTGGCGATCGAACAGACCATCACTGGAAAGGCCTTCCCCGGTCGTGGCTTCAATAAACTTGTGTGTTCGCGCCACCCAAATACTGGCGCCGTCGTCCGTAAAAGGGATGGCCATGGCCGATTGAGCGTTGAAGGCGGCGACCAAGATGGAGCCCACGATTGCTGTGGACCTACAAAAAGATTTCATGGTTGGATATATCCCTGTTACCAAAGGGTTGGATCAGTTTTTGCCCGTGGGCGTTCCGCGGATCGTCTGAAGTGTCAGCACTACGGCTGCCATGGCGAGCTTTTGTTCAAGATCGCATTCCTCGGCGCCGACTTCACTTTCATTGACTGGCATATCAAGATAGTCGGCCCAGCAGGTTGAGCGCATCTCCTGCGGGCAGCCGGCTTCGAACGACTTTTCGCGTTCTGAGACAAAGCGTTCGGCCATGGCCGCATCGGTGAGTTGGCTAAGCACGCTGAGGGTCAGAGATTTGGCCTCCGTATAAGGCTTTTCCCCGGTCAGGCCACGGCAGTAATAGGCGCTTTCCATCAGGTTTTTCAGATCGTGGGGAAGCTTTTTGACTGCCTCTCTTTGCGCATCGGTGGCAGCGCCCCATGACGGAGGCGCTGCGTACAAAGACAGGCCGATGCTTAGGCCAAGGATGACTGATAAGCGCATCATGAGATGTGGGCTTTCCGATGGCTGATTGTTTAGGGGCAAGGATATGCGGCGCTGAGTATGCGTTTTTGGTAGGCGTTTAGCGTCTCATCATCGATGGGCTTATTGTCCTTAATCGTCGCCTTGAGGCGCATGAGATGCGTATGGGGCTGTGAGAGCAGGCCGATCAGGCCGGGCGCGCATTTGCCAGACGTATCGCCGGTTTTGCGCAGCGCCACGAAGGAGTCGAGATAGCAAAGCTTGAGCTGGTCCGGATTATCGGATTTTGCATTTTTGCATTGCTTGTAAAAATCCTGAGCAGATAGGTCGGCCTGGCCTGAACCCTCTTGTGCAAGGGCGGGGGGCGCCAAAGGGGCCAGGGTTAAACAAAACGTGGATAGGACTATGGGTAAGGACTTCATCGGTTTTCCAGTACTTAGGGTCAGACGGCGCAGTGCTCGCGTTCCACCATTTCAATGGCGGCGGTGAAAGAAATGTAGGTGTAGATGTAGGCATTCTCTTCAGACCGGACATTGACCTTGTCGAAGGTTTGGGCGGACTTTCGGATGACCTTGCAGGCCTTGGCCTTGTCTGTGCCTGAGTTCAGCGTATCGATGCCGTTGCACAGATCGGTCTGGCCACCCACGGCCCACTTCGGCATTTGCCTGCTGTAGGTGTCCACCCCTGAGCGCATTTGCCCGCAGGCGCGCGCCATAGCGTTAAGACCCATGGGACGGGCTTCGGTAAAGGCTATGATCCCCGAAGTGAACTGGGCCTTAGCGTCGGCGGAAAAACCGTTTCCCGCATAGGCGGGCGCTGTGGCGAGCCCCAGGGCGCAAAGGGCCCCGGCTAATACACTAAAGCGTTTCGCAAAATGTCGTGAAGGCGATTGTGCCATTTTTCCCTCATCAATCCCTGACGTGGCGTCAGTGAGAAAAGGGTGGCAAGACGGCTTGCGACTGTCACCTTACATACCCTGTAAGGATTAACCTTGCGACATCCTTACAGGGTTTGTCATTTTCCACGGGTCGATCTTACCCATAAGCTCCGGGGTATCGTTCACCGGGGTTTTAGAGATGCGCTTCTCCTCCGCCATTGCCTCTGCATGCGGTCTTTTCGCCGGTGCCTTAGTGCTTGGGTTTGCGACATCGGGCGAGGTGAAGGGACAGACGACTCCGAGCCCTGTCGCTGAAGATAGGCCCTTAGATTGCGCGGCGGCGCTTGCGGGGGTTGCACTGGCTTTCAAGCTAAATGAGCCCGATAAGTTGCCGCCAGTCATGGCCGATCTTGAAACGTGGATCGGGAAGCTCGGCAAATCGCGTCAGGGCGAGATCGTTCCACACTTCAAAAAGATGGATGCGCAGTATGGCTCGCGTTGGTCGATAGACACGGCCATTTCGTGCCGTAATGAACTGCATAACGCCACCCCTGCCCAATGCCTCCAGGTCGTTAAGGAACGACAGGACCAGGCCATTTGGTATTTTAAGGCCGCCGCTGAACAGGCCAAACTGGGGCGCGCCATTGGCGGGCACATAGGTTACGCCGAGCAGGACATTAAGCTTGGCTGTAAACATATCGATTATGCCCGGGCGTGGCTGCGCGAGAAAAACTGCGATGCTCGCAGTATCGAGGTTATGGAGGAAACATGGCGCAACTACGTGCTGGATGTCCCCGGAGAGAAGGGTAGTGCACGCCTTGCCTGCATCGGAAACGGAAACTAAAGGCGCACTTGCCAATACCCGCGTTATTGCGCCAAGGTGCGCGGAGGGACAAAAAGGCGCGGGGAGTTGGATACCATGTTTAAACGGATGGTCGGGCCTTGGATTTTAACGGCCACCTTGATAGCCGTTCACGGCGCGAGCGCCGCTGCCAAGCCTCCTAGACAGCCAGCATCAATGGCTCAGGCCCCAAAGTCACAAACCCTAAGGCAGGCCGCGCATCAGAACGACCTTCATAAGCGCATTCAGGCCGCCTACGATGCTCCCCCGCCCAGTGACGCCAAAGAAGAGCTTGCGGCACTTGAACCCCTTATGCGGGAGGCGAGGGCGGCAAAAGGGATCGACCCCAATGACTTCGCCAACCTTTCGCTAATCTACGCGCTCGCTCTCTATCACAATGAGCGCGTGAAAGACGCCTCCGACACCATCGCGGAAGCCCTTATTGTCTATGAGCGGGCAGGATTTGGGGATACAGCGCAGCTTTCTGATCTATTGAAAAACCAGGCAGTATACCTCAATGCGTCCGGACGCCCTGACGAAGCCATTGAAATGCAAAAACGCGCCCTTGAGGTCATTTCGCGGCGCGGAGGGGCCGACGGTCAGCAGGCCGGCGCCATACTGGCCTCCATGGCTTTTGCTTACACGAAGATCGGCCGTTTGCAGGAGGCGCTAAAGACCTATGAGCGCGCTATGGCCCGCATGACGGCGGAGAACGGCATGGCTGGCTCTTACAGCGGTCATCTTGGCAACTTCGCCGGACAGCTAAGCTATGTAGGCGATTATGATCGTGCTGTCGAAATGAGCCAGAAGTCTCTCGAGGTCGCCTTAAAAAACCTACCTGAGAATAATCGGGCCGTGCGTTGGGCCTATTCAAAACTTGGCGATCAGCTCAGTGATCTGGGCCGCAACACCGAGGCGGAGATCTACTCGCGCAAGGCTTTGGAGCTGGCCGTCGCCCACACCGGCAAAGTATCTTCGGAAAGCGGCGCATTTGGCTATAACCTTTCGCGCGTGCTTCATCGCATGGGCCGAACCGAAGAAGCTGAAGCGCTGGCGCTCAATGCCCTTGAGGTGGTGAAACAAAAGCCCCCGGTCAACACACCTGACACAATTGGCATCGTGTGGATGGAGCTCGGCGATCTGGCTTTCGAACGGGGTGATCTGGGGCAGGCTGAGGCGCGGTTTCGTCAGGGGCTCGCCGCGATTGAACCCTTGGGCAATCGCGGCGTGGTTACACGCTGCGCCATTCATACGCGCTTATCGAGCCTGTTGCTGGTTCAGGGGCGACGGGATGCAGCGCTTGAGACCGTGAGGGAGGCTCTGCCTTATTATCGGAAAGAGTATCCCCTCTACGCCAAGGCGCGCCTCGATGCTGAAATGCTCGAAGCCTTGATCCTTTCGCGTCAGGGGCAGGCCAATGAGGCCTTTAAGCTTGCTCGTTCCCTGGAAGAAGCGATGCGCGTGCGGCTCCTGAGCGCGCAGTTGACTGTGCGGGAACGGGCCGAACTGGCCGAGGTCTATCGCAACAATTTTGCCCGTTTTGCCGATATTGCGCTGAGTGCCGGACAGTTAGACGTCGCCTTTGATGCGGTGCAATTGGCAGGGTTTTCCGAGAATGCGGTGAACGCCCATATGATGGCCCGCCGGGTCAGCTTACCGAACCCGAGAACACAGGCGCTGTTTGCTGACCTTGAGGCTACGCAGGCCCTGATCTTCCGACTGGAGCGCGAGCGCGCCTTTGCGCTAGGTAAATCTGACGAAGTGGTCGCAGAGGCCCAGGCGCAGCTCGAGCATGCCCGGCAAAGGCTTGTGTCGCTGAGTTCGGCTTTGGACTCTGAAGTCCCTGATTTTAAGGATCTGATGCAGCCAAGCCCAATGCCGCTTGAGATCGCCAGAGCCCGTCTGGGATCTAAAGAGGCGCTGCTTATACCGGTGTCAGTCGACGATCAGTTTATCGCGATGGTGCTTACGCCGAAGGGCCTTGTCTATGACGTTTCACCGATTACCCGCTCTACAGTCAGGGCCTATGTAGAAAATCTTCGCCTGAGCCTAAAGTCTGGCGAAACCGGCGGCGCTTTTGATCAGGTTAGCGCCCTCGGCCTCGGGCAGGCCATTTTCACTGAGCGCAATATGCGGGCTCTCAAAGGGATCGAGGACGTGGCCATACTGGGCGCGGGACCCATTATGCGCGTACCATTTGCGCTTCTGTTGACGAGATCTGGTGGCGCGACCCCGGCCTATGCCATCAAACGTTTTGGCTTTTCTGTTAAGCCGGCCCTACTGATGAGGCCTGCGCCGGAAGCTATGTCGTCTGGATTTGCCGGCATAGGCGCGCCGATCCTTGGTCCCGAAGCCCCGACCTTTGAGCTCCCCGCGTCGCAGGCTCTGTTCAGGGGGGGCAAAGTCGATGCCGATCTCATACGCCTCTTGCCGGGTCTTCCGTTGGCCCGCTCCGAGCTTGAACGGTTGCGGAACGCGCTAAATGAGCCAGATAGTCTTTTGATTCTTGGTGACCAGGCAAATGAGACCAGAGTAAAGGCGACGGCACTTGATCGATTTGGCATCGTCGCCTTTGCGACCCACGGATTGATGGGCGGCGATCTAAAGTCGTTGAGCGAGCCAGCGCTCGTTCTTACACCTCCTGACAGGGCAACGGCCGAGGATGATGGCCTTTTGACCGCTTCGGAGGTCGCCGGCCTTAAACTGAATGCGCAATGGGTCATACTTTCGGCTTGTAATTCCGGGGCCGAACGCGAAGCCGGGGCGGGGGTCTATTCAGGTCTAGCCCAGGGTTTTATTCAGGCTGGAGGGCGCAATCTTCTGGTCTCGCTCTGGCCCGTGCGTGATGATGTCGCCGAGCACTTAAGCGTCGAGACGGTTAGGTTCCATAAGCGGGGGCTGTCGAAGCCGCAGGCATTGCGGCGCGCCATGCTGAATCTGATCAGAAACCCGCGCGTCGATAATGCCAGCCAACCCGTTATCTGGGCGCCTTTCTCATTGATTTCTCAATGATCCTGTCAGGATTTGTAAATTGCCCACCGGTTCCTTTTTTGTTTTAGATTTCTCTTTGTGAATAGCTTGACGAGTACATTCATGCCACCTTCGTCCATATTGTTGATCGAAGATGAACCAGAAGGGGCGGCGATCGTCGGTGAAGCCCTGACCCGGGAGGGCTATGAAGTGGTCTGGCGCGCGACGGCGTCGGCTGGCCTCAGCGAGGCCGGACTAGGCCAGCATCACCTGATCATCCTCGACCGGATGCTCGGCAATACCGACGGCTTGCATGTTCTCACAACGCTTCGCGAGGCAGGCGTAACTACACCTGTCCTGATGCTGTCGGCCTTGGCGCGCAGTGAAAACCGTATCGACGGGCTTGACAGCGGCGCGGACGACTACCTTGGCAAACCTTTTGAACCTAAGGAGCTTCTTGCGCGGGTCCGCGCCCTGATCCGCCGCTCGCAGAACCGTATGCATAGTGCCATACTCATTTACGGCGACCTGGAACTACATGTTAAGTCCCGCACGGCGCATCGCGCTGGGCGACATCTGGCCTTAAGTCCTAAAGAGTTCGAAATTCTCAAGCTCCTGATGGAGCACGCGGGGGATGTGGTCACGCGCGACATGTTGTTGCAGAAGGTGTGGAAGCTCAATTTCGACCCGCAGACCAATGTCATCGACGTCAATATGAGCCGTCTTAGAAATCGCCTTGAAGACGGCTTTGAATACCCCTTGCTTGAGACGGTACGCGGCGTAGGATTTCGCTTGATCTGTCCGGTCAGTGAGGCAGGCCTTTGAACCGCCTGCACATCTATCACTCACTGGCGCTGAGGGTAGCGCTAAAGGTCGCTGCGGCGACCGCGGTCGTGGGCGTCTTGTTGTTCGGCGCTATTTATCAAGGGCTTGCTCATCAGGGACGAAGCGCGCTTTTGGGAGCGATCGACACGGATATAGCCGGTTTGGTCGACGTCTACGCTGGTCAGGGACGAGAAGGACTTATTCTGCGCTTAAAAGAACGGCTAGATGTTGCACCCGCTATATCTGAAACACCCTATTACCGCCTGACAGATTCCAGGCAGCGGGTTCTGGTCGCAAACCTTCCGGCCCTGCCAGCGATCAATCCAGGCACCTCCCCGACCTTCAGTATGCGTCTTACTGACCCGCCGGTGGCGGTGAAGTTGCGCGTGACACGGCTTCGGGACGGTCTGATCCTTGCCGTTGGCCGATCGGAGGAAAAGCTTGAGGCGTCACTGACGCAGCTTCAGCTCATGTTTGGCGGGGCCTTGTTTGTTATGGTGTCGGCGGCGTTCGTAATCGGCGGCTATGCAAGCCTGAGCCTTCGACGTCGGATCTCCGCCATAAACACCTTGTTTGAAAATCTGATCGGCCCGTCTCCAGTGGCTGTAAACGGCTTATTGAACGGCGATGAAGTCAGCTATCTGGAAAGCAATATTCGCGATGCTGCCGCCCGCATTGAGCGTCTGCTAAACGCTCAGCGCGACATTAGCGACCATGTCGCACATGAGATGCGTACGCCCCTGATGCTTTTGGAAAACAGGTTGAGGACGGCGATGGAAAAGGTGGGCAATCCAGAGGTTCTGGTCTCGCTTCAGGCGGCTACCGACCAGACGCATTCTCTACTGCAACTTCTTGATGCGCTGCTGGATATCGCCTCTGCGGAGGCCCAGAGGGGCGATCTTAAGGGGCTTGGCGATATCAGTTTGTCAGAGGTCAGCCGCTCCATATGTGAGCTTTATGCAGCCAGCGCCGAAGAGGCGGGGCTTAAACTCATTTGCGAGATCGAAGACAATGTCACCATGCGTGCAGACGCTATGCAAATCTCACGGCTTCTGGTGAACCTTCTCGATAATGCCTTCAAGTATGGAGCGTCCGGAGAATTCATACGCCTTAAAGTCTCCTGTGGACCCGTGATTGAGATTGAGGACGATGGTCCGGGTGTGGCAAAGGCTGATAGGACCAGAGTATTTGAACGCTATGGTCGAGGGGGGGCCGATCATAGCCGTCGCGGGCACGGTCTGGGGTTGGCGTTGACGCGTGCCATCGCTGCCCGTTATGGACTTGGTGTTAGGCTTGAGGATGGAGCCTCTGGCGGTGCTCGCTTCATCGTCGCGCCCGAAGCCACCACCTCAAATGCGACCGGGCAGACGTCATGAAATCCATTTTGCTTGCAGGCTTACTTATGACCGTGGGAACACAAACGCCATCGGACCAGTTGGCAACGGCGTTACGGGCCGGGTTTGAGGCTGAAGACAGAGACGATGGCAAGGCTCTGATGCAGGCGGCGACTACCCTAAGGCAAATCGGCGCACGCCCCGTTGAGGGCGAACCCGATCTGGCGGACCTGTGGGCTGAACGTGCCAGATTGTTGGGAACGAAAGAGACAAGACTGCCGCTTTGGCGTGGGCGGGTCTTAGGCCCGGCTTATCGCTATGGAGAGTTAGCGGCCAATGCGCGCTTTACCACGCGACAAAGTTTTATCGCTGGGCAGAAGGCGAATGTCGTCGTCGAACCACGGGGCGGAGTAAAGCTTGAACTCGCTGTAAACGACGATGCGGGCGCACCGGTTTGTCAGGTCAGCGCCTCGTCTAAAACCTTAGGCTGTCAGTGGGTCCCGACCTTTACGGGCACTAACGTCATCGATATTGTCAATACTGAAGCCCGCCCCGTAAGGTTTTATCTGATCTTGAACTAAGTGGTCCCCGCGATAATTTTGAGGAGAGATTTAAGCAGGGCCAGGGTGTCATTGTTTTTCTTAAGACAGGCGATCTGCCCCTCGTCCTCACTTTGGGTCGGCATATTCATGTAGGTCCGCCAGCACGTTTCCTTGTCTTTACATTCGGAGGCAAAGGTTGCGTCCTGAGAGGCGATGAAATTGTTGCTCAGTTTTTCGTCCGCCCCCATGGCGCTGAACAAGACGACGGTCATCTCCTTAGCCTTGTCATAGGTTTCCGGCCCGATAACACCCTGACACTTATAGGAGGTCTCCAGAAGATTGCGCGTTGACAGAAACAACAGTTCAGCAGCCTGTTCATCCGATGTTGTCAATGCGGGTTCGGCGGCGCAAACCGCTGGAGACACTGCCATCAAACCAGCCACCAGGAGGCATGATAAGGAAGATCGGTATAGGTGCATGGAGATGTCCTTGGCTTACAGGCTACGAAGGCGTGGCTGTCGGAATCTCTGCCTGGTGACGGCATACGGAAAGAAAAAGTGCAACTGAAAACGGTGCCCATAGATCAGGCCTAGATTCCGACTTCTCAATTTTGTGGAATAATTGCGCGCAAGTCCCGTTACAAACACCGTTAGGGATGTGGATGTACATGCCGTCTGCCCCCCCCACCACGTTTGCGGGAGGCCTGTGATTTAAAAAAATCGAGACGGCCTCTTAAACCTTGAGTGCGAATGCCACCCTTGGCGAGCCGTGACGCTCAGGTCTCGATCGGTCACGGTTGCTCCGTGATTTAAGCCGAAGTTCGTCGGACATCAAAATCACCTTCCGCTTTTGGGGAAGGAATTAGAAACCGCCGCTTTCGCAGTTCCATTTCCGGTTAGGGCGCTGGAGAAAAGGGAGATCAAAAGGTGGTTGCAATCAGTAGGCCCCCGTTGGCCGTCTTAAAAACACCCACCTGTGGCCACTTCAAAAACACCCACCCGAAGCAGCAGACACGTGCAGGTTAAAGTGTGTTTTCAGGCATGCCAAGCCCCATCTGTTTGGTGGGGACGGCTCGCTGAGCGCGCTATTCAAGGGCGCTGTAGCGAGGCGAGCCGCTACTCCGTCGGGGTTGTGATTGAGCGCTCAGCGGCTTCCTTTAGACGCCAGCTTTTACCATCGAAGTTCAGGAGGCGTCCGTGGTGAAGCAGACGGTCCAGAAGGGGTGTCACGACAACGACGTCGCCGATCAGTTGGGACCAGTCGGTGAAGGGACGATTGGACGTGATCAGGGTCGATGCCTTTTCGTACCGTCCCATGAGAAGGTCGGCGAGCTCGTCACCGGCGCCAGCGGGTAGCCGGCGCAGGAAGAGATCATCGATGATCAGCAGGTCGAGGGTTTTGATCTGGGCGCGATATTTTCGGATATTGCCGAGCTCTCTGGCCTCAACGATATCCTCGATGAGCTGGTGGGCTTCTCTGTAGAGGACCTTGTATCCACGCTGCACGGCCATCAGAGCGACGGCCTTGGCGACGAAGCTTTTGCCGGTGCCGGGCGGCCCGATCAGCAGGGCGTCTTCCCTGGCGTCGATAAATTTGAGGGCGCATAGATCGAGGATGTCCCGCCTGGGCAGCTTTGGATTATAGGTCCAGTCGAAGTCTTTGAGGTCCTTGCGCTCCTGAAGGCCCGACAGGGCAAAGTGGTCGTTGCCGCCATAGTTCTTTGGAACACGGTCTACCTCGGGCGCGCGGTGGAAGCGCTGCGCGCCGGCGGCGAGCACGTCGACAAGGACCTCCTCGCTCATATTGCTCCATTGGGCTGGCAACACATCAACCTGACCGGTGACTATCTCTGGGGCGAAATCCGCAACAATCCTCAAAATTGGAAGCCGTTGCGCCAGAAAATCGATCTTCTCGCTGCCGCGTGAACCGCAAAACAGGAAACGTTCTTGTTATGTCCGCTTAGCGAGGTTTTTGACTCCCGGTTACGGCGTGGCCCCAACAAGGCCATATACGACATCACCGTCAAGGCCAATGACCCCTCAAAGAACATGATCAAGGGGTATGAACTGAACTGGCAGCAGTCCCTCGACGCTCTGCTGCCTGTCAACGGGTTCGGTGTGATCGCCAACTACACGCACGTGACTCAGGACAAGTCCGCCAAGTTCCAGTTGCGTAACCTCTCCGAAAACACCGCCAATCTGACGGGTTACTGGGAAAACTCGGTCTTCAGCGCCCGGATCTCGGCCAACTACCGCTCAGAATACCTCCAGAACTCTGCGGACAGCTTCTTTGCGCGTGAAACTCACATTGTGAAGGATCGCACGCAGATAGATGTGGTGCTGGGCTATACGATCAACCCCCAACTGAGCCTGTCATTCGGGGCTCAGAACATCACGGGCGAGACGGAAGAAGCCTATTATCTGAAGGAAAACATCTGGCAAATGACCGCCGTCACCGGCCCCAGCTATTACCTGTCGTTCCAGTACAAACTGTAAATCAAGTACCGACTGACCGGCCAGGGCCTTTGGTTATCCTCCCCCTGGTCCTTGCCGGTTAGAGCGTAAAAAACGCGACCAAACAAAAAACTTAGAGTCCTTCGGCGGCTCAACTAAGCCGACGAAGGACTCTAGACGCCGGGGCTGTGAAACAGAGCGCGTATCCGCTTTCACAGCCCCGGCGTCTGTCTTTTTGCATCTGCGGAAATTCTGTGTGGAGGCTCTAGCCCTGAATGGCCGGCAGGGACTCGCTTAAGGTCAGGGCCGTTTTCAGATTCTCGTAGTGGTGCCACATCGAATAGAAGGCCCCGTCTCCGTCGCCGCGATGCAGGAAGTCGAGCGTGCGCTGATGGTCGGCAAACACAACGCTGCGGAAGCGGTCACCGTACAGGAGAACGCTGAGATTGCGCAGGGCCGGACTTTGCTGACGTCGCTGCCAGGCCTGTTCCGACATGAAGACAAATTCGTAATTGTACGTGGCCTGCGCGATCTGACGATGGAACTGGTGGTTGCGCGGCTCGTATTCCTCGTCCGCACTGGTATTGACCAACATCTGCAAGGCCTTTTCCATAGCCGCCGTGTCGTCTTCGCTGTGGCGCGTCGCCGTGATGCGCGCGATCTGACAATCCAGCCATTGATGCGCGTCAATCAGATGCTGGGGGTTAAGCTGCGCCACCGCCAGTTCGTTCGTCGCAAAACCATCGGACGCCTCGACATTGACGCCCTGCGCATAGGCCTGCGGCATAATGTAGATGCCAGAGCCCTGACGCGATTGCACTGCGCCCTTGACTTCGAGCATGACCAGCGCATCGCGGATGACCGCGCGCCCTACCCCATAGATTTCCGCCAGATCACGTTCAGTCGGCAGTTTGCCGCTACTACGGAATTCCCCGGAACGAATGCGTTCCAGCAGCGACTTGCCGATCACCTGATAGGCGCGAAGGTCTTTCTCGCTCCACGTCTCTTCGCTGCCCGCCGGCTCTGCGTCGGTACCTTCACGGCTGTGTCGGGATGCCATTCTGGGGTTCATCAGGGCTCTCAGATTCTTGCGGTCTGCCGCGGTGAGGGTGTTGCGCCCGCCATTTAGACCATACACTTTTTATTGGCCAACCAATATCTAATTTTGGGGTTAAGGCCCCAAAGACAGCGAAAAAAGCTTTACAGGTTTAATGACTCAGCCATGCCTGCCCATCGGGATTGACCGGCCAATACCGTCAGGACGGCAGGCTCAGCGCGGTGGTTTCGGACTTGTACAAGGTCTTCAGGTTCTCGAAATGGTGCCACATGGCGTAATAGGCGCGGTCGCTATCACCTTTTCTGACCGCCTCCAGCGTCCGTTTGTGGTCGCCAGCGCACAGATTACGCAGGGCCACGAAAGGGGGGGCGTCGTTCGCCAGATGCGCCACCGATGCCTGAGCCCGGCGTTCCCACATCTGTTGCGACAGCCACAGCAGTTCTGTATTGCGCGACGCCTGCGCCAGCGCGCTGTGCCATTGCCCGTTGAGACGATGCAACTCCGGCGCAGAGGCCGTCAGACGCAGGCGCTCAATCAGGTCCTCCAGCCACAGGCCGTCGGCACCCGCCAGCGCCGCCTGCTTGGCAATATGGCTTTCCAGGCATTGCTGGGCGTGCAGGATGTCGAGCCATTTCGGCGCCGGAGCTTCGCTTAAAGGGTGGTCGGCAAACTCCTCCTTGCGCTCAGGCCAGCCCTCGGCATAGGCGGTTTTGGTGATGTAGATGCCCGACCCCTGACGCGACTGCACCAGACCCTTGACTTCCAGCATGACCAGCGCGTCGCGGATGACCGCGCGGCCGACGCTATAGACCTCGGCCAGTTCGCGCTCAGTCGGCAGCTTGCCCGTGGCGTGGAACTCACCGGAGCGGATACGTTGCAGCAGGGATTGCCCGATAACCTGATACGCCCGCAGGTCGCGCTGGGTGCGTAGCTCCTCCGAGGCCATCTCTTCGTTTGACATCACGTTCCGCCGCACGGCTGTTGAACGTCTTGGATAGCCCGCACTTGACCGCCGGGTCAATGCGCCCGCGCGCATTTGATCGGACCCGCCGACGCTGGGCCTGGCGCGACAGGTCGAAAAGGGCGAGCGGTTTTCGACAAAAATATCGCGACAAAACAAAAATTCAGAGCGCATAGGTCCGTCCGGCCTGCAATTCGACCGCCCTGCCCCAGTTCAGAGCCGCCTTGCCGTCGCTGAGCGCTTTGAGACCGTCCTGTCCCGGCGGCGGCAGAATCCGGTAACGGGCCTTGCGCGAGGCCTTCACCACACAATGGGTCAACTGACCGTTCGCCCATTCCAGATCGACGATCAGGCCGCCGCGTGCCCGCAGGCCACGCACACGCCCGTTCGCCCATGACTTCGGCAGGGCGGGCAGCAGGCGCAATATGCCATTGTGGCTTTGCACCAGCATTTCGGCGATGGCGGCCGTCGCCCCCAGATTGCCGTCGATCTGGAAAATCGGCTCCGGCGTGTAGGGGTGGGTGTCGAAGAAGTTGGCCCCGGTGGACTGACGGAACAGCTTGCGCAGCATGGCCAGCGCCTCATCCCCCTCGCCCAGACGCGCCCGGAACATGGTCAGCCACGCGGCGCTCCAGCCGGTGTGGCCACCGCCGTGACGCAGGCGCTCGCTCAGGGTGCGCCGGGCCGCATCAGCCAGATCAGGCGTGTCGTGAGCGTCGATCTCAATGCCGGGATAGAGGCCGAACAGGTGCGAGATATGGCGGTGGCCGGGTTCGGCCTCTTTCAGCGGCTCGCTCCATTCCTGTACGCGCCCGTCCGGCCCGATCTTCAGCCGGTCCAGTCGCGCCAGCGCCGCCGCACAGGCCTGGCGCAGGTCAGGCTCAACAGACAGCGCCTCCGTGGCTTTTTGCGTCAGAGTCAGGACGGTAAAGGCCATGGATTGCGACATGGCGCAGCCCATATCGACATAGCCCACTTCACCGTTGTCCATCACATAGCTGTTTTCCGGCGAGCTGGCGGGGCCAGAAACAAGCTTGCCGGTGCGCGGGTCTTCGACAAGGTAGTCGAGCGTAAATTCGGCACAGGCCTTAAACACGGGCAAGGCGCGCGTCTTCAGGAAGTCGAGGTCGCCCGTATAAAGATAATGCTCCCAGTAATGCAGGGTCAGCCAGGCCAGCCCCTCCGGCCACAACCCCCACTGCACCTTGCCATCCAGCGCGGTGTGTCCCCACGGATTGGTCGTATAGTGGGCCACGGCCCCGCGGCAGCCATAGGCGATCTGCGCCGTCTGCCGCGCATGGGGCATCAGGCGGTCCACATAGTCGAACAGGCTCTCGTGCAGTTCGGACAGGCCGCACACCTCGGCCGGCCAGTAGTTCATCTGGATATTGATGTTGATGTGGTAGTCGGCGCTCCAGGGCGGCGCGAAACCATCGGCCCACAGGCCCTGAAGATTGGGCGGCACGGAGCCCGGACGGTTCGAGCTGATCAGCAGGTAACGCCCGAAATTGAAATAGGTCTCGATCAGCGCCTTTTCGGCCACGTCTGACGCCGCCGCCAGACGCTCGGACGCCAGACGCGGCACACCCGCCGGGGCCAGCGTCAGCTCCACCCGTTCAAACAGGGCGCGGTGATCGCGTTCCCGATCACGGGCGAGAGCCTGCCACGACCGGGCGGCGAGTTTGGCCTGTGCGGCCTGCGCCACCTTTTGCGGTTCGGGAGCCAACAGGTCGGTGGCCCCGGTCAGGGTGAGGACAACCGCCCGCGCGCCGGTCACGCGGAAACCGTGGCCATCGGGTGTGACGCTGCCGCCTTCGCTGCGGCAGGCCAGGTAGGCGCAGTAGTGCACACCGAAGGGCTGCGGCTGACCCGACATTTTCAGCACCTGACCCTGCCAGTCAAAGGCCACATCGCGGTCGCGTTTCAGCGTCGCCGTCAGGGACAGGCCTTCCGGAGCGCTGGTTTCGATCCGCACGGCCAGACACTGATCCGGGGCTGAGGCCAGAACGGTCCGGCTATAGGTCGCCTTACCGATGCGGTAGCGTACCGTCACCTGACCTGTGGCCATATCCAGTTCGCGGCTATAGTCGCTGACGGCCTCGTCGTGGCCCATCTCCAGCCGCAGATCGCCCAGCATCTGATAGGACCCG
This sequence comes from Asticcacaulis sp. W401b, assembly GCF_046503825.1. Classification (NCBI taxonomy): domain Bacteria; kingdom Pseudomonadati; phylum Pseudomonadota; class Alphaproteobacteria; order Caulobacterales; family Caulobacteraceae; genus Asticcacaulis; species Asticcacaulis sp. W401b. The sequence goes on from NZ_JBKFEE010000009.1 coordinate 29,916, forward strand.
TAATCGACGTCGTTCATCGGGGCCATCATCTGGTCCTGCGCCAGACGGTTGGCCTCGGCGCGCTTACCGGCAAACAACAGTTCGCGCACCTTGGGGAGAGCGGCGCGCGTGGTCTTGGGGTTGTCTTCGACCGTGCGGCCAGACCACAGTTCGATATGGTTCAGTTGCAGCCGTTCGCTCTTTACGCCGCCATAGACCATCGCCCCCAAGCGTCCGTTACCGACCGGCAAGGCCTCCATCCAGCGCGCCGCGGGCGCATTGAAGCTCAGCACCCTTGTGGAGGCGTTCGCGCCCTGTGCGCGGGCCTGCGCCGCCAGCAGAGGCAAGGTGCTGAGGGCCAGAAGTCCACCGAGGGTTTCGCGGCGTGTCGATCGGGTCATGGGGGTCCTTAGGCTGAAACAGTGGCCGCGCAGAAATGGCGGATATAGTCCTCATGCGGCGGCATCCGGTCGCGGCAGGCGGCGATCACTTCGCGCGTCTGGCGCAGCCAGGTTTCCGAACGCTCTTCAGGGATGCTGAGCACCAGCGGATCAGGCGCGGCCGGGCGCAGGCCCTGCCCCCACATCACCGCCAGCCAGTTGCCGGTGCGAAACTGCTCGCCGCGCTCCTGCGGGATGCGTCCACGGCTGCGGAACAGGTTGAGCCGGTGCGTCAGGGCGTCCGGCACCGTCATGTCGCGGCAATAGCGCCAGAAGTCGCTGTCACAACGTGACCCTACGTAATAGTGCAGGATGAGGAAGTCGCGGACCTCCTCATATTCGCGCGTCAGATCGGCATTGTAGGTGTCGATATCGGCCTGATGGAAGTCACGATCGGGGAACAGATACTGCAACCGCGCAATGCCGTTCTGGATCAGCATGATCGAGGTCGATTCGAGCGGCTCCAGAAAACCCGACGACAGGCCGATGGCAACGCAGTTCTTTTCCCAGAACTTTTGCCGGCGACCCGTCTGGAAACGGATGGCGCGCGGCTCGGCCAGAGGCTCCCCGTCAAGATTGGCCAGCAGGTTCTGGCGCGCCGTCTCTTCGTCCATGAACTGGCTGCAAAAAACGCTGCCATTGCCGACACGGTGCTGCAACGGGATGCGCCAGCGCCAGCCGGCACTGTGGGCGGTCGAGCGCGTATAGGGCACGGGCGGCTCGGTCGAGCGGCTGGGCACGGCCAGCGCGCGGTCGCACGGCAGCCAGTGCGACCAGTCTTCAAAGCCGACGCCCAGCGCTTCGCCCAGCAACAGCGAGCGGAAACCGGTGCAGTCGATAAACAGGTCGCCCTCAATCAGGCGCTCGCCGTTCAGACGTAAACCGCTGATGAACCCGCGCTCATCCAGATCGACGTGTTCGATGCGACCTTCGACGCGGCGCACCCCCTCGGCCTCGGACATCTGGCGCAGGAAGGCGGCGTAGTGGCTGGCGTCGAAATGATAGGCATAGCTGATTTCAGCCAGCGGCGAATTGGCCCCGGCGGGCGGCATGAACTTGCCAGCCCTGGCCGCCAGCGCCTGAAGATTATAGGCGTCGAGCGAGGCGTCGTGATCGCTCAGGGCGTGGCGCAGCCAGACCGAGTGAAAGGGCAACGCGCCAAATTCACGCCCGAAAGGCCCGAACGGATGGACATAGCGATTATTGATGGCCCCCCAATCGACAAACTCGATCCCCAGCTTGTAGGTGCCATAGGTCGCCTTCAGAAAGGCGTGCTCGTCGATACCCAAAACCTGATTGAAGACGCGGATATAGGGGGTCGTCGCCTCGCCCACGCCGATGGTCGAAATCTCTTCGCTTTCAACCAGCGTAATGGTTTCGACGTCATCCTTGAGCAGTCGGGCAAACCAGGCTGCGGTCATCCACCCCGCTGTGCCACCGCCCGCAATGACCACGTGTCTTATTTTCTGGGACATGTCCCCATCCGGATATCTGGAAAAAAAGATGCCTGACAAATCACTTGTCAGGCATCGAGGCCCGTATCCAGAGCTATTTTCAGGAGGGGGAGCGCTCTGGATACGGTCGGAACGGGTTCCCGCGAACGGGAACCCGCGGGAGGCTTAGAAGGTCGCACGCGCTGTCAGCGTGATCGTGCGGCCGTCATAGTCAATCCAGCGAACAAAGCGCTCGTCGTTTTCGTACTCGTAGCGCATTTCGTCGGTGACGTTGTAGGCATCAAGGGAGATGCTGAACCGGTCGGTCACGTTGTACGAAGCCGACAGGTCAAGCTGCCCACGTTCCTTCACCGAACGTGCAGCGCCCGTATAGGTGCCGTTCGCGTTCAGAGGATAATCGGTGCGATAGTTATAGATCGCGCGAATACCGTATTTGGGCGTCTCATAGAAAACGATGGCGTTCATCGCGTGCTTGGAAATACCCGGGAAGGGTGCGATAGCGGGGCTCTTAGAGTCTGTGTAGGCGTAGTTGAAGCTTCCCCCAAAGTTCTTCCAGAAGCCCGGCAGGAAGTCGAGGTTCTGCTGGATGTTGAACTCAAGGCCCTCAACCGTCGTATCGCTGTCGAGGTTGTAGGCACCCGACGAGTTTACGTGCACGACCTTAGCGGCCGAGGACAGGCTGGTCGCCGTGCAGTACTGGCCGTCCCAAGAGAGAGGTCCAAAACCCCAGGTCGAGCCATCCGCCGGGCAAAGGATCGCCGGGTCCGAGGTGCCGACGACCCGACCGGTGATAACCTTCTTGAAGTAGGCAAGCGAGATCACGCCGCCGGGGCGGTTATACCATTCCAGCGACAGGTCATACGAATCGGCTAGGTATGGCTTCAGCTTGTTGTTGCCGATGCGCACACTCACGTCATAGACGCTCGTGGTGGGCGTGGACAGGGTGGCGTTAAGTACTTGTGACGGCGTAATACGCGTTACAGGCGAATACTGTCTCGGCTGCGGACGTACATAGGTCTTGTAGTAGGCCCCGCGCAGGATCAGATCATCACGCAGCTCGGCGGCGAAGATGGCCGAGGGCAGCCAGAAGTCGTAGCTGTTCTCGATTTGCTGCCACTTGAAGTTCGCCAACGATCCGACCGAATTTGTGAACGGCGTGATAACATCGTACGAGTCGATGGTGTTTTCCGTAGATTCGTAGCGAGTACCAAAGTTCCCGTGAACACGGCGACCGAGGATTTCAGTGTCGTATTTGAATTGGATATATGCCTGGCTGACCGTGTTTTCGGTGTTATAGTTGTAGTCAGCAAAGGCACCGTCAGCATATTGAATGTTGAAGCCAGCCGTCGTCAGCCCGCCGCCCGAAGGCGTATAGGGCGTAACCGGCTTCACTGCGGAAATAAAACGTTCCGCGTCGAACGTGATCCAGTTGCGAGTGATGTTCGCCTTCCCACCCATGAAGTCATCGACGAAGGACGGGGTATAGACCATGTCCGCCGTGATGTTCTGCATCTGCAGACCAAAGCCCATGTTTCGGAAGCCGCGCGACTTGAAGCTGTTTTTCAGCAGCATCACTCCGCCTTTGACGCTGGTGACCGGACCAAACTTTACAAAACGCTCGACATTGACCTGGGCCGAATTGACCGTTTCCTCAGCCAGCGACTCCGACCCCGACAGGCTGAAGTAGTAGACACCGCCCGGCTGAAGATAGCCGGCGGGATCAGACGCGTTGGCGTTAATGGCGTTCGAAGCGCCCTGCCAAACCCACCCTGTGGTGAACAGACGGTTGGCCGGTGTTGGGGTTACGGTGTAGTTGAAACGATCAATATCACCAAAGCCCGTGGTGATGGTACCGCTTACGCCATTGGTCCCACCCGTAACGGAATTGGTCTGGAGGTTAAGCTCGGTTTCAATCGACGAGTTTTCACCCTTTGATAGGGCCAAGACACCATCAATCTTCCACGTTTCGTCTGACCACTCTGCGTTGGCGACAACACCGCCCGCCTTTTGGTGCTGACCATACTGACGGGTGGAAATCTTGGCCGGAAAGTTATTGTGGGTTACGGTTTCATAAAGCCAGCGACCGTCTGAGGTCTGAACCGGCGTACCAGAAGGCGTCATTGTACCCGCACCAGACCACACAGCGTTGATCAGGAAGTGCTGGGTCGTCTTCGGTAGGTCGCGATCGGTGTAGTAGCCGACAATACCGAGCTTAGTATTATCATTGGGACGCCACTCTGCGCCACCCGACGCCGTCCAAAGATCACCTTCGTTTGTGCGTGTGTACTGACGGATAGCATCCAGCGCATAGACGCCGGTATTGCCTTTCGAACCCGTGGTCGCCGTGTTGAAGTTTTGGCCAGTCGTGGCCCCGACAGCGTCATTCAGCGTGCGACAGAACGAACCCGAAGACGGGCAGGCCGTCGCCGAATAATAGTCGCCGTACGTGGCAGCGAACTGCGACTGCGTCAACCCGGTCAGGCTTGGCGTCAGGCGGCTGTAGCCGTTAAAGCGCAGTGTATCGCGACGGAAGTTTTCTTTGCGATAAGCCACGGTGCCAAAAACCGCGAGGTTTTCTGCCAAGCGCTTGTTGTAGCCAACCGTGAAAGCCGGCGCTGTCGTGCCGCCAACTTCGTTATACTCATACGACGCCTTGAAAAGTCCCCCCTCCTGACGCGAAAGTGCGCCAGCGATCTGCATGTCCACGTTACCCGATAGACCGCCCGAGGGCGCATTGGCCATCGGGGACTTCTGAATCACGAAAGCCGAGAAGATGTCAGAGTTGAACGCACCCAAGGGCGTGCCCTGATCATTCGCTAACGACGGCGGAGAAGCAAAGGCGATACCATTGATCGTCGTTTGCGCATAGGAGCCCGGCATGCCGCGGACATTAATCGTCGCGTTACGCCCTTCGGCTTCCCGGTTGATCTGTACGCCAGGAACACGTTGCAAGGCTTCGCCGACGTTCAGATCCGGAAAGCGACCCAGGCCATCAGAAGCAATACCGTCAGAAATTTCGATGTTGTTCCGCTTCGCACGGACCGCATCCATGTAGCTTTTCTTGAAGCCGGTAACTACAACCGTCTCGACCTCACCCTCGCTTTGCGCGCCGGCTTCCTGTGCTTGCGCGGCTGCGGCACCGCAACCCATCAGCATGGTGGCGCCAAGAAGGATGGATTTCGTCCCTCTAACGTATGACCGCAATTTCATCTCTAACTTCTCCTGGGATATCTGGCCTTACTCAACTGAGCGGCATGACCTTGGTGCAATTCCATCCTGCGGCCCTGTTCTGCGATTGTTGCAAGGTAAAGATCCGGATTCAGACCTTGTTAATCTCCCTGCCCGCAACACAGATTTTAAAGTCGCGGCTTACTCAACTTAAGCATTCTCTGCTTTTTCTATCATCTTTATTGACGACGCCTGCAGGACAACTTAGTGAGCCAGGGGCGTCAATCGTGGCTGAATATGCGCCGAATAATTGGCCTGTCAATTTGTAATATGCCTGACATAAACGATTTTTGCGCGCCAATTTGGCCGCAATTGCGAAATGGTTCCGCTATCATTTTTTTTATTATTATTTTTCAGATAATTAAATTTTTCGCGCTTACAAATAAAAGGTCAACCAAATTAGAAATTTGACAAAACAGTGTCTCATATATGACACAAACAAAAATGCCGACGGTATAAAACTGGGCCAAAACGGTTTGGTTTGCCAATGTTTGGGCAGGAATCGCCTGCCGGACGAACGGATAGGTCAAACCAATATTGGCCCGCCAAAGCGCTGACCTGAGCGCTCAGTACCGGCCTCGCCAGACGCAAGCGCACCGCGTTTACCGACGTCCCGCGTGGGGATCACAAACCCCTGCAACCGATTCAGCTTGCGATGAAATTTATAAAAATACATTTCTAACAATATTTTAGAATTTTAACCCTCAACCACGTCGGTTGTGTCGCACATGTCTGCACGGAAAAAAGCGACACGGTTTTGATATAAAAAATTGACAGGCCAATTTTTTGACGCATAGACTGCCCTCATCGCCACCCTTACCGGCGGCACAGAATTATCGGGCTGAATCAAATATTAAATGCGATATTTCTTCGGTTCAGCAGTAAATCCGGCCCGTCATTCAGCCCTTGTTTCCCATAAGACAGCGTAATCAGGGCCGGTTGCTGTTCGCGTTCTTTCCTCCGTTGAGACCCTGCAATGCCCGCACTTAGCCGCCGGACGTTCCTTTCAACCTCAATGGCCACGGCGACCGCGCTGGGCCTTATGCCTGTGGCGCGCGCCGAAGCCGCCACGCCCTCCGCTGCTGAGGGTGTACTCAAGCGCTTTCTGGGTAGGGATGCCGCGCGTGTACGTCTGACGCTGGATGCCTCCGGCACCGCTCCTTGGTACGCGGCCAAAAGCACAGGCGCTGGCGTCACTATCACAGGCAATTCACCGGTGGCCCTGACGCACGGGGCCTATAGCTACCTCAAGAGTGCAGGCGCGGCCAATCTGAGCTGGGAAGGCGACCGCGTCGCCCTGCCCGCGCGCCTGCCGGCCGCCACAGGCGCAAAGGTCGAAAGCCCGTTCGCCCACCGCGTCTATATGAATACCTGCACCTTTGGGTACACGACGCCCTTCTGGGACTGGGCGCGCTGGGAGCGCGAACTGGACTGGATGGCGCTGCACGGCATCGACATGCCGCTGGCCATGGAAGGACAGGAATATGTCTGGCAGGCCCTGTGGCGCGAACTGGGCCTCAGCGACGCCGAATTGGCTGACTACTTCTCAGGCCCCGCCTTCACGCCCTGGCACCGCATGGGCAATATCGAAGGCTATCTGGCCCCTGTGCCGCAGGCGTGGATCGAGAAGAAACACAAACTCCAGGTGCAGATTCTGGGCCGCATGAAAGAGCTGGGCATGACGCCCATCCTCCCGGCCTTTGGTGGCTATGTGCCCAAGGCCTTTGCGCAGAAGCACCCCGAGGCGCGCATCTATCCCATGCGCCCTTGGGAAGGCTTCCATGAAACCTACTGGCTCGATCCGGCCGATCCGCTGTTTGCCAAGATCGCCGCACGTTACATTGCGCTCTACACTGATACCTATGGCGAAGGCCGCTACTATCTGGCCGATTCCTTCAATGAGATGCTGCCGCCCATTTCGCACGACGGTTCGGACGTTAAGGCCGCCAAGTACGGCGACTCGACCGCCAATACGAAGGAAACGGAGACCGTCGTCGATCCGGCGGTGAAGGTTGAGCGCCTCGCCGCCTATGGTAAGGCCATCTATGATTCCATACGTCAGGCCCGGCCCGACGCCGTGTGGACCATGCAGGGCTGGCTGTTCGGGGCTGACAAGCACTTCTGGACGCCGGACGCCATCGGGGCCTTCCTGCGCGACGTGCCGCAGGACAGGCTGATGATCCTCGATATCGGCAATGACCGCTATCCCGGCGTCTGGCAATCGAGCAACGCCTTTCAGGGCAAGCCGTGGATTTACGGCTATGTGCACAATTACGGCGCGTCCAACCCCGTCTATGGCGATCTCGGCTTCTACCGCGACGACATCAGGGGCCTTCTGGCGCGCAAGGATACGGGCGATCTCAAGGGCTTCGGCCTCTTCCCCGAAGGCCTGCACAACAATTCCATCGTCTATGAATATGCCTATGATCTGGCCTGGGGTCAGACCGATCAGACGGTGGCCGAATGGCTCAGCACCTATCTGAAAAGCCGCTATGGTCAGGTGACGCCCGCTCTCATTTCGGCGTGGAGCACCTATGTCGAGGCGGCGTTTTCGACGCGCTACTGGACGCCGCGCTGGTGGCGCAGCAAGGCCGGGGCCTACCTGCTGTGCAAACGCCCGACGGCGGATATGGTCGAGTTCGAGGGCCATCCGGGCGACCGTAAAAAGCTGCGCTCAGCCGTCACGGCCTTCCTGTCGCTGAAAGGCTTTGAAGGCTCGGCGCTTTATCGCCACGACGTGATTGATGCCGTGCGTCATCTGGTCTCCGAAGAGATCGACGACCGTCTGATCGCCGCCATGAAGGCCTATAAGGCGGGCGACGTAAAAACCGGCGACGCCCTGCGCGAAGAGATCAGCGCGCTGGTCACGCAGGTCGATACGCTGATGGGGGCGCAGCCCGACACGCTGGCCAGCTGGATAGATGAAGCGCGCGCTTACGGCGATACGCCCGACGAAAAGGCCTACTATGTGCTGAATGCCAAGGCGCAGGTGACGGTCTGGGGTGGCAAGGGCAATCTCAACGACTATGCCTCAAAGGCGTGGCAGGGGCTCTATAAGGACTTCTACCTGCCGCGCTGGATGAAGCTGCTGGCCGCCTTGCGCGCCTCGGCAAGCGGGGGCGCGCCCTTCGATCAGAAGGCCTTTACCCGCGACCTGATCGGCTGGGAGCAGGCGTGGGTCAGGGCTGATATCGCCTTCAAGCGCCATGCGCCGAAACAGCCGCTCAACGCCGCCCGCGCTCTGCTGGCGCAACTGGGGACCAAGGCATGAGTGCGGCCCGCTACACCGCCCTCGATGTGTTTCGCGGCCTGACGGTCTGCGTCATGATCGTGGTCAACACCTCGCCCGCCGGGGCCGAGCCGTTTGCACAGCTTCAGCATGCGCAGTGGTTTGGCTTTACGCTGACCGATCTGGTCTTCCCGTCGTTTCTGTTCGCCATCGGCAATTCGATGGTCTTCGCCTTCCGCAAGCCTCTGCCCCAGAAAGAGTTTCTGCTGAAGGTGCTGAAACGCTCAGCCCTGATCTTCCTGCTGGGCTATCTGATGTACTGGTTCCCCTTCGTGCATCAGACGCCGGACGGAGCCTGGGCCTTCAACGACATCGGCCATACGCGCATCATGGGCGTGCTTCAACGCATCGCGCTGTGTTACCTGTTTGCGTCTTTGGCGGCGCGCTATCTGTCGGTGCGCGGTCTGGTGATCCTGAGCGCGGTGCTGCTGTTCGGTTATTGGGGCCTGCTCTACGCCTTCACACCCGCCGCCGACGCGCTCACCATGACCGGCAATCTGGGGGCGAAGATCGACCAGTTCGTGCTGGGGCTCGATCACATGTACCGCGGCGGCGCCAAGGGCTATGAGCCCGAAGGGCTGCTCTCGACCCTGCCCGCCATCGTCAATGTGCTGGCCGGCTATCTGTGTGGCCGTCTGATCCTCGACAGCGAGGACCGTCGGCGCACCGTCATGATCCTCAGCGGGGCCGGGCTGGCGCTGGTCGCGGCGGCTCTGGTGTGGAATTTTGGCTTCCCCTTCTCCAAGCGCCTGTGGACCTCGTCCTTTGTGGTGCTGACCATCGGGCTCGACTGCCTGATCCTGTCCGGCATCATCGCCTATGTCGATCTGGCCAAACGGCGCGAGGGTCTGGGCTTCTTTGAGACCTTCGGGCGCAATCCGCTGGTCATCTATCTGTTCTCAGAACTTCTGGTCACCGTCCTGCAAACCTTCAAGAATGCTGACGGACATGGGCTTTACGACCTGATCGGCCTGCACGTGTTCCAGACGCCGTTGACCGGCTCGTGGGGCGCGCTGGCCTGCGCCGTCTGTTACATGCTGGTCTGCTGGGCTCTGGGCTGGTGGATGGACCGCAAACACCTCATTATCAAACTCTGATCCGGGTAACCGGACCGTCCTGTTTCTGTTATAAGCGTGACTATCATGAGCGATATCATCCCTCCCCTCTACTATATCGGCGTTGATGGCGGCGGCACGCGCTGCCGGGCGCGCCTGCGCAACCGCGCCGGTCAGGTGCTGGGCGAAGGCTATGGCGGCGCGGGCAATATCCGTCTGGGTCTGGGGCTTGTGTGGCGCAACATCATGGCCGCCGTCGATGAAGCCCTGTCGCAGGCGCAGCTCACCCATGCCGACCTGCCTGACATCCATATCGGTCTGGGGCTGGCCGGGGTCACCTCGGCCACCAGCGCGCAGGTGACGGTCGATGCCGGGCCGGATTTCGGCGCAATCTCGGTGGCCAGCGACGCACACGCCGCCTGTCTGGGGGCGTTTTCGGGCAAGGACGGGGCCATTCAGATCTGCGGCACGGGCAGCGCGGGCTATATCCTCAGCGACGGCGTGGGTCACGGGATCGGCGGCTGGGGTTTCGAAGTCGGTGATGACGGCTCGGCGGCGGGGCTTGGCCGGGCAGCACTCAGGGCGGCGCTGCGGGGCTTTGACAAGATCGCCCCAGCGACCGATTTCACGCGCGAAATGATCGCCTCCTTTGGCGGGCAGCCCGCCGACGTGATCGCCTTTGTCACCACGGCGACGCCCAGCGATTACGGCGCGATGGCTCCCACCATCATGGCCTATGCCGAAAAGGGTGATCTGGTCGCCACGGCTCTGGTGCGCGCGGTGGCCGAAGATATCGGGCTTTATCTGCGTCGCCTGCACCATCTGGGGGCCAAACGCATCGCGCTTGTCGGCGGTCTGGGTGAGCCGATCCGCCCCTGGCTTTCGACACGCGACGCAGCCCTCCTCAGCGAGCCGGAACAGGACGCCGTCGAAGGGGCCATCCTTCTGGCCAGAGGGGCCAGCAACGGTCTGGCCTCGCCCGGCAAGATTCTCGTTTAACCCGATTTTTCGTCCTCCCCGAAACACCGGACAAAGCGTGTGCCGGCTTCGGCAACTGGGCGCATCCTCTCCAAATTCCGGACTTTTGAGAGGATGCACCTCTTTTATGATTGCGTGACCGATGACACCCAACCGACGCACCGCAATGGCCAGCCTCCCCGTTATCGGCATGGCCAGCACTCTGGCGGCCCCGGTCGCCGCCACCACCCCGGCACCAAACAGCCCGCGTCAGCGTCTGCGCCTTGATGACGGCTGGCGCTTTCACTTCGGCCATGCCGAAGACCTGGAGCGCGATTTCGGTTTTGGGGCCAATCAACGCACCCTCGCCAAACATGGCCGCAGCGGTGCCAAGCCCGACGCGGCCGATTATAACGATTCGACCTGGCGGTCCGTCATCCTGCCACACGACTGGGCGGTCGAACTGCCCTTCGTCAATAACGAAGACTATCGCCGCAACCCGGCGGACAAGGACGATGAGGACTACGCCGCCGCGCATGGCTATAAGCCCATCGGGCGCAAGTTTCCGGAAACGTCAGTGGGGTGGTATCGCCGCCTGATCACGCTGGATAAGGCCGATGCGGGCCGCTGCCTGTGGCTGGAGTTCGACGGCGTGTTCCGCGACGCCACCATCATCTTCAACGGCTATGTGCTGGAGCGTCACGACAGCGGCTACACCTCCTTCCGCGTTGATATCAGCGACTTTATCAATACAGACGACACGCCCAATGTGCTGCTGGTGCGCGTTGATGCCTCCTATGGCGAAGGCTGGTTCTACGAAGGGGCCGGCATCTATCGCCATCTATGGCTGGTCAAGGCCGACCCCGTGCACGTGCCGCAATGGGGTGTGTTTGTGCGGCCGCAGACGACCGGCACGGTCGAAGCCACGGTCGATCTCGTCAACCGCAGCGACACGCCCCGCATCGCCACGCTCGATGTCACGGGACTGGACAAGGACGGCACCGCGGTCGCCACGACGCGCCAGACGGTCGAACTGACAGCGCAATCCACGACGCCCCGCGAGGTGCGCCTCACCCTGCCACAGCCGCAGTTGTGGTCCATCGACAGCCCCTACCTCTATACCCTGCGGGTGGAGGTGACGACGGAGGGAACCCGCGATCTCTATACGCTGCGTTTCGGCCTGCGCGACCTGCGTTTTGATGCCAAAGAGGGCTTCTTCCTCAATGGCAAACCGGTCAAGATCAAGGGCACCAACAACCATCAGGACCATGCCGGGGTGGGCGCGGCCATTCCCGATGCGCTTCAGGTGTGGCGTCTGAAACAGCTTAAGAGTCTGGGCTCCAACGCCTATCGCACCTCGCACAATCCGCCGACGCCGGAACTGCTTGATGCCTGCGACGAACTGGGCCTGCTGGTCATTGATGAGGTGCGCCAGATGACCTCCAGCCGTCAGGGCCTGAGCGAGCTTGAGGCCCTGATCCGCCGCGACCGCAACCACCCCAGCGTCATCCTGTGGTCTATCGGCAATGAGGAACCGCAGCAGATGACGCCGCGCGGCCTGAAGGTCGCTAAAAGCATGGCGCGGCGCATCCGTGAGCTTGACCCGACGCGCAAGGTCAATGCGGCCATGAACAAGGGCTTTGGCGACGGCATTACGACGGCGCTGGACGTCATCGGCTTCAACTATCACGAAGCCCAGATTGAGCCCTTCCGCGCGCGCTTCCCCGACATGCCGATCATCGGCACCGAAACGGCCAGCGCGGTGTCCACCCGCGGTGAATACAAGACCGACGCCAAACGGCAGGTCGTGGCCTCCTACGATACCGAACACCCCTATTGGGGGGCGACGGCGGAAAGCTGGTGGAGCCTCTATAATTCAAAGCCTTACCTGCTGGGCGGTTTCATCTGGACCGGGTTCGACTATCGCGGTGAACCGACGCCCTTTAACTGGTGGCCGTCGGTCGCCTCCAATTTCGGCGTCTTCGACAGTTGCGGCTTCCCCAAGGACATCTATCACTATTACCGCGCCTGGTGGCAGGACGAACCCGTGCTGCACCTTTTGCCGCACTGGAACTGGAGCGAAGGCGAGACGGTTTCGGTCTGGGCCTACTCCAACTGCGATGAGGTCGAACTGTTCCTCAATCGCCAGTCGCTGGGCCGTCAGACAATGCGGCGCGACTCGCATCTGGAATGGGCCGTGCCTTTTACGCCGGGCACCCTTACCGCCTATGGCTATAAGGGCGGCAAGGTGGTGATGAAGACCGAGCGCAAGACCGCCGGTGCGCCCCATCGTCTGGTCCTCAGCGCCGATCGGACGCAACTGAGCGCCGACGGTCAGGACGTGGCCATGATCAGCGTCAGCGCCGTGGACAAGGCCGGTGTGCCCGTGCCGCTGGCTAACGATCTGATCCAGTTTGCTCTGACCGGTCCGGGTCGCCCGATCGGCGTCGGCAACGGCAATCCCAACAGCCACGAACCGGACAAGGCCGCCTATCGCCGCCTCTTCAACGGCTATGCGCAGGCCATTGTTCAAACGACCAGGACCGGTGGACGCTTCACATTTGAGGCCCGCGCCGAAGGCGTGACCCCCGCTTCCCTCACCTTCACTTCGCGATAGAGGACGCCATGACCTTTAAACTCAGTACCGCCCTCCTGCTGCTCACGGCGACGCAGGCCCTTGCCGGTGAGCCGATCAGCACGCGCTTTAATGCCGACCCGTCGCCGCACGTCTTCAATGGCAAGGTCTATCTCTACGCCACGGATGATGCTTCCAACTCCGGCAAATACTGGGATTCGACAAGCTGGCGGCTCTACACCTCGGACGACCTGAAAACCTGGCGCGACGACGGGTCGTTTCTGAGCGTCACCGTGTTCAAATGGGCGCGCCCGGATGCCAAGGCCTGGGCCCCCGAAGCCGCCTATCGCAACGGCAAATACTATTTCTACGCCCCTGTGGGCGGCGATAAGATTGGCGTGGCCGTGGCCGATAGCCCGGCCGGGCCGTTCAAGGACGCGCGCAGCGACGCCCTGATCGACAAGGCGCGCGATGCCAATGCCGGGGACGAGCCTATCGACCCGCAGGTGCTGATCGACGATGACGGTCAGGCCTATCTGACCTTTGGCACCCGTGTGCCCAAGATCGTCAAGCTCAACGCCGATATGACCTCGCTGGCCGGCCCGATTGAAAATCTGCTCATCGAGGGCTTTCCGGCAAATGACCCCAAGAAAAAGTACGGTGAGGCCCCGTTCCTGCACAAGCATAAGGGCCTCTATTACTTCAGCTTTTCGACCGGATGGCCAGGGCAGATCGTCTATGCCACCTCAAAGACGCCGATGGGGCCCTATACCTATCGCGGTGTGATCTTCGACTATCTGAAAATTTCGACCAACCATCAGGCGATTATCACCTTCAAGGGTAAGCCGTGGTTCTTCTATCACGACAACCTGTTGCCCGGCGGTGGCGATCACAAGCGCTCCATCGCCATCGAACCGCTGCGTTATAATCGCGACGGCACGATCCGCGAGGTCAAGGTAAAGCCCTGAACGCCTACTTCAGGGTAAGCACGATCAGCGATCTGGCCGGCTGCGTCAGCACCAGATACCCGTTTTCGAGCCGTGCCCCGTCAAAGGGGTGCGGCTTTACGGTGTCTGGGCGCCCGAAATCATTGTGGGCGTCCATCTCACCCGCCGTCAGTATGTGCGCGCTGAGCGTCTGAACCCGCAGGTCGCGCAGGTCGAGACGCATCTCCACAGCCTCGTGTGGTGACAGATTGCTCAGCGCCACCAGATAGTCACCGTTGGTCGCGCGCGCCGCCGCCCCGCTGAGCGATGGCATCCAGGTGGTGCCGACCTTGATATCCGGGGCCGCCAGCCGCAACGGCAGGGCGGTCGCCTCCTGAAACGGCACGTACATCTGATAGGCGTAATAGGTCGGCGTCAGCACCATCTGCGGCCCGCGCGTCAGGATGAGCGATTGCAGGACGTTGACCGTCTGGGCGATATTGGCCATGCGCACGCGGTCGGCGTGACGGATGAAGATGTCGAAATTCACCGCCGCCACCAGAGCATCACGCAGGCTGTTCTGCTGATAGAGGTGGCCGGGATCGGTGCCCGGCTCAACCGTGTACCAGGTGCCCCATTCGTCGATAAACAGCGCCACCCGTTTTTGCGGATCATGGGCGTCCATCACGCGGGAATGGGCGGTAATATAGTCGTCCATTTTCAGAGTCTGAACGAAGGTATCGGCCCAGTCCTGCGCGTCGAAACCCGTGGCGGGCTTTGTCACATCGACATTGCCGGTGGGCGAGGTGTAGTAGTGGACAGACAGCGCGTCCATATTCTCCAGCGCCTCAGCCATCACGGCGTCGGTCCATTCGGTCAGGCCGTTCTTGGCCCCTACGGCGACGCGGGTTGCCGCCTGACCGGGCTGCGGATGATAAAAGGCGGTAAAGCGCATGAAGTCGCGCCCGTACTGCTGCGGCGTCATCTTGCCACCGCAGCCCCAGTATTCGTTGCCAATCCCGATGAACCTGACCGGCCACGGCTTGTCACGGCCATTGCGGCGGCGTTCCTGCGCCAGCGCATCCTCACCGTCCGAGGTCATATATTCGATCCACTGGCGCATCTCGGTCGGCGTGGAGGCGCCGACATTCATCGACACATAGGCGTCGGCCCCGATCTGCTCGACAAAGTCGAAATATTCATGCGTGCCAAAGGCATTGGTTTCCGGCGATCCGGCCCACCAGTTGTTCTTGCGCGCCGGGCGTTTGGCCCGCGGGCCGATACCGTCACGCCAGTTATATTCATCGGCAAAGCAGCCGCCGGGCCAGCGCACGACCGGCACGTGGATGGCCTTCAGTGCACCCACCACATCGCTGCGGATGCCACGCACATTGGGTATGCGGCTGTCCGGTCCGACCCAGATGCCCTCATAGATGCCGCGCCCCAGATGCTCGGAAAACTGGCCGAAGATGTAGCGGCTGATGACCGGGCCCGACGGTTCAGCCATCAGCACACCGGAGGCGCGCAGCGGCTCGGCCAGCACAGCCCCGGCCATAAGGCATCCGCTCAGGACCATACCCGCCAGATAACGCCAGGGGTTTACGCTTACGCTCAGATCGTGTCTCATGCCCCTATCCCGAAAGCAGCCGTAACGCCCAATTTGGCCAACCAATTTGGTAGACCTGACGAAAGTGGTCTGTCAATTCAATTTGCGGACGCCCTCGCGGCTCACAAAACGGTATTGGGCCCAAATCAAACCTTGAGCGCGCATCAAAACTCGCCATAATATACTCAGACTAATAATAAGACCTCCGGAGGATAACATGCGCATCTCACGTCGGGCCTTTGCGGCCCTTACCGGCTCCTCACTTGCGGCCGCGACCAGTGCCGCCCGTGCCAAGGGGCTGAGCGCGCTCGACGCCAACGGGCATGTGATCCGCCTCCCGGCGCCCGATACACCGGGCTTTCACTATCAGCGGCTGAGCGAAGGCGTGCAGTTTTACCTGAACGGCGTCACCAAGACGGTCCTCTTCTATGGCCCCGCCACGGTGCGGGTGAATGCGCACCTCGGCAAAAACCACTGGACCAACAAAAGTATCGTCATCCTCGGCCACCCCAAATCCGTCGCCTTTCAGATCGAGGACGGCAAGGCCACGCTGCGGATCAAAAGCGCGGCCCTGAGCATAGACATCGACAAGGCGTCGGGCGCGCTGAGCTTCCTCGCTGCCGATGGCCGCCTCTATACGCGCGAACGCGCCACGTCACCGCAGGCCATTCGCCCGGTCACCTTGCAGGACGCCCCCAGCTATGAGATCGAAAACAGCTTCACCCTGAAACCCGGCGAAGGCATTTATGGCTTTGGCTATGTCAACGAAGCGACGCTGAACCGTCGCGGTCAGAACCTGCTTCTGGTGCAAACCAATACCGGCATCATCATCCCGGTCATGGTGTCGTCCGAAGGCTACGGCATCTTATGGGACACCTATTCCAAGATGCGCTTTTCTGACGGCGCGGACGGCGCGACGCTGTGGGCCGAAAGCGCTCCGGGCGGGGTGGATTACTACTTCATGGGCGGCGGCAGCGCCGATAAGGTCATCGCCGCCTACCGCACCCTGACCGGGACCGCGCCCATGTATCCGAAACAGGCCTTTGGCCTGTTTATGAGCAAGGAACGCTACAAGACGCAGCAGCGTCTGGTCGAGGTGGCCGAGACCTTCCGCAAGGAGGGCTTCCCGCTCGATTATATCGTGCAGGACTGGCAATACTGGGGCTCAGACAAGGACGGTACGTGGAGCGGTATGATCTGGGACAAGGAACGCTTCCCTGATCCCGACGGCATGATCCGCAAAATCCATGATCTGCACCTGAAACTGATGATCTCCATCTGGCCGTCCGTCGGCAATGATACGGCGCTGGCGAAAGAACTCGACAGCTACGGCCTGCGTTTCAAGCCGCTGCACTGGATCTCCAAAAAGGCGCGCATCTATGACGCCTTCAGCGCCAAGGGCCGGCAGATCTATTTCAAGCACATCAAGCGCGGCCTGCTCGACAAGGGCGTCGATGCCCTGTGGATGGACGGCACCGAGGTCGAGGTAGGCACGGCCTGCTGGGACGCGGCCGAAGTGGAGGCCGATATCAAGGGCCTTGGCGTCAATGCCATGGGCGATTTTACGCGCTACCTCAACCCCTACACCCTGATGACGACGCAAGGCACCTATGACGGGCAGCGGGCCACCGGCAATAAGCGCGTGCTGACCCTGACACGCTCGGCCTGGGCCGGGGCGCAGCGCACGGCGGCCACCTCATGGTCAGGCGATATCTTCGCCAGTTGGAAGACCTTCGCCGAACAGATTTCCGGCGGCCTCAACGTCACCATTACCGGCAATCCCTACTGGACGCAGGATACGGGCGGCTTTTTCGTCACCACCTTCCCCGGCGGCGAAAAGAACCCGGCCTATAGAGAGCTGTTCGCCCGCTGGTTCCAGTTCGCGGTCTTCAACCCCCTGATGCGCGTGCACGGCACCAGTATCGAGCGCGAGCCCTATATTTTCAAGACACTGGACCCCACGGTCTATGCGGCGCTTCTGGAGGCCGTGCATCTGCGCTACCGCCTGCTGCCCTATATCTATAGCCTGAGCTGGCAGGTGACCGCCTCGCACTACACACTGATGCGCGCCCTGCCGATGGACTTCCCGCACGATCCGAAGGTGTACGACATCAACGACACCTTCATGTTCGGCCCGGCCTGTCTGGTGCAGCCGGTGACGCGCGCCATGTATAATCTTCAGGACCCGCCGGCGACCACTATCCCCGCATCGGCGCTGCGCACGCCGGACGGCCGACCGGGGCTGGCCGGGCAATATTTCGAGGGTGAGAATTTCGAGACGCCGAAGGGCAAGGTCATCGACGCCAGGCTCGATCACACCTGGCCGGGGCCGCCTCTGGCCGAAGCGCCGGGCGGCTTGAGTGATCTCAACAGCTTCTCCGCCCGCTGGGAAGGGCAGATTATTGCCCCGGAAGACGGCACGTTTGAACTGGGGCTGGAAGGTGATGACGGGTATCGCCTGTTTATCGACGGCAAGCTCTTGGTCGAAGACTGGGCGAATGGCGCCGCGCGTTATAATGGCACCAAGCTGACCCTGAAACAGGGACAGGCCGTCGCGGTGAAGATCGAATATTATCAGGCGACCGGCGGCCGATCCCTGCGTCTGGCGTGGCGCACGCCTGCCGATCTGCGCGCTATCGCTGAAAACCGCAAGGTCACCGATCTCAATACGCGTACCTACCTGCCCGCTTCGACCGGCTGGTACGACTTCTGGAGCGGTGAAAAGGTTGCGGGTGGTCAGAGCGTGACGCGCGAAACCCCGCTCAATGTGTTTCCGTTCTTCATCCGCGAAGGCTCGATCCTGCCTCTGGGGCCGGTCATGCAGTACGCCACCGAGCAACCCGATGCACCCTATGAGGTCCGCATCTATGCCGGGGCCGATGCCACCTTCACGCTCTATGAAGACGACAACGAAACCTATGACTACGAAAAGGGCGCCTATAGCACCTATGCGCTGAACTGGTCGCAGGCGACACAGTCCCTGACCATCGGGGCCCGCAAAGGCCGCTTCCCCGGCATGGTGCAACAACGCGAGCTGCGCCTTGTGCTGATCGACGGCCAAAATCCGCCGCGCACCCGCAGCCACCTCTATGACGGGCAAAAGGCCGTTTTGAGCTTTAAGGGTTAAACGAAAGGGGGCGTTTGCCCCCTTTCTTATCACACCACGCCGTAGATTTTCAGGACGACACCAAACTCATGGCTGGCCGCAGCCGGAACCTCGACGACCAGACCGTCAGCGCTCTGACGGAAGGTCAGCGGATCGTGGCTGCCCACCACCTCAACGCGCTTGACGCGCTTCTGAGCGCCCCCTTGCAGCGAGCGGATGGTGACCGTCTGTGCCGGTCGGCCCAGCGTGATCGCATAGAGGGCCTTGTCCTTCGTGGTGAAGCGCAGGTCTTCGGCAGTGAAGGGCTTCTGGGCGCTTTCGCCGAACATGCCCGCGCCGACCTGAGTCGGACCTTCGCCAAACACCCGCCACGGGCGCGTGCCGTAAATGGCCTCAGAGAAGCGTGACATCCACGACCCGATGCCTTCGACGATCTTGCGTTCTTCTGAGTCAATCGTGCCGTCCGGGCGCACCGGCACGCTGAGCAGCAGATTGCCGTTCTTGGAGACGATATCACACAGACGATGGATGACATCCGCCGCCGGGCGGTACGTCTTTTCGTCATACAGGCGGCGGTTATAGTGCCACTGCCCGATGCAGGTGCAGGTCTGCCACGGCCGCGAGTCGATGGCCGATTTCGAGCCCCGCTCGACATCGGCAACGATACCGCCATTGAACGGGCCGTGCGGCTTCATGTTGACGACGGCCTCGACCTTGCCGCCGTTCCATTTGGCTGAGGCATTGTAGAAGTGGGCGGTGATATCGAGCCCGACCTGCCCCAGCGGCAGGTCGAAATTATCGAAATAGACCATGTCCGGGCGATAGCTGTCGATCAGGTCCTTGCAGCGCAGATACCATTGGCGCGTAAAGGCCGGATTGCGCAGCGGCGGCTTTTCGTCCCACACCCGGTCATTCAGCTCGTGCCAGGCATTGGCGGTTGTGATGCTGTCGAAGCCATCGGGGAGCGGCATGACCGCACCACCATAAAGCTCTTGCGGATCAAGGCCTTCCCACCACTTGCCCTTGCCGTCTAGCTTGTTGAGCTTATAGGCGTCATAGCGCTCGCCTCGACGCGGGCCTTCGGGGTCGTAGCCATAGGCCGTCTGGAACCAGTGCCAGGCGTGGGCCGAGTGGTTGGAGACGCCAAAGCGCAAGCCCCGCTTACGCGCCGCCTTTTCCCAGATGCCGACAATGTCCTTGCGCGGGCCGATACGCGTCGAGTTCCAGTCATGGAAGCGCGAGGCATACATGTCGAAATTGTCGTGATGGTTGGCCATTGACATGAAGTATTTGGCCCCGGCGCTGACATAGAGATCAAGCAGCTCATCCGGGTTCCAGTTTTCCGCCTTCCAGCGCGGCAAAAGGTCCATAAACCCTGTATCCGCCGGGTGACCATAGGTCTTGACGAAGTGCTTATAGGACCCGCTGCCCTGAAGATACATTTCCCGCGCGTACCAGTCGCCCGCTTCCGGCACACACTGCGGCCCCCAGTGCGCCCAGATGCCGAACTTGGCGTCACGGAACCAGTCCGGCACCTGATACTGGCTTTCCAGCGACGCCCATTGCGGCTTGAAAGGCCCATCCGCAAGGGTGTCAAAGCCCGGTTCGACCAGCTCCGCCGCCCCGGCGGGCATGGCCGAGGCCAGCGCCAGACCGGCGCTGCCACGGAACCACTCGCGTTTCGTCATCTTCATGGCATCGTCCTTTTGTTTTATTTGGAAAACCGCTGATTATATCCAAACCTTATTTTGTCGGACTTTTTTTGACAAGCCTGAACTCAAGCGACGCATGTCGATTGCGCATAAAAAAGCAGTGTGGCCGAGGACCACACTGCTCACAGTCAGTTAGACATTGCGCCTATAGGAGGGGCGTGAACCTAGAGCATTCGTCGGCTAAGTTGGGCCGCCGAATGGATCTAGGTTTTTGTTTTGTCGCGATGTTTTTGCGGAAAACCGCTCACGCTTTTTGCTTCGCCGAGCTCCGTTTCCGCACATCGCTTAGAAGGTCGCCCGCACCGTTGCCGTGATCGTGCGGCCATCATAGTCGATCTGACGGATCATCCGTTCGTCACCCTGATATTCCTTACGGTAGGAATTGGTCAGGTTGTACGCATCCAGCGACACCGTTATGCGATCACTGACATTGTAGGATGCCGACATGTCGAGCTGACCACGGGCCGCCGCGTTACGGGCTGCACCATAATAGGTGCCCTGGCCGTCAAGATTGTACTCCGAACGCCAGTTGTAAACGGCGCGTACCCCGAATTTCGGCGTCTCATAGTATAGGATCGCATTGTAGTTGAATTTCGAAATGCCTGGGAACGGCACCGCCGCCGCACCTGTGCCTCGCTGCTTGGCCTGGGTAAAGGCATAGTTCAACGAACCCCCGAAGTTCTTCCAGAAGCCCGGAAGGAAATCGAAGTTTTGCTGAATATTGAACTCCAGACCACTGACATAGGTGGGGTCCGATACATTGTACTGACCCGATCCGATCACGTGATAGCTGTTCGTCACGCCATTCGTCGTGGCACCAGTAGCGTTACAATAAGTGCCGTCCCAGCTCAGAGGACCATAGCCCCAGCCGCCGCCGTCTGCAGGACAGAGGATCGACAGATCCGCAATATTGGCGATACGGTTGGACAGTTTTTTGCGGAAGTAGGCGATCGAGATCAGACCGTTCGGGCGGTTATACCATTCCCAAGACAGGTCCCACGAGTCTGCCGTGTAGGGCTTCAGACGATTGCCTGCGAAGCTCACAGTCACATCAGTGATGATGTTGGTGGACGTCGATAGGCTATTCGTCGCGTAGGAGTAGGTCTGGACCGGGCTGCTGGTGCGCGGGTCAGGGCGCACGTAGGTCTTGTAGTAGGCCGCCCGCACGACCATGTCGTCACGCACGTCGTAGACCGCAATCGCCGACGGCAGAAGGTGGTCGTAACTGCTCTTGTAGGTGTTCCAGGTATAGTCGGCCAGGGCACCAACCCCGCCATTGCTGGTCACACGCGCGGTGCGGTCAAGCGTCTGGGCGGTGTAATCCGTGGTTTCGCTACGCACACCGATATTCCCGCGCAGACGGCGACCGAGCAGTTGGGTATCAAACTTGGCCTGTACATAGGCTTCCAGCAGCTCGTTGGTGATTTCAAAGTTGCTGCCGCTGAAGCCACCATCGGCGTAGAAGATGTTAAACCCAAGCTCGGACAGGCCGCCGTTTGCGTATTGCTTGACTGGGGTGATGGCTGACAGGAAGGGTTTCGGGTCGATCACGTACCAGTTGCTGTTGATGCTGGCATTGCCCTCCATAAAGTCGTCGGCTGAAGGCGACTTGATCAGCATGGAAGAGGTCACGTTCTGGGACTGAATCCCATAGACCATGTTGCGCACACCTGACATCTTATAGGTGATTTTCTCCTTACGCACGCCGGCGGCTATGTTCGAAAGCGGGCCAAAGTCCAGCGTACGATCGACGTCGAACTGCAAGGACTCGACCGTCTTGTCCGCATAGCGGTGCGTACCGGCAACGTGAAGGATGTAACGGCTGTCGGCCGCGAACAGGTCCGTGGGCGCGCTCGGACGCCAGTTCCAGTAGCCCGCCTGATAGGCGGTCGAAGTCGCGTCATAGAAGGGCATCGCAAAGATGGCATTCTGCGGCTGCGGCGAAACCACCTGCGAATAGCCATCCAGATCACCAAAACCCGTACTGAGGGTGCGTGTCAGGGTGTTCGCCCCGCCAGCCGCCGTGTTACCGATAGTTCTCAGGTCCGCTTCGGTTTCCAGCGAACGGTTGGATGACTTGGTCAGCGTCAAAACCGTTGAGAACTTCCACTTCTCGTTGGTCCAATCGGCATTGGCCACGATACCTTCTGCTGCCTGACGTTGCGAGAACATACGCGTCGAGGCCTTGGCGTCGAAGTTGGTCACCTGCGTTTTTTCCATCACCGCATAGCCATTGCTCATGACCACGGGGGTGCTCAGACCGGTAACGATGGAATAGGGAGTTGAACTGCTGGTTGCCGTAGCACTCAGCATATAGGGTTCATTCAACTGCCAGTATTGCACCGTATCGGGCAGGTCGCGTTCACTGTAGTAACCCACCACACCCATTTTAAGGTTCTCGTTGACGCGCCATTCCGCACCGCCCGAACCGGTAATGAGTGTCCCCACGTTCATACGCGTATATTGACGCATCAGGCCCAGCGACCAGACCCCACCCTGCGCCAGCGAACCGACGTTTGAAGGGGCGGTATAGCCACTTGTTCCCAGAACGGCCGACAGACCACAGGTCTGGTCCGTGCTACAAGTCGTCGCCGAAGATGAATAATAGGCACCATACTTGTCTGCAAACTGCTGCTTGGTCAGGCCGGAGTTCAGCAGACCAAGACGGCTGTAACCGTTAAAGCGCAGGGTATCACGACGGAAGTTTTCCTTGCGGATCGCCAGAACGCCAAAAACCGCGAAGTCGCTGTTGATGTGCTTGTTGTAGCCGAAGGTCGCCGACGGGGCCCCAAGGCCACCCAGCGAGTTGCGCTCATAGGAGCCCTTCACAAAGCCGCCGTCCTTGCGGGAAAGGGCCGGGGCGATCTGCATGTCAATATTGCCCGAAAGGCCGCCCGACTGGCTGTTAGCCATCGGGGACTTCTGGACAGAGAAGGCTGAGAAAATATCCGAGTTAAACGCGCCCATCGGCGTGCCGTCGGCGCCACCGGTCGTTTCGAGATAGGGCGGATCGGCAAAGGCCTGACCGTTCAGGGTCGTACGCGCGTAATAGCCCGGCATACCGCGAAGACCAATATTGGCGTTACGGCCTTCGGATTCCCGGTTGATCTGAATGCCCGGAATACGTTGCAGGGCTTCACCAACGTTTAGGTCCGGGAACCGCCCAAGACCGTCCGAGGAGATACCATCGCTGATTTCAATATTGTTGCGCTTGGCGCGCACGGCGTCGGCCACGCTGCGCTTAAAGCCTGTGACAACGACTTCAGTGACGTCGCCGCCGGCCGCCGGCTTGGCGTCCTGCGCATAAGCCGTTGCGCCCATGCTCATCAGGACGGTTGCGCCCAAAAGCGCCGACCGGAACCCGGTTCCCCTGAGGTTTGAGCCCTTATTCATTTTATTTTCCTCCTGTAACCGCCCTTACCCGAAAGCTGATGCCTCGGCCAATCCCGGAGGGCTTAAACCCCTTTGCCTATCCCTCGCAGATGGGTGCATTGACACCTAACCTATGGGGGGCCTTATCCGATCGACGCTTGTGATCAGCGTCGCGGACCCGAAATGAGCTTGAAATCTTTTTTCCTGGGTTTGGGCTTGTGCCCGTTTGTTCTGGCCTAAGGAGAGTTGCTATCTGTTTTCTTGCCACTTCCTGAGACTTTGAAAAGGGTAAGATCACGGTTACGGAATGTCAATTCCGCGAAATTCTAGTAATAGAATTTTTATTCCAAAAACACGCCTCACAGTAGAAGTCCAAGACGCTGAAAAATTCGCAACCCCATAAAATTAAGACAATTTGTTTTATTTATTGAGGGCGGGTCGAAATTTTGGCCTGACAAATTTTACGCAGAATGTGACCAAAAAACCACGAAACTCTTTCCAAAAAAGCGCTTCACGGGTTAATTGGTATGACCATTTCGGTTCAAATCGCGTGCGATTCGAATGCCCTGGTCGAAATTGATAGCTGAGGGGCGATCCTTAAAGCGTACATCCGGGCGAAGAAACGCTGCCCCATAGACCCAGGAACCACCCCGCAGGACGCGTTGCCGACAGTCTTCCGGGCGAGGTGACGTCCCTTCCTTTCTCGCAACCGTATCAGCCGCGCTCCAGCAATCCTCTACCCATTCCAGAGCATTGCCGAACATGTCATAGAGCCCAAAGCCATTCGCCGGCCGTGTCCCCACAGGCTCAGTCTTCTCGCGCGGTGCAAACACCGCTTGCGTCACGTCTAAATCTTTAGCTGGCTTAGCGGAGACCGGTTGACCGGCGCGCGCTGCGTACTCCCATTCGGCGTCGCTAAGCAGCCGATAGGTGTGACCTGTCCTGCCGCTCAACCAACGAACATAGGTTTGCGCATCATTCCACGAAATATTGATAACCGGACGCCTGTCACGTCCCCACCCCAGATCGCTGATCCGTGTGCAGGCTCTGGCGGCTACGCACGCATCATATTCGCGAAACGTGATTTCAAAGCGCCCGACCGCCACAGACTTTATCTCGACCTCTATGGTCGCCGGTTTCTTGTCGCCTTTTGGAGCCTGGCGCGTAATCCGACCCGCCGGGATCACGACCATTTGCGGGCAGACATCGGCGCAATCACTGAACACATCTCCGGGCTTCAGGCTTTCTGACCCCGTCGCCGCCACCGCAACCGTCATACCTGTCACACCTACCCCGCCTGCGCATGCAAAAAACAAGGCGGACAAACCCACCACTTTACGGAGGTCGAACATACGAGTTTTCTCTTGGATTAGGTTGTTTTCTTCAGGGCTTGCGGGGCGGTCAGAAGTGCGCATGTTCCACCTTTCGCAGGCGTTTTTCCGGCACCGCCAGGCTGCCTGTTGTGGCAAAATCAGTGACATTATTCAGAACGAACCGCGTTTTCTGATCCGGAAGTCGCAGCGCGTTCAGGTGCACACCCGCAACATTTTGCATCCAGAAGGCCGGCCGGGCGTCTGAAGTCTGAAGATCAAAAGAGAGGTTGCTGAAGACCAGTTTCCGCGCGTTACGCACAAAGAAACCGTGGGCGGGCAGGTGGCCGAACATGGTGGGCTCCGGATACCCGGCTTCGTTTTGCGGCGGCACGATTGAAGCCAGAGCTTCGTCGCCACCGCCTTCTTGTTCAAAATGGCACTGACTGATCTGAACGTCCTCCACCGGGTACCCCTCAACACCAGCTATGATCGACGGCATCCGATTGGCACCAGATGAGGTGATGTTGGTAATCAGAACGCGGCGCAAGGTCCCCACCGAGAGCGAGGCCGGTCCGCGCATCCGCCGACCAAGCCTCAGGAAGATCGGCGAGGTCGTGACGTCACGCATGGTGATATTGCTGATCGTTATATCCTCCAGCCGTGCCCCATCCACCGTTTCCAGCGCCAGCCCGCGACATTTGTCGAAGACGCAGTTCGTAATGGTGATGTTACGGAACCCGCCATTGGACTCTGTGCCGAACTTGATGCGACCGTGCGACCCGCGCGGAGCAAACAGATAGACCTTCCACGTCCCGTCCAGCACCGAGCCGATTTCATAGCTGCCGGACACATAGCAGTTATCAATCGTCACGTTTTCTGTTGCACGCGCATAGCCCAGCGCAAAAGACGATTTGGGACAGATAGCGTCATCCCAAGGCGCGTTGATGGTGCAGTTACTGACCCTGACGTTGCGGCAACAATCAATGTCCAGTCCGTCGCGGTTGGTGTCGATCAGAAGGTTGTCGATGGTCAGATTGTCGACGCCCGTTGCCAGCAGGGCAAACCACCCGGCTTGCAACATGCGAAAATCACGCAGCAAGACATTCCGGCACAGTTTCAGGGCAATGGATTTATCACCGACACCGGGCCGGCCAGAGATCGGCATGTCGAAGTCGTAGTCGTGACCGCGCCCCAACCCCTTGCCCCAGATCAGGCCGGGACCTTCGATGGCAATATCAGTCAGACCCTCACCCCAGATCAGGCTATTTCGCCAGTGGCTGTGTCCATGATCCTGATAGTTACGATAGCTTTCGGGCAGTTCGACGTCCTGATCATAGCCGCCCGTTGCCAGCCCCTCCTTTGGCGTGGGGGCCGCCAGAATGACCGCGCCAGCATCGAGGTACAGGCGAATGCGGCTTTTCAGGCGGATTGTGTAGCACGCATAGGTGCCCGCCGGAAAATAGAGGGTTCCGCCGCCTTGGGCCGCAAGTTGCTCAATGGCGGCATTGATGGCAGGACTGTCGATAGTCACGCCGTCACCCCGCGCGCCGAAATGGCGGACATTCAGGCCAAAGGGCGTATCAGGGGCGGCTGGACCAGCCCATGAGATATCAGGCAAGGTCAGGCAGGCCAGTGTGGCGGGCAGCATAGTCAGAAACTGCCTGCGTCCCAATTGTTTCATATGGGTCTGATTCATGGCGGGCTTTTCGTTGGAAAAAGATGTGGCTTGGACAATCCGGGCCTACCCAGGCAGGCCCGGGCGCTTACGGCACAACACCATAGAATTTGTCGGCCCCATCAAGCTTCACCTCGGCATAGTCGAGCACCACGCCGGGATCGAGCGGCCAGACTTTCAGTGTATGCACCCCGGCCTCCAGCTTTTTGAAGCCTTGTGTCTGAATGGCCTTGTTGGTCAGGACATTGCCGCGCCAGACATCGCTGCGGCCCACGGTCGCGAAATCCATCACCTGCACCGGGCCGTCATCCAGTTGCACCGCGACCTTAAGGCCTGTGGCCGGGTTCAGCGCATGGACCGGCAGGGCCACGACGCTCAAGGTGCCACCCACGGCGCTATAGGTGGTGAAGCTATAGGTCAGTGGCGTGCCCGCAGGCGTGGCACGCGTGGGCAGGGTCAGGCGTGAGCGCAGGCTGTTACCGGAATGGCCAAGGCCATCCAGCCGCTCCCAGTCGTCACCGCTCAGTGTGGCCAGCGGAATGATCACACGGCGGTCGTTTTCGATAAACGGCGTACGGGCCGGGGCGGGGAGCAGCTTGGTATAGACACGCACCGTCTTGCCGCCACAGGCGATGTCGATGGGCCCGGTGGACGCCCCGCCTTCATAGCTGACGGTCAGGCGTTGCTCAAAACCGTTGCCGGTCGCCAGACGCCCGCTCGTATCGGAAACCTTCAGGCTGTCACCCGTGACCTTCAACGACCAGTCGCGGGCCTCTGTATCGCGGCTGAAGAGTTCGATGACGCGACTGCGCGGCTGACCCGTCACAAAGGTGAGCGCGTTTTCGTCGTTCCACCAGCCGCCGGACACCGCCGCCGCACAGCCCTTTTCCGGCGATATTGACCATTGCGGCCAGGTGGGTTCCAGAAACACCGGCAACTTGCGCGGGGCCATGTCCATCATGTGGTTCCACTTGCCGTTTTCCAGCCCATTATAAGTGGCCGTATCGGCGACCAGCGCCTGATGCGCCGTCTTGGCTTTCGCCACATAGGCGTTGGCGCTGGCGCGGCCCTGACGGGCATAGAGATTAGCCAGATCGAGGTTCAGTTTGCGGCTGTTGAGATTGGCCGCACCGCGCACCGGATAGAGGATCATCTCGAAAAAGGCCGACTGACGATCGGCGGGCAGGGTCTTCGCCACGGCCTCGGCGCGGGCCACCAGATCGGCATAGGCCTTCAGACGCGCCTGCGCCTTTTCGCCATCGGGCTGGACGAAATCGCTCTCCGTCACCGGCGTGACCGGCTCGGTTTCGGAAAAGCCCATATATTCGGGCTTCCGCTCAAAGGCGAGGTCGTAATAACCCATCATCAGGTCGGTGATCTCTGCCGCCTTTTCGGGGCCGAACTGCTCCGCCGCCCATTTCGTCAGGTGATTGCGCGGGGCCTCGGCAAAGCGGTCGGCATCGAAGGCCAGATCGAGGAAATATTCCGTCAGATACTCGATCGGCTTGATGTCGCCGACATTGACGATCCAGATGCGCCGGGCGTCCAGCGCATAGGATTTCTGCATTTCGGCATGGATCAGCGCCGGGTGCGTCGTCCCGAGCCACAGATAGTCGTGCGGACGTCCCCAGTAGGACAGGTGGTAATAGACGCCGGACCCGCCGGAACGCTTGCGCTCCTCCGGATTGCTGAGGCGGCGCACATAGCCGTAATTGTCATCTGCCCACATCAGGGTCACGTCGTCGGGCAGTTTCAGCCCGGCATCATAGGCCTCCTGAAGCTCATGATAGAGGACATAGGCCTGCGGCACCGTCTCTGGCGCCTTGCCGAAGGTCGAGCGGATCAGGTCGCGTTGCAGGCCGATCACCGACTGAAGCACGTCCTTGCGCGCTTCAAGGGTATCCGCGCCCTGCATGGGACCGTCGTGCAGACCGCGCAGACCTACCGTGTAGATGTTTTCGTCGCGGGCCGTCTCTTTCAGACGCGTACGCCAGTAGTCTAGGATCTTGTCGCGGTTGACCTTGAAATTGAAGGGGCCGCTACGCGCCTCATCCCATTCGCGCAGATTGTTGCGCGCCATCGGCTCGGCGTGCGAGGTGCCCATCACAATCGCGTAGTCGTCGGCCAGCTTGGGATTGGCCTTATTGCCATAGAACTGCACGGTGTTGATGTGCATGGCCGGCCACAGCGTATTGGCCTTCAGTCGCCACATCAGCTCAAAGACGCGCCTATAGGTTTTGGGTCCGATATTGCCGACTTCCGGCTCCAGCGTCTTGCCCGCCCACGGCTCAAGGCCCCAGTCTTCGTCATTGAGGAAGATGCCGCGATACTGCACCGACGGCGCTTTCGACAGACGCGGCGCGCCGTCGATAGCAAGGCGGCTAACGCGGCGTGGCTTGACATCCGCCCACCATTCCCAGGGCGACACGCCCAGCTCACGCGACAGGTCGGTCACGCCATAGACGGTGCCGCGCCGGTCGGAGCCATAGATCAGCACATAGGTCTTGCCCTGAAGTGCAAAGGCCACCCGACCATAGCGTTCCCACTGACCTTTCAGCGCCAGCGGATCAACACCCGCTGCCTTGGCCAGTTGCGCGACGACGGGCGCATCAAAGCGGCCGATAACGACGCAAACCTGCGCACAGTCAGAGAGGCGTTGCGATACCTTCGCCGTCTGACCCGTCAGGGCCTTGAGATCGTCCGACAGCATCTGCGCCGCCAGAGAGACGGTTGCGTTCTTGTCGTGGACGATGCTGAGAGGCTGCGTACCGTCAAACAGGGTTGTGTCCGCCGCCGAGGCCGCGCCCGAACAGGCCAGCAGCAGGGTCGAAAAAAGCCAGACTCGTGACATGGGGTTTCCTCTGTTTAATTCGTCTTTTCGGTGGCCGTCAGGCGGAAGCGATAGCTGACCGGTTGAAGCGGGATGCGGTATTTAACCAGCGGGCGTCCGATACTGTTCCAGCCGGTATCGCCGCCCACACCCGCCTGAGCGATATCGACCAGCAGCGAACCGTCACCACGGAGCGTGATGTCAGAGGACTTCCACGTGCCTTGCGGGCGCATATAGAGGTCCTCATAGGGGAATGGCAGGGCATTAACCGACAGGGGCTGCGCCCCGCTGACGCGGACACCAAAGCCTGTCGCATCAGACAGGCTCAGCCAGCGCACATCGGTCTTGTTGCCCGATTCCTGCGGGCGGGCATAGTCGTGATACTGCGCTCGCACGGACCCGTTATAGAGGCCCAGCGCCGCGCCCGTCTTGCGGTCAGAATAGTTTTCCCACGGCCCGCGTCCGTACCAGTTCAGCCCGTCCAGCGCCGCATCGAAATCAAAGCGCAGGCCGACACGCAGCGGGTCCGGCAGATCGTCTTTCAACGGCACAAAGTCAGCGGTGACATCGACCTGACCGTCGGCGGCCATCTGATAGGTGATGTCAAAGCGCCCGCCGCCTTCACCCAGCGCAAAGCGCACCTTGATGCGGTCGGGGCCGCTGTCGATACCCAACAGCCGCCGTGTGGTAGAATAGTGCTTCCAGTCGGCGTGACTTTTGGCGAGGCCGATGCCGACATCATTATCGGTCAGGCCGCGCCAGAAGTTGGGCGTCCCACCGCTGAGGAGGCGACGGCCCCCCTGTTCGTAACGCATGTGGCCCGTGCGCAGGTCTACCGTCAACTGACGGGCGGCGGCCTTGAGCGACAGGGCCTCAGACGTGCGCGACACCTGAACGCCGCCCGCCGTTAATGACGGGAGGGGTGTGCCCGGACGCAGGATAAACTGGCCGAAGGCCAGCTCGGTGCCGCCCGGCACGCCTTTGATCGCGCCCTCACGCGAAACCGCGCGCAGGCTCAGGATGGCTTCATCGTCGGCCGGCAGGTCAGGCAGGTCGAGCGCCAGTGGCTTCGTTTCACCGGCCTTGACCACGGGCGTCGGCAGCGTGCCGCTGGCCTGAACACGACCATCCACGGCCAGCGCCCAACGCAGCTCATAGCCCGATAAATCTATGAAATCGTGACGATTCTGAACGGAAATCGTGCCGGTGGCATCACGATGAAAGGCCAGCGGGGCCTGAACGTGGCGTAACTCGTAATATTCCTGGTCGGGTGTGCGGTTGGCCTGAATAACGCCGTCGCCGATGACGCTGTTGTCGCCATGCTTGGGGTTAAGGTCGAAACCGGACGCCCAATAGGTGCGACCCTTCGCGTCTTTGGCATAGACGTACTGATCGACCCAGTCCCAGACAAAGCCCCCCTGAAGCTTTTTGTGCGCGCGGATTGTTTCCCAGTAGTCGGCAAAGTTACCCAGACTGTTGCCCATGGCGTGGGCGTACTCCGTCTGGATCATCGGCTGGGTAAATTGCGGGTTTTCGGCATAGTCGCGCATCCGGTCGATATCGTCGTACATCGGCGCGTAGATATCGACATAGGCATTGGGCCTGTGCTCTTCGGTCAGGGCGCTATAGCCGAGGAAGGAGATCAGGCGGGTCGGATCGTTCTGGCGCACCCATTTCGCCGCGGCCTCGAAATTGGGGCCAACCCCCGTCTCATTGCCCAGTGACCAGAAGATGATCGAGGGGTGGTTCTTATCGCGTTCGACCATACGGCTCACGCGATCCAGATGCGCGGCGGCCCAGTGCGGCTTGTAGCCCAGTTGCACGCTGACATTACCCGTATCGCGGCCCAGCGTCATATATTCATGGCTCTCGATATTGGCCTCATCCATGATGTAGAGGCCGTATTCGTCGGCGAGGTCGTAGAGGTACGGATCATTGGGATAGTGTGAGGTGCGCAGGGCGTTGACGTTGGCCTGCTTCATCAGCTCGACATCCTTGCGCATCAGCTCCGGCGTCATGACGCGGTAGGTTTTGGGGTCGTGCTCGTGGCGATTGACGCCCTTGATCAGGATGCGCTTGCCATTGACCTGCACCTCGCCATTGCGGATTTCCACCGTGCGGAAACCGATCTTTTTGGCGGTAGCTGAGATCAGATTGCCCTTGGCGTCCGTGACCTCGATCACCAGCCGGTAGAGGTTGGGCGTCTCCGCCGTCCACGCCTTGACGCCCTTGAGCGTGCCGCTCAGTTGCGCGGGCTTGCCAACATTTGCTTTTGCTGAGGTTTTCAGCACCTGCGTCTCGCCGTCATAGACGGTGGCGGTCACCGTGGCCGCACCCTTCTGACCCGCCAGTTCGGCCTCCAGCGCAAAGACGCCGTCCGTATAGGTCTTGTCCAGCGTCGCGCGCACGGTGAAGTCACGCAGGCGCGTCTTCGGTTCGGCATAGAGATAGACCGAGCGCTCGATGCCCGACAGCCGCCAGAAGTCCTGATCCTCCAGATAGGAGCCGTCGGCGTAGCGGTAGATTTCCAGCGCGATCTCATTGTGACCGGGCTTGAGGAATTGGGTGACATTGAATTCGGACGGCAGCTTGGAATCTTCCGAATAGCCGACCTTCTCGCCATTGACCCAGATATAATAGGCCGCGCCCGCCGCCCCGATATGCAGAAACACGTCCTGCCCGGCCCAGTCGGCCGAAACGTCGAAACCGCGTTTGTAAGACCCCACCTCGATCATATCGTGCGGGATGAAGGGCTCATTGGCCGGGAAGGGGTATTTGATATTCCAGAATTCGGGCAGGCCGAACTTGCCGTCGCCCTGCGCCTGAATCATGCCGGGGACCTGAATTTTGTCCCAGCCGCTGAGGTTCGCGCCGGTCTTATAGAAGTCCTTGGGGCGATTATCGACGCCTTTGGAGAATTTGAAATCCCAGGTGCCATCCAGCGACAGGAAGCGCTTTGAGGCGGCCTTGTCGCCCTTCAGCGCCAGATCACGGCTCTCGAAATTGAAGAAGGTCGCCTTCATCGGCTCGCGGTTCACCGCCACCACCTCAGCCTGCTCCCACTCCGCCGCCCCCTGCGGTGGGGGCGTTTGTGCAAACGATGGCACAGGCGCAAGCATCGCCAGCCCGGTGAGAACCGAGGCCAGCGCGTAAGGACGATAAGACATGGTGTTTCCCGTGGTTGAGACGCCGGTAAGACGCCTGAAAGCCAATTACTGAACGCAGGTTTGGGGTGGCCCCGCGATGAACTCGACCTCGGCCACCTGTGCCTTGGCCTTACCAGCCATGTGTAGCCGGTAGCGGGCATAGGCAGCGGTTTTGAGGTCAAACACACGCGTCATGTGCGGACGGTCAAAGACCTCCCCCTTACGGCGGTCCAGTTCGCGCCAGCGCTTCCCATCCCAGCCCTCCAGTCGCCACGCCGAAGGCATCGGCCCCTCTGCGCCAACGCTAACGCTGTAAGCTTTGAGGCAAACCGGTTCGGATCGCTCAAACGAGGCGCTGTCTCCCGGCCCTGCGGTCCAGGTCGTCGAGGTCTTGCCATCCGCAAGCGCAGGCACCGAGGCCTTAACCCCCACGACCGCCCCGTCATAGACCCACTGACCGGCTGTGTCGCTCATGGTGAAGGCGAGCTGCCCGCCACCGCGGATTTGCGCCTGAGTCACATAGGGCGTCTCAAGCGGCTGTCCATTCAGCGTCACGGCGGCGATATAGGGCCGGTCCGCCCCGGCATTGGCGGCAGTGATCTCGAAGGTCCTGCCATTCTCAAGATGCAGGACGCTGCGCGCATGACGCGGCCCGTGCAGATAGTAGCGGTCGGTTGTCAGCTTTGGAAACAGACCCAGACGGTTGAAGACGTAGTTGGAACTCATCGCGCCGGCGTCTTCATCACCGGGATAGGCCGTATCCGTGAAATATTTGAACGTATCACGCGCCCAGTAGGACGACTGATCGGCACGCCCGATAGCATGGAACAGCCACGGCGTCGAAAAGGACGGCTCATTGGTAATATCGATCAGATGCGCGCTCAGGGCATATTGCAGGCGCTCGTTAAAGCGCACGCGGCCGCCTATCGCCTCGATCAAGCCATCGAGATCATGCAACACACCGTAAGAATAGATCCACGCCGTGCCTTCATAATAGCCGACATTGTTGTGAACCTTACCGTCCCAGCCCAGCTTGGGGTCAATGTCCTGAAACCTGCCGTTCGGATAGCGCGGCATCAGGAAGCCACTGAACCCGTCGCTCTGCGTGGCCGGGTTCCAGATTTTTTTCCAGTTGGCTGAGCGCTTGAGGAGCGTCTGCGCTTCTTCCGTGTGGCCGGTCTTTTGCGCCATCTGCGCCGCGTAGAAGTCGTTCAGCGCAAAGCCCAGCGTTGATGAACCGGACTTGGCGCGCTGATTGTTCGGTTCGGGGCTGAGATCGCCCACCCCGAAATAACCATCGGTGAGATAGCGCGGACGGCGACGCTCAAAAGCATTGAAATGCGTGACGCGCCAGGCCTGCGACCAGTCCACGCCGTCCGCGCCGCGGATCAGCGCCTCGCCCAGCACATTGTCCACCTCATCGCCCCCTTGCCCCACATGGTAGTTCTGGCCGCCGATGATGGCCGTATCCGCCGCGCCGAACTTGTCAAACGTGTGGATCAGGCTGTTGAGGTTGGCGGTGTAATCCGTAGGCGAAATCAGAGACATCAGCGGGAACAGGGTGCGATAGGTGTCCCACAGCGTATAATGATCGTCCCAGTTGGGCCGAGTGAGCTGGGCCCTGGGCTGATCCAGCGAGCGGTCGCGCGGCTGAATGGAGGCGTGATAAAGGGCGGTATAAAAGCGCCGCGTCTGGGCCTCGGTCAGGCCTGAGACTTCGATCTTGGACAGTTGCGCATTCCACGCCACCTGCGTTTGTTGCCGCACAGCATCGAAGTCCCAACCCGGAATCTCCTGATCAAGAAGCGCCTCGGCGGTCTCCGCGCTGGTGAAGGAAACAGCCAGCTTGACCAGAACCGGCTTTGACGGGTCGCCTTTGAAGGTCAGCCACGCCCCCAGCCGCTCATCGGGCCCGGTCCGGCCTTCGTTCGCACCCGGTTTCGCTGTCGCTTTGTCGAAAATGCCCCAGCGGGTGGGTGACTGGCTCAGCTTGGCGACGAACCAGATGTCGATCAGTGCCGGATTCCAATAGCCCTTGGCCTTCACATGCCCGACAATCTTGCCGCTTTCTGGATAGTACTTCACCTCGGCCGCTTCGGAGGCGACCAGTCCGCCGACCTTGCGCGTCACATCGATGACGAGTTGCGCCTCATCGGTTTGCGGATAGGTCAGACGGTAGAGGGCTGAATAGTGGGCGGGGGTAATTTCCACGCGTGTCTTATATCGTGTCAGATCGACCGCGTAATAATCCGCCGCCATCTCAACATTGGCCTTGTCCGACAGATGGTCCGGCTCATTGAACAGAGGCGCCCCTACCTGCGGTGACAGCAAAAACGTGCCGTAGGTCGTAACGCCGCCTGAGCCCTGCGTGTGCAATTGCCCAAAGCCGCTGATCTTTTCGGCCGGATTATAGCCGGAATTATTGGGATTGAGCGTTTCCGGCGACGGGTGGATGGAGCCATTCGGACGCGCCGGGCCGGGGATGGTGTCGCCCTCATTGTCATTGCCAAGACCGATACGCAGATCGGGCAACTTATACAGATTCGAGTCCGCAAACACCTGAAGCGGTGCACAGACAAGCACCCCTGCCAGCAAGGTGATGCGCAAAGTCACTGTCATTTTGCCTCGTCCTGTTGTTTCCGCGAACTTCGGTCGATCCGATTATCGAGACCGGGGCAATCGCGCCGTTATTATGTGTCAACCTTTTTGAGCTTTCGCCGTCTCAGGCCTGAACTCACGAAAAAGACGGACCAGCTACGCTTCGCTGGTCCGCTCAGTCAGGATGAGTGCAGCGAGACCGAAGGGAGGAGTCCCGCCGTTACGCTTACTCAGCTATCGGGTCGCGAAATGCCACTAAAGCAACCCAATGCGCACACCCCCGAAACCCCGGAGGAAATCTCAAGGCCTCAGGTTGTCATCTGAAGCCTAATTCTCTTAAGGCGCGCCCGTCATATCGGACAGCCAAATTGGCCAGACCTTTGCTAAGTTTCTAACCCCACAAGAGTCTTCATCGTTCTTTTGATTTAAAGGTAAACCAATTTAATGCGCTTGACAATAAGACTCCGGTGTCGAGAATTCAAAATTAATAATTTGTTTTTAAACATATTTTTGTATAGAGTTGGAAATTTAAGCGTTTTTGCACTGCACAATGGTTGCCAAATTTCGATCCGATACAGCTGAATTTGGTATGACCTAACTTGAAAGCCTCATTCCCTAAAAAGTCCATCAAAGCCTTTTGGGCGCTCTCAAAGGGTCATAGGGTGTCAAACCGGCTTGCACCGTTTCTATATGTGTAATATTGTCCCTATATGAGAGCTTTGATTTCGCCTCCCAAACGTCATACAGCGTGGCCGGAGGCAGAAACGTGTTCCGATCTCTCACTCCCTGATGCGGAACACCCCATTTAAGCCCCTCCTGAAAAGGGGGGGCTCTTTTTTTGATTTGTAAAACGGTTTATGCTCGATCCTGACGAATATGGCTTGAAGGTGATTAATCGTCTCTATATTTAAAATACAACCCTACAAAAATGACACACAGGGACACGCCATCAGGAGCTTTCATGCCTCGTCTGCGACCGACCGCCCTCGCCTGCCTGTTGCTGTTGTCTTCGGCACTGATCAGCCCCCTTTCCTATTCTCAGGCCCGCGCTCAGGCCCCGGCGGCCACGGGCGGCCTGCGTCCCAATATCGAAGGGCAGATGTCAACGCCGCTGCGTTACCAACCGGACAAGGGCGATTTCGTCATCCGCAATGGCGCGGAATATTTCAACCGCGCGCTCTACGGCGGGCACACGGCCTTTCGCGTCGATGCGGGCGACCGGCCGGAATTTTCGCTCTACCTGCCCGGCCGTGGTGGCAATCTGCGCCTGGGGCTGCGCACCGCTGCGGGTATCAAGTGGATCAATGACGCGCAAAACACCGAGAGCCGCTATCGCCCCGGCGAGATGCTCTACACCATCCGCGATCCGCTGATCGGTGCGACGGGCCAACTGGTCATCGAAGTCATAGCCGACCACGCCAGCGAAGGCCTGTTGCTGCGCGCCAGCGGCTCTGACCTGCCCAAGGGCACGGAACTGGTCTTCGCCTATGGGGCAGGTAATGGTCAGCGCGGCAATCGCGACGGTGATATCGGCACCGAAAAAGTGCCGATCAGCCAGTATTTCCAGTTCAAGCCCGACTATGCCGACGGCACACGCTACAAGACGGATGCGCAGGTCTTCCATGCCGACAGCCGCACGGCAGGTCTGACCGGCACGGTCTCCGTCCCCGCCGCGCTGAAACTGTCCGATGCCACACAATGGAGCGATGCGGCACAGCTTCTGGCCTCCGATCGTGCGGCCATACAGGTGGTCACCGGCCATGTGACGCTGGGCACCGGTCCGGTCTATCTGGCTATACAGGTCACGCGGCGCGGCGCGGCGGAGGAGCTTGGCACCTATCGCGATGTGACGGCGGGCAATACAGGCTCCCGGTCCGAAACCCTCTCGACCTCCGCCGCCTATGCGGCGTCGGAGCTGTCGGCGCGTTTTGAGGACGCCCGTCGCCATTTCGCGCAAATACGCACTCGCGTGCGCACCGAAACCCCCGACCCCTATCTCGATGCGGCCATGGGCGCGCTCAATATTGCCTCGGACGGCCAGTGGGATGAGCGCGACGGCGGCGGCGTCATGCACGGGGCCATCGCCTGGCGGGCACGGCTTCTGGGCTGGCGCGGGCCCTATGCGCTGGACGCGCTGGGCTGGCACGACCGCGCGCGGCAGAATTTCAACGGCTGGACGCGCAAGCAGAACACCAAGCCCATTCCCGATTTCGTTGCCCCGCCCGAAGAGAAGACCAATCTGGCACGCAATCCGGATGGGATGCATACCAATGGTGACCTGTCCAACACCCACTACGACATGAATATCGGCTTCTTTGACGCGATGTTCCGTCACCTGCTGTGGACGGGTGATCTCGAATACGCTAGGCGCGTCTGGCCGGTGATCGAGCGGCATATGGCGTGGGAAAAGCGCCTGTTCCGTCGCGAATACGGCCCGGACAAGCTGCCCCTCTATGAGGCCTATGCCGCCATCTGGGCGTCGGACGATATGCAATATTCCGGCGGCGGCGTCGCCTATACGACGGCCTATAACCTCTACCACAACCGCATGATGGCGCGCCTCGCCACCCTGATCGGCAAGGACCCGACGCCGTATCAGACCGAGGCCGCTCTGATCGAACGCGGGATGCAGACATATCTATGGATGGAGGATCGCGGGGCCTATGGCGAGTTCCGCGACTATCTGGGCAAGCAGTTGCTCCACCCCAGCTACGGCCTGTGGAGCTTCTATCACAGCATCGATTCCGGCGCGCCCGATGCACGTCAGGCGGCACGCATGGCGACCGACCTCGAACGCCGCCTGCGTCCCCTGCCCGTGACCGGTGAAGGCGTGCCCAATGACCGGCCCTATCGGATGCTGCCTTCGTCTGACTGGATGCCCTATAGCTGGTCGATCAATAATGTGGTGATGGGCGAAAACCTGCACACGGCGCTGGCCCTGTGGCAGGCCGGGCGGCCGGACAGCGCCTATGAGATCACGCGCGGCAGCGTGCTCGCCAGCTTCTATATGGGCATCGCGCCCGGCAATGTCGGCAGCATGAACTATCTCGACGTCTATCGCCGCGAGTCGCAACGCGACTTTGCCGATGGCACGGGCGTCATGGCGCGTACCGTGGTCGAAGGCCTGTTTGGCGTGCGCCCGGATGCGCTCAGCCGCACCCTGACGCTCAGCCCCGGTCTGCCGCCGGAATGGGACCATGCGCGGCTTATCCATCCGAACCTGAGCCTTGCTTATCGGCGCGAGGGTCAGACCGATATCTGGACCGTCACCCCGTCGGATCAGCGCTTTGACCGCGCCGTGTTGGACCTGCCCGTGCGCCGCGACCGCGTGGCCCGCCTGACCGTCAATGGCAAGGCCGTCAGATGGGACGCCCCGGAGGGCGTCGGCGCGCCCAAACTGCGCCTAGAGACGCTGCTGAGGGGGCGCACTGAGGTACGCATCGTCTGGGCCGGTCAGGCCATAGACTCGGCCAAAGCGAATAAGGTGCCGGAGGCCGATCCGGCCTTTACGGCGATGTCGCAGGGACAATTTAGCTGGCTGGCCCCCAAGGCCCGGACACCGGACTTTGCATCCTGTCCCGTCACCGCGCCCGCATGGGCGACGGGGGCGCAAACCGTGCGCGCCGAGCCGGTGGATATCAGCGCCGCCTTCAATGACAAGGTGACGAACATCTTCCAGCCGGGAAAATACCGCTCACCGCGCTCGCCCTTTGTGTCGCTGGCCATGCCGGCTCAGGGGATTGGCGCGTGGGCCGGGCACGTCAATGCCACGGCCACTATTGACGATGTTGCCTTGCGTCAGGCGGGGGGAGAGGTCACGACCGTCAATGGTCTGCGCTTCCGCACGCCTGCCGATGGCAACAATATCGCTTTCGCGTCGCTGTGGGACAATTATCCGGACGAGGTGAGCGTGCCTTTACGCGGACAGGCGAAGCGCGCCTTCCTGCTGATGGCCGGTTCAACCAACCACATGCAAAGCCGCCTGACCAATGGCGAGGTCGTCGTCACCTATACGGACGGCACGACGCAGGTGCTGACCCTACGCAACCCGGAAAACTGGTGGCCGATCGAGCGCGACTATTTCATCGACGACTATCAGTTCCGTCTGTGCGGCGAAGTCCCGGTGCGCGTGGACCTCAAGACGGGCAAGGTGTGGACGCCGGGCCCCGACTGGAAAGGTCGCGCGAGCCGTGAAAAAATTGACGGTGGCGCGGGCAGCGTGCTCAGCCTCGACCTCAATCCCAACAAGACGCTGCACAGCCTCACCGTGCGCGCCGTGGCCAATGAGGTGGTGATTGGCCTGATGGGCGTCAGTCTGGAGCGCTGACCGCTGGCACCGCCCCATCGCACTAGAGCGAAATGACTTTAGGTGGAAACGCCATTTCGCTCTAAATTTTTGTTTTGTCGCGATGTTTTTGCGGAAAACCGCTCACACTTTCCGCACAACGCTCAAAAAAAAAAGAACCCACTGTCGCGCGACAGTGGGTAAGATCTGAGAGAGAAATAAAACCGAACCCCGTCTTATGAAGTCTCAAGACCGGGAACCGGGTAAACTACGTGATCAAACACACACTCACGTACTCGCTTACGCCCCGGACCGTAGCAGGCCTTAAGGGCGTCGGAGCTATGGGGCCATTCCGCGTGGGATCGGCCGAAAGGGATCAGAGCCTCAGACAGGTCAGGGTCAAACGGCCAAACCTGTGACCATCATCTCCCTGACATGTGCGCCTTGTCCAGCGATTATTATTTCAATTTGGTTTAATAATGGCAATAGTACTACAATTTGTAAATTTCAATCGCGAATTTCGCTGAAAGTTGATTTTGCGAGTGAAAACATCCCTGTAAATGGCCCTCTGTGTCCAGATTGGCTCAGGCTTTGGGTTTGTAATCTGGCTGTGCCGCACGGGCCGTACGGCAGATCATATAGACACCAAGCGCTTTGGGGAGTAAGATTCAACCGACAGTTTGGGCGAAGCGAAACGAACGCCCGACACCCCCTTCCGCTGTGCCAAGGCCGTTACGCCCACTGCAAAGACACAACACAACGGAGGATTATCATGCCCAAGAACACTGTTTGCCTGTGGTACGCGCGCGAGGCCGAAGAGGCGGCGCGCTTTTACGCCAGCGTCTTCCCGGACAGCGCGGTGACCGCCGTGCATAAGGCCCCGACCGACTTTCCGGGCGGCAAGGCGGGTCAGGTGCTGACCGTCGAATTCACTGTGTGCGGCATTCCCTGTCTGGGGCTCAATGGTGGCGACGCCTTCCGGCAAACCGAAGCCTTTTCGTCCCAGATTGCCACCGAAGATCAGGCCGAAACCGACCGGTATTGGGACGCCATCGTTGGGAATGGCGGCAAAGAGAGCGCGTGTGGCTGGTGCAAGG
Organism: Asticcacaulis sp. W401b; assembly: GCF_046503825.1. Classification (NCBI taxonomy): domain Bacteria; kingdom Pseudomonadati; phylum Pseudomonadota; class Alphaproteobacteria; order Caulobacterales; family Caulobacteraceae; genus Asticcacaulis; species Asticcacaulis sp. W401b. The sequence continues at coordinate 70,559 of NZ_JBKFEE010000009.1, forward strand.
ACCGCTGGGGCCTGTCGTGGCAGATCACGCCGCGCGCCTTAAGCGACGCCATGAAGCAAGGCGGCGAGGTAGCTGAGCGCGTCTTTCAAGCCATGATGACCATGGGCAAGATCGACGTGGCGGCCATCGAAGCGGCGGCGAAAGGGTGAACCTAGCCATCTATAGCCATTAATGGCTATAGATGGCTAACCGGCGCTGAAATCCGTCTCCGGGCGACCACGCACCCACACTTCCAGCAGAGGGTCGTTAAGCCGCCAGGCGCGCTCTACCTTTTCAGCCACCCCGAGCCGCGACAGGCGACGCAGCGCCGTCTGCACGCGGTCAATGGTCGGACCCCCCCCTCCCGTCAGGGCCGCCAGACGCGCGGTCGAGCTTTCGGCATAGGGCTGTTCTATATGCTCGGCCAGCAGCCGCAAGGTGGCGCGCTGAAGCGGGCTAAGGCCGCTCCACAGACGGTCAAATCCGAACTGTGCCCCCAGCTCATCGAGCACATGCGTCATGGCCGTGTCGGGCGTCAGGCGATCGTGCGCCATCAGCGCGATCAGCCATTGCTGAAAAAACAAAGGGTTGTGCTCAATGCGCTCAAATACCCGCAGCGCATCGCTCCGTTCGATGCGGCGGCGTGCCTTGGCCCGAAACACCGCCAGTTGATGATCGACAAAGCCGTCATCCAGTACCGGCAGGGTCATCTGGGTGGCGAAGCGGTAAAAGGGCGCTTCGCGGGCATTGAACACGTTGCGCAACCCCTCCTGCGACGAGCCGGTGAAGACCGAGACCAGCCCTGAGCGCCGGCGGTCAAGACTGGTGCGTAGGGCCGCAACGATGGGGGCGGTGTGCGGGCTGCGCGCCACCTCCTGAAATTCGTCGAACAGCAAAAGCGTCGGGTGTTTGTCATCCGCCAGCCGCTCACAATACTGATCGAGCAGCAGCAAGTGATCGTCCTGCGGTTTGCCGCGCAGGCTCCCCAGATCGACCTCGACCTCCGTGCCGCCGGGCGCAGAGAGTTTGAGTGTCGGTGAGAGGTCGCGCATCGCCGTCCCTAACCGGTCGCTCAGCCGCCCACCGCGCAGGGCCGCGTCAAAGGCGTAGAGCAGGCTGGCGATCGGGGCTTCGACCGTCTGCCACAGACTGACATATACTACGCGGTGTTTGCGCGCCTCGGCCAAAGGCGCCAGGTCTTCGCGCAGAAACTCGGTCTTGCCGGTGCGGCGCGGGCCGAACAGACTGAGTGCGGAAGCCGGGCTGTCGATCAGCAGGCTATAGACCTGCTCGGCAAAGGCCCGTCTCGGGAAATGCCATTCCGATTTTGCCATGTTCAACCTCCTGTAGCCACTTATAGCCACGAATGGCTAACTCTGGCTACAGGTCCGTTACAACGACGGCCGCAGACCTTCAGCCCGCACGCGCCAGCCGTTTCCGGGGAAGCCGGGGGCCGCCCCGCCCTGCCCGTCCCAGCCGCCGGCCATCAGGGCGACGGCCAGCAACAGGCTGCCGTTCGAGGGGAAATAGGTCTCCGCCGCGCGCTGATAACCCGGTCCGTCGGGCCCTGTGTCCGCTTGCACGCCCGCCCCGGTCGCCGTCGGGACAAAGGCTGCGGCGTGGGCATCAAGATGCACGCGCGGCGTCATACCGCTTTGGCCATAATGGTTGTTTTTGGCCTCGAAAAACAGCCAGTCAATCGCCTCATCCGGCGCATTCAGCCGCGCGGCGGTCATAGCGATCATCGCGTAGTCCCAGCCCCAGGTCTGGCGCAAATCCCAGTCGCGTTTCATGCGGTCCAGCGTGCGACGCATAGTGGGTTTATCGACATCCCGGCCCGGAAGCCAACCCAGCGGCATCAGAAAGGACGGATGGTCGCGGTTCTGGCACGTCTCATTTAAGGCATTTGATCTGCACGCCCCCGCCGCCTTGTCCCAGAAATCTGGTTCAGAACGCACGGGCAGATAGAGGCCGTCCTTGTGCGGCAGGTCTGGCCATTTGGCCAGCACCACGTCCCAGTCGGGGCGGCGGCCCTTGCCCGTTCGCTCGCGCCACGCCTGCGCCGTCTCGATGCCCCAGCGATAATAGGCCACCTCAAAGGCCGGATCATAGGTGGTCAGCGGATCGAAATTCTCCTGCACCGGGATGATCGGCGGCCCCAGCCGGTACGTGCCCGTCTGTTCATCGAGATAGGGGAAAGAGGCCAGCAGGTCGGCGCTCTGCTCGACCAGTTCGCCATAGGTTTTGAGGATGCGTCCGCTGTCGCCTGCGCGATACAAAAGTTCGCACATATAGATGGGGTGCGGCTGCTGCCACATGATGAAGGGTGAGACCTTGGACGGGCTATCGACGCCATCCGGTCCGATCATCTTGGGCCACCACGCGCCTTTTAAGCCCTGTTCGGCGGCGCGCGCCTTCGCCCTGGGCAGGAAGGCCACATACCAGCCAAGGCTCTTTTCCAGCAGGTGCGGTCGGCCCCACAGGGCGAAGTGCGCCGAATGCCAGGGGTGCATTTCAAGGTGCGACTTGCCGTTCCAGCTATTGGAGAACAGCCCCTCCTCCTGCGGCGGGAAGGCCCCGGCCGCATTCACCGCCATCAGATATTGCGACAGGATGACCCGGCGTTCCAGCTCCGGCGCGCGTGGGTCGCTCGAACCACTGAAATCAACCATGCCGCCCTTTGACCAGTAGTTGATCCAGTGCGTTTCGGTCGCCGCCTTGGCCGCAGCGGGCTGTGGCAGGGCCGCGATGGGATCAGGCGAAAAGGACGCCATGACGCTCAGGGTCGGGGTTGTCGCGCTGACCCGATAGCTGTGCGGCGCGCGGGCCTCGATAGCGCTCCCCGGTGCGACGATGGCGGCGTGATAGGTGGTCGCGTCGATCTGGCGTTTCAGGCGCACTTCACCGGCCTTGCGAGACACCTCAGTCGTGGTGTGGGCGGACGGATTGGTCCAGTCCGACGGGTCAGGATTGAGCGTCTTCGACACGCCGGGAAAACGCACGGCGACGCCCAGACGGCCCTGCGCCACCAGAGCTGAGGTGACCTCAGCCATGATCGTGTCGCTGTCGGGCAGGACGCGGGTCACGACCGTCACGGCCTCGTCCTCATAGACAAAGCGGCTGGTCAGCGTGCCGTTCCACAGGTCGAGTGTCTGCCGCGTGTCCTTGATGTCGGCAAAGCGCGCGGACGTCCCGTCCTTCGCCCGCAGGTCCAGCGACAGCCGTCCCAGCGAGAAGCGATGCGGGTTTTCACGAATCCACGCCACCGCCGAGTTCTTCGCGGCCTCGGCCCAGTCTTTAATATAGCCATAGCGGCGCTTTTGCCCGCGCACGTCGATCTCGATCTGCGTATCGCGGACGGTATAGCCCTGCGGATTGGGGAAGCTGTGCCAGGCCCATTGCGCCTCGGTCAGAAGCGGCGCGATTTTCGAATAGGGCTCGGTAAAGGTCTGAAGCCCGGTAATATCCGCCGTAAAACCGATATTGCCGTTCCCCAACATCAGCGGCGCGTGCGGATCGACCGTGGTCAGGGTCGGATTGTGACGGCGGACCAGCGCCTCACGGTCAATGGGCATCGTCTCAGCCGACGCGGCGGGCACGGCGAACGAGGCACCCGTGGCCGCCGCCGTGAGCAGCAGATGACGACGGGAAAGCGAAATCGGCATGGGCGGTCTTCCTGTAAGGGGTAAGCGGCGATATCCGCAGTCTCTTTATTTGTAATCTTGTATCACCAGAGAGCGGCTTTATCCGCGTCGGGGAGGGGCGGCAAATGTGTCCGGCGTGATATTTTCCCCTTTTCATAATACCGCCATCCCACGATAGCAATCGTATGAACCGCGGCCATTTCTTCACAATCACGCACATTCAATCAAAAAATGACTTGAAAGCCACACTTTTTTTCATGCAATTGCCCTGTTGCGTTGCAATATTTCGCAAGAGAAAGAGATTTCAAAAAATGTGTCGAAATTGAGCATTTTCGTTTACACCCCCTCACGCTTCGAGTATCTATTTTAAAAAATACATTCCGATAAAAGGGACGAAAATGCCATCAGCGAGATGGGTGGGCCTGATTTCCGCCACGAGCCTTGCCGTGTCTATTGCCGCCGGGCCGCAGATGGTCGGGGCTGCGGTGACCGGCACCAATACGCCGGCACCTGAGGTAAGCCTGAACCGTCTGGCCGAGCTGCCCGCCGCGCAGCGCGCTGCCTGGGCCGACTATATTGCGCGCTCGCAAAAGCAGATGGCCTTCGATAAGGCGACTCTGGCCGCTGAGCTTCAGCCGGGCGAAACCTCGCCCCCGCCACCTGTGGCCGGCAGCGGCAAGATGGCGCTCAATAAGGACGCCGCCTGGTACGCCACACCCGAAGCGCGCGCCATGGCCGACACGATTGTCAGCTTTCAGACCCCGTCGGGCGGCTGGAGCAAAAATCAGGACCGCACCAAGCCGCCACGACTGCGCGGTCAGCGCTTTGGCAATAATGCCGAGACGATGGAGCTGAATACGGGCAGTTTTGATGCCCCGCACGACCGCTTCTGGACCTTTGTCGGCACGCTGGACAATGGCGCGACGTGGACCGAGATGCGCTTTTTAGGCCGCGTGCAGGCGCAAGCCCCCGGCCAGGAGGGCGACGCCTATCGCGCCAGCATCCTCAAGGGCATTCACTACCTGCTGATGGCGCAGTACCCCAATGGCGGCTGGCCGCAGAACTATCCGCTGGAAGGCGGTTTCCACGACGGCATCACCTTCAATGACGATGCGGTGGCGCAAGCGGCCCTGCTTCTGACCGACATTGCCGAAGGCAAGCCGGATTTCGCCTTCGTGCCTGCCGATCTGCGCCGCAAGGCCGGTGAAGCCAGTGCGCGCGCCTTGCGCCCCATTCTCGACGCTCAGATCGTGGTGAACGGTAAGAAGACCGTTTGGCCGCAACAGGTCGATGCCCTGACGCTCGCCCCGATTTCGGCGCGCAATTACGAGATGCGCTCTCTGGCCAGCGCTGAAAGCACGGATGTACTGCTGTTCCTGATGCGCCAGCCCAAACCGTCGGCAGAGGTGCGCGCCGCCATCCATGCGGGCGTCGAATGGCTGAAAGCTCATGCCATCTATGACAAGGCCTTTACCGAGGTCAGCAAAGAGGAAGGCCGCAAGCTGATCGACAAGCCAGGGGCCGGTCCGATCTGGTCGCGCAACTATGACATCCAGACCGGCAAGCCGATCTTCGGCGACTGGGACAAGTCGATTCAGGACGATGTCAATAACATCTCCAAAGGCCGCCGCAATGGCTATTCCTGGTACGGGTCAGGGCCGAAAAAGGCCATAGATGCCTATGCCGACTGGGTGAAAAAATACCCGAAATAACCTTTTGCAGCGTCCGGATGACACCGGTAACCGCAGCTCACAAAACCAATCACACCACCCGGAAGCCAATCCGGGGACACCACAAATGGGAAGGGATTAAGACCATGAAACTTTAGAGCACCGCACTTATGTTCAGCGCCTCTCTGCTGGCGCTCAGTACGGCCAGCGTCGCACTGGCTCAGAACACACCCGCACAACCGGCGGCCAATGCCGACGACGTTCAGGAAGTGATCGTCGTGGGTGCGCGCCGCGCCGAGCAGTCGGCCATCAATCGCAAGAAAAAAGCCGCCACGGCGCAGGATTCCATCGTCGCCGATGACGTGGGCAACTTCCCGGACAAGAATGTCGGCGAAGCCATCGCCCGTATCGCCGGTGTGGCGCTCAATATCACCGACTCCGGCGATCAAGGCGGCTTCACCATTCGCGGCCAAACCGACGATCTGATCCGCATCGAAGTCGATGGCATGTCAATGTTGCCTACCGACTCGCAAAACGGCCGCTCGGTGACGGCGCTCAACGACATGTCGTCTGACCTGATCAAGAGCGTGGACGTGATCAAGGGGCAGACTGCCGATATGCGCCCCGGTGGCGTCGGCGGTACGGTGAAGATCGAACAGCGCGGCGGTCTCGACTTCGCCAAACCGCTGTACAAGTTCAATTTGCAATACCAGCGCAACACGTTGGACGGCAACTGGTCGCCGCGCGCCAACCTCATCCTGACGCGCAAATTCCTCGATAACCGTCTGGGTGTCCTGTTCAACTTCACCTATGACGACGGGCGCACCTCAACCGACTTCAACAGCGTGTCGGACAAACAGGTTGGCTATCAGCCCTTTGGCGACCACGACAATTCGCCGGAAAAAACCTTTACCACCCCCTATGACAAGGTGGCCGCCGCCGTTACCACCAAGGCCGGTTGCGCGGCCCTGCCCACCTCCGGCATCAACAGCCGCCTGAACTGCTATGCGCAATGGGAAGACTATGCGCCGTCGCTGCCGCGCATGCGTCGCGAAAATCGCCGCGACACGCGCACCTCGTTCCAGTTGCGCGCCGACTATCGCTTCAGCGACAGTCTGACCGGCTTCATCTCCTACAACCCCAATATCCGCAAACAGGATTTTCAGGCCTATAATCTGCAAATCATCGCCCCAAGCGGTTCAACCTCAACCGCTGGCGTGCTGAGCACCAATATGCGCAATGTGGTGGTGAATGCGAACCACTACATCACCCAGTACGATCTGATCCGGGGCAATGGCGTCACCACGCTGAACTATGACAGCCAGATCCGCGATATCCAGCGGACCAATGAGCAGCACTACACCCAGATCGGGCTCGACTACAAAAAGGATCAGTGGATCGCCAAAGGCCGTATCCAGTACGGCTCAGCCAAGGGTGAGCGCGAAGATGATGCGTTCAAGATCATCGCCTCCATCCCTTCGGCGCGTTTTTACATGATCCCGGAAAACGGTCTTTGGACGTTTGAGGTGCCTAATGTCGATCTGACCAGCCCGGCGGTCTACTATCCGACCTCACCGGACAATGCCGGGGCCACGCCACGTCCCGGCGTCTTCCAGAACCCGACGACGACCGCGCGTCTGGAATACACGCCGCAGGCCGACAAGAATAACGAACTGAACGTTCAGTTGGATGTCACCCGCTTCTTCGACCATTTCGGCCCCCTGAAGACCGTCAAGTTCGGCCTGTCGCACACGGCACGTGAAAACAAGACCTGGCGCGAAGGCGGCTTTAACATCGCGCCGGGCGTCACTCTGTCACGGGCCCGCAGCCTCGACTATATCCGTCTGTGCGACCCCAGCGTCAGCGGCGCCAATTGTCAGTACGGCTCACGTACCCTCGTGACCAGCGCGACCAGCACAGACCGTCTGGAAAAGGAGCATATGTTGACACCGGCCCAGTATCGGGAACTGCTGCAAAACAGCATCATCAAGATGCCGGGCGCCAACTATTTTGAAGGCATGCCGGACCGCGGTGCGCTGATCAATTCGTGGACAGCGTTTGATTTCGACAGCTTCTTCAGCACGCTGGGTCAATATGCCGACCTCAGCCACCACAATCTGAACTGCCTCTACGAGTGTATTGCCTCCGACGGCAAAACCTACACCCGTCCCAGCTATTCGACCGAAGAAAGCACCACCTCGGCCTACCTGATGGGCGATTTTGAGACCCGCCTGTTCGGTATGGATGTCACGGGAAATCTCGGCCTCCGCTATCAGCGTATCGAGGTACACGCCGCGCCCTCGGTCAACTTCTATAACCGTGCACTCGATACCACCAAGGTGTCAGCCCTCAACCCGGCCCCCTATACCGACGTTTTTGTATCGCGCCGGGTCACTCAGGTTGATCGTCAGTCAGAAGACTTCCTGCCGAGTTTCAACCTCGCCATCTGGCCGATCGAAGATCAGGTGGTGGTGCGTTACTCGATCGCCAAGCAACGCGCACGCCCCAGCATGACGCAGCTAACCGGGACCAGTGCAGCTAACTGCTATAAGCTGGATCAGGCCCTGCTCGACTTCTACGCCAACAATCCGGGCTATTTCGATGACGGTGATCCGGACACCGAAGATCCCACTGCGTCAACCGCTACCCGGTGTTCTGGCCGTATCGGTAACCCGGAACTGAAAGGCTATGAGGCCACAACCTCCAACCTATCGCTCGAATGGTATCCCAACAAGGACACGCAGGTGTCGCTGGCCTCCTACAGCATCGACGTGAAGACCCAGCGTCCCGAAAACGTTACCCTGCCGGAATATGAACTCGAGGGCACCAAATATATCGCCGACACCTTCGAAGACGGGCCTGGCGGTCTGAAGCAAACCGGCTTTGAAGTGTCGGCGAAGACCGCCTTCACCTACCTGCCGTGGTATCTGAGATATACGGGCGCGGGCTTCAACTACTCCAAGACCGAATCGAACGCGGCGAATACGGCCGTTGATCCGATAACGGGCAAGGCGCTGCCGCCGCGTGGTCAGTCCGACTACTATTACAACGTCAATCTCTGGTATGACGATGGTCGCCTCAATGCTCGCGTCGCCTATCAGAAACGCGACTTCTACTATGACCGCATGGACGCCAGCGAAAGCGCCAACCGCGTGCCCAACGCAGCGACCCAGCAAGCGCTTGGCATTAATCTGGAGCCCTTTGGCAGTGCGACCAGCTATTTCAAGACCGTAACACCCATCTACAAGAACGGCTCGAAGTCGCTGGATGCGCGTGTCTCTTATAAGGTCAACAAGAAGCTGGAGCTGTTTGCCGAAGGCAAGAACCTGCTCGATGACACGGTGACCCGCTATGCACCAGAGGAATACCGCAATGTCGGTGGCGGTACGCCCTATGTCTTCGATACCCTCTACTATGGTCGCCGCTATTACTTCGGCATCATCACCACCTTCTAAACCCTTTCAGTACGCGTAACTTTGCCCGTAACTGAGTCCGGCCCCTTTCACCGGGGCCGGACCTTTTTAAGGACGTTTCCCATGACCTCGCACCCGCGCCTGAAACACGCCACCCTGTCGCTGGTCATGAGCGCCCTTATGGCCTCATCCGTTGGGGCCGCCGATGCGCCGCAGACAACCCCCGTGGCGGGGATCGAAGCGCGCTGGCTGACCCCGCCGCCGCGCCCGAACACGACCTTTGCCCCCGACCGCGTGCCGAACCGTCAGGCGGTGCTGCCCGTGCTGGAATATGTCGCCGCGTCACAAATCGCCGATATGAGCCGCCGTCCGATCCAGCTTTCGACCGGCTCCAACCTCTCTGAAATTTCCTCCAACTGGGTGGCCGCCACCTTCTATGTCGGCGCAGCGCGGCTGGCGCGGATCAGCGACAATCCCGACACCCTGCGCTTTCTGACCGCCACGGCGGAGCATTATCATTACGCGTTTCGCGGCGCGCGGGCCGAGCGCCTGATGCTCAATGCCGACGAACTGGCCATCGGCGACCTCTATCAGGAACTCTATGCGCGACGGGGCCAACCGGGCGTGCTGATGCCCTTGCAACAGCGCCTCGATTACATGGTGCCGCACCTCAACCGTCCGCAGGAGACCGAGGCCCTGATCTGGTGGTGGAGCGACGCCCTGTTCATGGCCCCGCCGGTGCTGGCGCGACAATCGGCCCTGACCGGCGACCCGAAATACCTCAGGGCCATGGACAAAGAATGGCGGCGCACGGCGGCGCGTCTGTGGGTCGAACAGGACCGCCTCTTCCTGCGCGATGAGCGTTTCAAGGACCAGAGCCATCTGGGCACCGACGGCAAGCCGATCTACTGGGCGCGTGGCAATGGCTGGGTGATGGGGGGCCTCGTGCGCGTGCTGGACGCCATGCCCGCCGACTTTGAAGGCCGCGGCTTCTATGTCGATATCTTCAAGAAGATGGCCAGCCGCCTGATCGAATTGCAGCAGGCTGACGGCCTGTGGCGCAGCGACCTCAATGACCCAAAGGGCTATCCCGAAGCCGAAACCTCCGGCTCGGCCTTCTTCGTCTATGCGCTGGCCTGGGGGATCAATCATGGCCTGCTGGAGCGCGCCACCTATCAGCCGGCGGTGACGAAGGGCTGGGCGGCGCTCAATCGCCACGTCCTGCCCAATGGCCTGATCGGCGCGGCACAAAAGACCGGCGACCGCCCGGTGCCGACCAAACCCACCGATGTCGGCCCCTACGCCACCGGGGCCTATCTGCTGGCCGGGATCGAGATGATGGACCTCAATGAACCGGTGCAGAGCCTGCCCGAAGCGCCCCGGCCCCGCGATAGCGACGACGCCATCCTTGCCACCACGCCGCAGCCGATCGCGCCGGTGACCGTGGTCGGGGACGCCGAAAAGGCGCGCCGCGAAGCCGAAATGAAGGCGACGCGCGCCCTCGCGTACGATCCGGCAACGCTGAAACGCCCGGCCCCCATCGAAAAGCTGACGCCGCCCGCTGATCAGACGCCGCGCGCCGTCGCCCGCTTTGCGCCGGATCGTCTGGATGACCTCCTGTGGGAAAACGACCGCGTGGCGCACCGCATCTATGGCCCGGCGCTGGAAGTGCGCGAAGCCCCGTCCGGCTCCGGCATCGACGTGTGGGCTAAGCGCGTGCGCTACCCCTATATGGACCGGCAGTTGAAATTCCCCAACTACCACACCGACCGCGGTGAAGGGCTCGACTATTACGACGTCGGACGCGGACGCGGCGCGGGCGGGCTTGGCATTTGGTACGACAAAAAGCTGTGGACCTCGCGCAACTTCTCAACCTACCGCATCGACAAGACCGGCGGCGATGAGGCGAAGTTCAGCGTCGATTACCGTCCCTGGCCCGTCGATGTTGTGCGCAAGGTGTGGGAGACGCGCACCTTCTCGCTGCCGCTGGGGTCGAACTTCACGCGCATGACCTCGATCCTGCGCTCGGACACCCAAGAGCCGCTGATCGTCGGCATCGGCATCAACAAACGCAAGAGCGACGGCGGATCGGGCGTGGTGACGAAGGACGCCAAGGCGGGCATTTTAAGCTTCTGGGAGCCGGATGTCGGGGATCACGGCCATATCGGCATCACCATCGCCGTCGATCCAGCCATGGTCGAAGGCTTTACCGAAGACGCTGAAAACTATCTGATTCTGGTGCGCGTCACGCCGAGCCAGCCCTTCACCTACTATATGGGATCAGCCTGGGACGGCGGGCTTGATTTCAAGTCGCGCGAGGCGTGGGACGCTTTCGTCAAAACGCAGACCTTCAGCTTTAAACCTGTAAAGTAAGGAGTACCCCATGTCGGATTCGACCCGTCGTACCGCGTTGAAGGGCCTGTGGGGGGCCTCGGCCCTACTGCCTCTGATCATGGGGCAGGCCGCGCAGGCGCAAGCCCCCGCAGTGCCCGCAACGGCACCGCCCGGCCAGGCTCCGCGCGCCTTTACCGATCCAAAGACCGGTCGTCGCGTGATACGGATTTCCGATGAGGACGGCTCCGGCGTGCTTTACTTCTATCGCCCGGCCTATACGCCGCATGGCGATGTTATGGTGATCAAGTCGCCGTCGGGCATTGTGGCCGTGCGTTTGAGCGACTGGAAGACCAGCCTGCTCGTCAAGGGCAAGGACAACGATCTTCTGTTCATGATGCGCACCACGCGCGAAGCCGTCTATGCCGTCACCGACGCAGGTGAAGGCGAGGCCGAAGACCGTCCCAAGACGCTATACGCCATCCATGTGGACACCAAAAAGGTGCGCAAGCTGACGCGCATTCCGGCCGGGCGCATCACCGGCTCCAATGCTGATGACACCCTGCTGCTGGGGCAGGTCGCCTATGGCGCCAAGCCCTTGCAGCCCAAGGACAAGGGCTCGCTGGAAAAGTTCGGTCAGGCCGAATATGCGGCGCTGGGACCGGACGGCAAGCCGCTCAACTTCGCCAAGGCCAAGGGCGTGCGGATGCTGGAACGCTGGGCCGCGCGCGTCCCGGCGGAACTGTTCACCATTGACCTGAAAACCCAGGCACGCCGCGTCCTGTTCAAAACCGAGGAGTGGATCGGCCACGCGCAGTTTTCACCGACCGACCCGACCCTGATCCGCTTCTGCATGGAAGGGCCGTGGCACCGGGTGGATCGGATTAAACTGATCAAATCCGACGGCACGGGGCTGCGAAGCGTACACACCCGCAGCATGAATATGGAGATCTGGGGCCACGAATTCTTCAGCCACGATGGCAAATGGCTGTGGTACGACCTGCAAACCCCGCGTGGTCAGGTCTTCTGGGTGGCGGGCCTTGAACTCGGCACCGGCAAGCGCGTGTGGAAGCGGCTGGAGGCCAACGACTGGGGGGTGCACTTCAACATTGCGCCAGATAATAAAACCTTTGCCTCGGACGGCGGCGACGCCGACATGGTGGCGCACGCGCCCGACGGCAAATGGATTTCGCTGCTGGAGGCCGAAACCATCGTTGATGCCGACCTGCCCTCCTACGATGAGAGCCTGATCACCATTGAAAAGTTCAAGGCGACGCGGCTGGTCGATATGGGGGCGCACGACTACCGGCTTGAGCCCAATCTGCGCTTTACGCCGGATGGCCAATGGCTGGTCTTCGTTTCCAACATGCACGGGGCCAACCACGTCTATGCGGTCGATGCCCGGCCGGGGGTGACCGGCTGATCATGTTTGAAAAGACCTATTACGCCACCCACCCCGACCAACTGGCGCTGGCCGACACGCAAGACCTGCGCGACCGCTACCTGATCAGCGGCCTGTTCGCGCCGGAAGCGGTCAGACTCAACTATCTGCATCAGGAGCGCCTCGTGATCGGCGGGGCCGCCCCGGTGCAACAGCGCGTCGCCCTGCCCGTGGTAAGCGAGCCCGCCTCGGCGGCCGGGTCGTCCCTTCTGGGGCGCCGCGAAATGGGCGTGGTCAATGTCGGCAGCGGTACCGGCGTGGTGCGCGTTGACGGCGTCGCCTACGCGCTCAGCCCACTCGATGCCCTCTATATCGGCGCGGATACGGGCGAGGTGACGTTTGAAAGCGTGGACGCCGCGACCCCGACGCGCTTCTACCTGGCCTCTACCCCGTCGCATTTCAGCTACCCCACCCAGCACATCCCCCTGTCAGGCAGTCACCCGCTGGAGCGCGGCAGCCTTCAGACCTCAAACGCGCGCATTATCCATCAGCTGATCGTGCCGCGCGTCTGCCGCTCGGCGCAGTTGCTGATGGGCCTGACCCTGCTCAAGCCAGGCAATGTGTGGAACACCATGCCGCCGCACCTGCACGACCGGCGCTCAGAGGCCTATTTCTATTTTCAGATGGGTGAAAGCGATCGCGTCTTTCACTTCATGGGTCAGCCGGGCCACACCCGCCACCTCGTCTGCGCCAACGAAGACGCCATTATCTGCCCGCCGTGGTCGATCCATTGCGGGGCGGGGACGTCTAACTACGCCTTCATCTGGGCCATGGGCGGCGAAAATCTCGACTATGGCGATTTCAGCGAACTGGACCTGTGCCAACTCGCCTGAAGCGCTGGCTGTTACCAATTCTGCGCCGTGTTTTCGTCGTCGATGTAAAGCGCCGACAGGCTGTCGGCATAGTCCATCAGCAATTCCGCGTACTCTTCCGCCGACAATCGCTGAAGCCGGTGCACCCGTGCCATACGATAGTTCCAGAATGAGCTGATATGGCTGAGGATGCCGATACTCTCACCGAGCTCGAAGAACAGCGACGGCCCCTCCAGAAGGAAACGACGAAACGGGGCCGGATCACGCCCCTTGGTCAGGGCCAGATAGGCCTGATCATAGATGGCCAGGGTGCGCCCCACCGCGACAATGGCCTGGGAAATGCGCCGTGCCAGACGCGGGCGGATGTCGCCCAGAAACTCCAGCACCGACTTATCGCGCGTCAGCATGGGCTGATAGGTGGCGAGCCCATTCAGCACCTTGTTCAGTTCACCCTGAAGCTCTGTATAGCGCCATTTGAAATAGAGGAAGCCGCGCCAGGAAAAGATGCCGTCCGAAAATTCGGCGGTTGAGAGGCGCAGCGTCATGCGCAACGGGTCAAGCTCATGGTCCAGCTCATTTGCCAGAATCTTGCCGGCCAGTTTCAGCGTCGCCTGCTGCATGGTGGTTCCGAAGGCTTCGCGCACAAGGCTTTCGATCTCACCATTGGCAAAGCCGATCATGCAGGCAATATCGGCCTGGGTGATGTAGAGGTAACAGGGCGCCGGACGGTAACCGCGGCGGCCCAGATGTTCGCGCACCAGAAACGGATCGAGCGACGGCAGTTCGTCCAGCGCCCGCAAAACCTCGACATCCGGCAGGGCCGCGACCGCCTTGGTATTATAGATGTTGCGCAGAAAGGCCTCATAGCCGATCTGCCCGATCAGGATCGACTGCCCTCCCAGTTTCAGATCATCCGGATCGAAGGGCAGAATGATCTTCGTCGTGGTACGCCGGGGCTTGGTGAACAGGTCCTGCTCATTGGCGCGCAGGGTGTGTTTGAGGATCAGGGCGCGGTTCATCTGCTGGTTGGCAAAGAACGGCTTTTGCCGGTATTCCGCCTGCTCGCCATGCGTGCGATAGACGTGACCCAGATTGAGCACGCGCGAGGTCGAAGCCGTTTCGCTCAGATTGGCAAGACTACGGACATCCTTTTGCCCGCCTGACATTTCGAAGACCATAAGCGGACCCCCGCCCGACTCTGCATCTCGCCGGCCGCCCGTTGCGACCGTGCGTCTCTTTAAGGTACGCCACTTATATAACCGCGAGATATGAGATCACGGGGTTAATGCGGGGTAAATAAACACCGGTCAGTTGTCTCTGTGAACCCTCTAATATGACACATTTTCGTGCATAATGCGAAATGATGGCCTATAGGGCCTGAGTTTAGAGCGATGAGCGGAAAAGTGTGAGCGGTTTTCCGCAAAAACATCGCGACAAAACAAAAATTTAGAGCGAAATGACGATTCCACTCAAAGTCATTTCGCTCTAATGAGCGATGTCCTCGCAAAAGGAAGTGACATGCGTCGTCTTCTGGCCCTTGTCGTTATCTTTGTAGCCGTACTGGGTCTGACCGCATTGGGGGTATGGCAGGTGCAGCGCCTGATGTGGAAGACGCAGCTGATCGAAACCGTCAATGCCCGCGTCAACGCCCCACCGCAGCCTTTGCGCGCGGGGCCGGGTGGCTGGCCCACCTTCACGGCCTCGAATGACGAATACCGCCGCGTGACGCTGAGCGGGCATTTCCGCCACGATAAGGAGACGCAAGTCTATGCCCTGACCGATCTGGGGGCCGGATACTGGGTGATGACGCCGCTGGAGACGCCAGACGGCACGGTCATGGTCAATCGCGGCTATGTGCCGACCGACAAACGCGACCCGGCCACGCGCGCCGCCGGGCAGGTGTCAGGTGAGGTGCAGGTTACGGGGCTTGTCCGCCTGAGCCAGAACAAGGGCTGGCTGTTCTCACAACCCAACGACCCGGCAAAGGACCAGTGGTTCCTGCGCGACGTGGCGCAGATCGCCAGTGCGCGTCAGGTGGCGGTGCCCGGCTGGTTCATCGACGCCGAGGCGGCACCGGTGCCGGGCGGCTTACCGCAGGGTGGCCTGACCGTGGTGCGCTTTACCAACAACCATCTGGTCTATGCGCTCACATGGTTCACCCTGGCGGGGGGACTGGCCGGGGTCAGTTTATGGCTGAGCCGTCGCAGTCGGCGCAAAGACGGTAATTAGCCACGAAAAGCACGAAGGTGTAAGCAACGGCCCGGAGGGCCCTGTATTACGATGAAGCGCTGCGCGCAGTCGTTTCTTCTTTTTCGTGTCTTTTCGTGGCTAACCGACTTCACGCCCAAAGCAAAAGCGCCCGTCCGAGGGACGAGCGCTTTGTCTTTTTCTCATTACAACCCTGCGGATCAGTGATCAGGCATGGACGTTGTTGAGCCAGCGCGCCAGACGCTCCTCATTGCGGTCCATGATGGCCAGATGCAGGCGGCGGAACGGCGCATTGACCAGCTCCAGCGACACGTCAAACATGCCCAGACCGCGACGCGGGGCGACGGCGGCGACGATGTGGTCGCGCGGGATGGCGATGTCGAGCAGGATGCCCTGATATTCCAGACGGTCTTCATAGACGCGCAGTTCGCAACGCCACAGGACCGGCGTCAGGAAAAGGGCGATCGAAACCGGGATCATCCCCAGCACCACGCCCGAAAACTGCTGCAGGACGGTGCCGCCCGCCAGATAGGCCTGCGACATCAGCAACACGCCTGCGACAATTTGAAGCAGGGCCGCGCTGAGCAGGGCAATCTTGACGACCGGTCCGAAACGGTAGGTGTGCAGAGCATTCGTCATATCAGTTCCTCCAGACTTGACGCCAAAACTCACAACAGCGTCAATTTGTCTCAGTGTTGCGCGCCGCAACGGTTTGCGCAAGCGGAATCTGCGGCAATCTGACACAGATGTCATTTATTTATCCCCAGATGCGGCCCTTCTCACGCATTTTTTACATAAGTGCCGAATTTCAAATAACAAAACTACCCGCATAGTTAACGATCTGCGACCTATGCGCCTGAGACAATTTGTCCCTTGCGCTTCTCCGCAATTTCATTAGGACGCGAACGCTTTGACATTTGAAAACCTCCCGCGTGCGGGACTTACTTCGGTGAACGCGTCGTGCATCTGAATTTTTTTGAAGGCAGGAACCTGATCCGCAAGGGCCTCATCGCGGGCCTGATGGTGACCGCCGCCATGTCCTTAAGCGGCTGTGATTGGGCGCTGATGGACCCCAAGGGTCCGGTCGGTCTGGCGCAAAAGGACCTGATCATCCTCGCCACCCTGCTCATGCTGATCCCGGTCGTACCAGTGATCGTCATGACCCTGTGGTTTGCGTGGCGTTACCGCGCTTCCAACACCAAGGCGACCTATGATCCGAACTTCGAGCACTCCAACCGCATCGAAGCCGTGGTCTGGGCCATCCCGACGCTGATCATTATTGCGCTCGGTACCGTGACGTGGATTTCGACGCACGAGCTTGACCCGCACAAGAAGGTTGAGGCCGCCGCCGACAAGGCAGGCGTGACCCCCATCGAGGTGCAGGTCGTGGCGCTCGACTGGAAATGGCTGTTCATCTATCCGCAGTACGGTATCGCCACGGTCAACGAAATGGCCATGCCGGTCGGCGTGCCGGTGCATTTTGAGATTACCTCGGCCAGCGTGATGAACTCCTTCTTCATCCCGCAGCTTGGCACGCAGATCTACGCCATGAACGGTATGCAGACCCACCTGTCCCTGCGCGCCGACCATGCCGGCGTCTATGACGGCATTTCCGCCAACTATTCGGGCTTCGGTTTTGCCGAGATGAAGTTCAAGGCCAAGGCCGTGGACCAGAGCGGCTTCGACGCCTGGGTGGCCAGCGCCAAGGCCTCCGGTCAGACGCTTGATGCTGGCGCTTATAAGAGCCTGCACCAGAAAAGCACGCTGAAGGCCCCGGCCTATTATGCAGCGGTTCAGCCCGCCCTCTTCACCAAGATCCTCAATGGCTGCGCCGACGGTGGCCTGTGTAAGGAAGACGCCTTCAACATGGCGATGATGAAGAATCTGGTGCCCGGCGCAGTCGATTGCGTCGCCCCAGAAATTCTGACGTCCAAAAACAAGACGGCCGACAAGGTGGCGCTGAACCGCGCCACTCCGGAAAGCTGAGTTCCGCGCCGCCCCCACCGTTTGACCCGTAAAAAGATTATAACCCATGTCCAGCCCTGTCGCCGAACTCCACGAAGACCCCGTTCTTCGCTTCCTCTTCGGTAAACTCGATATCAGCTCCGTGCCGTGGCACGACCCCATCATCATGGGGGCCGGTGCCGGTATGGTCGGTGCCGCCGTGCTCGTGCTCGGCCTGACCACCTATTTCAAGCTCTGGCCCTATGTGTGGAAAGAATGGCTGACCAGCGTCGATCACAAGAAGATCGGCGTGATGTACATCATCCTGGCCCTTATCATGCTGCTGCGTGGCTTTGCCGACGCCCTGATGATGCGCGCTCAGCAGGCCTTGGCATCGGCGGGCGGCGCAGGCTTCCTGCCGCCTGACCACTTTGACCAGATCTTCACCGCCCACGGCGTGATCATGATCTTCTTCGTCGCCATGCCCTTCGTTATCGGCCTGATGAACGTCATCATGCCGCTTCAGATCGGCGCGCGCGACGTGGCCTTCCCGTATCTGAACAGCTTGAGCTTCTGGTTCACGGCAGCGGGTGCGGTGCTGATCAACGTCTCGCTGGTCATCGGTGAATTCGCCCACACGGGCTGGCTCGCCTATGCGCCTCTGTCGGGATTACAGTTCTCGCCCGGTGTCGGGGTCGATTATTATCTCTGGGCCATTCAGATTTCGGGGATAGGTACGACACTGTCCGGGGTGAACCTGATTGCGACCATCTTCAAGATGCGCGCGCCGGGCATGACCCTGATGCGTATGCCGGTCTTCACCTGGACGACGCTGGCCGCCAACATCCTGATCGTCGCCGCCTTCCCCATTCTGACTGTCACTCTGGCGCTCTTGGGCCTCGACCGTTATCTGGGGATGCACTTCTTCACCAATGACGGCGGCGGCAACGCCATGATGTACGTCAACCTGATCTGGGCCTGGGGCCATCCGGAAGTGTACATCCTTGTCCTGCCGGCCTTCGGTATCTTCTCGGAGATCGTGGCCACCTTCTGCCGCAAGCGTCTGTTTGGCTATGACGCCATGGTCTATGCGACCATGTGTATCGCCATCCTGTCCTTCATCGTGTGGCTGCACCACTTCTTCACCATGGGGGCCGGGGCGAACGTCAACGCCTTCTTTGGCATCTCGACCATGATCATCTCGATCCCCACCGGGGTTAAGGTGTTCAACTGGCTGTTCACCATGTACCGCGGCCGCGTGCGCCTCGAAGTGCCGATGCTGTGGACCATGGGCTTCATCATCACCTTCGTCATTGGCGGGGCGACCGGCGTCATGCTGGCCATTCCGGGGGCAGACTTCGTGCTGCACAACTCAGTCTTCCTGATCGCCCACTTCCACAATGTCATCATCGGCGGCGTTTTGTTCGGCTGTATCGCGGGCCTGAACTACTGGTTCCCCAAGGCCTTCGGCTTCCGCCTGCATTCGGGCATCGGTAAGGTCAGCTTCTGGTGCTGGCTGATCGGCTTCTACGTCGCCTTCATGCCGCTCTATGCGCTGGGCCTGATGGGCATGACGCGCCGCTTGAGCCATATGGACAACCCCGTCTGGCATCAGTACCTGATCGTCGCCGCCATCGGTGCCCTGATCATCTTCGCCGGCATCATCGCCCAGATCGTTCAGATCGGCTATTCGATCTGGAAGCGCGATGAGTTGCGCGACGACAGCGGCGACCCGTGGGATGGCCGCACGCTGGAGTGGGCGACCTCTTCGCCGCCGCCCTTCTATAATTTTGCCGTCACCCCGGCCATCGGCAACCACGATGCCTTCTGGGACGCCAAGCAGACGGGTCAGGCCTATATCCAGCCCAAGTCCTATGAGCCGATCCACATGCCGCGCAACACGGCAACCGGCCTGCTGATCGGTCTGGCCAGCATTCCGTTCGGCTTCGCGCTCGTCTGGCACATCTGGTGGCTGGCAGTTGTGACCCTGATCGGCATAATCGGTCTGGCTATTCTTCACTCCTTCAATGAAGACCGCGACTATTACGTCCAGCCTGATGAGATCAAGGCTATCGAAGACGCGCGCTTCGCCAAGCTCAACACAACGACGGAGGCGTAACCATGAGCAGCACCCCCGTTAATCCGGCGGAAAACCCCGTGGGCGCCTTCAAGCAACAGCTGGAATCGGCCTACGACCACAATCCGAACGACGTCCACGACACGCACGACCACCACCATCAGGACGAAGAGGCCAAGGTTACGCTTGGCTTCTGGATCTACCTGATGAGCGACTGCCTGATCTTTGCGACGCTCTTTGCCACCTTCGCGGTGCTGAAGGACGCAACCGCGGGCGGCCCCAATGGCCGTGAGCTGTTCGATCTTGGCTTTGTCGCCATCGAAACCTCGCTGCTTCTGCTGTCGTCGCTGACCTTTGGTCTGTCGATGATCTCGATGCAGAACAACAAGCTGAACGGCGTGCTGGGCTGGCTGGCCGTCACCGGGCTTCTGGGCCTCGGCTTCATGGGCATGGAACTTTATGAGTTCAACCACCTGATCCACGAAGGGGCCGGTCCTGACCGGTCGGCCTTCCTGTCGGCCTTCTTTACGCTGGTCGGCACGCACGGCCTGCACGTCTCGTCGGGCCTGATCTGGATGGGCGTCATGTTCGTCCACCTCTTCCGCCGCGGCCTCACCCCCGCCAACCGTATCCGCATGATGGAGCTGAGCCTGTTCTGGCACTTCCTCGACATCATCTGGATCGGCGTTTTCAGCATCGTCTATCTGATGGGAGCCGCCTGATGCACATCCCTGACAAGCCCACCCTGCACCCTGCCAAGGACCCGCACACAGAACTGGCCGACCACCACGCGGTGGACAAGCTGAACCATGGTCACGGCCACGATCATGGGGCTGGTCACGCCTCGGTGAAGGACTATCTGATCGGCTTTAGCCTGTCGGTCATCCTGACGGCCATTCCGTTCGCCCTGACCATGCTGAAGCTTCTGCCGACCGCGACTCTGGTGCCGGTCATCCTGATCCTCGGCGTGATCCAGATTGTGGTGCACCTGCGCTACTTCCTGCACATGAACAGCTCATCGAGCCAGGTGTGGAACAATCTCGCCTTTATCTTTACGGCGATCATTGTCGGCATCCTGATCGTTGGCTCTTTGTGGGTGATGACGCACCTCAACCACAATATGGCCCCCGGCATGATGAGTGGCGGCGGCATGGGCTAAGCCCCCCGCATCACAGACGACCACCACACCGCCCGGACCCATCCGGGCGGTTTTTTAATGCCGTCCGATAAAATAAAATGGTCATTGCAAAATTAAACCATATGAAATAATTTTTCCAAAACATCAAAGATCATCCCGGACAGGCGGAATCCATGCGACACATCTCACACTTTATCGGCGGGCAGGCGGTAGCGGGGGTGTCGGGCCGGGTGGGTGAGGTGTTCGATCCCAATACCGGCCGGGTGCAGGCGCAGGTCGATCTGGGCACGCCCGATGAGCTGGCGCGGGCCGTAGCGGTGGCCAAGGCCGCGCAGCCGGGCTGGGCCGCGCTCAACCCTCAGCGCCGCGCGCGGGTGATGTTCGAGTTCAAGCGCCTGCTGGAACGCGATATGGACGCGCTGGCGCATCTTCTGGCGTCTGAGCATGGCAAGGTCATTTCCGATGCCAGGGGCGATATTCAGCGCGGGCTGGAGGTGGTGGAGTTCGTTTGCGGCATCCCGCACCTGCTGAAAGGCGACTATACCGAAGGGGCGGGGCCCGGCATCGACGTCTTTTCGCTGCGTCAGCCGCTAGGGGTGGTGGCGGGCATCACTCCGTTCAACTTCCCGGCCATGATCCCCATGTGGATGTTCGCCCCGGCGCTGGCCACCGGCAATGCCTTTATCCTCAAGCCGTCCGAGCGTGACCCCTCCGTGCCCGTGCGGCTGGCGGAGCTTTTGCTGGAGGCAGGGCTGCCCGAAGGCGTGCTCAATGTCGTGCACGGCGACAAGGTGGTGGTCGATGCCATACTCGATCACCCCGACATCCGCGCCGTGAGCTTCGTCGGCTCGTCTGACATCGCGCAATACGTCTATGGTCGCGGGTCGCAGAACGGCAAGCGGATGCAGTGCATGGGCGGGGCCAAGAACCACGGCATCGTCCTGCCTGATGCCGATCTCGATCAGGCGGTGGCCGATATTATGGGCGCCGCCTATGGCTCTGCCGGTGAACGCTGCATGGCCCTGCCCGTGGTGGTGCCGGTGGGCGAAGAGACGGCTGAGCGTCTGCGGCCCAAACTGCTGGCCGCCGCCGAAGCCTTGCGCGTCGGGGTCTCGACCGACGCCGAGGCCCACTATGGGCCGGTCGTGTCGGCGGCGCACAAGGCGCGCATCGAACACTATATCCAGATGGGTGTCGATGAGGGGGCCGAGCTGGTGCTCGACGGGCGCGGATTCAAACTTCAGGGCCATGAGGGCGGCTTCTTCCTGGCCCCCAGCCTGTTCGACCACGTCACACCCGCCATGCAGACCTATCAGGACGAAATCTTCGGCCCGGTGCTGCAAATCGTGCGGGCCAAGACGCTGGAAGAGGCCATCCGCCTGCCGTCGCAACACCCTTACGGCAATGGCGTGGCCATCTTCACGCGCAATGGCGACGCGGCGCGCGAGTTCGCCTCACAGGTCGAGGTCGGCATGGTCGGTATCAATGTCCCCATCCCGGTGCCCGTGGCCTATCACTCCTTCGGCGGCTGGAAGCGCTCAGGCTTTGGCGACCTCAACCAGTACGGCATGGACGGCGTGCGCTTCTACACCCGCACCAAGACCGTCACCCAGAGGTGGCCGCGCGCAGGCCAGAGTCACGATTCCAGCTTCATTATTCCGACTATGCGTTGACGTTGGAATAAAAATTCCATTTACTACACAAACAAAAAAAGCCGACCAATCGGCACGTCCATCCGGGGCACCTGCCACACGCCTTCGTCCCGGAGATCGAACACATGACGCAGCCGCAAGGCGCACGGTTCCACGGGAGGAACTCTTATGTCGATTCACCGCCGCCACCTGCTGGCCGCCAGTCTGGGTATGGGCCTTGGTCTGGGCCTGACCGCCTGTCAGAAATCCGGTTCTGCCGCTGCCACCGACGGCATTGTCGTCAGTTTCAGCGACCTGTCGCAGCCCTTCTTCGTGGCCATGCGCCGCGATCTGGAGGACGAGGCCAAAAAGCTGGGCGTCAAGGTTCAGGTGCTGGACGGTCAGAACAATTCCTCAAAGCAGGTCTCCGATCTGGAGGCCGCGCGCGTTCAGGGCATCTCGGCGGTGATCATCGCGCCGACCGACTCCAAGGCGCTGGCCTCGGCCACCGACGCCCTGATCGACGAAAAAACCGTGGTGGTGTCCGTTGATCGTCAGATCGGTGGCGGCAAGCACCCGGTGCCCCATTTCGGGGCCAATAATGTCGAAGGCGGACGCGCCATGGCCGACTGGGTGGTCAAGACCTACCCCAAGGGGGCCAAGGTGGTGGTCATCACGAATGATCCGGGCAGCACCTCTTCGATTGAGCGCGTCAAGGGCGTGCATGAGGGGTTGGCGGCCGGCGGTGCGGCCTATCAGATCGTTGCCGAACAGACCGGTAATTCCAAACGAGATCAGGCCTTAAGCGTCACCCAGAACGTGCTTACCTCGATGGGCGGCGCGCACCCGGACGTCATCCTGTGCCTCAATGACGACATGGCTATGGGCGCGCTTGAGGCCATTCGCGGCGCGGGCTTTACAACGCAGCAGATCGCCGTCCTGGGCTTCGATGCCATCCCCGAAGCGCTGAAACGTATCCGCGACGGAGAAATGGCCGCCAGCGTCGAACAGAATCCGGGCGAGCAGATCCGCTCGGCCCTGCGCGCCGTCGTGGCCAATCTGAAAGACAAGACCCCCATCGTCTCCAAAAGCCTGACGCCGGTGCTGATCACCCGCGACACGCTCACTCAGGCGTCGCGCATCGGCGAAGTGAAATAGGCCGGTCATGGCCCTGCTTGAGGCTCAAGACATCACCAAGCGTTTCCCCGGTGTCGTGGCGCTGGGCGGGGCGAGCCTGCGCGTCGAACCGGGCGAGGTTCACGCCCTGCTAGGTGAAAACGGCGCGGGCAAATCGACGCTCCTGAAAATCCTCGCCGGGGCTCAAGGTAGCGACGGCGGTCAACTCACCTTTGACGGAAAGCCCCTGCGTCCCGACGATACGCCCAGCCAGAGGCAAAAGGCGGGCATTGTCACCATCTATCAGGAGTTCAACCTTCAGCCCTTTCTGAGCGTCGCCGAAAACCTCTACCTGGGGCGCGAGCCCCTGCGCATGGGCCTGATTGATCATCGGCAGATGCGCGCGGATGCCCGGCGCATACTGGACGATCTGGGCCTCAGCCTCGATCCCGATCTGGAGGTCAGCCGCCTCAATGTCGCCGATCAGCAGATGGTCGAAATCGCCAGAGCCATGACGCTTCAGGCAAAGCTGATCATCATGGACGAACCCACGGCGGCGCTCAGCCCGCGCGAGGTAGACATCCTGCACCGCATTGTCGGCACGCTGAAGGCGCGCGGCATTGCTGTCATCTATGTCACCCACCGCCTGAAGGAGGTGAAGGCCATCTGTGACGCCTACACGGTGTTGCGCGATGGGCGCTTTGTGGCGAGTGGACAGGTGTCAGACGTCAGTATCGACGACATGGTGCGCCTGATGATCGGGCGCGATGTCGCCTTTCTCAAACGCCCGCCGCGTCAGGTCGCGCCGACGCCGGTGCTGCGCATAGACGGCGTCAGCCGCCGACGCGGCGCGCATGAGGCGCGCGGCACCTCGCTCGACAATATCTCCTTTGAAGTGCACGCCGGGGAAATCGTCGGTCTGGCCGGGCTGGTCGGCGCGGGCCGCACCGATCTGGCGCGCGTGCTTTTCGGGGCCGACCGCAAGGATAGCGGGCGCATCCATCTGTGTGGCCGCGCCCTCGACATTCAGTCACCGGCGCAGGCGCTGGGCGCCGGGATCGCGCTGGTGCCCGAAGACCGCAAACAGCAGGGCTGTTTCCTCGATCACTCCATCCGCCATAACCTGTCGCTGTCCGGCCTGAAGGCCCTGTCGCGCCCCGGTGGCTTCGTCGATGAAGGGGCCGAGCGCCGCCTCGTTGAAACCTTCCGGCAGAAGCTGCGCATCCGCATGAGCAGCCCCGAAGCCGCCATCGGCACCCTGTCCGGTGGCAATCAGCAAAAGGTGCTTCTGGCGCGCTGCATGGCCCTGTCGCCCAAGGTGCTGATCGTCGATGAACCGACGCGCGGCATTGATGTCGGCGCCAAGGCGGACGTGCATCAGGTCCTGTTCGACATGGCGTCAGAAGGCATGGCGGTCATCGTCATCTCCTCCGAACTGCCCGAAGTGATGGCCGTCAGCGACCGCATCATCGTCTTCCGCGAAGGCCGCATCACCGGCACGCTGGAAGCCGCCGCCGCCGATGAAGAAACCCTGATGGCGCTGATGGCCACCGGCAGCGCCCCCCAAGCCCCCAACCCTTGAGTCCCCTTGATGACCGCCACCCCTGCCCCCGCCCCTGACCCGTCTGCGCCCCCGGCCAAACCGCCCTTCGACACGGTGGCCTTTTTGCGGACCTGGGGGACGACCCTGTTCCTGCTTTTGCTGATCATCGGATTCGCGGCGTGGAACCCGCGCTTTCTGTCGCTGCGCAATGCGCTCAACATCCTGACCGAGGTGTCGATCTATGGCGTTATTGCCGTCGGCATGACCTTCGTCATCCTCACCGCCGGGGTCGATCTGGCGGTAGGCTCGCTTCTGGCTTTTGCGGCGATTGCTGCCGCCTCCGTGGTGCAGCATATGGGCGGCGACGTGCCGCAATGGCTGGTGGCGCTCAGCGTCGCCTCGGCCATCGGTCTGGCGGCCGGCTATGCGCACGGCAAGACGATTACCTGGCTAAAGGTGCCGGCCTTTATCGTGACGCTCGGCGGCATGACCATCTGGCGCGGCGCGACCCTGATTCTCAATGACGGCGGGCCGATCTCCGGATTTGATGCCGGTTATCGCTGGTGGGGCACGGGGACGGTTCTGGGTGTGCCGGTGCCCGTCATCCTGTTTGCGCTGGTGGCGCTGGCCGGGCACGTGACGCTGCGCTACACGCGCTTCGGGCGTCAAGTCTATGCGGTGGGCGGCAATGCCGAGGCCGCACGGCTGGCCGGGATCAATGTCAAGGCCATACTGATCAGCGTCTATGTCATTGTGGGCTTTCTGGCCGGACTGTCAGGGTTTCTACTGTCGGCGCGTCTGGGTTCGGCGGAAGCTGTGGCAGGCATTAATTACGAGCTGCGCGTCATCGCCTCGGTCGTTATTGGCGGGGCCAGCCTGTCGGGCGGGGCGGGCAATATCCGCGGCACGCTGATCGGGGCGCTGCTGATCGGGGTCCTGTCAAACGGGCTCGTCATCATGCACGTGTCGTCCTATTTCCAGCAGGTGGTGATCGGCCTGATCATCGTCGCGGCCGTGGCCTTTGACGCCTACGCCAAATCACATCGCGGAAAGGTCTGATCGCATGTCCTATGGTTTGAAACGCAGCGGTTCGGTCTGCGCCCTGATGATGGCGGCCGCCCTCTTCACCCTCAGCGTCCCGGCTGTGGCGCAGCCAACGGCCACCCCGGACTATACCGCGCTGGCTAACCCGTTCGTCGGCGTTGATGACGGCGGCAATACGGTCCCCGGCGCGGGCGTTCCCTTTGGCTTTATCTCCTTAAGCCCGGATACGGCCAATGGCGACACCAATGGCTACGACTCCAAAAGCGCCATTCTGGGCTTCAGCTTCACCCACGTCACCGGCACCGGCGGCACCAGCAAGTACGGCAATTTCCGCGTCACCCCGACGTCTGGGGAACTGGGTGTCAACCATCTGGTCTTCGCCAAACACGATGAGACGGCCTCGCCCGGCTATTACGCCGTGACTCTGGCCAACGAACCGGCCAAGGCGGTGCGCGTCGAGCTGACCGCGTCGCGGCTTGCAGGCTTTCAGCGCGTGACCTTCCCTAAGGGCGCGCCGGGTCAGTTTGTGCTCGATGCCACCTCGGTCATCGGCCTGCGCGGCAGCGGTCAGCGCACCACGGCAGCCCAGGTTGAGGTGGTGGACGACCACACCCTCTCCGGCTGGGCCAGCTTTGAAGGCGGCTGGAACCCGGCCCCCTATAAGCTCTACTTCTACGCCGTCTTCGACCGCCCGGCGATCAAATACGGGGCGTGGAAGGCCCGGCAGGGTGAGGCTCAAATTCAGGAGGGCATCGGGCGTCTGGACGGTGGCAATCAGACCAAGAGCGCGGCCAACCGTCAGGGGCTGATGATCGAATACGACACCGAGCAGGAGTTTTCGAACCGGCTGGGCGGCTTCATGACGTTCGATACGGCGACCGACTCTGTTGTGCAAATGAAGCTGGCCGTTTCGTTTATCAGCGTCGAAAAGGCCAAGGCCAATCTGGCCGCCGAACTGCCCGGCTGGGACTTCGATGCGCAGCACGCCAAGGCGCGCGACCTGTGGAACGGCGCGCTTGCCAAAATCGAGGTCGAGGGCGGCGACGACACCCAAAGGCGCAACTTCTATTCGGGGCTTTACCGCAGCCACACCATGCCGCACAACCTGAGCGGCGAAAACGTCTGGTGGGACTCAACCGAGCCGCATTATGAGGATTTCTATACCCTTTGGGATACGTTCCGCACCCTGCATCCGCTGATGACCATCATCCAGCCGCAGCGCCAGCGCGACATGATCCGCTCGCTGATCGACACCTATGCCCATACGGGCTGGCTGCCGGATTCGCGCATCGCCGGAGCCAACGGCATGACGCAGGGCGGGTCAAACGGCGACGTGCTGATCGCCGATGCCGTGGTCAAAAACCTCGGTGGCTTCGATGTCAAACAGGCCTATGCCGCCTTGCGCAAGGACGGCGAGGTCGAAAGCGACAAGCCCTTCCTTCAGGGGCGCGTGCTGAAGGACTATCTGTCTCTGGGCTATGTGTCGCTGAGCCAGACGCGCTCGGCCTCGCGCACGCTGGAATACGCCTATAACGACTTCGCCATCGCCTCGGTGGCGGCGCATCTGGGTGAAAAGGCCGATCAGGCCCGTTATCTCAAGCGCGCCGAGGCGTGGAAAAAGCTGTGGGACGACGATCTGGGCTGCATCCGTCCGCGCTATGCCGATGGGCGGTGGCTGGAAAACTTCACCTGCACCTATGACTATCCGGACAAGTCCGGCCCGTGGTGGGAAGCCCCCTTCTATGAGGGCAATTCGCTGCAATATTCGACCTATGTGCCGCACGATGTCGAAGGCCTGATGGCCAAAACCGGCGGGCGCGAAGGCTTTGTGCGCTGGCTCGACCGCCTGTTTGACGAAGGCTATTACCTTCAGGGCAATGAACCCGATATTCTGGCCCCGTGGCTCTATATCCACGCCGGGCGTCCGGATCGCACGGCCGAGCGCGTGCGGCGCATCCTGTCGGTGCACTATAGGCCGACGCGCAACGGCCTGCCCGGCAATGACGATGCCGGCACCATGTCGTCGTGGTATGTGTGGGCCAGTCTGGGGCTCTACCCCAATGCGGGGCAGCCCCTCTACTACATCGGCTCGCCCCTGTTCCGGAAAACGACCATCCATCTGGAAGGCGACAAGACGTTTCAGATCATCGCACCCAAGACCTCAGAGGCCAATCTCTATGTCACGGGAGCGCGTCTGAACGGCAAGGCGATCGACCGCGCCTGGCTTACCCATGCCGAGCTGAGCAAGGGCGGTACGCTGGAGCTGGATATGGCGGCCCAACCTAACGGCTGGGCCACCAAGTTTGTCAAACCCTGACAACCTGACCGGTGGCGACCGAATAGGCCGCCGCTTCGGCCAGTTCCAGCGCGCGCACGGCGTCGTCATAGCCCACCATCGGCTTCGCCTTGCCCGCCACGATGTCGGCGAAGTGCGCGATTTCGCTGCGATAGGCCTCGGCATAGCGGTCGAGGAAGAAGTTCTGGAAGGCATCAAGCACCGGGCCCTCAGCGCCCCAGTGCGCCACCGTGCTTTCCAGCACATTGTCGGCCTTCAGAAGCCCCTTCTGCCCATAGGCTTCGAGGCGCTGATCGTAGCCATAGCCGGAACGTCGCGAATTGCTGATCACGCACAGACGGCCTGAGGCGGTTTTCAGTGTCGTCTTGGCGGTATCCACATCCCCCGCCTCACCGATGGCCGGATCGACCAGACAGGCCGCCGCCGCATAGACCTCAACAATCTCTTCGCCCAGAATAAAGCGCGCCATGTCGAAATCGTGGATAGCCATATCCTTGAACAGGCCGCCTGAGACCTTGACGTAGGACACTGGCGGCGGTGCGGGATCATGGCTGACGATCAGAAGGCTTTCCAGCGCCCCGATGCGCCCGGCCTCAAGCTGTTGTTTTAGCGCCCCGAAATGGCGATCGAAACGGCGATTGAAGCCCAGCAGAAGCGGCTTGTCCCCGCCCAGTTGCGCCGCGGCCCCCCGCGCGGTTTCCAGACCCTGATCCAGCGGCTTTTCGCACAGGACCGCCTTGCCCGCCGCGATGCACTGAAGCGTCTGCGTCAGGTGCTGATCCGTCGGTGAGGCGATGACCACCCCCTTGACGTTCGGATCGGCCAGCACGGCCTCAAAGGTCGAAACCTCAGGCCCCAGCGCCTTTGCCAGTTCCGCCGCGCTGTCGCCCACCGGATCGACAATGGCCTTCAGGTGTAAGGCCGGGTGCGCGGCGACGTTTCTGGCGTGGATACGACCGATACGCCCGGCCCCGATAACAGCCACTTCAAACATTGCGTTTCCTTTGGTTTGGGTCTGGCGGCAGGCCTGATCCCGCTTTGAAATATCTATTCCATTTTTGAAACCCAAGCCTTACAAAAGGGTTCCATGTTTGGCTTTGTGTTTTGGAACAAATATTCCATATTGTGTCAACTTGGAAAATGCCTGATTCCCTTCTCTGCGGCGGAGTGCCCCGATGAGCCCACACCCGGTGGAAACCCCCGAAGACGCCAATCCCGGCGGTGATGCGCCGCAAACGCTCGATGCCCTGCGCTCGGCCATCATGCGCCAGTATGATGACGCCTCACGGCGTATGAAACAGGTGGCCAGTTTCGTGCTGGACAAACCCGAAGACGTGGCGTTTGAGACTCTGGCCGTGGTCGCCGAACGGGCCGACGTGCAGCCTTCGACGCTGGTGCGCTTTGCCAAGACGCTGGGCTATGCCGGGGCCTCTCAGATGCAGAAGGTCATCCGCGATGAGCTGTTGTCCAGTCATATCAGTCTGGCCTACGGGGAACGCGCCCGCGCCTTTGGGGCCTCTGAGGGCGTGGGAGACGAAGGGCTCAGCACCATTCTGGACGAATTTGCCGAGGCCGATATTCTGGCTCTCACTCATTTGCGGCAAAGCGTGTCTGCTGAGCAGATTCGCACCAGTGTTGAGGCCATTATCGCCGCCGACAACGTCTATCTCGCGGGGTTCCGTCGCGCCTTTCCGGTCGCCGCCTACCTGGCCTATGCCCTTCAGCGGGCGGGCAAGCGTGTGGTGTTTCTTGATGGCGCGGGGGGTTTGTGGGAGCAGCAGGCGCGCGGCATCCGTGCCGAAGACCTTTTGATTGCCATCAGTTTCCGGCCCTATGCCGAAGAAACCGTGCGTTGCCATGCGCTGGCGCTGGAACGCGGCGCACAGGTCCTTTCGATCACCGATTCCAACGTCTCTCCCCTCGTCAAGCCGGGGCACCAGAGTCTGTTGCTGCGCGAATCCGAAGTGCGCGCCTTCCGTTCGCTCACCGCGCCCCTATGTCTGGCGCAGTCCCTTGTCGTGGCATACGCCTTTGCCATTACACCCGAAGGGTAAAATCGGTTTGAAATGGTAATTGCAAAATTTCAAATAAAGAAATAAACATTCCAAAAGAGGCCGCTTCAAGTGCCTCGTGGGAGGTTTTATGGGCGCTCGCACCCTTGGCGGACTCGATGTCATCACGCTGGGCCGGTCCAGTGTAGACCTGTACGGGCAGCAGATTGGCGGCCGTCTCGAAGATATGGCCTCGTTTGCCAAATATGTCGGCGGCAGCCCGACCAATACGGCCATCGGTGCCGCGCGACTGGGCCTGAAGGTCGGGCTGATCACGCGCGTCGGGGCCGACCATATGGGCCGCTTCATCCTTGAGGCCCTGCGCCGCGAAGGCGTGGATACGACCGGCGTGGTGACCGATCCGGCGCGGCTGACCGCGCTGGTGCTTCTGGGGATTGTCGATAAGGACACCTTCCCGCTTATCTTTTACCGCGAAAATTGCGCCGACATGGCCATTGATATGGCCGATATCGACCCGGCCTGGCTGACCTCGGCGCGCGCGCTGGTTATTGATGGCACCCACCTGTCGCAGCCGGGTGTCTTTGCCGCCAGTCTGGAGGCCGTGCGGCAGGTGAAGGCCGCCGGCGGTCAGATCGCCTTTGACATCGACTACCGCCCCGTCCTGTGGGGTCTGACGACCCGCGACATGGGTGAGCAACGCTATGTCGCCGATCCGGAAGTCACCCGGCGTCTGGCCACCGTGACGCCCCTGTGTGACCTGATTATCGGCACTGAGGAAGAGGTGCGGATTCTGGGCGGACATGAGGATGTGATTACCGCGCTGAAGGCCATCCGCGCCCAGACAAACGCCATACTGGTGTGCAAGCTGGGGCCGGACGGCTGTGCCATCTTCCCCGGCGAGGTGCCCGACCGCATCGCTGACGGGCTGGTCGTGCCGGGCTTTGCCATTGAGGTGATGAATGTGCTGGGGGCCGGAGACGCCTTCAGCGCCGGTTTTCTGCGCGGGTGGCTGGGTGGCGAAGACCTCGCCACCTGCGGGCGCTGGGCCAATGCCTGCGGTGCGCTGGTGGTCACGCGCCATTCCTGCGCCCCGGCCATGCCGACCTTTGATGAATTGCAGGCCTTTATGGCCGCGCAACACCCGATGACGGCTGAGGCCCAAAACGCGCTGGACCACCTGCACTGGGCGCGCACCCGCCACCGCGACTATGACGCCCTGATGATCCTCGCCATGGATCATCGCTTTCAATTCGAGGAGATGGCCAGCGATTTCAGGGCCGACCTGTCGCGCGTCTCGGCCTTCAAGCGGCTGGCGCTCAGGGCCGTGGACCGTCTGGCGCAGGGCCATGCCGATTTCGGCGTGCTGCTCGATGGCCGTTATGGGGCCGAGGCGCTTAGCGAGGCCGGACACACGACCTACTGGATCGGCCGCCCGGTCGAGGTGCCAAAATCAAGGCCGCTGCAATTTGAAACCGGGGCCGATGTCGGGCTCGACCTGCACACCTGGCCTGTCAATCAGGTGGTCAAATGCCTCGTCCTCTATCACCCCGACGACGAGAAAGCCCTGCGCGACGAACAGGAGCGTCAGTTGATCACCCTGTTCGATGCCTGCCGTCGCTCAGGCCATGAATTGCTGCTGGAACTGATCCTGCCTGCCGGTATGGCGTTGGACGCCATGACCCGCGCGCGGGGGATGCAGCGCCTGTACGACCTTGGCATCAAGCCCGACTGGTGGAAGCTGGAACCCGTGGCGGACGCTGACAACTGGCGACACATCGAAGCCGTCATCGCTGATAATGACCCGCTGTGTCGCGGCGTGGTGGTGCTGGGCCTCTCTGCGCCCGAAAACGAGCTTCTGGAAGCCTTTGCGGTGGCTGCCCGTTTTGAGTGCGTGAAGGGTTTTGCCATCGGTCGGACCATCTTCCACGATGTGGCGGCCCAGTGGCTGCGGGGCGAAATGGATGATGACGCCGCCACCGCGGTTATGGCAGACAAGCTGTCGCGGCTGGTGGACGGGTGGCGGGCCATTCGTCAGCCCCGCCAATAACCGGGAGAGACGCCATGACCCTTATCCGACTGACCATGGCTCAGGCCCTGACGCGCTGGATGGCTGTGCAGATGATCGACTCAGAGGACGGCCCTGTGCCCTTCTTTGCCGGCGTCTGGGCCATTTTCGGGCACGGCAATGTGGCCGGGCTGGGCGAAGCCCTCTATGCGGTGCGCGATCGCCTGCCGACCTATCGCGCCCATAACGAACAGGGTATGGCGCATGCCGCCATCGCTTATGCCAAGCAGATGGCGCGTCGGCGCGCCTTTGCCTGCACCACCTCCATCGGGCCGGGGGCGACCAATATGGTCACCGCCGCCGCCGTCGCCCACGTCAACCGTCTGCCGGTCCTCTTCCTGCCCGGCGACGTCTATGCCAGCCGCCGCCCCGACCCGGTCTTGCAGCAGATCGAAGCCTTCGGTGATGCCACCGCCTCGGCCAATGACTGTTTCCGGCCCGTCTCGCGCTATTTCGACCGCATCACCCGCCCGGAACAGATACTGAAGGCCCTGCCCGCCGCCATGGCCGTACTGACCGATCCGGCCCAGTGCGGCCCGGTGACGCTGGCCCTGTGTCAGGATGTGCAGGCCGAAGCCTTTGACTATCCCGCCAAATTCTTTGAGCCGCGCCTGTGGCCGCTGCGCCGTGCCCCGGCCGATGCCCATGATCTGGCCGCCCTGCATCAGGCGCTGACTGAGGCCAAACGCCCGCTGGCTATCGCCGGGGGTGGCGTGCGCTACAGTCAGGCCGAAAGCGCCCTGTCGGCCTTCTGCCTGAGCCACCGCATTCCCTTTTGTGAGACGCAAGCGGGCAAGGGCGCACTGCCCTATGACCACCCGCTCAATCTGGGGGCCATCGGCGTCACCGGCACGGACGCCGCCAATCAGGCGGCGCGTGAAGCCGACCTGATTATCGCCATCGGCACACGGCTACAGGACTTCACAACCGGTTCCGCCGCCCTCTTCCCGCAAGCGCGCATCGCCTCGATCAATACGGCGGCCTTCGATGCGCACAAGTTCGACGCCCTGCCCGTCATTGGCGACGCGAAGACCGTCCTGTCGCAGATCGCGAGCAACTATCAGGCCCCGCAGGACTGGGCCGAGCGTCTGAGCGCCGCCCGCTCTGTCTGGGAGGCCCGCGCTGACGCGGTGATGGCCGCTCAGGGCACGCCTACCGAGGCGCAGGTGTTGGGCGCGCTGATGCGACGGGCCCCTGAAAACGCCGTGGTCGTGGCCGCCGCCGGAGGCCTGCCCGGTGATATGCACAAGCTGTGGCGCACACGCCAGAGCGGCGGCTATCATATGGAATACGGCTATTCCTGCATGGGCTATGAGATCGCCGGCGGGTTAGGCGTGGCCATGGCCGAGCCGGAGCGCGAGATCTATGTGCTGGTCGGCGACGGCAGCTATATGATGATGAATTCAGAGCTGGCCACCGCCGTCATGATGGGCGTGCGCCTGACCCTTATCCTGATCGACAATCGCGGCTTTGGCTGTATCCATCGCCTGCAAAAGGCGACGGGCGGAGAACCGTTCAACAACCGCCTCGAAGACAGTCACCACGACACCCTGCCGGATATCGACTTCGTGGCCCACGCCCGCGCCATGGGGGCCCATGCCGTGCACGCGGCCTCCATCGACGCACTCGAAAGCGCCATAGAAGCCACCAGAACACGCGGCGGTGCCAATCTGATCCTTATCGAAACCGAGGCCACGCAGGGGCTTGGCGAAGGTGGGGCCTGGTGGGACGTGGCCGTCCCCGAAGTCTCCGACTCTGCCGCCGTGCGGGCCGCCCGCAGCGCCTATGACCAAAAACTCAAAACACTCAGGGATCCCTCATGACCATTACTTTCGGCGTTAGCCCCATTGCTTGGATCAATGACGACATGCCCGAACTGGGCGGCGATACCCCGCTTGACAGCGTCCTGAAAGACATTGCCGAGGTTGGTTTCGCCGGATCGGAGCTGGGCGGCAAATTTCCCAAAGACCCTGCGGTGCTGAAGGCCCTACTGGACGGCTACGGGCTGGAACTGGTCGGCGGCTGGTATAGCTGCGAGCTTCTGACGCGCGACGCCGAGGCGGAAATCGACGCCCTGCAAGGGCATCTGGCGCTTTTGAAGGCCATGGGTAGCCGCGTTTTCGTGATCGCCGAAACGAGCAATGCCATCCACGGGCAGAAGGACATCCCGCTGAAGAACCGCCCGCATCTCGATGCCGAAGGCTGGGCGCGTTTTGGGGCGCGGCTCAGTGCGGTGGCCGACTATGTCAACGGTCAGGGCCTCAAGCTCGCCTACCACTATCATCTGGGCACGGTCGTACAGGACGAAGCGGATCTGAAGGCGTTTCTGGCCCACACCACGCCCAATGTCGGGGTAACGCTCGATACAGGCCACGCGGTTCTGGGCGGTATCGACCCCTATGGCCTGATCGACAGCCATCCGGAGCGCATCGTCCACGTCCATTGCAAGGATGTGCGTCAGGCCGTGTTTGACCAGACCGCCGGGGCTGAGGCCAGCTTCCTCAACGGCGTGCTGGCCGGTATGTTCACCGTGCCAGGCGACGGCTCGATTGACTTTGACCGCATTATGCAGGGGCTAAAGCGTATCGGCTATGCCGGCTGGATCATCATCGAGGCCGAGCAGGACCCGGCCAAGGCCGATCCGCGCGCCTATGCGGAGATGGGGCTGAAAACCCTGCGTACCGCCGCTCAGGCCGCCGGTCTGTCAGAGGCCGCCCGATGAGCCATCTGCGCGTTCGCCCGGCCCCGCCCGATGCCGAAGGCCGCGTCACCGTCATCACGCCGCAGTCGGCGGGCTGGACCTATGTCGGGTTCACGCTGGTGCGGTTGCCGGCCGGTCAGACCTATCGCGCACAGGACGAGACGCGCGAAACCTGCCTCG
Source organism: Asticcacaulis sp. W401b (assembly GCF_046503825.1). Classification (NCBI taxonomy): domain Bacteria; kingdom Pseudomonadati; phylum Pseudomonadota; class Alphaproteobacteria; order Caulobacterales; family Caulobacteraceae; genus Asticcacaulis; species Asticcacaulis sp. W401b. The sequence goes on from NZ_JBKFEE010000009.1 coordinate 105,804, forward strand.
TTATCGTCAGCGGTACCGCCGATATAGAGGCCGGAACAGAGCACTTCGCCGCCGTGGGTGGTCGCCGCTCGCCGTTCGAGGACGCGCCGCCGGGCGCCGTCTTCGTACCGCCCGCCACCGCCTATGCCGTTACCGCCGTGGACGCGGTTGAGCTGGGCGTCTGTACCGCGCCGGGTCTGGCCGGCGATGCGGTACGCCAGATCGCCGCCTCAGACTTGTCACGCGAAGTGCGCGGTCAGGGGACCAATACCCGCTACGTCCGCAACATCCTGCCGCAGGACCGCCCGGCTCACAGCCTGCTGGTGGTCGAGGTGATTACCCCCGCCGGTCACTGGTCCAGCTATCCGCCGCACAAGCACGACAGCGCCGAGCCTGAGTTGGAAACCCAGCTCGAAGAAACCTATTATCACCGCATTGACCCGCCGCAGGGCTTCGGCTTCCAGCGCGTCTATACCGACGACCGCAGCCTCGATGAGGCGGTGCTGGTCGAAGATGGCGACGTGGTGCTGGTCCCGCGCGGCTATCATCCGGTCGGCGCACCGCATGGCTACAACCTGTACTATCTCAACGTCATGGCCGGTCCGGAACGCCGCTGGATCTTCCGCAATGACCCGCAGCACGAATGGATGCTTAACGGCTGAGGGTGGGTTCAAGAGGCAGGGGTCACAACCCCTGCACCCCGAAACACGGTGCCCGCCGTTCGTGCTCCCGGTTAGGGGGTGAAGGCACCTGCGGCCCCTTCAATCTGTTTAGCTTTCGGACACCTCAAGGAACAGCCGCACCAGCTCGCTATTGATGTAATAGTTGTTCTTGCCGGAACGGTGCTTTTCGACAAAACCCTGCTCCGCCAGCGTATCGAGATACCGCGCCGCCGTCTGACGAGTCACCCCCAGATCATTCTGGACGTATTCAATGCGGGTGTAAGGGTGGCGGAACAGATTGTTCAGCAGGTCCTGACTATAGAGCTTGGGTAAGTCCTCCCGCATCCGATGCTTTACACGGGCCATCTGTTCCCGGATGCCTTCAACCAGTCGTATCGTGGTGGCCGAGGTTTCCGCCACGGCCTCCAGCATGAAAACAACCCAGTCTTCCCACGCGCCCTCATCACGCACGGCTTGCAGCAGGCGGTAATAGTCCGCTTTGTGACGGGTTATATGGCGGGACAGGTACAGGATCGGAATGTCCAGCAAACCTGTCCGCGTCAGATACAACACATTGAGGATTCGGCCGATTCGCCCGTTCCCGTCCGGAAAAGGATGGATGCTTTCAAACTGGTGATGGATCACTGCCATCTTAATCAAAGGGTCAAGCGCCGACAATTCATCATCATTGATGAAGCGTTCCAACGCCGCCATATGCTGAAGAATGGCTTGCCCGTCCTGCGGCGGGACAAAGACGGTTTCGCCCGTCATCTCGTTTTTCAGCGCAGTGCCCGGCACAACCCGAAAGCCGTCATTGCGCCCCTTGAGCAATCGGAACATCTCGATCAGGGCTGCATTGGGTATCAATCCGTCTGTCTGACGTAGCCGGTCGTATCCCAGCCGCAAGGCATCCCGATAGAGCGCCACCTCCTTGGCGGCAGGGGATTGCGGGTCATCCGGGAACAGGTCCGCTTGAAACAACTCGTCCTGCGTCGTAACGATATTTTCGATTTCCGAAGACGCCTTGGCCTCCTGCAAGGCCAGTGTGTCAACCAATATGCCTTGATTGGGTATGGTGCGGGCCTGACCTTTCAGATCGGCCAGGGCACGGCTGGCCCGGGTCAGCGCCTTGTAAACGCGCACGGTCTCCAGTTCGACCGGTGGCGGAAGATCGGGAATGGCATAGGTCGGGATCAACATGGCAAGCGTTTTAACATGAAACCCGGAACATGTTATGAAAATCTCATTTTTCTAACATGAGAGATTCAATATGTTCGGAAAGTCACTTTTCGCGAACATGAAAAAGAAGGCAGGGGTCAGGACCCCTGCACCCCGAAACACGGTGCGAGCCGGTCTTCGGGCGAAGCCCCCCTCCCCTATCCGCCTCTGCACCTGGCCAGCCGTTCGCGCTCCCCGGTTAGGGGGTGAAGGGGCCTCCGGCCCCTTCGTTTGCCTTCTTACAAACCGCTTAAAACCACAAATCCACGCAAAGGGCACTCAGACGCCTGCACGGCGGATTTTTTTGTTTGGGCCATAGGACATCAAAAAAGAACCTGAAGGCCGCTCACGCGCCGCCTGAGCGCCTCACAACTGTCGTGGCGTCTATAAATGCTCGGAACATAGCTAAGACACTGATTTTGAATCAGAAATTCAGCGTTTCAGCGGCCCCACAGGCACGGGTTCACCGAAATCGGGGGTGCCATCCTTGCGCCACTTCACATATTGCAATCGAGAGTGGCGGTTGGGATCAAAAAGCGAGTTGCCCTTGATCTCCTTGTAGTCGCGGGCGTGATAGACGATGACGTCACGACCGCGCTCATCGACGGTGAAGCCATTGTGCCCCGGCCCCCAGATATTGTTCTTTTCCGAACTGACGAAGACCGGCACCGGTGACTTGCTCCACGAGGCCGGATCCATCAGGTCGGCATCGGCCCTGGCCGTCAGAAGGCCCAGACAGTAGTTATGATCGGTCGCCGAGGCGGAGTAGGTCACAAAGACGCGGCCGTTGCGGATTAGCACCGCCGGCCCTTCGGCGACCTTGTACTTCACCGTCTCCCAGTCATAGGTCGGAATGGTCAGGCGCACCGGCGTCGCCGCAAAGGTCGTCGCCGTGGCCAGAGGTGCCAGGTAGAGGTTGGAATTGGTGTCAATGCCGGGCTCCTTCTGCGCCCATATCATGTAGGTCACGCCCCGGTGCTCAAACAGGCTGGCATCCAGATTGAAGGTGTCCCAGGGCATTTGCACTGGCACGGGCGCGTTCCACTTGGCGGTCAGCGGATTGGCCTCGGCGGTTGAGATGACATAGGTGCGCACACGGAAGGGCTCACCCTTGTCCCCGGCTCCGAAATAGAGCCGCCACTGGCCATCGAAATGATGAAGCTCCGGCGCCCAGATATAGCCGCCCATCCTGCCCTCGCTTGGGCGACGCCACACCACCACCTCTTCGGCCGCGGACAGTCCGCCCAGCGTCTTGGCCCGGCGGATGACCAGACGATCATACTCCGGTACCGTCGCCATGAAATAATAATAGCCGTCGCTGTGTCTGAGGATTTGCGGATCAGCGCGTTGCCGGATAATCGGGTTGATGATCGGCGCGCTTTTAGCCTGCGCGATGACGGGTCCGCTGAGGCCAGCGGCGGTCGCAGACCCGATAAACAGACGGCGCGATAAAAAGGTCGGCTTCGGCATTTCGGCATCCCATTGTGATTATGTCTTACAATTACCCTATCGCCCTCCCCGGCCCTTGTCAAAACGCCCTTTTCAACCCTTTTCCATTTCTAAATCTCTGAAGACGTTAGAGAGGTTCAAGAGTCTTAAGTTACAGAGTTAAACGCCCCTAATGACCTGAAATTCGCAATGGAGTCATCGGGCTAGGCCTACACAGCGTTCCCGTTGTGTCGCGTCTGCGTTCCCGAAGTGTCAAAGCCTGCGTTCCCGAAGTGTCAGGGGATTGTTCCCGATGTGCCAAAAGCCGTTCCCGATGTGTCGAAACTCCGGTGCAGGGCCGTGGTTTTTGAATCAATTTGGCTCACCCCTTCGCAAAACTCGTTCAAACCGATTCCCTTCCTGTCAACAGATTCGGTTTTTGTGACGGTTTGTCGTCAAACGACGCAGAGTGATTCGTCACTTCGGGAACGCTTTGGTGAGGGAACCGAAATGAAGAAGAGGAAAGACGCAGGGCCCCGCAGGCCCCTGCACCCCTATACGCTCAGGCCTCTATGATCTTCGGGCGAAGCCCCTTCCCCACCAAGCCACACAATAAGGCTGGTCGTTTGTGCCCCGTTGTGGGGTGCAGGGGGACGCGGCCCCCCCCTCTTCCCCTC